>NZ_JALNLQ010000005.1:0-305641 GCF_023337835.1 Lysinibacillus sp. Bpr_S20
GGTAAATAAGAGAAACCGCTGTTGGTAAAGAAATACACCAACAAGTATGCTCTGTTCCCAAGAATCTCCCACTTCAATCAGGCCGTAAGGTCGATAAGTGGGGGTAGTTCAAGAATAGTATTATTCTACTTTGTACAAGCATGTGCAAAAGTACGTTCGTTTACTTTTAGTATAATGATTAATCTTATAATGACGTCTACCAAAAAGGCTTAGGACAATGTAAAAGCTGTCTTGAGCCTTTTTCTACTGTTATTTACAAAGGCAAAACCTTCACCTAAAATCTGCAGTCTCATGGGTCAATGGGGACAAAGATTGCTACTTTCGTATAAAACTAGTGGGATCATATAAAGATGTTAGCTGGAAAGGGATAGTATGTCGGTATTTGGTAAATACTAGTGTACGTCTTTTTTTCGTCCAATATGCATATAATTAGACTATATTAACTTTTTTCCAACTTAAAACGTCAAAAAGAGGGGTAAATTTTTTTGCAAGAGAGGACTTATGTATGGAAAAAAATATGAAACGCTCTAAGAAAAAGAAGAGCAAGAAGAAAATTTTACTTTGGATAGTAGGTGCTTTATTAACAATTTTTTTAATTTTTATAGGTACTGCTTATTACACTATCCAAAAGACAATGAATAAAATAAATACACCATTAATGGAAACGACAGGTGATGAAAATAAAGAACAAAAAATAGTTACGAAAAAAGACCCGTTTTCTGTGTTAATGCTTGGGGTGGATGAACGTAAAAATGATAGTGGACGTTCAGATACGATGATAGTCATTACGGTGAACCCTGAAAAACATACGATGAAGATGCTTAGTATACCTCGAGATACTCGTACAGAAATTGTTGGCCATGATTCCGTCGATAAAATCAACCATGCCTATGCATTTGGAGGCGTTCCAATGGCGGTGAATACGGTGGAGCATTTTTTAGATATACCTATTGATTATTATGTGTTTATTAATATGGAAGGCTTCCTGCAAATTATCGATACGATTGGTGGGGTAACGATTGATAATGACATGGATTTAACTTACAATTCCTACCATTATCCGAAGGGGGAGATCACTTTAGATGGTGATAAGGCATTGATTTTCTCTCGGATTCGTTATGAAGATCCACGTGGTGATTTCGGTCGTCAAATTCGCCAACGACAAATTATTGAAGCTGTTCTAAAAAAAGCCTCGACGACACCTTCTATATTATTAAAGGCTACAGATTTGCTTGATGTAGTAGGAGAAAATGTTCGTATGAATTTTACGATGAAGGACTTAGTCCAGCTACAAAGTATTTATAAAAAGATGGATAGTAATATCGAGCAGTTGTCATTCAAAGAGGGAAATGGCAAAAAGATTGATCATATATGGTATTTTATTCCAGAAGAGACAGAGCTAGAAAAAATCAAATCGGATTTAAAAGCTCATTTGCAATAAAGACTTTGTGACAATTGCTGAAAATTTTTTGACAATGAAGGGAGGGAGATATATGAATGGGAGGACCCAGGTGCTTAGGTATACAGCTGTAAACAATTGCATGCAATGCTATGTGCCTAAGCGTAAAGTTCAAAAAAATCCTGTCAGTTCAGCTATGCGTCACTTACAATTATTGTGCTTAAAAATTTTCATGTGAAACATAAAAAAATCATTCAGGTAGGGTGCATGCCTAGTTGAATGGTTTTTTTATGTAACTTCCCCCAACGTTAGAAAAGAAATTCTCATGTAAATAGACCGCAAAGCTTTCTTCAAGAAATGCTTTGCGGTCTATTGATGTTTTGTCTTAAGGTTTTTGCACTAGAACCTCGTTTGCTAGTATCTCTTCTTCTCCTAGCTCTCCCTTTTTTTCCGATATTTCTCCTTTTGGATCGTTTTCAAAAGTATCATACATTTTCTCTTTAATGAATAGTGCAGGAATTAACCCCATGAATGCATAAGAGATACCTAAGACAGCTAGTCCAAATCCAATTGATTGTGTAGTAGCGATAATTCCAATAAGGATAGGAGCTATAGCTGCACCTACTCTTCCTGTATTATAAGCCGCACCTACAGCGGTTCCTCTAATATGAGTTGGGAAGCTTTCACTTAAATAAGTAGCATTTACACCATACGGCGCTCCATATACGAAACCTAGAACAGTCATTAAAATAATGATGTTTCCTGGTGTTTGATAAAAATAGATGACGGGTAGCATGACCGCTGTAGATAGTCCTGCAAGCACGAAAACCCCACGACGACCTATTACATTGGCAACCCAACCAGCAAGTGCCTTACCAAGAATCGATGCTGTATATGTGCCAATTAAGTAACCTGTCATTTCTTTGAAATTAAAGCCTAATTCTTTCACAATATACGTTGGTAACCAAGTACCTACTCCATAATATCCGAATTGCAATAGGGAAGACGTTAATATCCATAACAGAAAGATGGTAAAAACTTTTTTATCCCTAAACAACGCCAACCATTCATTGGATTTCTTAACTTTAGATGTTTTAACTTGTTTTTTAGCCAACCTCCAACCAGTTGGTTCGGGTACTTTTACTCGAATATAAATCGCCACAATTACTGGGAAGATTGAGATTAAGAATAATGGTCTCCAACCATAGTCAGGGAGAATAGCGCCCGCTAATAAAACAGCGACTAAATATCCCAATGAATAGGAAGAACCTAATACGCCCATAATAGTTGCTCTATGTTTAACTTTTACATATTCAGCCATTACCATTGTGGCTAATGAATATTCAGCGCCCATACCAATTGCTGATATGAAACGAACAATAATAAATTGTTCATATGTCTGTACAAAAGCTAAGAGAGCGGTTCCAATTGAGAATAATATCATCATATAGGTCATCATTTTAACGCGACCAAAGCGGTCAGATAACCAACCACCTAATATCCCACCAAGTGCCATCCCTAATAGAGAGAAAGTACTGATCCAGCCAGCAGCCTTAGTGTCTAAGACGAATTCGTCCATTAAGCTCGGCATTGTTAATGACAGCATTTGGATATCCATACCATCCACTGTTAAACCTATAAAACTAGCTACAAATACAATTTTCCATAGATTTGAGTTCTTTTCCATAACATATCTCCTCCGCATTCCTAGGTTGTTTTAAAAGAATTACACATGAAGATTCTGTATAGAATGTTTTGGTAGATGGATTTAATAGTTTCGTTTTCTAGTATATAAATGTCAAGTAGAGGCCAATACATAGGGGGCGATGATACTTTTGAAGATTTGCATCTCCTACTTGTTAACCGCGAATTATAATTCTAAATGTATAGCAATGAAACCAAAACATTTATTACCTTATTTTACTAATTATACATTTTATTGAGTTCTTTTCAAATAATTTAGAATATTCAACTTGTTAGAGTGGTTGGAATCACGGGTTTTAGATTGCAGGTTTTGTTATTCAACAAACTGTAAAGGAGAGGATTGTTAAAGGGGAATGTATACAGAAAGTTTGTTCATAGTTTAAAGATTTGTCCGTATTCTAAAGCGTCCTTTTTATATTAGCAACGTAAGGATTCCTTCCGTAGTGTTTGAAAAATCAGAAAATTGATGTATAATTTTATTAGAAATGGTTGAGGGAGTGATTGTGATGATTATAGGCACAATTTTGATTGCTGTTGCATTACGTACAGGTATTGTTTTAGCAATAGACTTATTTAATAGCAGCATCACTCTACTACACAAAGTAACCATTCATACTCGAAAAACAAAAGAATAGGATGCACCTAGGCAAAGCTATAAAGTAGCTTTGTCTATTTTTGTGGCTGTTGAAACGGATCAGCAACGCGTTTTTTGTGACCAAGAGCTACTCTTTGAACACCTTCAGAAAAGCGCCTAGTTGGAACGAAAATACCTCACGTTAGGGTGATTAACCATTTTTGTGAACTTGAAACAATTTATGTGATTAATTCGTCAATATACTGCAGAAAATGTTATACTATAAAAAAACAGTATCGGGGAATGAGCATGCAAGAAGAGAGAACAAGTAGTTTCAAAAAAGAATTAATATCCTATCTTAAAATCATTGTCATTACAGCTATTGTTGTTTTAGGCTGTAAGCAATTTTTATTTGCGCCGATTAAAGTGCAAGGGGCTTCTATGTACCCAACTTATCATGATAAAGATATTATTATTGTAAGTAAAATGAGTAAAATTGAACGCTTTGATCAAATAGTCTTCCAATCACCAACAGAAGATGAATTATATATTAAACGAGTGATTGGTCTTCCAGGTGATACAGTTGAAATGAAGGACGATGTTTTGTATGTAAACGGCAAAGCATATAAAGAAGATTATGTGAATCGTCAAACAGATGATCCGAATCAATTACGTATTACAGAAAATTTCACGTTAGAGCAATTAGTAAAAGAAAAAAAGGTTCCTGAGGATATGTATTTTGTACTTGGTGATAACCGTTTAAAAAGTTCCGATAGCCGCCACTATGGTTTAATTTCTAAAGATGCCATCTATGGTGAAGCTAAACTAACATTATATCCGTTTAATCGTTTCCATATTGGTCCAAAATAAGTGAAAAAAGAGGCTACGATGAGTGAGGGTACTGAAAAACTTACGGTTTTATAATAGCGAACTTTTTCAGATAAAAATAAGGCACTTCTTGTTCAATTTTGAACAGGAAGTGCCTTATTTCTGTCTTTATTTTTTCGTTTAGTAGCTTTAATATACGTAGATAGCCATGTATGGACTTAAGTTAAGAGTTTCTTGATTTGAAATCATCAGAGGACCACCTGCACAATTCTTTTAAAGGAAAGCGCGACTAAAATAACAGTATGATACATTGCGTTGTTTGGAGAAGCATCGCTCGACTCCTGCGGGAAAGCGAGACAGACGAGACCCCGCACGAAGCGAAGCGTAGGAGGAGGCTCGGCGCTCGCCCGCGGAAAGCGAGCGGAATGCTTCGGAAAACAACAGTAGAGTCATAATGCCATATGAAAAAAGCGAGGTATTCGACGATTAACCGCTGAATACCTCGCAATGTGAGAAAATATGGACTTTTTCAGTGCCCTCCGATGAGTAGCTTCTTTTTTCATTTTTTGTTTGCTGGTAATGCTGTGCAAACTTTATAAGTGGGGTAATAGACACAAACTGTTGAATTTTCAACCGTTTCTTTTATGGGGATTTGCTGTTTGCTCACACTAGGAGAATTGATTGCTTGTTTATCGATTGAGAGCCCTTCTGTTACTGGTTCTACACCATAAAACAACAATAAAAAATAGCATACTAAACCTACTATACGCAAACAATCACCTCGCAATGTTCTGTTATATTAGTATGTATGGTCAAACGTAAAAAAATATAAGTAAAATCTGAAATTTCTCTCTTTTGCAATGGATTTTTTTTATTGGGTAAACTTTACATTTTTGTATGTGAACTAATTTTATGGATGATCAGGAAGAGAGAGGTGAGACAAATAAAAAAATCTTGTCATGCAAAATTCAATATGCTAATATAGCTAACGTAAATATTTGATCTGTATAACCTCAATGATATGGATTGAGGGTCTCTACCAGGAACCATAAAATCCTGACTACAAAAATTTGCTTCATTTTTGTAGTCAGGATTTTTTTATTTAAATCTCCCTACAAAAATGAAAGTGTAAAAGAAGGGTGATTATTATGAATTGGAGAGTGTATATTCTTGCCGTTACTACTTTTGCGGTAGGATTGGTGGAATTAATTGTCGGTGGTATATTACCAACAATTGCGGAGGATTTAAATGTGTCCTTAGCAACAGCGGGACAATTGATTACACTATTTGCTCTTGTCTATGCAGTATCTGCGCCTGTCCTTTTATCATTAACCGCAAAAGTGGAAAGGAAGCGCCTTTATCTTATTTCTTTATTTATCTTTACTTTAGGTAATCTTATGACGTATTTTAGTACGACATTCTTGATCGTTATGATTGCTAGAATTTTTACAGCGATGAGTACTGCATTGGTCATCGTCTTATCTTTAACGATTGCCACAAAAATTGTTGAACCAAGACATCGTGCAAAAGCTTTAGGACTTGTTTTCATAGGTGTAAGTTCTGCACTTGTCATCGGTGTGCCTGTGGGGATATTTGTGTCAGAAGCATTTGGATGGCGAGCGATATTCTTGGGAATAGCCCTTCTTTCAACAGTATCTATGATTCTTATTGCGTTATTGCTTGAAAAAATGCCAGTTGTAGAAGTTGTCCCATTAAAGGCTCAAATTAAATCATTAGCGAATTTAAAAATCTTAAGTGCACAATTAACAACACTGTTTATGCTGGCTGGCCATTATATGCTTTATGCATATTTAACGCCATTTTTAGTAGAAGCATTTGATATGAGTGCTTCTTGGATTAGTATTTGTTATCTAATCTTCGGAATAGCGTCTGTCAGTGGAAATGCTCTTGGTGGTTGGCTAAGTGACAAAATTGGTACGGGTAAGGCGATTCTAATTGTTGTATCTACATTTGCCGTTGTATTATTTAGTATTCCTTACACAATTGTTGCTTTTCCACTCTTTTTAGTCGTGACGGTTTTATGGGGTGCGCTTAGCTGGGCACTTACACCTCCGTTACAAAATTATTTAATACAAACTGATCCAAAAACGTCTGACATTCAACAAAGTTTAAACACTGCTGCATTACAAATCGGTATATCCATCGGCTCAGCTCTTGGTGGAGCTATGTTTACTATTACAGGATCTGCTAAGCATTTAGCTGGCTTTGGTGCCATTTTAGTTTTATGTGCTCTAGGCTGTGCTATTTTCTCTCTAAAAAGATCACCTGTTTCACATGGGACTGACTTAGGGATGAAATCCGCTCACAACAACTCATAGTTTATCGTCGCCAATAACGAAAGACACTAAAACAATAAAATAATTGCAAGCTGGCCTATAGGGGTCTAGGCATGTGACGAAGGGCATTTGGAGTAGCCATATTCCAAATGCCTTTTTTTGTGCTCATGGCTAGTATGAGGATATTATTTGTGAGGATGAAGAAAACCCACTGATTCTTATAGTATATTTTCACCTATAAACAAATATTTAATTTCTATATCGATTATTATCATACTGGAATAGGACAAGGAATAGATTGTTGTAGTTAAAGTATTTTAGGGACTCGAGTAGATAGAGAGTCTAATGATTCAATACTATTTTTAGGATATATAAGTTTCTCTCTGCCTAAGATAGATAATTCAAAGGAGTCTACTGATGGGAATCTAACGTATTAACTAATAACAACACTTTCACCTGAATTAGTCCAATGAAAAAGAATTCGGGATAAGGTGGCTGCTGTGGGTTACTTAATAATTTCAAATGGAGGGGGAATCGAATGTCAGACTATCATCAACAATCATCAGCTGAAGTGATGAAAACTTTGAACGTGACAGATCAAGGATTGAGTGATTATGACGTTCAAAAGAGGCAAGAAGTATACGGCTATAATGTATTAAAGGAAGGAAAAAAAACAAGTGCATTTGCCGTTTTCTTTGGGCAGTTTAAAGATTTATTAGTCATTATTTTAATCATCGCTGCTTTCGTTTCATTCCTATTAGGTGAAGTAGGAAGTACGGTTGTCATTATGATTGTCGTTATATTAAACGCTATCCTAGGCACTGTGCAGCATGTCAAGGCAGAACAGTCTTTGGATAATTTAAAAGCCCTGACCTCTCCAATTGCCAAAGTAATGCGGAACAATCAGCTCATAGAGATTTCTTCGGAAGATATAGTGATTGGAGATCTTCTTTATTTAGAGGCTGGCGATTATATAAATGCAGATGGGCGGTTATTAGAAAGCCATAATTTGCATATTAATGAAAGCTCGCTAACAGGTGAATCTATCGCTGTAGCGAAGAGTATCGATCCTATCAAGGAAAGCAATGTAACTGTTGGTGATAAAAAGAATATGGTGTATTCTGGAAGTTTTGTGACAACTGGTCGTGGTATTGTCATGGTAACAGCTATCGGAATGCAGACTGAAATCGGCAAAATTGCAAACTTACTAGATACCGCGAAAGAGAAGAAAACACCGTTACAAGTAAGCTTAGATCATTTCGGAGAAAAATTAGCTTTAGGGATTACATTAATCTGTTTAGCGATTTTCGTGATTGACCTTATTAGAGGACGTGCGCTTGTAGAATCGTTTATGTTTGCTGTTTCACTTGCTGTTGCAGCAATTCCAGAAGCACTAAGTTCGATTGTTACCATTGTGCTTGCTTTTGGGACGCAAAAAATGGCAAAGCAAAATGCCATTATTCGAAAGCTATATGCTGTTGAAAGTCTTGGAAGTGTATCTGTTATTTGCTCAGATAAAACAGGAACATTAACTGAAAATAAAATGGTTATACAAGAAGTATATGTGGATGAAAAAGTTATTCCACATAATCAACTACGCACCGAAAATGCACTTGAGAAAGATTTGATGTTAAAGGCAATACTATGTAGTGATGCTGTGGCAAGGGACGGTAAGGAAATCGGGGATCCTACGGAGGTTGCACTCGTAAAATTAGGGAAGCAATATGATTTTGATGAACTGCTAGTAAGAAATCATTATCCAAGAGTGGCCGAAATCCCATTTGATTCAGATCGAAAGCTTATGAGTACTGTCAATACTATTAATCAGCAATCTATCATGATTACAAAAGGAGCACTAGATGTCCTTCTTCCTAAAATTATCAAAATAGAAACTTCAAAAGGTGTATTTA
The DNA here is from genome assembly GCF_023337835.1 of Lysinibacillus sp. Bpr_S20. Lineage (NCBI taxonomy): Bacteria > Bacillati > Bacillota > Bacilli > Caryophanales > Bacillaceae > Lysinibacillus > Lysinibacillus sp. Bpr_S20. The sequence continues at coordinate 8,713 of NZ_JALNLQ010000005.1, forward strand.
ATATTACAAAACAACAGCGCCAAAAAATTGAAGAAGTAAATCGCGAATTTTCTATGAATGGGTTAAGGGTGCTAGCTGTTGCCTACAAAGAGGTAAGAGAAAATCAAGCAATCGATGTAAAGGCTGAAAAAGATTTAATCTTTGTTGGTTTAGTCGCAATGATGGATCCTCCAAGGCAAGAATCTAAAGGTGCGGTTGAAAAATGTATAAAAGCTGGTATCAAACCGGTGATGATTACAGGGGACCATAAAATCACGGCAACGGCTATTGCCAATCAAATCGGCATTTTAAATGATCCCTCTGAAGCAATTGAAGGGCATGAAATTGAAGGCCTAACAGATCAACAGCTTCAAGAAAAGGTTAATGATTTTTCAGTTTATGCCCGAGTAACACCAGTTCAAAAAATCCGTATTGTTAAAGCATGGCAGGAAAAAGGACATGTTGTCGCTATGACAGGAGATGGTGTTAATGATGGCCCTGCCTTAAAACAGGCCGATATCGGTGTGGCAATGGGTGTTACTGGCACAGAGGTCGCTAAGGATGCCTCCTCTATGATACTTACGGATGATAATTTTTCAACAATTGTGAAGGCTATTGCAAACGGTAGGAGTATCTATACGAATATAAAAAATGCAATTTTGTTCTTATTATCTGGGAATGCAGGTGCCATTTTCGTTGTTTTATATGCAACAATATTAGGTTTACCAGTTCCTTTTGCGGCTGTGCATTTATTATTTATTAACTTACTAACGGATAGTTTACCGGCGATTGCAATCGGTCTAGAGCCGAACAATAAAAAAACAATGAAAGACAAGCCACGAAATATTCATACACCATTATTAAATAAAGCATTTATTACTCAAGTGGTGCTTGAAGGATTACTAATTGCCATTTCTACAACTGTTGCTTTTGAGATTGGATTGTCAACAGGAGATACTTTAACGGCGAGCACTATGGCGTTTACAACATTATGCCTGTCACGATTAGTGCATGGTTTCAACTCCAGAGCTAAAGAATCGATCTTCGCCATTGGACTATTTTCGAATAAATATACTTGGCTTGCATTTTTAATCGGTTTCTTAAGTTTACACGCAGTATTGTTTATTCCGATGCTTACAAGTGTATTTGAAGTTGCCACATTAAGTCCCGCACAATTAGGCTTTATGTATAGCTTGTCTGTACTACCGTTCCTTGTGAATCAGTGGTACAAGCTGTTGTTTGTGAGAAGGCGCTAATGAGTAAAAAAAGATGCTGAAAGTTAAGATATCATATTAAATAGGGTATAGTCTTCGGCAAAATGAGGGGGTGATTTCCGTTCCGACTGGGCGCTTTGTTGCTGCCGCTTCGCTTTCGCTACAGAAAACATTTGTAGCTGCCGCTTCGCTTTCGCTACAGAAAACATTTGTAGCTGCCGCTTCGCTTTCGCTACAGAAAACATTTGTAGCTGCCGCTTTGCTTTCGCTACAGAAAACATTTGTAGCTGCCGCTTCGCTTTCGCACAGATAAAACATTTGTAGCTGCCGCTTCGCTTTCGCTACAGAAAACATTTGTAGCTGCCGCTTTGCTTTCGCTACAGAAAACATTTGTAGCTGCCGCTTCGCTTTCGCACAGATAATACATTGCCGCTGCCGCTTCGCTTTCGCGCAGAGCAGAGCTTCCTGGGGGCGTCCGATGAGCCGCTTGGGCCAACAGATGTTTTTTTGCGCGAAAGCGTAGTGTTAACGCAGCGGCAGCAGCACGATGTTGGTCACGAAGGCGTTATCACAGGGATGTGATGGCTTTAGCCTTCGTTCCCCTATAGGCTCGCTCCAGGGTCTCGGGCCAACAGATGTTTTTTGCGCGAAAGCGTAGTGCTAACGTAGCGACAGCAGCACCGATGTTGGTCACGAAGGCGTTATCACAGGGATGTGATGGTTTTAGCCTCCGTTCCTCTATTGCTAATCCCCAAGGAGTCGCCCAGTCTCCACTCCAATCAACCTCTTCACAGAGCCTGTGCTTTCTAGCATGTCACTCTAATTTATAGTGATTAAACAAAACTTTTGCATGAGGTTTGTCTGAAAAAGCGAAGCAACAATAAAAGCTCTCGTTTTGTTGAAACGAGAGCTTCTTAACATTACTTTGTAGCAGGGGCCAGTAGCCAGCCTTTGTCATTACTAAGCCGTACTAGCTTTGCGCCAAGTATGGCATACCTCATATGAAGTTCTCCATATTTTGCAGTATGCTTCTTCTTAACAGACATTTCTAAAGCCTGACTAACTGAAATAAGTGACGACGCTATATTCATCGATAAAATGCTGCTGATTTCTGCATCATTAATAGCCTTTTTTCTTCGGGGATTGCTCATCTTTAACTTACTGTAATCGATTGATGTAGTAGGGGCAAGCACCCCATTTTCCTCTAATACCGCCATTAGCTGTTTATTTTCATCTTTTAAACATTGCACAAAATCCACGATAATAGTCTTCAACTTTTTATTAACAACGTGCTTGAAAAATGCATGATTTGAAGCTATATAGCCATTATTAACGCCAAGCTGCGCCCAAATCTCAAAAATTCCCTTATAACGTAATGATGTTAGATTTCCATTTACCAATTCCATAGTGACACATCCTAACTCTCGTTCATTAATTATGAGATTAGGGTGTGTTAATAAATGGATTTCTAATCATTTTTTACATTGATAAAAACTGAAATTGTTCCGATAAAACGAGAAAATATTCCGATAAAAGCTAAAATTGTTCTGATAAAATGAGATTTTGTTCCGATAAATCTTCAAAGAATTCATTTGAAAATGAATTCATCACAATACGTATTCCTGCCAGATTGCAGACAAACGTTACTTCTGATTGACGTTTTAATAAAAATTATAATGCCATTTCGCTTATGATGAAGAGCTGTTGATTTTTCACGGAGAGTGGCGACTCCTGCGGGATGAGCTTGAGCTGAAAGCCCCGCAGGAACGGAGTGACGAGGAGATTGAAGCCAAGCCCGCGGAAAGCGCCAGCTCGTAGTGAAAATCAACCTTTGTTGATTGTTTTACATTATTTGTAGATAAGCTGAAAGGTTTATTCCTTTAATTTCTTTCTTTTAAAACTATTAATGGTTGTTTTTAAGGCAGCAAAGTTGCCAATAGCTGCGTAACCATAAAAAAAGCCCATAAATATTCCTGCAATAAGATTGTGTTTATGGCTAATGAAGATAGAAATAATCAAGCCAATAGCAAGGGCGATCGCGGGAACATATTTAGGCTGAACATGCAAAAATACCTTAATGAGCTGTGTAATAATTAACACAGCTGGAACGGCTATTAGAGCATCCCAAAAATTCGTATGGATCACTGGAAATAATTCCATTTTTTACACCTCTTTTAGTAATAACGAAGCTATGACTTTAATATATAGATTTTCCGTTTTATTTATTTTTATGCGATGAAAGGTGTAGCGCTTATGATGTTGGATCATACATTCGATTGCGATTTTCGTTTTTTGACTATGCTTAATAATAAGAGCCATAAGGATTTATATATGGATAGCGATATGGCGGATAGGGATTCATAAATTGTGAAGGTCTATACTTATTTTTATGTTTATGATGAGGATCTTTTTGATCTTTTTTCTTCTCAGCAGTTGATTTTACACGGTTGCAGTCTTTAGGTGGACCAATATATGTTGATGGCACAATAGGCTCAATTGTTTTCTTCCACTGAGCTTCATCTAAACAATACGTGTGAGCCATCACATTGGAAGGTGTAAATTTCAATATATCTGAGCCTAAAATAACTTCGGGAGTTGGCGCATCAAAAATAGCTAGTAAATGCGTGTCATTCTCAGTAGCAATTTCATAATGCCACCATCCTTGCGGTACATTGGCGACTTGGCCAGGCTCGATAGGATAGTTTTTAATCTCTTTTGTAAAGGGATTAAATATAGAAACAATGGCAGCACCGGAAATACAATAAACAAGTTCTGATGCATTTTGATGATAGTGAGGCTCTATCACCTTATTCCTACTTAGAAAAATATCAAGCAAAGATATATTTTCTAACGTATTTAATTGTTCTATACCTAGAACATTAATAAAATTTCGATCATCTTTTTTAAAAAGAGTACTGTCATTTACATCAGAGGTGAACTGTGTTGACGGTGAAGTATAGTCAATATTTGAGCTAATACTTACATCCTTTCTCTCATTATTTTTCAATACATGTCTTAAGCACAGAATATGTATAAAGGTATTTTAGGCTTACACAAATGCCCATCATCTTCATTCAGTGAATGTTTTTGCAATTACGGCAAGGCGTAATTGATTTGTATGGAGCCACTCAAGCCCTCCCTTAAAAATTAACTAAAATTCCCTCTTCTAATTAAGAACGTACGTGCGTATAATAAGTTTACGAACGTTCGTTCTGTTTTTGAGGGATAGCCCTGTTGAGGTCAGTGCATATAACAGAGTGAAAAGGAGCAACTAGGATGAAAGAACAGTTAATAAAAGCAATGCAGCGCCAACAAGTAGTTAGCATGATGTATGTAGCCAAGTCGGGTGTCATTACGAAAAGGCGTGTAAAAATCATAAAGATCGTTGGTGATTCCTTTACGGCATTTTGCTTTACGAGGCAGGCAAAGCGTACGTTTATTATTAACAATGTTCTAGCAATATTGCCTGTTACACATCGGAAGCGTGAGGTGATATGAATTACGACAATCTGCCGCACAAGGACATTTTTTGTATTGACATGAAGTGCTTTTACGCAAGCTGTATGGCAATGCTAGAAGGTTTAGATGTCTTGAAAGACCCTATTGCAGTCATTGGCAATTTCGAGCAACCCGGTAGTGTCGTACTAGCAGCCTCGCCGGTGATGAAGGAAAAATTTAAAATCAAAACGGGAAACCGCCGTTATGAGATACCTAAGCACCCAGATATTAAGCTTTTTGAACCTAAAATGTCATTTTTTCTTGACATGTCTATGGCGATCACTCGCCTTATAGCTCAGTATGTACCTACTGAGGCGATTCATGTTTATAGCGTCGATGAAAGCTTTGTGGATTTGACAGGTACAGAACAACTTTGGGGTCCGCCAGAGGAAACGGCCAAAATGATTCAACAGGCGATTTACGAACAATTCCGTATTTCTTCTGCAATTGGTATGGGACCAAACATGCTAATAGCTAAATTAGCGTTAGATTTAGATGCGAAAAAAACGGGCTTTGCTAAATGGACATATGAAGATGTTCCTAAAAAACTTTGGCCGGTACGACCTCTGTCTGAAATGTGGGGCATCGGCAAACAGATGGAAGCGAACTTAAAAGCAATGGGCATACAAACAGTTGGTGGATTGGCTAATGCGGATTTAGAAGAATTAGAAAAGCGCTTCGGTATTATGGGCAATCAATTATATTACCATGCATGGGGGATTGATCTTTCCACATTAGGAGAGCCTTTAGTGACGAATTCAGCGTTAAGCTTCGGTAAAGGGCAAATGTTAATGAGAGATTATCACACTCGAAAAGAAATTGCTGTCGTACTACTTGAAATGTGTGAGGACGTTATGAGGCGAACGCGTGAAGCGGGGTATGTTGGTCGTACAATCAGCTTAGGACTTTCCTATAGTCGAAATGCTATGACAAAAGGATTCCACCGCTCTAGAACGATTGCAGTGCCAACAAGTGAAACGCTAGTTATGTATAAAACTTGTCTAGAATTACTGGATGAGCACTTTGCTGGCGAGCCAGCACGTCAATTGTCAGTTAGGATAACGAACCTAGAACCGGCGTGCAGCATCCAGTTGGATTTATTTGATGAGCGCAAGGAGCAACGACAAATAATTGGCCACGTTATGGATGCCATTCGAAGAAAATATGGAGCAGTGTCATTACTAAGGGCGGCTTCTTATACAAAGGCTGGCACAGCAATTACACGTAATCGCTTAGTAGGCGGGCATTTAGCGTAAGGGGGAATGAGATAAGACGAGATAGAGGAACGATTAAGAATTCGAGGAGTGTTGACATGATACGTGACCGTGGATCAATGAAGTGGACGGCGATGATGCTTCCTGAGCATCTTGGCCTCATTAGAGAGTGGAAGCAAGAGCAGTTTTACGATAAAAAGAGAGAATTAACCGAGTGGGAGTTAGAGGAAATAGAACAGACGATACAACGTGCTTTTAAAATGCAAAAACGGATTACGTTAACGCTGTGGAGCAACAATCATTTACAAGACGAGACAGGGCTAGTTACAGGAACTGATACAGTCAAAAAGGAATTGTTACTAGAGACGGATGTAGCTATCAAACGTATTGCACTTGATGAAATCCAAGACGCAAAGATGGTGGATGTTGATGATTAATGGTGGGGATCGCAGTGTATTGTATGAGTTTATTAAATTAGATATGGCCATCAGGTCATTACAGCAAGACTATTCATCACTTGAAAAGTTAAAAATGTCCAAAGTCTACATCCGTATTGTAGAAGATTTATTAAAAGATATAAGAAATGATTTTTACAATAAAAGACGATTTCTAGCTAATAAAAATATTGCTGTTGTGAAATGGGTTAAAATTGATGAATATTTCAGCGATGTAATCGTCAAAACAGCAGGCGAAGATGAAGTGCTTCGTTATGCCAATCAAGCTCTAAAAGCACAGGTAGAGGAGCTTATTCATAGCCGTATAAACAAATTCTTGTAGAATATCAAATTTGCATGCAAAGAATTTTATGCCATTTGACTATAAGTGAAAATAAAAAAGTAGCTTTAAATAATTAAATATACAAAAAAGCTGTGAAGAGATTTTTCTTTATAGCTTTTTTGCATTTAAACATGAATACATATGGTTACTATTTGTTTGTAGTGTTTATTCATGATTTAAAGGTTCTAGAAGATTACATCTACTTTAGAAGAAACGATAGTTCATTCTATTAATCTAAATAATCAGATTATTATTGCAACACGGAAAATTTCGTGATAGTATTAATAAAACGTTTTACTAAAACGTTTTATTAAAGAAGGGAATGAAAAAATTGAGAAATAAACGAATTGCAACGATAGGTGATGCAATGGTCGTTTTTAATCCATCTAAAACAGGTCCTCTACGATTCGTTCCTTCCTTTGAGCGAGCGGTAGGTGGTGCAGAATTAAATTTTGCAATAGGTATTACACGTTTAGATATGGAAGCAAAATGGATTAGTTGTATTGGAGACGATGAATTTGGCAAGCTGATTTATAATTTTGCCCGTGGCGAAGGTGTTGATGTATCACATGTAAGACAAACACCACATATACCAACTTCTATTTACTTCAAAGAAATTAGGGAAGGAGGTGCAGGTAAATCGTTTTATTATCGCAATCCATCACCTTTACTTGAGTTAACGGAAGAACATTTAGATGAGACAGTACTGGATGATGTGGATTTATTACATATTAGTGGTGTGTATTTAGCGGTCTGTGAACATAACATTAACGTCGCATTGAAATTAATTGGTTTAGCTCAGGCAAAAAATATTCCTATATCCTTTGATCCGAATTTACGATTAAAGTTATGGACTATAGAAGATGCCCGTGCAGTATACGAAAAAGTGTACCCATCAATCAATCTCCTTCTAGCAGGACAGGATGAATTTGAACTTTTATTTGAAGGGCGTACAGTCAAAGACGTTCAAGAGAGTTACAAAATAGATGAAATTATTATTAAAAAAGGTGAACATGGAGCCTCAGTTTATACAACTACTGAACAGTATGAGCGAGAAGCATTTTCCGTTCATGCGATTGATACCGTTGGAGCAGGGGATGCGTTTGATTCAGCTTATGTATATAGCTATTTAAATGGTTATGATATTCCGGAAAGGCTGCGTTTAGCAAATGGTGCGGGAGCACTTGTAGCGATGATTAAAGGAGATAATGAGGGTCTTCCATCATTACGAGAATTAAAGCAATTTATCGGTGATGAAAAACTAATTGAGCGTTAGGAGTTGTCAGGAATGCAAAAAATCGAAATTTTGAAAGCGTTATCAGATGCAAAAGTTGTAGCCGTCGTTCGAGGAAGCTCACCTGAAGAAGCAACAGAAATTTCAAAAGGTGCAATTGCAGGTGGCATTCGAGCAATTGAAATAACGTATACCACGCCTTTTGTAGGAGAAACATTTAAAGCGTTACGTAATTGTGATGCATTAATTGGTGCTGGGACGGTATTGGATGTTGAGACTGCGCGCCACGCGATTTTAAACGGTGCGAAGTTTGTTGTTAGTCCAAGCTACAATGCTGCCATTGCAACAATTTGTAATCGCTATAGCATACCGTATTTACCAGGTTGTATGACGATTACAGAGATGGTGACAGCTCTTGAAGGTGGAAGCGACATCATTAAATTATTCCCGGGAAATCAATTTGAGCCAAACTTTATTAAGACCGTTAAGGGGCCGTTACCACATGTAACGATTATGCCTACGGGCGGTGTTGGTTTGGCTAATATGAACGAATGGTTAGAAGCGGGGGCAGTCGCGGTTGGTATTGGTAGTGATTTAAATAAAGCATATAAGAAAGATGGTTATGCGGGCGTTGTTGAACGTGCAAATGCATATATAGAAAAATTATCAAACTAGGAGGTAATTAATATGAATATGACGTTTAGATGGTATGGTCGTGGCAATGATACAGTGACATTAGAAGAAGTGAAGCAAATTCCGAATGTGAAAGGAATTGTATGGGCACTACATCACCTACCAGCCGGAGAAGTATGGACAAAAGGTGCCATTCAACAAGAAGTCAATTATATTCAATCTTTCGGATTCCATACAGATGTTGTGGAAAGTGTTAACGTACATGAAGACATTAAATTAGGACTACCGACTCGTGATAAATATATTGAGAACTATAAGCAATCGATTCGTAATCTTGGCGAGAATGGCGTGAAAGTAATCTGTTATAATTTCATGCCAGTATTCGATTGGACGCGTACAGACTTATTCCATCCTTTAGAAGATAGCTCAACTGCCCTTTATTTCGATAAGGAAAAAGTAATGAATTTAGATCCTCAGGAACTTGTGAATGAAGTAAGTGCTTCTTCGGATTTAACGCTTCCAGGATGGGAACCAGAACGATTAGCCCGACTTTCAGAATTATTCGAGCAGTACAAAGAAGTAGATGAAACCAAGCTTTGGCAGAACTTAGCCTACTTTTTACAAGCAATTTTACCAGTAGCAGAAGAATCAGGTATTCAAATGGCGATTCACCCAGATGATCCACCGTATTCAATCTTTGGTTTGCCACGAATTATTACGGGAGCAGAAAGCTATGAAAAGTTAATCAGAATTTCAGATTCAATGGCGAATAGTTTTACGTTCTGCTCAGGTTCAATGGGTGCAGATCCACAAAATGATATGGTAGCTATTGCTGAAAAATATGCATACCGTGCTCCATTCGCCCATATTAGAAATGTGAAAATCTTGGAGAATGGTAGTTTCTTTGAAACTTCACATTTTACATCGGATGGTTCAATAGATATTAAAAATATTGTCCGTACATTAAATCAGCAAAACTTTGAAGGCTATGTACGCCCAGATCATGGTCGTCATATTTGGGGAGAGCAGTGTCGTCCAGGTTACGGCTTATATGACCGAGCACTTGGCATTATGTATTTAAATGGTCTTTGGGATGCTTATGAAAATCTAAAGAAATAGGTGAAGTGTATGAAAGCATTACAAGTAATCAAACCTTTTGAAATGACTTTAATTGATGTAGCAGAACCAGTGATAACAAAGCAATCAGATGTCCTTGTCCAAACAGAATATGTTGGCATTTGTGGCTCAGATATGCATATTTATCACGGCTCGAATCCATTAGCGACTTTGCCTCGTGTACCAGGGCATGAAGTTGTTGGACGCGTGTTAGACATTGGCCAAGGGGTTCAAGGATTAAAAGTTGGCGACAAAGTCGTTGTTGAACCAATCCGTTATTGTGGTGAATGTTATGCTTGCCGCAAGGGACGACCAAATGTCTGTGAAAAATTATCTGTTTTTGGTGTGCATGAAGATGGCGGTATGCGTGAGCGTTTTGTTGTTTCTGAAAAGCAACTACATAAAGTAGCAGACCGAACATCTTTTGAAGAGGCGGTATTAATCGAGCCGTATACAATTGGCGCACAAGCAGTATATCGTGGTGAATTGCAGGCCGGTGAGACGCTATTAATTCAAGGAGCAGGACCGATTGGCATTTGTATTTTAAAGATGGCTAAATTAATGGATGCTCGTGTCATGATCTCGGATTTAGATGATTCTAAGCTTACTTATGCAAAGGAACTTGGTGCGGATGAAATTGTTAATGTGAAAGAACAAGATTTATTAGAAGCTGTTGATAGATGGACAGATGGAGAAGGGGTTAATGTATCAATTGATGCGGTATGTATTCCACTAACGTTTAAGCAGTCTATTGATGCAGCTTCAGTTGCTGGAAGAGTGGTTGTACTTAGTTTTGCAGAAGAATCAACTGAGCTCACGCCACTACCAATTACGAAAAAAGAATTGTCGATAAAAGGATCACGTTTGCAAACGTTCCAATTTGAAAACGTAGTGCAGCTTGTAGATACTGGAAAGCTACAACAACAAGGTTTAATTACACATACTTTTTCATTACATGAAGCAAAAGAAGCCTTTCAATTTATCGAGAAAAATCCAAATGAAATACGTAAAGTCATTTTAAAAGTAGGTGAGTAGGGTGCATGAAGCTTTACAAAATAAAGTAGCTGTTGTTACAGGTGGTAGTGGTGTTCTTTGTTCTGAGATGGCAAAGGAGTTGGCAAAACAAGGAATGCGAGTGGCTATTTTAAATCGTACAGCCCAAAAAGGAGAAGCAATCGTCCAATCGATTAAAGAAAATGGTGGAGAAGCGATTAATTTTCCTGCTGATGTTTTGAATAAAGAGTCATTAATAGCAGCACGACAAGCAATTTTACAGCAATATGGTCAAATTGATGTGCTAATTAATGGAGCGGGGGGCAATCATCCAGATGCCATTACTGCTGATGAAGTATATAAAGAAGAATCTATTACACCAAATTTCTTTGAATTAACGCCAAGCGGTTTTGAAAGCGTATTCTCGAATAATTTTACAGGAACATTTTTAGCCGTCCAAGTTTTTGGTGAAGCATTGCTGAAAACGAAGGGGACAATTATTAATATTTCATCCATGAGTTCCTTTGCACCTATGACAAAAGTGCCTGCATATAGTGCGGCAAAGGCAGCGATTAATAACTTTACACAATGGATGGCTGTTCATTTTGCAGAAGCGGGTTTACGTGTTAATGCTATTGCACCTGGATTTTTTATTACCGAACAGAACCGTAATCTTTTGCTTACAGAGGATGGCTCATTAACAGCACGTTCAGAAAAAATCATTGCAGCTACACCACAAAAGCGTTTCGGAAAACCACAAGATTTATTAGGAACATTATTATTTTTAGCTGATGATACATACTCAGCATTTGTCACTGGTGTAACGATTCCTGTAGATGGTGGATTTATGGCCTACTCAGGGGTTTAACGAAGGGAAATATTACAAATATTAGGGGTGAAATATATGAAACAACAAGGTATTTTTGGGGATGGCAAAACTGTTGTTATTATTATGTTGTTTTTAGCTGGTGTCATTAACTATTTAGACCGCTCGGCATTATCGATTGCGGCACCATTTATTCAAGAAGATATTCATCTAACTTCGACACAATTAGGAATTATCTTTAGTAGTTTCTCTGTTGGATATGCGATTTTTAACTTTTTAGGTGGGATGGCATCCGATAGATTTGGTGCAAAGTTAACCTTATTTGTAGCGATGATTGTATGGTCTTTATTCAGTGGAGCAATGGTATTAGTCGTTGGATTCGCTTCATTGATAATTGTTCGTATCGTCTTTGGTATGGCGGAAGGGCCATTATCATCAACCATTAATAAAATGGTGAATAACTGGTTTCCCGCAGATAAGCGTGCTTCTGTAGTGGGATTAGCCAATAGTGGTACGCCACTTGGTGGAGCCATTGCAGGTCCAATTGTTGGCTATATTGCATTAGCATATGGCTGGAAATATTCATTTATTGCGATTATGATCCTCGGATTTGTTTGGGCAATTGTATGGTTTAAAGTGGTAAAAGAAAAGCCAAAAAACGTGGACATTGAAGAACCAATAGCCAATTTAGAAATTGCAGCAGATGAAATCAATCATAGTCGTGGCCTATCTTACTATTTAAAACAATCAACAGTATTATTTACGGCCTTTGCGTTTTTTGCCTATAACTATATCCTATTCTTTTTCTTAACTTGGTTCCCAAGTTATTTAGTAGAGGCTCGTGGCATGGCTGTTAAAGATATGAGTATCGTGACTGTTATTCCGTGGATTTTAGGATTTTTAGGTTTAGCATTGAGTGGAATTGTATCGGATTTCATTTATAAACGCTTTATGAGTAAGGGTGTTTTATTCTCTCGTAAAGTTGTGCTAGTTACATGTTTATTCTTAGCAGCTGTATCCATTGGTTGTGCAGGTATTGTAACAACAACAGTTAGTGCTGTTGCGCTTGTTGCTACCTCTGTTTTCTTCTTATATTTAACAGGTGCTATTTACTGGGCAATTATTAATGACGTTGTGGAATCAAAATATGTTGGATCTGTTGGTGGCTTTATGCATTTCTTAGCAAACACAGCTGGTATTATTGGGCCAACTTTGACAGGTTTCCTAGTAGATAAAACAGGAACATTCTCTGCAGCATTCTTGCTTGCAGGCGGTTTAGCAGTCATCGCGTCATTAGCAGTTATTAAATTCGTTACACCAATTGTTCATAATGAAATAGCTTATAAATAGAAAGGGTGGATTCAAATGAACAATCAATCATTTATTAAAATTCATCCGATGGACAATGTTGCCATAGCCTTGAGTGATCTTCCTCAAGGCTTTTTACTTCCATTGGATGGGACAGAAATAACTTTACAGCAACAAGTACAACGTGGGCATAAAATTGCCATCACTACTCTTTCTAATGATGAACATATCATGAAATATGGTTTCCCAATCGGTCATGCAACAAAAGAAATTCCAGCGGGTAGTTGGGTTCACTCACATAATATGAAAACCAATTTATCGGGTGAATTAAGCTATGAATTTAAACCGAAAGCACATCCCGTAGCTACATCTCGTCATGCACAACGCACGTTTAAGGGTTATCGTAGAACAGATGGACAGGTGGGTGTACGAAATGAAATCTGGCTTATTAATACAGTCGGGTGCATTAACAAAGTAGCTGAAAACTTGGCAAAGCTAGGCAATCAATTATTGAACGCTGACAATTTTGACGGTGTACAGCATTTTGCTCATCCATATGGTTGTTCTCAACTCGGCGATGATTTAACGTATACACAAAAAATCTTAGCTAATTTAATTCACCACCCAAATGCAGGGGCAGTTATTGTATTAGGGCTGGGGTGTGAGAACAATTATATTGAATTATTTAAGAAAACAATCGGTCATTATGATGAACATCGCGTAGCGTTTTTAAATATTCAAGAATCAGCAGATGAAATGGAAGAGGGTCAACGATTGCTTGAAAAAGCATTTGAATATGCGACGACATTTGAACGACAAGAGGTATCCATTTCGGAGTTGAAAATCGGATTGAAATGTGGTGGTAGTGATGGTTTCTCTGGTATTACAGCTAATCCAATGATTGGAGTATTTTCTGACCAGTTGATTTCTGCAGGTGGAGCAACCGTGTTGACGGAAGTTCCAGAAATGTTTGGTGCTGAACAGATTTTAATGGAACGTGCAAAAGATGCATCTGTTTTTAGGGATATCGTGCATTTAGTAAATGACTTTAAACAGTATTTTATTAAATATAACCAACCTATATATGAAAACCCATCTCCAGGAAACAAAGAAGGTGGTATTACAACATTAGAAGAAAAGTCACTTGGCTGTATTCAAAAAGGGGGATTCCAAGAAGTAAAAGAAGTGCTTGATTATGGCGACCGTATGACAACAAAGGGGCTACATTTACTAAATGGCCCAGGTAATGATCTTGTATCAACAACGGCTCTTGCCTCAACAGGTTGCCAAATTGTTCTTTTCTCAACAGGGAGGGGAACGCCGTTTGGAGGACCAACACCAACTGTCAAAATTTCAACAAATACACCCCTTTATGAACGCAAAAAAAATTGGATTGACTTTAACGCAGGGCAATTAGTGGAAGGTAAACCGATAAATGTATTAGTCGATGAATTTATGGATTATATATTAGCGCTAGCTTCAGGAGAAGTGCATACGAATAATGAAAAATATGGATTTAAAGAAATCGCTATTTTTAAAGATGGCGTTACTATGTAGGAGAGAAATAAGATGAAGCATCCTATTAAAATTATGCAAATAGGTGACGGAAATTTTATGAGAGGCTTTTTTGACTTAGCAATTGAAAAACTACAAGTCCCTTTTAGTATCGTTTCAGTCGCAGCAACAGAAAGAGGAAAAACGGTAAGGCAGTTAGAAGAACAACAGTTGCAATTTACAGTGAAGGAACGAGGGTTAAAAGATGGTGAGGTGGTAGAAGAAGAAACTATCGTTAAAGCTATTCAAGATACCATTAATCCATATAAAAATTGGCATGGATTTTTACAATATGCACAATCTGAAACACTAGAAATGATTGTTTCTAATACGACTGAGGCAGGAATTTATTACGAGAATATCCCTTTTCCTACTGCTTGTCCAACAAGCTATGCAGCAAAATTAACGGTATTCCTAAAACATTATTACGATCATTTTCAAGGTGAAAAACAATTGGCCATCGTTCCTCTTGAATTGATCGAACAAAATGGTAAAACATTAAAAAATATATGTCTGCAACATGCCAAAGACTGGGCTTTCCCTACAGCATTTCTTGAATGGCTTGCTACTTTAGCTTTTTGTAATACACTAGTAGACCGTATCGTAACAGGTTATCCGCTAGATTATAAGGGGGAAGATGCCCTATATACGGTTTGTGAACCCTATTTTTTATTTGTGATTGATCAGAAAGAACCTTTTAAACATTGGCCAACAAGTCTTGAATTACCTTTTGTCTTTGATGATTTAGACATGTATCGCAAACGCAAGGTCGCCATTTTAAATGGTAGTCACATTTTACTTTCTGCATTTGGCAAGATTTATAATTATAAAACTGTAAGAGAGGCATTTTCTAATGCAGGTATTCGAGCCTTTATCGAAAAAGTAACAAATGATTTTACACAACGATTTCAAGTGGATGAAGACTATCAGCAAGATGTTTTTGAACGTTTTTTAAATCCATTTATAGAGCATCACTTATATGACATTCAATTAAATGAGTTATCAAAGTGGCAAGCACGTATTGCACCATTTGCTGAGACGGAAATATATTATCAAGCTTTAGCAATAGGTATATTTACAATGAATCCAACACGTTTTTCCATTCGTGAATCTGATAATGTTATTGAAAAATTGACAGAAATCCATGAACAATTTGAGCAAGGACAAGCAGAGCAAATGCAACAATTTATCGAGCAGTATTTCCAATGTGATGCAGCAGAAGTTATTAAACAATTATCAACAATTAATAGATTATTGGAGGAAATAGCATGCGACAATTGATAATAAATGAACCGTTTAAAATGATACAACGTGAGGTAGACAAGCCAAGTATTGAAAAAAGCCATGATGTTCTATTGAAGATAACACATATCGGTATATGTGGAACAGATACACATGCTTTTGCAGGTGAACAGCCATTCTTTAGCTACCCACGTGTTTTAGGTCATGAACTGGCAGCTATTGTGGAAGAAGTCGGAGAAGCAGTTAATGATATTCAAGTAGGGGATCGTGCAACAGTTATTCCGTACATCTATTGTGATGAGTGTGTTGCATGTCGCCGAGGTCAAACGAACTGCTGTAAATCGCTGAAAGTATTAGGCGTACATATGGATGGTGGTATGGGTGAGTATATCGTAGTCGATGAAAGTATTGTGATTACTGATAATGCAGTGTCAGGCGATCAATTAGCCATTGTTGAACCTTTAGCTATCGGTGCTCATGCGGTACGTCGTTCAGAGCTAACAGAGAATGATATGGTACTAGTCATTGGTGCAGGTCCAATTGGGTTAGGAGCGGCACGCTTTGCTAAATTACGTGGAGCAAAAACAATTTTAATGGACTTGAATGAGGAACGTCTCAAAGAAGGTCAGGGATGGTCGAAAGCGGATGACGTGATTGTTGTAAATAATGAAGTAATGGCTCAGCTTTATGAAAAATTTAATGGTGAATTGCCAACCGTTGTATTTGATGCAACAGGCAATCAACAATCAATGGAATCTTCGTTCCAGTACGTAGAAAATAGCGGAACACTAGTGTTTATTGGCTTAATGAAGAAGACGATTACATTTAACGATCCTGAATTTCATTCAAAAGAGTTAACATTAAAAAGTAGTCGTAATGCAACATTAGAAGATTTTAAGACAGTTATGAACTATATACGATCAGGAGACATAAAGAAAGGCTATGTAACGAAAAAAATTGGATTTGATGAAGCGATTTCTTACTTTGAGGCAAAACAATACAACATGAATAAAGCACAAATTTATTTTAAGTAATGAGGAGGATTTCAATGAATATTTCCGTACCAGCATTAAAAAAATTAGTTGTTCGAAAGTTTACAGCTCAAGGTGTTGACATAGAAACAGCTGCACAAGTAGCGGATGTTTTGATTTATGCAGATTTACGGGGTGTAAGTTCTCATGGTGTAATGCGTGTGGAGCATTATATAACACGTTTGAAAGCAGGCGGAATTACGAAAAGCCCCAATTTTTCAGTCGAAAAACGAGGCACAAATCATCTTATTTTTAAAGGGGGTCATGGTTTCGGACATGTCATTTGTAAGGAAGCAATGGATGAAACCATTAAAATAGCAAAAGAACATGGCTCATGTACAACCATTATTCAAGAAAGTAGCCATTGTGGGGCGCTCGGCTATTTCCTTGAACAAGCAACAAGTGAAAATTTAATTGCTATTATGTGCTCTCAAACAGACTCAGCAGTTGTACCTTTTGGTGGAAAAGAGCCGTATTTTGGAACAAATCCAATAGCTTTCGGTTTTCCAACTGACGAAAAGCCAATCATTCTGGACATGGCGACAAGTAATGTAGCACTCGGTAAAATTTTATATGCACGTGAAAAAGGTGAGGCGATTCCGAATACATGGGGAGTTGACGCACAGGGGGCACCAACCACAGACCCTCACCAAGTAAAATCTTTAACACCGTTTGCAGGACCAAAAGGATATGGTTTGGCACTAGTAGTAGACGTACTTTCTGGCATTTTAGCAAGTGCAGCTTTTGGTCCGCATATTTCAAAAATGTATGGCGATTACGAGCAAAAACGTAATCTAGGACAATATTTATATGTATTAGATCCAACTATTTTTTGTGATGTAAAACAATTTAAGGCAAGTGTCTCACAAATGGTTCATGAATTACATGATGCTCCAACGGCACTAAATTTTGACCAAGTACTTGTTCCAGGTGAGATTGAACAAAAACGTAGTGCAAATACAATAGAAAAGGGTATTGATTTACCAGAACAAGTGTATAACTATTTGAATTGTTAATTTAACTACTAAAATATGTTATGCTACATAATACCAAGGAGAGTTTTCATATTTATAGGTAGGAGATTGATTTTAGTGAAAAAAACAACAATTGCCGATGTTGCGCAATATGCAAACGTTTCCAATAGCACCGTATCGCAATATCTGAATAAGCGATATGAATATATGAGTGTAGAAACTCGTAAAAAAATTGAAGAAGCTATTGAAGCATTGCAATATCGTCCTAATTTAATGGCTCGTAGTTTAAAACAGAAATCCACCTTTACTATTGGTGTTATCGTAGCAAATATTATTCATGATTTTTCTACAAAAATTATAAATGCACTTGAAGCAGAGTTTGATAAAGAAGGCTTCCATATGATTGTTTGTAACTCTGCGGATAATCCACAAAAAGAGAAGAAACATGTCGAAACTTTACTTGAAAAACAAGTAGATGGCATGATTGTTTTCCCAACGGGAGAAAATAAGAATCTATATGTAAGACTTCATCAACAAGCAATGCCAATCGTTTTTATCGACCGTTTTTTAGAAGGAGTAGACATTCCTGCTGTTTTGCTTGATAATTTTTCTGCAATGGATATGGCAGTTGAGACATTTCGAAAACAACCATTGGCTATTGTAACAACATCTTTAACCTTACCGATTACTCCTCGTGTCGAACGTCTAGAAGGATTTCGTCAAGCTTTAAGAAATAGAAACCTCTTCATTGATGAACGCTATATTAAAAATGGCGAGCCTGCTAAAATGGAAGAGGTTTTCAATCAATTATTTGCATTGGAACAACCGCCTAAAGGAATAATTGCGGCGAATGATCGTATTTTTCAAGAATTAATGATCTATATAAAAAAGCGAAACTTGCACGTACCTAACGATTTACAAGTGATAGCGGTTGATGATGTGCCATATGCAAAGTTTACACATCCTTCTATCACAACATTGGAACAACCTATTTTACCAATGGCTCAAAAATCGGCTTCAATTCTCTTAGCAAAAATCAAAAAAGAACATATAGCCAATGATCAAAAATTATATCGCTTTAATCCGATATTAATTCAACGAGATTCGACTAACTAAAAAAGGCAATCCAAAAGCTATAGAAAATAGCTAGGAGTAACTTTTGTACGGATGAAATGGCAGCTCGTAAAAAAGGAGAAGTGTAACATTGGAGACATAGGAAGAGAACTAACTTATCTCCATTCTTTTTAATGATGATGATTTGTCAAATTAAGGAAACAACTGCTCATTACAAGCCTCATTTGCAGTTTTCCAACCAAGACATTTTCTTGGTGTACCAATGTTAAATCTCCCCCTTAAACAAATAAAATGGCAGAAGAACACCTTATGGCGATGGGGGATATACGTTTAAAGGTTGAATATCGAATTAAAACAAAAAACACTCTTTTACGCCAATAATCGAATGTTGATTGCAGAACTTTGTAAATTAATTGTGCATGCACACATGTTATCACTATTCCGAGAATATAATAGAACAAATGCCATGTGCAAGTTACGCTTTTAATTACAATTATTAAAAAATTAGGATGGATACGAAGGAGTGTAAAATTGTCGATTTTAAATCCTCAATACGCATTTTTAAAGGCTGATTTTCATAATCCTAATTTAACTCAAGCAGAACAGCAAGTTGAGAATATTTCTGAAGGGGTACGGAAAAATAATGAACTCGTAGGAAATACAAAAATAGCATTGAACATAATACCACCTAATGTATATATAAAATTACACTGGATAATAGGATGCCTCTTATTGATACCAATAGATATTTATTGTGTTACGGCTTTGGTGGTAACTAAATTCTTATCATAATACAATCAAGTAAATCTCCATCAACATCGTATATGTTACCACATATACCTCGCACCGCTATAAAGCAAAGGCGCGGTTGGAGTTAGTATAGAGACTAATGTAGAACGAATTCCTATTATGGGAATTCGCTTTTTTAGTTTTTGAACTTATGGAGCAGCGACAGCGTTCTTTTAGAAGGTAATAAAAATATTATGTAAACTATATAAGGAAATAGGGGCAGACAGAAAAAATCACCCATGTCATGACGAGTGATTTCTAAAAAAAAAACTATTAGATGGCTAGATTCATTACAAGCTGCTCGCCAATACGACCCATTCTTCTTTCCCCGTTATCGACAAAGCCCACTTTTAAATATAAATTTTGAGCCGGAATATTTTTATGATTAACGACTAAAACGACTTCATTACAATCTTTAAAATGGCTTTTTATAAATTCAGGCAGTGCCAACATCCCTTTTTTGGCATACCCATGTCCTTGTTGTTTATGGTCAATAGATAATGCAGTCAGTAACATTGCTTTTGGATTAGTAGAGTACTCTTTTACTCTTTCCGTTGCGTGCAGGACAAAAAATCCAACAGGAACATGGTCACTCAAAATAACAATCGGATATTGTCCAACCATTTCTATAGAAATCTCTTTTGGAAGGGCAGTAAATTGACTTTGTTCTTCCGGAAGGTCAAAGTCATTCAAACTATCCACATACTCTTCAGAGAAATGTACTAATTCAATGGTGCTCGTTTTTTGCATAAAATTGCCTCCTTTTTTTATTATTCTAATACCGGAACAAATGTTCGTCAAGAGGCTTGGTTTATAAATGATATGATTCAGCTTTAATTTCATAGTGGAAGATGGTAAGCAACTCGTAATGACTGGTATGTCAATACTAAACTGGAGGAGTGCTGTTCCTTGAATCCCACTGAATTCATTCTTAACAAATTTTACAAAGAGGGGCCGCCACCTTTGTAGGGATAGTTTTATATCGATTGGTTGCTATTAACATCAAGCGTTAATCATCTTACTCTTAAGACTTTAAGATTTTTATAGTAAGAAAGAATTATTTTATAAAGAACAAATTTCAACTTTAATGTATACTTAATGGTATATATTAACTTTTAATATTCATACTAAAAACAGTGGTATCTTACAATGATTTAACTATTTTTTTATACATATATTTAATAGCATTATTTCAAACGTTTGTTCTTGCTTTATTAAGTGGACTTTAGGAGGAATGTATATGGCTGATTGTAGAACACAATTCAGTAAGTTTCACGAGAATATAAAACTTAAAAAAGAAAATGAGATTTTACAGCAAACAGATTACGAATTCAGCGTTTTTAACCAGGGTTCTTATGCTATGCATACCGAAAGTCTCTTTCTAGGAGAATTGCGATGAAAGTAGATTGTTTAATTGTTGATGATGAGATTGCTTTAGCTGAAACAACTTGTGAATATTTTAATATGTTCGAAGTCAAAACGGCTTTTGTGGCAAGTGCAGAGGATTGCGAGTTATTTTTGAAAGAACATGAACCATCATTGATTCTTCTAGACATCAATCTCGGTAGTGAATCGGGGTTTGATTTATGTAAAAAATTACGTAAAATTACGCAGATTCCGATTTTATTTATAAGTGCTCGTTCCAGCGATGACGACGTTCTAATCGCACTTAACATAGGTGGGGACGATTACATTCAAAAACCATATACACTAAGCATATTATTAGCCAAAGTAAAAGCAGTACTCAAAAGATATGGCAGTGGTTCTACCCAACAGGAGGTTTTAGAATTTGGTCAAATTCAGATTGATACAAAACTTCATCGTGTTCGAGTAAAGGGTATTGATATTCAGCTAAAAACAATGGAATATAAGCTTCTGTATTATTTGGTAAATAATAAAAACCGTATCATTACTAAAGATGAATTGTTTCAACATGTATGGGGAGATTCTTTTGTAGGGGATGGGACACTGAATGTGCACATTCGGCATTTACGTGAAAAGATTGAAGAAAATCCAAAGGACCCGCAATTTATAAAAACGGTTTGGGGAACAGGATATGTGTTAGAGGACACGAAGCGATGAGAATAAAATTGCTTAGTGCCTTGTTTTTGGTTATTTTTGTTGCAGGAATTACTGCCCCAATAATGATGATTAACAATAAAGATATTTCAGAAGTGAATATTGTAGCCATTAATGATTTAGTTAAAACCGTCGAAAAAAATTGGGGACAAATTAATAATGAAACACTTAATAACAGCGGCTTTCAACAACCATTCATAATTATAGATAATTTAGAAAATGTCATTTATCAAACACCGGGTATTCAGTTTATTAATATCTATGATGCCATCAAAAATAGAGATTCGATTATTGATGTGATGCAAAATGATGAGGTTGCAGGGAAAATTATTATCCGCAATAACGAAAAAGACATAGTGCAAGAAATGAAAAAGGAACTGGTTACATCTTTCAGTTTAATAGTTGGTTTATTAATGATTATTAGTATTATTTACAATGTCTATATTTACAGAACGTTATTGAAACCTTTTATGCAGCTTAAGCATTTCGCTGCGGATGTTGCTAGGGGTAATCTAGATGTTCCTTTAAATATGAATAAAAATAATTATTTTGGTGCATTCACGGAAAGCTTTGATCTATTACGTGAAGAGCTTTATGCTGCCCGTCAAAGAGAGTATGAATCCAACCGTAGTAAGAAAGAGCTTGTGGCCACATTAAGTCATGATATTAAGACGCCTGTTGCTTCAATAAAGGCAGTAAGTGAATTGATGCTTCTGCAGGCAAGGGATGAAAAAGTCATGAAGCAAGTGAATACAATCTATTCGAAAGCAGAGCAAATTGACTTACTTGTTACCGATATGTTTCATGCCACTTTGGAAGAACTGCAACAGTTACAAATAACGGTCATCGAAGAATCGAGTGAAGTACTTGTTGATATGATTGAAAATGTAAATTACGATAATCAAATCATCTATGATTCAATTCCACAATGTATTATTTTAACGGATTCTGTACGTATGCAGCAGGTAATAGACAATATTATCAGTAATTCGTATAAATATGCAGGAACGAAGGTCACTATTCAGTCCCAAATCCAGCAGGGATATCTTGAACTTCACATCATGGACTTCGGGTCCGGAATTAGCGAAGAAGAATTACCTCTACTGTTCAATAAATATTACCGAGGAACAAATATCGGAGGCAAGAATGGTTCAGGACTGGGTCTCTATATATCGAAGTATTTCATGGAAAATATGTGTGGCCAAATTAGCTGTTACAATGGGCATGATGGCTTTATCGTAGTATTGAAAATCAAGCTTGCATGATAATTAAGAATTAGTTAATAATTGCACAAAGATTTCATAAGAATTCATTTTGTATGATAAGACTGTAATCTTCATTACGGTCTTTTTTCTTTGATTTGCAAATTCAAACATGAGCTTAATAAAGGGAGAGTGCTAAACAACATGACAAAGACAATTATCAAAACGGAGAAGTTGTGTAAAACCTTTTCCAGCGGTGGAATTCAACAGCATGTATTGAAAAATCTAGATATCAGTTTAATAGAAGGGGATTTTACAATCATAATGGGTAGTTCAGGGTCTGGGAAGTCCACTCTACTTTACGCAATGAGTGGAATGGATAAACCGACATTAGGCGAAATCGATTTTGCTGGTAAAAATTTAGCTAAATTAAACAATGACCAGCTAGCGATATTTAGAAGGAATAATTGTGGCTTTGTATTTCAACAAATTTATTTACTGGATAATATGAGCGTACTCGATAATGTACTGGCAAGTGGTCTTTTAGTAAATAAAAATAAGCGTGAACTCGTAAAAAAAGCGAAAGAACTATTAAAACAAGTAGGGATTCATGAAAACGCATGGTCTAAATTTCCGACACAGCTTTCTGGTGGGGAGGCTCAACGAGTTGGAATTGTTCGAGCATTAATTAACAATCCGAGAATACTTTTTGCCGATGAACCAACTGGTGCATTAAACTCTGCATCTAGTGATAGTGTGTTAGATGTTTTAACAGATGTAAATCGAAATGGGCAAAGCATCGTCATGGTCACGCATGATATGAAAACAGCATTGCGGGGAAATCGAATTTTATATTTGCGAGATGGCGTAATTTGCGGTGACTTGCAGTTAGGCGCGTTCAGTGAGAAAGAGCATGTCGAGCGTCATGAAAAGCTCGGGGCTTTCCTTGCAGAAATGGGGTGGTAAGGTGAAAATCATGAATTTAGCCCTTGCAAATATTAGGAAAAGTAAATCTGCAACAGCTTCCTTATTTACATTTATTTTAGTGGCTGCGCTACTACTGAATATAGGTCTAATGGTCATTACTCAAATCAATACATTTTTTGATAGTAAAGTTGAACAATTAAAAGATCCTCACGCAATAATTGTGATGGATTATCCAAGTTATAATTCAAGCTATGGAGAATTTATAACGAAATATCCTGGGGTGACAGAGTCAGAAACAGAAGAAATTATTAATATGGACATTGCCAAATTTAATTTTGGTGATAGTGTATTAGCTAATCGTATCGCTATTTTTAATGCAGATAGTCATCGTAATATCGGGGCGTTGAAGTTGGTTGAAAAACTAAACACTGCAAGTGCTAATGATATTTTTATTCCTTACATACTTAAAACAAATGGTGGTTATGAGTTAGGTGAAGACTTTACCATCACCTATCAAAACAAGCACTATAAATATCGAATTGCTGGATTCTTTGAAACAACAATGATGGGTACGAGTAACATTGGAATCATGGAATTCATGCTACCAGCCAGGGCTTATCAAACGTTAGCTAATGAAGTAGACAAAGGATTGATCATATCTGCAGTGATGGAAGACAAAACACAATCTACAAAGTTACTAAATGATTTTAGTAAGGAGTTTCCTCAATCAACAGAAGCGACTTCATCTATTGGGGCGTTAGATATTGAAAAGGTGAAAAGTGTAAGCACATTAACCATTAACATCATCGCTATGATATTAGTAGCTTTTGCAGCCATTATCGTGCTTGTTTCACTGATTGTCATTAAGTTTCGTATATCAAATAGCATTGAAGACGACATGACGAATATAGGCGTACTGAAAGCAATTGGTTATACAAGTAGACAAATTCTATCGTCAATTATTTTACAGTTTGTTTTAATTGCTTTTAGTGCAAGTATTGTAGGGGTTGCATTGTCATATTGTCTTATGCCTATCATAGGGAGCATTATTTCATCTTTATCTGGATTAATATGGTATCAGGGATTCAATATGACGATTAATGTAGTCAATATATTCATTATTGCTTTTTGTGTTGTCATTGTTGCATTAATTTCTGCCTTCCATGTTCGAAAAATTCAACCTATTATGGCACTTCGAGGAGGCATTCAAACGCACAGTTTTAGAAAAAATTATTTTCCATTGGAGAATACGGGAGGTGGGCTTCATTTTTTACTTGCTATTAAATCGATGCTGTCAAATGTAAAACAAAACATCATGATACTGTTAATTATGATCGCATTAACATTTGCATCCGTTTTTTCAGTGGTGCTTTTTTACAACATTGCTTCAGACAAAACCGCATTTATTAACCTATTTGGCGCAGAACCGGCAAATGTGATGATAACGGTTAGGCCAGATGCTGATACAACAGAACTTTTGAGTAACATTAAACAAATGGACCAAGTAAATAAGGTCACTATTTTTGATAAAATTACAACAAAAATTGATCATCAAACGGTAGATACGTATGTTACGAAAAATTATAATCAGTTAGAAAATAATATTGTTTACGAAGGTCGTCAGCCAAAATATGATAATGAAATAGCCATCTCCTGGGTTGTATCAAATCAAATTAATAAAGGCATTGGCGATACAGTTGAAGTAGAATATGGGACTAAAACAGCTAGTTTTCTAGTAACAGGCCTCAGCCAATCGATCGGTAATTTAGGACAAATAACCTCATTAACGATGGATGGCATTCAGCAATTACAGTCGGATTATAAGGGCACGACCCTTTATGTATATCTAGATGGACTATCAAATCAACACTTTATTGAAGACGTTCAAGAACAGTACGGAGATAATATAGTAGAGACGTTAGACATAGATAAAATTATAGAGAGCCAAACAGGTATGTATACAGCTGCAGTGTTTGCAGTTATGATAATGGTTCTGACAATTACCGTTCTCGTTGTTGTAATGATTCTGTATCTGATCATCAAAACGATGATTATTAAGCGTAAGAAAGAGTTGGGCGTAATGAAAGCAATAGGCTACTCAACCATTCAATTGATGCATCAAATTTCCATTAGCTTTGTGCCCGTGATTATTACGGGAGTGGCCATTGGTGGTATATTAGGATATTTTTATACAAACCCTATGCTTTCTGTATTACTTTCAAGTGCAGGTGTGAAACGTTTAGATTTTATCGTCCATTTACCGACTATTCTAATGCTTTGTGTCGGCATTCTTATTTTAGCCTACATTGTCTCAATGCTCGTATCCTTAAAAATTAAGAAAGTTTCTGCATACGGTTTAATTTCAGAATAATTATGCATAGGTTCTAATGAATAGGGGGATATGAGAATGAGCTTAAGGGTGGAAAAATTGGATTTGCAAAAGGCGGATATATCAGGGTCTAAGTGGCAGGAGGTTAGAGGTGAGGAGCTTGATATTGATAATGTCAGCTTGGCAAAAACGAAAATTAATAACGTAAATATGAGTGAAATGACTTTGAATGATGTTAATATGAGTGGAATTAAAATCTCGGACGCAAACTTTAGCCACGCTATTATTGCCACGTCCATCTGTTTGGAACAGAGTTTCATAATGTGGTTCTTCCTATGGAGGGGGACGGAAATTATCATCCTGATGGGCAATATAAACCAGTAAGTTTTCAAAACTGTAACCTTTCTAATGGGCAATTAAGAAATTGCGATTTATCAAATGTTGAGATTACTGATTGTGACAT
This sequence comes from Lysinibacillus sp. Bpr_S20, assembly GCF_023337835.1. Lineage (NCBI taxonomy): Bacteria > Bacillati > Bacillota > Bacilli > Caryophanales > Bacillaceae > Lysinibacillus > Lysinibacillus sp. Bpr_S20. The sequence continues at coordinate 35,169 of NZ_JALNLQ010000005.1, forward strand.
TACTGGATTGAAAATAAACGGTATCTTAATTTCAGATTTAATCAAGGACAAATAAAGGAAGTGCGGCTGCTTAAGCAGCCGTTTTTTATTTAATACAAGAAAAGAGACTTATATTAAAGTTAGGTGATAAATTTAAAAAGTTGGGTGATAAATTAGAAAAGTTAGGTGATAAACTCACCAAGAGGCTGAGACAAAACTGCCTAGAACCCTAAAAAGCACTAGAAATCAATTTTTGACGTTGATTTCTAGTGCTTTTCTTTTGTAGATATACGGAGCGGAAGCACATGAGCTCCGCTGATTGATTGGATAAAAATATTATGTAAACTACATAGAGAAAATTTAAAGAATCCAATTAGAATATACAGAAGAGTATGTAATCCGTACCATTTCATACTTTCTTTAAACATATGATTGTCAATAAAAATCATATGTTTAGGCTCCAATCCCTTCTGGTGCCATCAGAGAAAAAATCACTCATAACATGACGAGTGATTTTTGAAAATTTATATTTATAATGTTTAGATAGTTAAGATCCCTCGAATTGTGACGGTAGCGGCTCCTGCAACTTTGATGACTGGTTCTGATTCGTTTGGAATAACAGTCACATAAAGAGTTCCAGGTCTTCCTATCGCATTGCCTTGAGCGATTGTAAGATAGGTGATTTCACCTTGAGGAATAATGCCTTCTAAATAGAGGAAGCCTGCTAATGCACCATTTGCTGCACCAGTTACAGGATCCTCTGGTATGCCAATCCCTGGTGCAAAATCTCTTGTATATAGTTCATATTCTTGCAAGTTAGTAAAAGTATAAAGATGTGTCGTGCTGATTTTATGCTCTTTATTATGTTTTCCTAACGCCGTTAAGTCAGGTACTGCATTGTCGATATCGATTTGATCTTTTATTGGAACGAGTAAATGCCAGACACCAGTATTCGCCAGTTTGATTGGGTAAGTTAAATCAATGCTTTCGGTATGGACGCCGATCAGTTGACTAAGCTCTTCCATATCAATATTGATATCTTGTGTTTTTGGTGTTACTTGCGTCATTTCCACATTAATAACTTTTCCGTTTTCCTTATGCCATACAACCGGTACTCTACCGATATTCGTTTCTAGCACTATACCTTCCTTTTCCTCAGCAAGACTAAACTCAGTAGCCAAAAGCCATGTTAATCCAACAGTTGCATGTCCGCAAAAGTTGACTTCTTCAGTAGGAGTGAAATATCTTACTTTATAATCTATCTCTTCATTATTGGAAGGTAGTATAAATACGGTTTCCGGTAAATTTAATTCTTTTGCGATACTTTGCATCTCAACTTCGGATAATGTATCAGCATCCGGCACGACGCCAGCAGTATTACCGCCAAATTTTTCTGTTGTAAATGCATCTACATGATAAACTCTAATATCTCTCATCTTATAAACTCCTTGCTAAACTATTATTATTCCATCCGTAAGGTGTTTTCGCTTAAAGTTTCTGAATTTTTAAATTTGTTATAATATAAGAATACTACAGAATGCGATTTAGTAAAGGGTGAATTTTTTTATTAATTGTAGAATTCTAATCTGAATTAACGTCATAGCTTAAAACAGTCTCTTACGGCTTTTATCTGAGGAACAACATTATCAGAGTTATTTAAAAAAATCAAAGCAAAAAAGCTAATATTAAATAAAAATATTATGTAGACTAGAGGCTTGGTATATAAATGCTATGTAGATAGTGAAATATAGTCAGCAACAAGAATAAATTTAAGGAAATGACAAATAAATTGGGAGGAATGAAAAATGGTTTTACTGAAATATGAAGTCGAGGAAAACGAGCTAACGATGTTAAAAGAAGTTTATCAATCAGTAGGGTGGATGAAACATGACGAACAGATCATAAAAAAAGTTTTCAATGCAAGTACGCATCAAGTTTTCGCAGTAAAAGATCATCAAATAATAGGTTTTGCGAGGGCACTTTCAGATGGTGTCTTTAATGCTGCAATTTATGATGTTGTCGTACATAAAGACTATCAAGGAAGAGGCATTGCCAGAACGCTTTTAGAGGACATCATTCAGCGATTAGAGGATGTTTCTTGTATTCAGTTAATTGCAACAACAGGAAATGAACCTTTTTATGAAAAGATTGGCTTTAAAAAATTGAAAACGGGTATGGCTATTTACAAAAATCCGCAACTAGCCGAGGAATACTTGGAAAGTGATAATAAAATGACAAAAAAGCTGTAGCGTACGGTATCGCTACAGCTCATTTACTTAGGTTAGTCAGTAACAAGATTATATCATATTATTGTGAAAACTAAAAATAACAGCAGCAATATTGGCGCATAAAGATATTAAATAACTTTTGGGATGTCAATCACAAAAGAAGTAATTTGAACCAAGATGGAAGAAGGGGAGTTTATAATGCTTTATCCGTATAGAAATGACGCTAGAAAAACGCTAATTCCTTATTTAAAATCGCTAGATGAAAAATTTTGGTTTATACAATCCGATACTTATCCAAACACACTTGCTTGGAATATTGCTCATATTGCAAGTAGTGAGGATTATTGGATAAATGAAATTGCCATGAAAAATACATGTATGTTAAACCTAAACGAAAAAAATTCAGCCAAGGAAATATTGGATGGTTATATTCAGATAAGGCATTATACTGATGAAATTTTACATTCGATAAGCCTATCTGAGCTAAATACATTAATTGACGTACCAAACTTTAATGATGGATGGAAACCTCCTTCAGAACCAACGTTGAACTGGGTATTTAATCATGTATATATGCATGAAACTTATCATATCGGACAAATTGCACTTATAGCTCATCTTAATGGATTTCAAAAACCATTATTTTAGAGATGTAGAATAATAATGAATAATGTAACCAGAAGTAAGAATACTGCTGAATTTGTAGTAGAGGCAGAGGTTTTAAATGTAGGTTTTTTACCAATCGATTGAACTTCATGCCACAAATTTTTTTGTAACAAAAGTACAACGGTAATTACAAATGAAATTATTCAATAAATTTGTCCTTGAATCTCTAGTAGCGTCACCTTTTATGATGAATTTAGTTACTCAATTCAAAAGGTAACAATCAAAAAAAGCTATTGGAGGAACAGCACAATGAAAAAAGAGAGTTTATTAAATAGAGGATTGGCAAGTTTAATGCATCTGTTCTCACTATTATTAACCTTTATTTTACCAATATTGGTATACTTAGTATCGAGGAATAAGAATAATTATTTTGCTGACCATGCAAAAGAAGGGATGAACCTTCACTTTACTTTCTTCCCGTTTTTTTTGTTATTAACTTTTATTTCTAAAAAATGGAGCGCAGTTTCAATGGTTTCTTTTGCCCTTATTATTCTTGAAACAATCCTAATTTTAATTGCTGCAATTTATACTTTAAATGGAAAAAAGTTTTCTTATCCCGTTATACGTTACTTTAAAGTCAATCATTAAGGAGAGAATAATGTGGGGAAAGGTATATTTACGATAGGTGAACTTGTACAAAAGTCTGGCGTAAGTATTAGAACACTACGCTATTATGACAGTATAGACCTACTGAAACCAAGTGATTATACAGAGGGTGGACATAGACTATATACTGCAGAGGACCTATCTACTTTACAAAACATTAAGTCATTACAGTTTCTAGGCTTGTCTCTAAAGGAAATTAAAGACATGATGCAAAAAAACAAGATTAAAGGTGAAATTATCTTAAAATCTTTAAACGATCAAAAAAAGTTGTTTGAAGCAAAAAAACTTGAAATCAACAATATATTATCTGATTTAAACCATCTTATTGAAACAGTGAAATATGAGGAAATCATTAATATCGAGATATTTTGTGCCATGCTACAAAAATTAATGTTTGCTGAAAACACCAAAACATGGTTTAAAGAACACTTTTCAAAAGATATAACTGATGAATTATTTAGTATAAATAAATCTGAGGAAATCGATTTAGATAGAAAATGGACTAAAGTTTTATCGGAAATTAAACATTTAACGTATACAAACGCTATACCTTCTTCAAAAGAAGCTCAAGAAACAGTTAGAACACTACTACATCTTATGAATGAAACCTTGAAAGGAAATTTAGATTTAGTTGAAAAAAAGCTGCCATTTACAGAAACATTCAAATTTCCAAATCCTTTTACAGAACAGGAGCAGATATTTTTAAAAGAAGCAATAAGTATATATCAAAATAATTGTCAGGAAACGGTGAAGAATTAAAGTATAACAAGCATGAAAACTTAGGTTAAAACATGGATAGTATGGGAATTGCACCTCAATTGTGACTATCAATTGGGGTGCAGACCATTATTAGTTATCTGCTTTATTCTTTCTTCTGTTATCTAGTAAAAAATAACTCTCAAACTTTCATCATACTTTTCCACAATCGCACTTAACATCATATCCTCTCGTACATACATATACCCAAGTACTCAGTGACACACATAAGAATACAATTTAAGACATATAAATAAAGGTGGCTTAATAAACTCTAAAAGCAAAATTTAGAAAATCTTCACTTTTTGCTAAGAAAAAAATTAACTTCGTTATATATACTTATAGAAAAAGGAAATAATTGAAACCGTTTGAATATTTGAAACGTATTGATAGTAGGAAAGAATATTGAAGTAGGTGAGGAAATGGCATACACCATTTACATAGTATTAACAAAAACAGGTACATTATTATCAAAAGCAATAGGCATGTATACTGGAAAAGAGATGAACCATGCGTCCATTGCTTTTGATGAGGAGCTCTTTGAAATGTATAGCTTTGGACGTAGACAGCTAAACAATCCTTTAAGTGGAGGCTTTTTGCAAGAAGATGCAGACAGAGGGCTATTTGAAACAGCTGATTGTGTCATTTATCGTTGTAAAATATCTCACTATCAATACTTAGAAATGATGAAAATCGTACGTTATATGTATTGGAATCGTGATCGCTATAAATATAATTTTATTGGACTCTTTGGCGTTATGATGCAAAGGGAGGTTCGAAGAGAGCGTGCTTACTTTTGCTCGCAATTTGTGGCGACGCTTTTAAAGGTTGGGGGGCTGAAAGTTTATCAAAACCCAGCATTAATGACACCTCATTGTATCGGACAATTACCATATTTAGAAAAAGTATATGCTGGAAAGTTAGCAGACTATTTACAAAGTGTGCGATCGCCAGCAATGTTATACGGTTAGGGAGAAACCTCGAATCATTCTAATTATTATTAACTTCTTTCAGTGGGTACTCAAACACCTGCTGAAAGAAGTTAAAGCCAATTTCGGACGCAATTATGCCAAGGCATAATTGATCCCTCGCTATCTATCTAGATATCCTCCAAGGCTTAGTACTTTACGGTCTTTCTAGGTTGATGTTTATACAGAATGACATTGTATATGATACTTAAGTCTCGATAATTTACTCGATGTCCATCACCGAATAATGAATATAAAACTATTCTGTTATAAAATTAAAGGTAGTCAAGTTGGGTATTATTCTCTTTGGAGTATATTATATACTTTAAAGTAGAATCTGAAGTGCGAAAGCAAAGCGGCAGCTACAGATGTTTTGTGTAGCGAAAGCAAAGCGGCAGCTACAGAAGTCTTCCACCACTTTAGATGGAGAGGTGAAGGCAGGTTTGAGTTACTTATCGGCGGGTGTGCAAACTGCAAATAAAGAAGTTGAAAAAATACATAGGGGGCGTTATGGATGAGTGAGGAATTAAATACAACTGGCTGGGATGCGATTGATCAGGAACTGTTAAAAGTTTACGGAGATCAGGAGCCAAAGCATTATGGAACCGTTATTCCTTATTTATTAGGGGGCGAAGATCCGCTTGAAGGAATTAGTGCCTATAAGAGTGAGACACCAGTTCCACACTGGCATTTTGTCACTTATGGATTTTCTGAGTTATATGAAAAAGAATCAGAGGACGCTGACTACAGCGGATATGGGTTTGAGTTATCATTTCGTCTTGTTCGAAGTGAAGATGAGGAGGAGCCACCAGCATGGGCGTTAAACTTGCTACAAAACATGGGCAGATATGTGTTTAATAGTGGCAATGTTTTCAGATCAGGTGATTATTTGGATGCGAATGGTCCAATCTGCCAAGGAGCCGACACACGTTTAACGGCGCTGGCATTTACATTAGATCCTGAATTGCCTGCTATTGATACACCAAATGGACAATTGGAGTTTATTCAAATGGTAGGGATTACAGGCGACGAGCTTGAGGCGATGCAAACTTGGAATACTATTGGGGTGCTAAATGCAGGTCTTGAGTATATCCCTAGCTATGTTACTGATTTGTCTCGTACATCTCTTTTACAAACTCCATCCATTGCCGAAGTGGTAGAGAAAGGAATGGCGGAAGAAGGCTCTAATACTGGCTATTTGTTCGTGGACCAATTGACTTGGGAACAAGGGAAAAAGGGATGGTTCAGCAAAGAGTCTAATAAGTTGACGCTGGGGGCAAAGCAAGCGGAAATAATCGGCAAACTATTACGCGGACGGATATTAAAAGGGAAAAGCCTGACGCTAGTTGGTCGAGAAATACGAATTGTATTTGAGCCAGCTGAACAATGTGGGTATAACGTGGAGGAAGCGGATGTAACCATCACTTTAAATGACAAGGCCGTTATGGAACTGAATCAAAGCTTGCTACCGCAAGAACAAGAGTTTGAAGTATCCTCTATACCGGGGCTTTCCATCCAAATTGCAAAAACGTATATTAAAGATCAGCAAGGAAACGTTGTGGAAACAATCGGATGATAAGATATCGTCTCCCACTAAAACGAACAGTATATCCAAATGATGTACTTTGGGTTCGTTTTTAAAGTGGGGGATTTTTTATTTAATGGAATAAGATAGGTTTAATTATAGGAGGATATGAATGGATTGGGCAGAAGTTAGTAAATTTAAGGATATAGAGGTGGTACGGGTGGCCGTGAACCAGCTTAACCCAAATGAACGCGATTCTAGAGGAAGAACGCCGATAATGCTTTTTGTAACGAATCGAATGCCGGTTGAAGGTATTAAGCTTCTCCTAGAGAGAAACGTAGATTTAGAGGTTGAGGATAAGTTAGGAAATACGGTCCTAAAAAAGCGGTCAAGTTCAAGCAAGTGAAAATGATTAAGCTACTACTTGAATATGAAGTGGAGTTGAATTCCCCTAAAGGTATTTTAGCGACAGCTTGGAATGCAGCAAGAATGAACAATGCCATCGCTGATTTGTTGTTGAAGACTAAAGGGGCTATCCGACTTACTTTAAATTCAGAAGAACAACGTGAAGTAGACAATATTTTATATGAAGAATCTCAAGATAAGATGTGCAGCATGATTAGAGTGCTGTCGTCTTCGGTGATTTTGCACGCTATTGTAAATGGCTATAACTGGGATGATGGACCGGAGCCAATGTTTGCAGCTCTTGAAAATCAGGCATGTGCGGAGATTACTCTACTTGACATGTATGAGCTAATGGAAGGCGATTATTGGTTGGAGCAGGATGAGGAAGAATTGTCGGACTCCTCGTGGAAAATATGTTGGAGAAGATTAGCAGAAAAGCTAACGAAGAAAATCAATGGATTAAATTGTGAAATTTAGTACAGAAGCAAGAGAAGAGATTGGAAATGAGTAAAAGAATTTATTGAATGTAGGAGATTTATGCGTATGAGGGTAGATGCTGAACTTCGCGGGCAGTTAAAACAATTGAAGACTATAAGTGAGATGGCTGAAGAGTGGGTAGATGTTGAAATATTTAATCCAGTACTTTTAGAGCGTGAGCAGTTAGGATATAGCATGGATCTTGAGGGTAACTCTCTTTAAAGGTTCATGGCAAGCTGATTGGCTTGTTATTGGGCATAGAAAACTGACTGGCGATCCGATTATTATAGAGACAGCCGAGCCTGGGCAACCAGTAGCTGTTCTCATGCATGGCATGGGGGATTGGCATGCAGGACGTTATCTAGCTAGTTCAGTTTTACATTTTCAAATAGCGATACAGCAATTTATAGAACTTATTGCTCAGAAAAATGATAATCAATCGACTTGGAAAATAACTTGTATGGAGCTTGAACAAGTAATGGCAAGGATTGTGTCAGCAGATGAATACGCAGATAAAGATTTATGGGAGTCTTTATTAGACCCTGCTTTTCAAGCGGCTCAAGGCATGGAGGCTCATTTAATCAAACAAGTGTCGGAAATGAGTAAGTGTGGAATGATGATTAAAGAAATTGCTGGCAAGTTAAATCTACCATTGAAGGAAGCCTATGGTTATTTGAAAAAGGTCAAAAGCCTTCAAGGTTGAAATTGAATTGTGAGATGACGGGGTACCGATTTCAATAGCAACATGGGGAGGTAAAGATAGCTACTCACATGAAAAAGCAAAAGTATTATTTTGAATGGGGTGTCCTAAATGAAGAATCATACAAAAAGAGCATTGAAAATCGTTGATATTGCCAAAGAGCCTTTAGAGAAATTACCATACATAACTGCAGCATCAAAAGGAGCGGGTATTTCCTATGAGTGGCTTCCTATATATTGGGGAGAGGTGCTTGGATTACCGGAGGAGTTGGATGCGCTAATTGTTGCTTCTGATTTACAAGGAATCTCGGGTCATAAACACAAGCAGGCAGAAGAAATTCCGAAGTTATTGGGGGAGGAACTTGCGGAGGTGCTTTCCCTGTTGTTTCAAATCCATTTACCAGATGTGGACCCTGCCAAAGTGATGGTGTGCTTATGCGGAGATTTATACACTGATCTAACGAAAAGAGGGGCAAGCGGTAATCCTTTGCCTGTATGGAGAGCTTTTCAGAGTCATTTTGGATTTGTCACAGGCATCTCAGGAAATCACGACCTATTGACGAATAAGGAACAAACTGAATTGGATTCTACCTCAGGTATTTATTATTTCTCTGATGGCGGGGCGATAATGCACGCAAACCTTGCAGTAGCAGGACTCGGAGGAATCATCGGGAGGGTGGACAAACCGAATCGTATGAGAGAAGTCGATTATTTGGAAAAACTTAGAGGTATTTTAAGGCAAGCTCCCGACATTCTGCTACTTCATGAAAGTCCAGAAATTTGCCCTCAAGGTCTGCATGGAAATCCACTTATTTGGAATGAATTACAGAATGCTGCAGAACTTTTGGTCTGCTGTGGTCATGTTCATTGGGAGATACCATTAGTTGAAACTAGTGAAGGGCTACAAATTTTAAATGCAGATAGTCGTGCCTTTATCTTTACAGCTGCAACTCTAGATTAGAAATGATACGCTAAACGGACGATACTTGGCGGTTGTCAGTGTCTTGATGGATGACAGGTTACGACCCGACTTATCCATTAACTTCAATAATGATCACTTGGAGGTAGGAAGTTGAAAATCATAGTGTCTACTTTGAAGGAGATAATTTGTCTATATTTCTTAATCCTGTCACTTCTTTACCTAATAATAAGAATCACAATGGTTGTCCTAACTAAAGCATTCGATTTTGTCACCCTTTCAAGAACATTGGAATCGAACTTGGGGATCTAGCATGGTCTACAGATATCATAATGGGCTTTATATGCTTTTTTGCTTCAACGTTATATTTTAAAAATAGGATACTTTCTTTTAGCATTTTTTTAGTGACAATGTTTTTCGATGTCAATATTGCTATTTATGATGTTGGGTTCGACAAGCCTAATGCCTATTTCAGACCCATCATTCAAAGGAAAATAGTACCATGACACAGTAATATTGGACGTTACAGTTTACAAGGAGTCATATCATTTACTTTATAAAGCAACCAATTCAACAAGTAAAAGTATTTCTAAAGACGATATCGAAACAATCACCCTTTTTAACAATGCAGATTATAAAATAAGTGCTGATGGAAAAACGTTGTCTTACAGTAAAGTAAAATCTCTTTAGAATAAGATTACTTCGATAAACTGCGTTGTTCTTTATTTTAGCTTGAGAAACTGCCCTGGTATCTCAAATTATTTAGCAATATTCTTTATTTATCCAAAAACTCCGAGCAGATCATTTCGCCTGTTCGATAGGATAAACATTTAGCACTGTAGGAAGATCGGTATAAAATCTCTTTACTTTTGATTAAAACTTTTACCAGAAACCAAACCATTATAGTCCAATCTTTTCTGCTATAATGAATGATTGTAGAGATAGGGGTGATAAAAATGCATATCGTCGTAATTGAAGGCGTACCATATGATTGGTTGAAGCAATTACAGGAAATTCATGCACATGTATTTGATGGGGCGAATTTACCACTAGAAAAACTTGAAAGTAAAGAAGGACTCATTTGTTTATTAGCTGTAGAAAATGAAGATATCATAGGCTTTAAACTAGGCTATACACATCCTGATGGCGTTTTTTACAGTTGGTTAGGCGGTGTCTGTGAAAAGCAACGTGGTCAAGGAATCGCCAGTCAATTAATGAGGCGACAGCATGAACATCTACAGGCACTTGGATTTAAAAAAGTTCGTACATATGGTAGAAATGAGCGAAAAGCAATGCTCATCACAAATCTTAAACACGGATTTGATATTGTTTCCACTTTTGTGGATAAGAAAAATCGACATAAAATAGTGTTTGAAAAAACGTTGGAATAGGAGTTTTATGATGAAGGCATACTTAGCAAATGGATTATTTTCTTTAGGAGATCGTTTAGTCAATGAGCAGCTCGCTGCATCAATAAGAGAGGCGGTACCTGGAATCGAATTATATGTCCCACAGGAAAATGACGCGATCAATGACAAAACAGCCTATGCAGATAGTTTGGCGATTGCACAAGCAGACTTAGAGATGCTGCAAAATAGTGATGTCTTAGTAGCTGTTTTAGACGGTGTAGAGATTGATTCAGGTGTAGCAGCAGAAATTGGTGCTTTTGCAATGCTGAATCGACCAATCGTAGGTGTCTTTACAGATGTTCGTCAACAAGGTCGGGACAATATGATGAAAATTGAAGCACTTGTGCGGGACGGAATTGAAAATCAGTTTGTTTATCGTAATTTATTTGTTATTGGCTTAATTAAGCGTACGGGCGTAATCACAACTTCCATCGCTGAAGCTGTCCAAGCCGTTCAAAAATATAAAAAATAGGAGGAATTTTATATGTTACTTTCAACAACAGATAATTTGGTTGGAAAAGAAATTGTAGAAACACTTGGCTTAGTAAAAGGTAACTCCGTACAATCAAGAAATATTGGTCGCGATATGATGGCGGGACTTCGTAATATTGTTGGTGGAGAGATGAAGGAGTATGCAGAAATGCTCGTTCGCTCCCGAGAAGTTGCCACGCAAGATATGGAGGAAGAGGCAAGACGATTAGGGGCAAATGCTATTGTTGGAGTAAGGTTTTCTACTTCCTCAGTCATGGATGGTACATCAGAGGTATTAGCATACGGAACAGCGGTAAGAGTAAGGGAATAATCCACTAAAGACTTCAAGCAACAAAATTTTTGAGAATGGTCAATGAAATTTTGTGAATGTGATTTAAATGAGAGTAATTTTCGTCTAGGCTACACATTTTTGCATAAATACTCATTTTACTGAAGTTTCGTATCTGTAGCGAAAGCGAAGCGCCAGCTACAAAGCGCTCAGTCGGAACGGAAATCAACCCCTCGCTTTGCCGAAAAGTAACTGACATTTGTAATTTCATTGACATAATAATAAAGGACTTCAATCACTAAGATTGAGGTCTTTTTTATCCGCTCATACGGAATTAATTGTAAAAATAAAGTGAATTATTACAAAAGTATAGTCTGTTCATAGTGTTTTGTTGATAATTAGTATATGCCAATTATATCAATAGTAAAGAAATTTTGTAGTTAAAAGGACTACTAATGTCCACCTTATTTTGTATAATAATCAAGTAAATATGAAGAGAGAGTGGGATATATGGTAGATTCACAACAAAACAAAGGCTATCGAGTCATTTCAATGTTTGACAGACTAATGGATGGTCAAGGGATTAATAAAAAGCAAGAAGCATTTACACATAATGTTGGTGAAAAAACCATACAACGGGATTTGAATGAAATTCGAGCGTATCTAGAAAAAGCAAAATTGGATTGCCATTTAGAATATGTACGGAAAGAAAAAGTGTACAGGCTGACGAATACAGGAGAAAGAATTTTAACGAAGGAGCAAGTTTTAGCGATTGTTAAAATTCTTATCGAGTCAAGGGCGCTGCTAAAATCAGAAATGAGCGATATTATAGATAAGCTTATTTCGATTGTTGCGGCCGATAAGCAGGAATTCATTCATAAAATTATTTTAAACGAAAAATATTTGTACGTAGATTTAAATCATAAAAAGTCTCTATTGCATTTAATTTGGGCTCTTTCAGAGGCGATTCAAAAAAAGAAAATTATTAAGATTGATTATTTATGTGAAGGTGAAATAATTCCTACAGAAAAGATTTTGAAACCTCTCGCCGTCATTTTCTCAGAATACTACTTTTATTTAATAGCATATGATAATAAGCAGGAAAAGGATTTACCCATTGTCTATCGAGTCGACCGTATACAACATTTTCAAGAGCTCGATAAAAAGTTTCAAATACCATATACCAAGCGTTTTCAAGAAGGGGAATTTCGTAAACGCATTCAGTTTATGCATGCTGGTGAACTGATGCGGATCAAATTTATCTTTAAAGGAACAGCCCCGCAAGCCGTGTTAGATCGCTTACCAACAGCAAAAATAGTATCAAAAAGGGATCGACAGTATTTATTTGAAGCAGAAGTTTTTGGACATGGTATTAAAATGTGGCTACTAAGCCAAGGAGCAAATATTGAAGTGCTAGAACCAATTGAGCTAAGAGAAGAGATCATTGACACGATTCAATCGATGCAGCAAAATTATCGCTATATAATATAAAGGCAAAAGCTATCTTAAAATAAAAAGTAAAAAATCCGCAAAGAATTCTATCGAAGCGGATTTTTTTATGTTTAAGAATCAATTTAATAAAACCCTTTAACTTTTAAATTCAAAAAATTCTTACATATGTATATTTCTGCGCGCTATAATTGGGCATATACTGAATTGATAAAGGATGACAATCATATGACACATAATCATGAAGAAAAAGAGATATTTTATCCAGATGGAACATTGATGTATCGCGGCGGTGTAAAGAAAAATGACTTTGGTCATGACATTTATGATGGAAAAGGTACATTATTTGACCAAGAAGGTGAGCTGTTATTCGAGGGAGAATTCGTCAATCATATGAAGCAAGGGAACGGCGTCATGTATCTAAAAGGACAAATGATTTATAAGGGAGAATTCATTCAAAATAAAAAACAAGGGAATGGTATTTTATATAAGGATGGTCACGTATATTATGAGGGGCACTTTCGTAATGATTTAATGGAAGGTTACGGAATCTTATATTATGAGGAAGGTGGAATTGCTCCATTTGAAGAGCTTCGTGCACAGTATCCGCATTTAAATCAGCCACAATATGAGGGTGATTTTGTTCATGGTATGAAGAAGGGCAAGGGAAAACAATACTATCCAAGTGGTTTTTTACAATATGAAGGTGATTTTATATGGAATCATATGCAAGGTGCAGGAAAGCTTTACTATGCGCCAGAGTCTCCAAGTGCTAAGGAGCTTGCAAATGGTGTAACAACGCTTCAGTATGAGGGTTATTTCTTTGAGGATATGAAGCATGGGAAAGGTAAGAATTATTCCAGACAAGGTGTGCTACTATCGGACGGTCAATTTAAAGAGGATGCTATGACAGGACAGGGTACGCTTTATTACGCAAATGGACAGGCTTCTTATATAGGGGAACTTGTAAATGGAGAAAAGCACGGTCGAGGAGATTATTATAATGAAGAAGGAAAAATTATTTATAGCGGTGAATTTATTAACGGTGAACGTTTACGAATTACACCAAAAATAGAGCGAGAGATTGAAAAATTACAGAAGCAGCTTGATGGACTTGTAGGACTTCCGAATGCCAAGAAGGAATTACATAATCTGATCAATTTCATTAAAATTCAAAGCTTACGTGTTGATCATGGCTTAACCAGCTTCCCAATCACCTATCATCTTGTATTCTCTGGAAATCCAGGTACAGGAAAAACAACAGTGGCGCGTATCATAGGCCAAATATATAAGCACCTAGGTGTACTCTCGAGTGGCCATTTTGTAGAAACTGATCGAGCAGGCTTAGTAGCAGGATATGTTGGCCAGACGGCTTTGAAAGTTCAAGAAGTTGTGAATAAAGCAAAGGGTGGCGTACTTTTTATAGACGAAGCCTATTCACTAATCAATGATAAACAGGATGCATTTGGGAAAGAAGCGATTGATAGCCTCTTAAAGGCGATGGAGGATTTACGCGATGATTTAGTTATTATCGTTGCTGGTTATACAGAGCTCATGGAGGAATTTTTGCTGGCCAATCCAGGTTTTAAATCCCGTTTTAATCATTTTGTACAGTTTGATAATTTTAGCACGGATGAGCTATATGATATTTTTGCCATGCTTTGTAAAAATAATGATTATCAATATGGTGAAATCTTTGCACACCATATGAAGGAGCAATTGCATCAAATTCCAGTCGAATCCATTCCGAACTTTTCGAACGGTCGTTATATCCGAAACTTATTTGAAAAGCTCGTGACTATTCAATCCAACCGTCTAATTCAACAGCAAGACATTACAAGAGACGAATTAATGGAGTTTACAGAGAAAGATATTTTACTAGGCATAGCAGAAAGTCTATTTGATAACACATTTTAACTTTATAGCCGATTCCGGATGCAATGAGGCCAGGGATTTATAAAACCTGGCCTCAGCTGTGGACCTAAGAATAAATAGAATCAATAAAATGAAAAAAGGAGATTAAAGATGAAAAAACTTTTAGCTATTATATTAGTAGGGGCATGTATTTTACCAAGAGTAATGACTATAAATGTAACGATCAGCAATAACATTAAAGTTCCTAAAAAAGCAGATTGAAAAATTGACAAAAAATGAAAGTAGTAGTAATCTAACACAAAAAAATACGATACCGTATCTTATTGGAGAGATGACATGCAATTAACGAGAGAAGATTGGATAAAGGCAGGATTGCAACAATTAGCAGATGAAGGAATACATAAAGTTCGGATCGAAGCACTTGCTAGATTACTAAAAATAAGTAAAGGGAGCTTTTATCACTATTTTCGTGACCATCAAGAGCTGTTAGATTCAATGCTCGACTATTGGGAAGTACATGCCACAAAGTTGATTGTTCAAAGTATGGAGCAACAGGAGGCCTCCTTAGAACAGCTATTACAAATTAGTTTTAATCGAGATAAAAAAATGGAGATTGGTATTTATACTTGGGCCAAATATGATCCTGTTGTTGCAGCGCGCTTAGTGGATATTGAAGAACAAAGAATTTCTTGTGTTGCGAAATTGTATCAAAAAAAAGGCATAAACAATGCTGAATCAATAGATAGAGCGAGACTTGCCTATTTAACGTATGTGGGATGGATGACAAGGTTTGAAGAAAATCCTAATTTTGATATTGATAAAATGGTTGAGCTTTTAACTTCTTTCTGCGGTTAACCAAATGTAAAGACGCCGGAGGATGTTACGGAATTATGCCTAGGCAAAATTAATTACATGATATAAACGTCCCTAATATGGTTATAAAACCTGAAGGGGCAAAATTTTTACTGTAACATACGATATCGTATGTTTTGCGGTTACAACATTGGAGGGAACTATATGAGATCAATTTTACCATTATTAGCTGTAGGGTTTTTGTGGTTTATCGGTTTTTTGCATATGTATTGGGCTTTTGGAGGTCGATGGGGTTCTACCGCTGTTCTTCCAGTAAGAGAGGGAGAACATACACCTGCTTTTACTCCGAGAAAATGGGGAACATTATTTGTAGCCACTCTTATTCTATTTGCTAGTTTTATTATCATTGTTCAAGGTGATTATTTGCAGAGCTTTCAAGCAAATAGTCTATCTAAAATCGGAAGTATTGTCTGTGCTATAATTTTTACTATTCGAGCGATTGGTGATTTTAATTATGTTGGATTTTTTAAAAAAATAAAACATTCACAGTTTGCTAAATATGATACTTGGATCTACAGTCCATTATGTTTGTTTTTTGGATTTGTCTATATATTACTAGTGTTTTAAAATGAGTGACAGTAAGGGAGAAATAATAGGGGGAAACACTAATGAATCAAACGATTTACTTACTACGTCATGGTGAAACGGAATTTAATACACAAGGACGATACCAAGGAGAGCTTGATTCTCCATTAACAGAAGTGGGTGTACATCAAGTACAACAAAATGCTCTATTGCTAAAAAGTTTAATTGGAAATCCTAATGAATGGAAAATTTTTTCGAGTCCATTAGGAAGAGCCATGCAAAGCACTGAGATAATTTGTGAAACAATTGGATATGATTTGAAGAATGTTGAAAAAGATAATCGTTTAACCGAGGTTGCTGTAGGACAGTGGGCTGGGTTAACCACGAAGGAAATTGAAAGTTCCTGGCCTAATCTTTTCCATAACACAGACGTCTATAACTGGTATTTTAATGCGCCTAATGGAGAAGCTTATGACTCAGTGGTGAACAGATTAAGTGCTTGGCTAAAAGACATTCAACAGATTCCGAAAGTTATTGCGATTTCACATGGTCTAACAGGTCGTATTTTACGGGGAGTATATGCAGATTTAAAAAAGGAAGATGCACTGAAGTTAGAAGTATCTCAGGATGTATTTTTTAAATTAGCGAATAAAACCATATCGAGAATTTGTTCGGATTTCGATGATTTTTATTAATAAAAAATCAGCCTTAAGATTTTCTTCATAAATTACCTACAGGAATATTCATAAATGCCTCCTATTATAATGTGTGGGGGGCGTTTTTTTTATGAAAAAATTTGTCTTATTTTGTTTTATATGTGCAGCCACATTTTTTTATTATTACACAAATCACACAACAACGGACCAAACGCAAATAGAGCTACCTTCGTTGCATAGTAAAAATGCACTGTTGCTGAATGAAAAAGGAGATGTATTATACGAAAAAAATGCAGACGACATTATTTTTCCTGCGTCATTAACTAAAATTATGACAGCAATTGTTGCCATTGAAATGACTACTGATCTGCAAAAGCAAACAATTGTTAAACCACAAACAATTTCAAAATTTACTGCTCAAAATGCTTCCATGGCGGGCTTTAAGGCAGGAGATTTTGTGACGATAGAGGATTTATTACATGGCACACTGCTTGCTTCTGGAGCGGATGCTACAGGAACACTGACGGAAGCGATGGCAGGTAGCGAAGAAGCATTTGTGACATTAATGAATAATAAAGCGCATGAATTAGGGTTGAACGATACTCATTTTGTCAATGCCAGCGGATTACATGATCCCGCTCATGTCTCTAGTGTCCGCGATATTAGTAAGCTCTTTCGTTATGCTATTGAAAATCCTACCTTTTATCAAATTTTGACTTCAAAAAGCTATAGTACCCATGTACCTAATGAATTAACAATCACAAGCTCACTTTTAACGAAAATACCAGGAGGGGAAGGGACAATATTGGGAGGAAAAACGGGCTACACACCTGAAGCGGGCCTATGCTTAGCCTCGATTATTGAAAAAGATGATAGAAAATATATTTTCGTGACGACTAATGCGAATGGGCAGGCGTGGACACCACCATTTCATATTGAAGATGCCCTTACAGCGTACGATGCGCTCTAGGAGGGAAAAAAATGAAAAATTTCTAACTTTTTAATTGTTTCATTCGTCTTCATATTAGGGTGCGCTCCACAAGCACCCTAAAAAGGCGTCGCGGAGCCTTTGACAAAAGCTAACAGGTATTCATGCTTGGGAATACAGTCGATTAAATCATTAAGGTAGGAGGTGTTACACCCAATAAATAAATGATAATAAATGATTTTCATCATCTATTGCTTACGCTACCACAGGGAAATTTTGATGAAGAAAGTTGAAAGATTTTTTAGAAAAGAAATTTTTATTCACAAAAACTAGTTGATTCCTACTATTTCCTGGAAGAATCTATTGTTCTATAATTAGAGTCGAATCCTATACTTTTATGGAAAAAACATACGAAAAAGACATCTATGAAAAGGCGGTGTAGAACAATGAAGAAATTTTTACCCTATGCTATTATTTTGACATTTTTAATCAGTTTTGTGTTTGTAGATAATGCTTCTGCAAATGCTAAGAGTACACCCGTAATTCAATCAGTAGCCAAAGACACAGCAGTTTATATAGAACCTTCCGTAGAAAGTGCCGTAATCGGTCAAATAGCGAAGGGTAGTTATGTAACCGCTACATCTGTAAATGGAGAATGGACTCGAATTAAAGTAAAACAGCTAGAGGGATATGTTGAAACGGCTGCATTAGTAAGCGTTAAATCTGAAAAATATGTAGTGAAACAAAAAGGTGGAACAACTTTATTTACATATCCAAGTCCAAGTGCACAAAAAGCGGGGCAGCTTTATGAAAACAGTATGATCTTTGTATATGGTTCTGCACCTGGAGGTTGGTCATTTGTCCAATACGGTTATCAAACAGGTTATGTTGCAACGAATTCTTTAAAGAAACCTGTTGCAACAAAGAAACGAGTTAATGCTGCTAAAGGGGCTGAGCTTCATTTAACAGCTAGTCCAAGTGGCGAGGTTCTTGGTACACTTGCCAATAAAACAGTAGTTCAGCAATATACAACGGTAGCAGGCTGGGCTTATGTAGAAGCAGGCGAACAAAAGGGCTATGTTAAAGTGTCGGAGCTGGCAAATATTCAAATAGCCGGTAATAAAGTATACAATAAAGGCGTGCCGGTAGCGAAAGGGCAAAAGAAGCGTGTGGCTTTAACATTTGATGATGGGCCCAATGCAAAAGTTACGCCACAAATTTTAGCGACTTTAAAGAAATATGATGCAAAGGCTACATTTTTTATGGTTGGGCCAAATGCCTCTAAAAATTCAGCAGTCGTAAAACAAGTTTATGAGGCTGGCCATGAAATAGGCAATCATACATGGAACCATCCTAAATTAACAGCTTTATCGACAACAACTGTTAAACAAGAGGTTGATCGAACTAACAATGCTATTTATGCAGCAATCGGTCAATATCCAACGGTTTTCCGTCCACCATATGGTGCAACGAATGATAAAGTTCGTTCCGTCATGACGATACCTTCTATTCTATGGTCAATCGATACATTAGATTGGAAGCATCGCAATGCTGATAAAATATTAACGTATGTGAAAGAATCAGTGAAAGATGGCAGCATTATTTTAATGCACGATATTCATCAAACGACAGCAAATGGTTTGGAAAACGTAATTCTATACTTGAAAAAGCAAGGCTACGAATTTGTAACTGTTAGTGAAATATTACAATAAGCTATAACTGATAAAATGAGCCGTGTAATTGTCCATATTAAGACATTGCACGGCTCATTGATTATTTAAATAGATTAATAGTCGTAATGATAATTGGAATACCGAATACATCGATTAAAAATGCTCCTACAATTGGTACGACAAGAAATGCTTTTTGAGATGGACCGAAACGTTGGACAACCGCTGACATATTGGCCATCGCATTTGGCGTTGCCCCTAAACCATGTCCAGCAAAACCAGCAACCATAACGGCAGCATCGTAATTTTTTCCAAGTAACTTAAATAATACAAAGATACTGAATACGACAATGAAGAATACTTGCGCGAAAACAATGATGAATAGCGGAAGTGCTAAATCAGCAATTTCCCATAGTTTAACACTCATTAGTGCCATTGAAAGGAAAATCCCTAAAGTGACATCGCCGATTAAAGAAATGCTTTTCATATTAATCGCTTCAGGTTTTACTTTATCCATAATATTGCGCACTAGTACAGCTACAAACATTGCACCTACATAACCAGGTAGTACGAAGCCAGTAGCTTCAGAGAATAATGTTCCAACGTAAGTACCTAAAGCCATACAAAATGTAATGAATAATACTTGTGTAAAGAATGATTCGGAAGTAATTTGTTCATTTCTATTTTCAAAATCAACTTCCTCCGTTTCTTGTACATCTGGCGTTAAATTATATTTACCCACTAAATATTTAACAATAGGACCACCGATTAAGCCACCAGCAACTAAACCACATGTAGCCGCAGCTGCACCGATTGTCATAGCTGATGAAATACCTAAGTCTTCTAACGTTTGTCCAAATGCTGCAGCGGCACCATGGCCACCTTCCATAGATACTGCACCAGCCATCATACCGATTAAAGGATGAATGCCCATTAGTGATGCAAGTGATACACCGATTACATTTTGCATTAATGCTAGGAAACCACAAGCCAACCAATAAATAATTAATAATTTTCCACCAAGCTTTACAAGTTTAAAGCTTGCCCCTAAACCTATTGTTGTGAAGAAAGTAATCATAAATAAGCTTTGTAATGACGTATCAAGTGAAAATTCTACTACGTCAGTGGTCTTTAGAATAGTTGCCAATGCGGCGAATAGTAAGCCACCGACAACGGGTGCTGGAATACAAAAACGCTTTAAAAAACTGATTTTATTGATAAGCCAGCTACCCAATGCGAATAGCGCAACTGCTAGAAATACTGTTGTAATTTGATTAAATTCAATCATTAACCTTGCCCCCTAAGTAAGTTATTAAGTGCCTCATAAACAAAATAAGCACCTAATTTAACTGTGCGTCCGTTCTCATCCAGTGAAGGATTGACCTCACAAATATCAAAAGAATGTGTATTTGGGTGCGAAGTTACTTTTTGAATGATTGTGCGTACTGTTTTTGGATCGAGTCCAAATGGTGATGGGGCACTAACTCCCGGTGCAAATGCAGCGTTTAGCACATCCGTACAAAGCGTTAAGAGAATATAATCATGATCATCCATATATTGCTGAAGATCTTGCATGATGTGCGCATTATTTTCTGGCGTCATATTTTCTTCTAACACATAATTCACATGCAATTCGTCGGCTTTGTCAAATAGCTCTTTTGTATTGCCAAAACGTTGTATGCCTAGTACAAAGTAATCGGTATGTGGATCCTGTTCTAAAATCTGACGGAACATTGTGCCAGACGACGGTTGCTCATCATATGGTCGTAAATCGAAATGTGCGTCGATATTGACGATCCCAAGCTTCGCATCTTTAGGTAACGCAGCACGAACACCTAAATAATGTCCGTATAGTGTTTCATGTCCACCGCCAAGTATGACACATTGTATTTTTTTATTTAGCAATGTTTTGACAATTCCGCCTAGTTCACGCTGTGCTTCTTCTAGAGCATGGTTTAGACAAAGAACGTTACCGACATCAATAATTTGTTGTTCCTCTTCAAATGTCCAAGGTAAGCTAGACAATGCTTCACGCAGTGCGTTAGGTGCACTTGCTGCTCCTAAACGTCCTTGATTACGACGTACACCTTCATCACAAATAAAGCCAACAATTCCGGCATGCTGATTATCTGAAACGCTTACATCATTTATAGGAATTCTTTTTACTTTTTGATGTAGACGAAAACTACTCGCATTAGTAGTTGAATCTATACGGCCTCTCCATTGTTTTTGATCTGTCATTGTATACATATCTTTATCAACTCCATTTACAATATTATTGTAGTGAAAATATTGTTTATGAGTTGATTATATATTCGCATAATTATAATTTCTAATATATAATTATTATCAATCTATAGCTTAAAACTATAAATGGGGGAGATGTTGTTGTGGATTTTAAACAATTACAATATTTTATAGCAGTTGTGGGGCAAATGAATTTCTCGAAGGCGGCTGAAAAAATGCATATTTCTCAGCCTTCTCTAAGTAATGCTATAAAAAAATTAGAGCAAGAAGTTGGATCTCCTTTACTTGAAAGGAATACGAGAAATCTGCAATTAACAGAAGCCGGCGAGCTATTATATGAACGGGCAAAAATAATATTGAAAAACATGGAAGTTTTAAAAATAGAAATGGATGAGGTCATTGTACGAGGTACAAGCGAAATAACGATAGGGATTATGGAATCCATTAAACATTGGCTCCCAAAAGTCATAACAGAGTATAAAAAGGAATATCCGCAAATGATGATCCATTTAGTAGATATTTTAGGAAGTAAACGTGTCGAAAAATCGCTCAAAAGCTATAAAACACATTTAATTATTACGAATCAGATAATGGATGATGAAGAACTAGAAGTTAACTGCTTATATGAAGAGCGACTTGTCGCCGTTTTACCCTTAAATCACCCGTTAGCGAATAAGGAGAAACTAACAATTGCCGATTTAAGTGATGAGCCATTTATTATTAGTACAGAGGGTTTTCAAACGAGACATGACATTTTAGATGCGTTTGAAAAGGCTGACAAGAACATTAATATCCAATTTGAAATTGAACGTTTTGAAACGGCAGTATCACTCGTTCGTGAAAATTTAGGCATTACCATTTTACCAGAAAATTATTTAAAAGGTCCTACAGCAAAAACGATTGTTCAAAAAGAAATAGATTGTCCCAATTTACGAAGAAATGTTTATGTAGTGTATTTAAAAAATCGTCATTTACCTTTAGCGATTCGTCAATTACTGACTGATATAATAAATATAGGGAAAACGCTTTGAAATGTTAAAGATTGATTTAATTGAAAAGAGAGGCTGGGCCAAAAAAATGTTAGACCGAGATGCAAACGGCCTAACATTTTTTTGATTTAGGGAGGAATATTTAACTCAGTGAAGGGAAAAAGTTATTACCCATTTTCGCTATTTTTCAAAATTACCGAGTTCTGTTCCAGTCTCTTTATTTATCCTACTTTTCGTTTTATTTAACAGTTTAAAAAAGAAGTGGCTCATCGAACGCCCCCTAGGAAGCTCTGCTCTGCGCGAAAGCGAAGCGTCAGCAACAAAGCGCACGATTGGAACGGAAATCAACCCCTATTATGATGAGCTAAAAAAGTAAAAACAGGCAACTAAGTCATAAAATTTTTAATCAAAAGAACTATTCGGATTTTAAGTTACATATTATGGCAATATATCTTTTTGATTTAGATTTTATTATCGAAATGATATTTTCTATCTACCCGAATCACTGCCTTAAGTATGAATTTTCTCTATAATTCAAATTTTTGTTTAATAGACATTGATTTACAAGAAATATAGCGGTAACATTTAATGTAAGAATAAAAATGAATATTCATTCATTTGTCATTTTGATGTTCAAACAAAGGGGGCTTTTTAATGAACTTTTCTTATAGCGAAAAAGTAGTAGAACTGCAAGAGAAGCTGACAAATTTTATGGAACAATATATTTATCCAAATGAGGGAGTATTTGCTGCACAGGTAGAGGCAATGGAGGATCGTTGGGGAGCGATTCCGCCAATTATGGAGGAATTAAAACAAATGGCAAAAGAAGCGGGTTTATGGAATTTATTTTTGCCGGATAGTGAATATGGTGCAGGATTGACGAATTTAGAATATGCACCTTTATGTGAAATAATGGGACGATCTTTACTAGCTCCTGAAGTATTTAATTGCAATGCGCCAGATACGGGAAATATGGAGGTACTTGTGCGCTACGGCTCAGAACAGCAGAAAAAACAATGGCTAGAGCCGTTATTACGAGGAGAAATACGTTCCTGTTTTGCAATGACTGAGCCTGCAGTTGCGTCTAGTGATGCAACAAATATCGAGGCAAGTATTGAACGAGATGGCGATTATTATATTTTAAATGGACATAAGTGGTGGACGACAGGAGCAGGCGATCCTCGTTGTAAAATCGCTATTTTTATGGGGAAACATAAAGATTCTACAGCACCTATCCATGAGCAACAGTCGATGATTTTAGTGCCGATGGATACACCTGGAGTAAAAATTGAGCGTATGCTTACTGCATTTGGCTATGATCACGCACCAGAGGGTCACGGTGAGGTGACGTTTACAAATGTTCGAGTACCTGTTGAAAATATATTATGGGGAGAAGGAAAAGGCTTTGCGATTGCGCAAGGTCGTTTAGGCCCAGGTCGTATCCACCATTGTATGCGTCTTATTGGAGCCGCTGAACGTGCATTAGAGGAAATGTGTGTACGTGTACAAGGGAGACATGCTTTCCATCGACCACTTGCAGACCAAGGTGTCATGCGGGAGCGTATTGCGGAATCACGAATTGATATTGAACAGGCTAGACTCTTAACGCTAAAAGCAGCGTATATGATGGACACAGTCGGGAATAAAGAGGCGAAGGCAGAAATTGCCATGATTAAAGTAGTGGCGCCAAATATGGCATTAAGAGTGATTGACCGGGCAATTCAAGCATTTGGTGCTGCTGGGGTTGGCCCAGATACGACGCTTGCTGCACAATGGGCGAATTCTCGAACATTAAGATTAGCAGATGGACCGGATGAAGTGCATCGTAACACGGTGGCTAAGCTAGAGCTGAAAAAGCATGCTAAAAAACAAGAGGAGCTGGTAAAATGACAGTACTAGACTTATTTAGTTTAAAGGGAAAAACGGCCATCGTAACAGGGGGAGGACGTGGTCTAGGAGCTCAAATTGCGCAAGGCTTTGCTGAAGCAGGTGCCAACATTGTACTATGCTCAAGAAAGGTCGAGGCATGCGAAGAAGTAGCCGCAGAATTAGCTGAATTGGGTGTACAAACATTAGCTCTTGCCTGTGATGTGACAAAGCCAGAGGATATAGCAAATGTAGTGTCAAAAACGCTTGAATCATTCGGCCAAATTGATATTTTAGTCAATAACAGTGGGGCTTCTTGGGGTACTCCTGCCGTTGAAATGCCGTATGAGGCTTGGCAAAAAGTCTTCGATGTTAACGTCAATGGTACATTTTTAATGACGCAAGCTGTTGGTAAAATAATGCTAGAACAAAAGAGCGGAAAAATTATCAATATCGCTTCGGTTGCAGGGCTTGGGGGTACAATACCTGAATTTATGGATACCATTGGCTATAACGCAAGTAAAGGTGCGGTCATCACGCTAACAAAAGATTTAGCTGTAAAATGGGGACCGTATGGTGTCAATGTGAATGCAATTGCTCCAGGATTTTTCCCGACAAAAATGTCAAAAGTCTTAATTGAGCGCGGACAAGATTATTTGATGGGCGTGACGCCGTTAAAACGTTTAGGAACTGAAAATGACCTAAAAGGTGTTGCTTTATTTTTAGCTGCGGCTGCCTCAGATTATATTACGGGGGATGTCATAGTGGTAGATGGCGGTATGAGTTCAATCATTTAGGGGAGGGGTACAATGGATACGATACAAGTAAGGGCAAGTGAACGTATTGATGAAATGAAATTACATTCATTTTTAAAGACTCAGTTTCCGGAATTACCAGAGGGGAAACTAGAAATTTCGCAGTTTAGTGCCGGACATTCAAATTTGACATATTGTTTAAAAGTAGGTGAATTTGAAGTTGTTCTGCGTCGACCTCCTCATGGGCCAGTTGCCAAAAAAGCGCATGACATGAAACGTGAGTATACAATTTTATCAGCATTACATCCATTCTTACCTGCTGTCCCAAAACCTTATGTGTACGTTGAAGATCGAGATATTATCGGTAGTGATTTCTTTCTAATGGAGCGCAAAAAAGGTATCGTACTTGACACTCATTTTCCACCAGGTACTGAAAATACAGAGGAATTAGGACGTCAAATTTCGGAAAAGATGGTTGATTCGCTTGTAGCTCTTCATGCCATACCATATAAGGAAACGCAATTAAAGGATATGGTGAAGCCAGAAGGATTTATGGAGAGGCAAGTACATGGGTGGATTGAGCGCTATGACAAAGCAAAAACGGCAGAGTATGGTGAAGTGGCAGCGTTGACAAAGTGGTTAAAGGATCATGTCCCTTCTAATCAAGAAGCTACCATTATTCATTATGACTACAAGCTTAATAACGCTATGTTTTCAAATGATTACTCTGAAATGATTGGACTTTTTGATTTAGAGATGACAACTGTAGGGGATCCATTAGCAGATTTAGGTGTAGCTATGAGTTATTGGATGCATGCAGATGACCCTAAAATGCTGCTCTACGCATTTGGAGAACCGCCAATAACGACTTTACCAGGGTTTTACACACGTCAGGAATTTATTAACCGCTATGCTGAGAAAAGCGGACGTGATGTTTCAGCCATAGCTTATTATATTACATTTGCCTACTTTAAATTAGCGGTAATATGCCAGCAAATCTATTATCGATATGTAAACGGTCAAACAAAAGACGATCGTTTTGCACAAATGGATAAAATGGTAGCTGCATTAATTCATCAAGCTTCTAAAGCTCTATAAACAATGGTATAAATGACGGTTGCTTGTAAAGCAGCCGTCATTTCATGTAGTAATAGAGCAGGGGCAAAAATTTATACCTGTATTAGAAGTAAAGGGGGAAGCAAGTTGAAAAAAATAATACTATTTTTTCCTCTGTTAGCTGTTATGTTAGTAACTTCGGGTTGTTTGAATGAAATGGTTGGGCAAAAAATAACTGTTCAGAAACGAATTGGTGAAGAAAATATTTTTGAAGACTTCAAAGAAGTACATCAAAAAAAACAGGTGGAAAAAGCGAAAGATATAGTTGAAAATGCTAAATGGGAAAATAAAAAAGTAGAAATGGCACGTTATGCTGACTACCAATTTCAATTTCCATTTAAGAACAGTAGCGAAAACAAAATAGCCTCTTATTTACTTTGGGTTACCCCAAATGGTGAAAATTTAGAAATTGTTACAGATAGTGATAGATACGTAAAATTAACAAAGCAAGATTCAGCAAATCTATATGAAATTTTAACTGGAGAAGAATTAATAAAGTAATTCCCTGTTTTGTAACTATTCAATAGTCAGTTAGTTGATAAAAGAATTCTTACCCAAAAACAAGAATAAATATTTATTGGTTGAAAAAAGGAGGTATTGAATTTTGGAGGAGTAAATTAAGGAGCAAGCCTAAGATAACATAATGCTTTGATAAGCCATCGAAGGATTAAGCGAGGTGTATATAAAATATTTCCTACTCATCCCTCCTGCCATTTAACAACTCTTTCATTTCAGTTGATTGCCCAGACAAACCACTCATCTCTTACCTGCCAGTTATATTCAAAGAATATAATATCACCCCATATTAAGGTTTAAATTACTGATGAGAAAGAAGAGGCGGTAAATCCTGTTGATAGTTTTTCCTCATATAGAACCAAATACAGACAATGAAGGACTTTAAATAAGAGCATGTTTTGATCAATCTTTTTTCAAAACATGCTCTTTAAATTTGTTCTCATATAAAGAAAATTATTAATATAACCAAACTTATTTTAAAGCTAGAACTCCAACTGAGCACTTTCCTTGAGGCGGTCAAAGATCTTTCGCTTCTATACTAAAGTTTCATTTTTGCTGATCCCTAAGGAGTAACTCAGCCTGTATTCCAATCAAGCGCATTTATTTTTCATCTCTGTAAAAAAACAACAGATTATCCGACAATAGATATTATATTTTAAGAATATTCTCGCATCCAATTTATTATCATAACAAAATAGTTCCCGTTAAGAAAATTAAGGGAGAGGGAATACATGTTCTTATTTTATCATACATTCTTTCAAAATGAAAAATTTATCAGTTCATAAATAGGAGCCTGATTAATTGTGTTATTCCCAAGTTTGATCAAGCTTATCACAGTAAAACTTAATGGCTTTGCTATAATTTATAATTCCTTCATGTTTACTAGTGAGGATTAATGTAGTTAATAAAGTTTCCATAGCCGTTGAATGTTCACCAAGATTATAAAGTGTCATCGCATAGAAAATCTTTACATGTTCGGCTTCTGGAAACTCACTTATAGCTCGTTCAAGAATATATTTCGATTGTTCATATTGCCCTAATGTTCGATAGGTGCTTCCTAATCCTACATAAGCATCTACTAAAAATTCGGGTTTAAGCCCTAATTGAATTGCTTTTTCATAGTGGGGGACAGCCTCATTTTCTTTTCCTAATGAATCATATGTCCAAGCGCATTGAAATTGGTAGTACCCATTTTCAGGCTCTTCGTTAACAAGAGCAACCATTAATTGATTTGCTTTTTCCAATCGACCATTCTCTCTTAATGAAATGATTTGCTGTAATCGCTTATCCATTTTTATATCCTCTATCTTTCTATTTTTTATAATATTTAATAATTTTAAACTTTTGAATTAATATTGTATACTTGGTTCAAGTTTAGAGGGAAAATATAGAATTATTATCTATGCCAAATCGACAACTACGAAGTGGCTCAACAATCGTTTTTCGATGAAAAAAATAATAATGAGGTGAATGAGAATGCTGGAGCGTTCAATGGAGAAAACACGGGGATGTTAAAAAGAAAGGGAGTGATAGAAAGAGGAGCATTTTATGAAAGCTCTTCTATATAAAAAGAAAAGAGGACGAATATCATGAATAATTATCAAAGCATCATTACTGAAGGATTTGATTTAAAATATTGTGTGAAGGGGCAAGGTAAGCCGATATTGGTAGTGGGAAGCAGTGTATATTATCCACGCTTGTTCTCGGAAAATTTATATAAACATTTTCAATTTATCTTCTTAGATCATAGAGGTTTTGTGAAGCCTCCTCGTGTCCTCAAGAAAGAAGATTATACTTTGGATAAAATTGTGAAGGATATCGAAACAGCAAGACAATTATTAAAGCTTGAGGATTTCATCATTTTAGGACATTCTGGACATGCATTTATGGCTTTGGCCTATGCCGAAAAATATCCTCAGTACGTTCAAAAGGTCATTTTATTAAATTCAGCACCGACAAATAGTCAAGAGAGACAGCAGCAAAGTTTTTCATTTTTTAATGAGACTGCTAGTGCTGAGCGAACAAAGCAATTTGAACATGATATTGCCTTCTTAGAAGATGATATTCACAATGATCCAGCAAGACGATTTGTGCATATGTGTATTCGCATGGGAGCGCATAGCTTTTATGATTATACGTTCGATGCTGCTTATATGTGGGATGGCGTATCTACAAATATGGACGTTATTGATCACCTTTGGGGTGTAGCTTTTGCGGAACGAAATCTAATTCAATCTATGGCCCACCTAGATAAACCTATTTTTGTAGGGTTAGGTAGGTATGATTTTTTAGTCGCTCCGGTTTCGCTGTGGGATGAAATTGATTCTTCTTCGGGGAATGTGAAGAAGGTCATTTTTGAAAAAAGTGGTCATAACCCAATGTTTGAAGAACAAGATACTTTTGATAATGAATTAATCGAATGGATTAATGAATAGTAATGAATAAATGATCAGCTTCTCAAATGAATAACTTCAAATAAAGTTTGATCAAAATCCTATGTTTAATAAAATGTACCCTATAAGATAGTCACTTGAAAAAGGCTCGCTTATAGGGTCATTTTTTTAAAATGGAAATACAGCAAGACAGAGCGGAATTTATGTCAAAGTAACTGATTGATAATTATTGATTTAATTTCGCAAATAGAATTTAATTACCGCCTTATCTAATACAAAGGCGATTGTGATACCTACTGTATACCGAACCAAATCCTCTACAAGAAAACCTTTGCCAAGTATCAAAGCCCCGAACGTTGTCCCACGAATCTGATTAATCCAGTCTTCCTGATACAACTGACTAAATTCAATGCCGAAGCTAAACAAGAAACTGAGCAAAATAGCTGCTAGAGTGTTCTTACGCACTAGCAACAATCGAAATCCGAAATAGACCATCATAGCCCATAACATGTCCCCTGCATTCTGCGCTACAAATGACGGAAGTAGAAGACTCCATTTTCTAGAGGCTAGACCTAAAAAGATGGTGATCACAATAGCTATCAAATAAGCTATTCGCATGTTACGGAATTGCGAGTTATTAGGTTTCTGCTCATTAATCAATAGAATCACTCTTTCAGTTGTTGATATTAATCATTATCTCATAATTGATGTCCGAAAGATTGATGTAAGCACGCACCTTTGACTAAAGATCACCAATTATTTAGTTGTCCTTGTAGTCTTCTTTAAGCAATCCGTATATTTCTAAATCTACAACTCCTTTACCAGACCATAATGTAGCTTGTCTTAAAAGTCCTTCTTTTATAAAACCATTTTTCAGGAGAACCTTTTTAGATGCTTCATTCAATGGCATAACCTCAGCTTGTATACGATTTATATTAACTTCCTCAATTAAAAATTTGGTAAGTATTTTAACTGCATCCGTTGCAATGCCCTTACCCCAATAATCCTCTGCAAAAAAGTAACCAATCGTTACCATACTCACTTTTTGATTAAAATCCATTGCTTCTATAATACCGACTAATTTATCGCCATGAGACTTTTGAAAAATGCCCCATTTAATTCTGCTTTTCTTCTGATAATCTCTGTCAAAATGCCCTATCATTTTACCCACCGTTTGGATATTATGTTTCGGGATTATCCCACAATATTCAAATACTTTTTCATTATCATAGATTGCAAATACTTCTGGTAAATGTGCATCTTCAATTTTTTTTAGCACAATATTTTCGGAGCTTAATAATGGGAACTCTGCAAACACTTTTTCGATATTCATAGCATACTCTCCTTATTTTTTATAAAGTTTTCCTCACTGGATCGGAATATAAATTTTCATTTTCAATGTATTTGGAAAAATAGAATTTACTACGTCTGTTATCTCAAAGGCAGGGCCGTTATTCCTCTCGTAATTTGAATTTGGTAACCAAAACCCGTAAATATAACGTCGGGTATTTTGAACGGATTCTGCAGAGCCATCAATTTTAAATTCCGCATATTTTCCTTCGGGAATCTGAGTATTGACGAAGTTGTCATGTATAGAAATATCATATTTCTCTACTTCTTCGCCAACAATAAAGGAAAATCGCCCATCATCTTGAAATTGAGTAGAGACTCCGTAAGCCATACAAATGTTTTCTGTGCGAAAGCGCAGCGACAGCAACAAAGCACCTAGTCGGAACTGAAATCAACCACACACTGTGGTGATTATTGAAATATAAATATATTGAACTACATTCCTTTATTATGTATGATTTTACTATATTATACAGAAAGTGAGTGATATAAGATGAAAGTCAGCTCTATTTTTCCAACATACAAATATAAGGTGTGGAAGAAATAAGAATAATAGATTCTTCTGCACGAAATCGGAGGAATTGGAATGTTTAGTAGTTACGGACCTTTGTGTACAGAACTTTATGATTTGACAAAACCAGTGGGACATTCTATTGGTGGGGATATTGAATATTATCTTGAACGCTTAAATGGAACTAAGGGAAGGGTACTTGAAGCAGGAGTGGGCTCTGGACGCTTCTTAATCCCTTTACTTGAAAATGGATATGAAGTTGAGGGGATCGACAATTCACCAGAAATGTTAGATTCATGCCGAAAACGTTGTAATGAAAGAGGGTTCAAGCCAAATCTATATGAAGGTAACTTAAGCAATTTTTCATTAGACTCAAAATACGAAGTGATAGTTATGCCGACAGGTTCGTTATGTTTAATAGAGAATTCAAAAGATGCGATGGATGCATTAACATGTATGTATAATCATTTGATTCCTGGGGGTCGCCTAATTGTAGACATGCTTTTACCTACAGACTGGCGAACAGGGGAAATTACTTCATCCTACTATGAAATTTCGCAAGAGGAAGGAATTACATTAGAACGTAAATGCGTTGAAATGAATTGGATCGATCAATATACGCTAACCATTTTAAAATATGAAAAGTGGCGAAAGGGTAAATTAATCGATACAGAGTTACAAAGATTTCCGTTAAGATGGTATGGAGTAGAAGAATTCAAGCTTATATTAACAAACATAGGTTTTTCTGATATAACTTGCTCGGCTGAATATGTTTATAACAAGAAGCCTTCAAAAGAGCATTCGTTAATTACATTTGAAGCTGTGCGTAAATAAATATACCTGCTAGATTTTAGCTAAGAAAGTTGCTGAAATCTAGCAGTTTTTTATTCCATTTTTTTCTTGCTTTATTTTTACTGTAAAAAGGAAAAATATGATTATCTACAATTCATGAAGGAAGAAGGGCTTTCCATGCATAATGATATGAACTATGGTAACGACTTTAAGTATATTCCAGCAACATCGATTTGGAGTGGAGATGGTGTAGAAGTATTACCTGATTTATACCAACATACCATTCAAATTGTAAATATTGTACTCTACGGTGAACCTCATAAAAAAGAGTTCGTATTAGTCGATGCTGGAATGCCAAAAAGTGCAAAAGAAATTATTACAGCAACAGAGGAGCGGTTTGGAACGAATAGTCGTCCTAAAGCAATAATTTTAACGCATGGACACTTTGATCATGTTGGGGCGATAATCGATCTAATTGAACATTGGGGAATACCGGTTTATGCACATTCTTTAGAATTACCTTATTTAACTGATATAAAAAATTATCCTAAAGCTGATCCTGCTGTAAATGGTGGTTTATTAGCGAAAGTGTCACCCATTTACCCAAATGAAGCTATTAACTTAGGCGATAATGTTGAGGCGCTTCCGTCCGATGGCAGTATTCCATTTATGCCAGGTTTTCGTTGGATTCATACGCCGGGTCATACGCCAGGGCATATATCTTTATTTCGTGAAGAGGATCGAGCGTTAATTGTAGGAGATGCCTTTGTTACAGTTAAGCAAGAATCACTCTACAAAGTGTTGCTACAAAAAAAGGAAATTAGTGGGCCGCCACGATATTTCACGACGGATTGGCAGGCTGCTTGGGATTCTGTAAAAAAATTAGAGGCACTTAAACCTTCAGTTGCTATTACAGGACATGGATTACCTATGGCGGGGGAAGAGCTTACTAGAAATTTGCATAAGTTAGCGACTGAATTTGAGCAGATTGCTTTACCTAATCACAGTAAATTTTTGCATTAACATAAAATGTGAAAAGCTGTAGCGAATAGGTATTCGCTACAGCTTAAATTGGTTCATGCCCATTTGATGGTGCAATAACATATACTTTATCATAAAAAACTTTATTAAACTGTTTTTAGTTTTTTTACAACATTTCAATAATAAATAAAAGCCTATTGACAAAAAAATGCAGAACAGTTATATTCAAATTATTCAACGTTGAATATAAAAAGGTGATTATTATGACAAGACTATTAGTACTTGCTATGTTGGGGCTAAAACCAATGACTGGCTATGATATTAAAGTAATGCTTGAATTAAGTGATGCTGAACGATGGGGTGGAGTGCTTATCGGCTCTATCTATAATGCACTAAAAAAGCTTGAAAAAGATGGCTATATAGAGGTGGCTAGTATTGAATCCACAGGACATAGACAAAAAGCAATTTACCAAATTACTGAAAAGGGTAAGGCACATGAGCAGGAACTGATTATTGAGGCACTTGAAAATTCTTCTGTCATTTACCCTACAACTTTGTATTCTGGTGTTTCCTTTGCATTTAAACTGCCAAAAGCTAAAGCTGTTGAAGCATTAGAAAAGCAGCAAAAAATTTTGGAACAAGAAGAAAAGGCTATTCAAGCTGGCTATGAGGCCAAATTGATTGCTTTGCAAGGAGAACTGCCAGCATTAACACAACTAGCATTTGATAATATGCAAGAAATAGTGAAAGTACAATCAAAATTTGTACATCAAGCTATTGAAATTATGAAAAAAGATAACTCTCTCGAATGAGGGAGTTAAAAAATAGCTATATACTCAAAGTTGAATATACAATATTAAGTAAGGGGAGAAAATATGAAAAGACTAATTTGTGCTAGTCAATTAACGAAAAGTTATAAGGCTAGATGTGTCGTTGATCATATAGACCTTGATATTAAAGAGAGGGAGATAGTTGCTTTAGTGGGCACAAATGGTGCTGGCAAAACAACAACTATCGGGATGCTTCTTGGCATTATTCCTAAGGACAGTGGAACAATTAAATACTGGACATCTGATTACAAAAAGGAAATAGGAACGCAGCTTCAAACAACCCCTTTTTTCGAAGGCTATTCTGTAGAGGATAATGTGAAATTATTTGCTGCATTTTATGGAATTTCGCTGACAAAAAATGAAATTGAAGAAAAACTCGTCGCTTTTGATTTATTGCAGGTCAAAAAAACGCCAGCTATTAAATTGTCATTAGGGCAGCAAAAGCGCCTAGCAATTATCGTGACAACTTTGCACGCGCCTAAACTAGTAATTTTGGATGAACCTTCTGCAGGATTGGATCCTAGAGGACAAAGGGAAATTCAACAAATCATAAAACGTTTAAAAGATAGCGGGGCTGCCGTGTTATTTTCTTCCCACGATATGTTGGAAGTAATGAATGTTGCTGACAGAGTTTTGATGATGCATCATGGGAAAATAATTGCCAATGGCTCCCCTGATAGTTTAATGGAGTACTACCAAACTCAAAATTTAGAAGAATTATTTTTTGAATTAACGAAGTGAGGAGTGAGAAAATGAAGGCTGTTTTCGTATTAAATTTGAAATCCAGTATAAAAGATATGTATTTACTATTTTGGTCTATTTTAATGCCATTTGCTGCGATTATTGCGCTAAGGTTGTTTTTACCGAGCTTTGCAGGGAGTTATGTAGAAGGAATCATTGCCGTTAGTGTATTTTTTTATTCGTTTATGACTACTGCTTTTATTGCGTTATCGCAAAGAAAAAGAGGTGTTTATAATTTACTTCACGCAACACCTATGCCTTTATGGAAATATATCGTCAGTATTTCGAGTTCGTGGGCAATAGTTGCTATTATCTTATCTTATATCGTGCTTTTATTTTCTACCGTGATCAATCACCTAAACTTTTCTTTTACTATCTTCTTATATATGACACCGATTATTCTAATAGCCTCATTAAGTTTTGTATTTTTAAGCTTTTTTATATCAAGTCTTGTGAAAAATGAAGGTCATTTAAGTATGACTGCCAATGTATTGATGATACCAATGCTGCTTTGTAGTAATGCATTTTTTACTATGGAAAAGGCGCCGTATCTTATCCAGTTTATTAGTCGAGTAAATCCATTTGAATGGTTTACTAATGGAATTAAAGCTGCATTTCTAAATAATTTTAGTGCATGGGGAGAATCGTTACTTCTTTTAATGGGATGCTTAGCATTGACACTTATTATTTCCTTAAAAACATTCAAGTATAGTGATCAATAATTGTAAAAACAAGACATTAAATGACCAGTACTCAATTTGAGTCTGGTCATTACTTTGTAGACCACACGATGAAAATGTAGCAAGAATTAAAGGTATTTAAAAGCTGAAAATAGAATAATTCACTGAAGACATTGGAGAGGGTGAGTGGATGAGTGAAACGTTAATTAGAATAGGAACTACTTATATTCCAGTCAGCAATGTAGAACTGTCCTGTGAATGGTATGTAGGTAAATTAGGAGCAAAATGCACTTACCAAGATAGTGATAAAGCTATTGTTAATTTTGCCAATCAAAGTTTTTTTCTTGTTAGATCCATGAACAATCAAAGCTCAAATTTTATAGATCACTATGGGAAAGAACATTTTTCAATAACTTTTGAGGTTGATGGTTTAAGTGCATTGGAAACTATTCATAAAGCTTTTAAAGATAAAGGAATTAGAGTCGGTGAGATTGAAAATAGGGGACATGCTGGTAGAAATTTTGTTTTTTATGACTTGGACGGAAATAAATTTGATGTGTGGAGTGAATCGAGTCCTGATTTTAAAGAAAAGTACAAGGAGAAGAATTATGAGTAAACCAATACTGAAAGGAGTAGAGGCAATATTTATTCCAATTAAGAACCCCGAACAATCTGCTAAATGGTATGAGGAGAAACTAGGATTTTCACTTCTATACTTGCAAGAAGGCGCAGCGGTAATGAAAATTGATGCCGGATCTCAAACCGTTGTATGTTTAGTAAAAGCAAAAGACCATATACCACTAAATTTCCCAGATAATTATTTTGGCGTCGGCAAGTTCTTTAATTTTATAACACATGACATTGAAGAAACCTATCGTTCATTAATCGAAAAGAATGTAAAAGTTAATGAAATAGATGGAGAAGGAGAGACGAAGTTTTTTACCTTTTATGATCCAGATGGAAATCCGCTGGGAGTTTGTCAATAAACTATATAGAAACAATATTTCCTGAATAGAAATATATAGAGGGCCACTTATTTTCATAAGTGACCCTTAGTAACAAAGCTTCGGAGGTGTAAGACTAAAACATCTTACATTACTAAAATATGTTACGATGTTATTCTTGCATAGTTAATTGCCTGAGAAATATTTTGAAAATATTGATAACTCATTTTAGAGGCATAAAAGCTGCCGGATTTAATTGTTCAGATTCTATCACGATGCCAGTTAATCCTTTATCTGTTTTTGTTTCATGCCATTCATCCTTCTCCCAAAAGACCGCATCTCCCGGCTGAACTTGAAAATATTGCTCCTGTTCATTTCTTACAAATCCTTCGCCTTCTAAAATTAAGAGAAGCTGGGGAACTACAGCTTGATGATAGCCAATAATACCGTTTTCTTCTAAATGCATACACCCGATATTAGCTGGTACTTCCGTGTTAATAATACGAGACATAATGAAATTTGATTTAAACTGTGTTATTTTTTTCCCATTCTCTTTAGAAAATTTATAAAGTTTCATTTGATTCCTCCAAACTTAACTCAATTTTTCACAGCATGAACGTAATGAATGGTTTCAAAGGCTGTAAGATAATCTTTTCGATTGTTAAAATAAAGCTCATTAATTTTATCTGGCGAAAGATGTTCATAAATAAGTAGATCTGATTTTTTTAACATTTTTTCCATTTCTTTATACGTAAAACATGATTTCATCGGTTCGCCACTTGCTGCAGCCATTTTTACCATGTTATCTACTCGGTTTGAAATTCCTTTTTCTTTAAATAGTTTCTCATCTGCATAATCCAACACAATCGAACTTCCTGTTGGTACATTGGCAAACAAATGATCAATTAAGCTTGACGTTTCTTCTTTCGTTAAATAATAGGAAACACCTAGTAGACTAAAGAAAGTTTTTTTGTTATCAAAGCCGCTATTCATTAGATTTTGATATGAAAACTTCTTTGTGAAATCCATCGAAACGAAATGTACATTACTTGGAAGCTTTAAATTAACTTCCTCCAATCTATTCTTTTTAAATTCCTGTGTTGCAGGATGATCAATTTCAAAGATTTTTAACATGTTTTCAAGCTCAGGGTGTCTTAAGCTAAATGTATCTAATCCTGCTCCGAGAATGACATATTGCTGTAAACCTAGCAAAACTTCATTCTGTAAAACTTTTTCACAAAATGCTGCTCGAGCCAATGGTGTAGGGGAAAGCTGTGTTTGCACAATCCATTTTAAGAGCTCTTCGGTATTTCCATTTAAATCTTCTGCGATTTCTTTGTTGAAAAATTGGATGCCTTGTACCATATTTGTTTGAATGTCATGGAATTCTTTTTCTGTGATTAACTCTTTTGCTAGGTAATCATCAAAAATTATAGGGGTATCGAATTGGCTATGGTAGGCTCTACTGAAAGCTGAGATTAAGGAAGTTAAACTAGATTCACCTTTGTTCATTCAAATACACTCCTTCAAAAAAAATAGGATTCCCCTGGCCAGGAGAATCCTATTGTACAGATAAATTCCGTAAAAGTAAATTATTGCATAAATAACTTTTTTTGTCAAGTTTTAAGAAGCGAGAAGTCACTAGATTTAGAAATCTCCTTAATCAATTTTTTGGATAAATAGCTTGCCGTTTGGTTGAATTTCCGCATAAAAAACTTCTTCAATTGTTTTTACGTTTGCCTTTTTTAATTCATGATCTAACCATTCCCTACTTTTACCGACTTCCTGTAAATTTCGTGGCA
This sequence comes from Lysinibacillus sp. Bpr_S20, assembly GCF_023337835.1. Classification (NCBI taxonomy): domain Bacteria; kingdom Bacillati; phylum Bacillota; class Bacilli; order Caryophanales; family Bacillaceae; genus Lysinibacillus; species Lysinibacillus sp. Bpr_S20. The sequence goes on from NZ_JALNLQ010000005.1 coordinate 73,055, forward strand.
ATAGCTTCCCATCTGTAATGATTTCAATGGGAATAAAAGCGGGAGAGGATGAAACGATTTTTAAATCCATCTTTTGTGGACTTTGAAATTCAGGCTTTTTTAGAATACTCAACATGCCATTTGGTTCTAATATAGCGTAGTCTATTTCTGTAATTGAAAAAACTTGATACTGTCTAATCATCATCGTAAGGTCATCAATATTAATTTTCGTGTTTGCTAGAGCTTCTCTATCTATTTTCCCTTTTTTAATAACAATTGTCGGTTGTCCATCAAGTAATGTTCTTGCTTTTCCAGATTTTAGAGCAATATAACTAATTAAAGTAGTAAGCGCACACCAAATAATTAAACTTACTAAAAATTTTGTGAATACAATTGTTTTTAAAATTACCATATTGGCTGCAATAGAACCAATTGTAATACCAGTTACGTAGTTAAAGAAGGTTAAGTGACTTAGTTGTTTTTTACCTAAAAACCTCGTAAATGTCAGAAGAACAAAAAAAGTAATAACCGTTTGAACAATTACTTGTATATAACCTGTGTACAAATTCCCCCACTCCTTATCTATTCCCTAGAATACCCAATGAATTTTCAAAAGATACTTCAATACACAACAGAGCTGGATTCAATATAGAAAGAAGGACTCTCATTTGTTAGAAATTTATGTCGTGCAAATAAGTTCATGATAACCTCTTTATGATCAATAGTGGGAAAAACAGTGGGTGTTTTGGTAAAATAAGTATTAAATTAATTTAAAGGAGAGTTTTTATGGATTCTAGAGTTCCTCTACATGTTCAAAATATTTTAAATGATTATATAAACTTATTTCAAAATAAAGTACCGAATACGCTTGAAGGTTTCTATTTACACGGTTCTATTGCTCTTAACGCTTACATAAATGGTTCGAGTGATATCGATTTTATTGCTGTTGTAAACAGATCCTTAACTGAAGAAGATATGAAGGTGATATCTGATCTTCACAAAGAATTAAATCAGAAATATAAGGATACAGGGATGGATGGCAGTTATTTACTAGATGAGGATGTTGGCAAGAAACAGAGTGAGGTAACAGGATGTTTAAAGGTAAATGAAGGTAAAACAAACTGGGGTAATGATGATATGAACCCAATTACTTGGTGGATTTTAAAAAATAAAGGGATTACCGTTTTAGGACCGGATGTAGCTACATATAACTTCAGTGTAGATGAAAGAGTGCTTGCAGATTATGTTTTAGAAAACATGAACAGTTATTGGTCGAGTAGATTGAAAAAAATTAAAAAATATAAAGCATTTTTGATACCAATTAAATTAGTGGATTTAGAAATAGAGTGGTCAATAACAGGGATATTACGGCAATTTTACACATTGCAAGAATATGAGATTGTTTCAAAAGTAGATGCTTGTAAATATGCAATTCATCATTTACCGGAAGAATTCCACAATATTATTAACGAAGCCATCAGTATTCGAGAAGGTTCCAATATACGCTATTGTAATTCGAAAAAACAACGTATTGATGACACAATTCAATGTATGGATTATATACTTAAACATTGTAATAGAGTCAAAAATTAATGAAATATCGTTCGTCATCAAAAGTTGGAGATGACATTTATTATTTCGGATGTCATGTTTATAAATCGGAATGGAAATCAACTTCACGTTTTGCTGATGAACTTGAAATATTAACGGTTTAACCGATATTACCTTTTTTAGGAAAATATGATAATATTAATGAGTCTTAAATGACAATTACATTTAGGGGGTAGATAGTATGAACAAAAATTATGCTAGCGCCGTGATAAATAAAAAGGGGAAATCGTCTAACTAAAAATTATATAGCGTTTCCTCAAATTGAAAGGGGAAAATGATTTGAATCAAGTACTACTGATTATTGATGTTCAGCAAGAATTAATGGATGGTAATGAGAAAGAAAAAGCAGTTTTTAATAAGGAACACCTAATTAAAAATATCAACTTAGTCATTGAAAAAGCAAGAAAATCCAATGTTCCAGTCGTCTTTGTAAGGGATCTTGATGTTGCTGAAGGTAAAGGGACAGGGTTTGCTATTCATAATGGCATTAGCGTACCTAAGGAAGCGAGGATTTTCGATAAAAAAGCAACGAATTGTTTCCATGGGACTGATCTGCTAATTCATTTACAATCTCAAGATATTAAACATGTAGTTGTAATGGGCTGCTCGACGCAGCACTGTATCGATACTGCGGTAAGAACGGCGACTATTAGTGGGTTGGATGTCACGTTAGTTGGTGATGGGCATTCAACTGCGGACAGTGATGTTTTAAGTGCAGAGCAAATTATCAAGCATCATAATCATACACTTCATGGTCATTACAATGTCGAACACTTTTCTGTTGTTAGAAATTCAGAAGAAGACTTGTTTGAACCTACACATGATTCGTATAGATAAGAAAAAATATTTAAGGGCACTCATATTTGTGAGTGTCTTTTCTTTTGGTAATGATAACCAAAATAAATTTACAAATTGCATCCAATACGTTTAATATATATTAAACGCACTAACAGACAAAGCGAATTTTAGTTCAGTGGGAAAAGAGAAAGGGTAGTAATACAAAGTAGGAGGAGACTTTATGCCAACAGTTAATGCGAACGGAATTACTATCCATTACGAAAATAGAGGTAGAAGATCAGCCTTTGAAGCAATAAAAGGATGTAACTATTATTAGTAAATAAATTGTAAAAAGAAGGTGGAGTTGTATGACTATATATTTTGCATTTCTTAGAGGGATTAATGTAGGCGGGCATAATAAAATTATCATGGCGGAATTAAGAAGTTCTCTTGAGCAACTAGGATTACATAATGTGAAGACATATATCCAAAGTGGAAACATCCTTTTTGAATCAGAGGAAACTGAGGAGCTTTTGCAAACGAAAATTCACGATAAAATTAACGAGGATTTTGGGATATCTAGTGTTGTTGTCATTAGGACTGCAGAGGAAATACAGCAGATTGTTAGTCAATCCCCTTTTTCAGATCAGGAGATTTCAGAAGCAGAGCAAACATGTAAAGGGGAATGTTTACATGTTGCTTTGTTGCCGACAGCCCCTTCCAAGGCTAATAGTGACAAGTTTTTATCTTTTACAAATGAAAGAGAACTCAGTGTCATAAACGGAAGAGATGTGTATCTTTTATTTTATGACAGCATTCGAAATGCCAAACTAGGAAATAATCTAAAAAAACTTGAGATTCCGGCAACTGTCCGCAATTGGAAAACGCTCATGAAGCTTTTAAGAATGGTGGAAGAAGTCGAGCAGATGAAGAGTAATTTAAAAAACTAATTATTAGCATTCTTATATTTACAAAAATGCAGAAAAACAAAAAAGACTAGGTATTCAATTATTTTTTGAATTGACTCGAAAAGTTGTTTTTAATAATTCGGGTACAGTTCACGACTTAATAATGAGTATCTAGTCTTTCTCTTTTAACAAATCTATTAAACTAATGGGGAATTCTTCGTGTAACTCTTTCGAATAAAATGACTATTATATTTTTATTTTTGACTATTATCGTTGTCAAAAATAAAAGAATCATTTACAATGTGTCTGAGGTGGTCAAATGAAAAATCGACTCAAAGAATTGCGAGCAAGGGATGGATTAAATCAAACTGAATTGGCAAAAAGAGCAAAAGTTTCACGCCAAACAGTTAGTTTGATTGAAAGAAATGAATATATGCCATCTTTATTAATTGCGGTGAAGATTGCTCATGTATTTCAAGAGCCAATAGAAAATATTTTTATATTTAGTGAGGAGGAATTATAGTGAAAATGTTATTGGTTTACCTTACAGTTGCTATTTATGGAGTTTATAAATGGATTATAAATTTTAACAATCTACCAGACGCTGCGAATGTATTAATGGCTGTAAATTTCATCAGCCTTGTTACACTTATCATTGCCGAATTGCATAAGCGAAAAATAGAAATCGGATTGGATAGGGAACTTGAATTTGATCAAGAGGACTTCCATTTGTTTCAGTTGGAAAGGAAAGCGTATGCAATGACTATCTATACAGAAATTGCAGTTTGTTTATCATTTATTACGATGTTAGTCGGATTTTTATTATTTAGGGATGACTATCCAGAGGTCCCTTTTGCTAGTGTCGTGCTGTTGGCTGTTGCATTCATCAAGTCCGTTCCTAGTGAAAAAATACTCAACCTAACAAACCCTGGATTTACGTTTCCTAATCCCAAATCAAAAAATTTTAATAAAGAACTATTAGATCAGTTTGACGACGGACAAAAACATCTCATGTTCCAAGGGCTTTATAAATTATATCAATTTACAATTTGGGCTTTAGTACTTTTATCATTTGGATTAATGTTTTATTCTGCATTTACAGGTAACTCACAGTTAGTTAGTATCGTGTGTATCGGTATATTATTGATGATTATTCAGGTTGGTTTTATAATTAGTACGAAACCAAACAACCTGAAAGAAACTGGGGATGTTTAAGAAGTCGCCTTTAATGACTTTGGTTACATAGCATAAATCGAGAATTTTACCGTTATGGTTAACAAATGAACACGTATAAAGAAGGCTATGTATTCACAAATTTTTGTGAGACTAGCTTTTTTGTGTTGATGAATTGTAACAATAAAAATCAGTAAGCATATTTGAACTGCATCCCAATTTGGGGTGTAGTTTATTTTTTTTGTAGATATTCCTACTAGTACAATTAATAAATTTGTAAGGAATGAGTAAGAAAAAAGAGATGATCGATTCGTACAATGAAAGTACATGAAAGGGGTCGTTTTAGGTGTAAACATGCATGTATGTGGAGAAGCGTGAAATACTATTCCTTTATTGGATAGAATACTTAAAGCTTTAGTATCTCTTAAATAAAAGAAAGGAGAGAGAATCCATGCTTAAACTGATGGGACTAGGGTGGGGAAAATATCAATTATTTATTTACTTTATAAAAATAATCATTTGTATTGTAGTGACCTCCTTTCCGGTCGACCTTGTGCCGTGGGGATTTAAAGTTGGAATTGGACTAATGCCATTAGTGGATATTCTTATTAAAACAATATTGACAATTATTTTAGCTATTATTTTATTACGTTTATTAATTGATAAATACAGAAATGGTTACAACATACCGATGTTTAACATTTTAAGTATTATTTATATTATGATGCAATAATAAACCGAGGAGGAGAAATGGTGCTATGCTACATCTACTAAAGCTGGAAATGAAGAAATTTAATTTAGGTTGGTATGTAAAAGGTGCAATTATCGCAAACATTGTTTTAACAACAATAATGTGTTTAGTTATTTATATTGCACAAAGCGAAGGGGATCTACTCATTTCAACGTATGAAGATGTAAATATACTGATTGGTGCAAGTGTAAGAGCAACGTTTATTGTATTTGCCTCTGTATTAATTGCGAAACTAGTTATTGAAGAATATAAAAACAGAACAATTTTGATTATGTTCACTTATCCTGTTAGTCGTAAGAAACTGATTGCTAGTAAACTGGTCCTTATAGCTGTCTTAACGTTAATTGCTATGATGTTGACTAATATCGTTGTAGTTGGTCTATTTTCTATCATTAATAGTTATTTTCCTATCGTTCCATTTACGATAACGACAAATCAGTTCATAGGTGAAGTCATTAATATAGTTCCTTTTGCTATTGCCTCAACAGGAATAAGCTTAATTCCATTATATTTTGGGATGCGTAATCATTCTGTTCCGGCCACGATTGGTTCATCTCTACTCGTGGTGGCAATTGCGTGTTCTTATAACCCGGAAATTTCGTTAGTGTCCTTCATTCCACTTCAATTAGGGCTTGCAGTAGTTGGAGTAATCATTGCATATCTAGGTATTCGTAATATTGAAAATGAGGATGCGGTGTAATGGCATAAGTATACAAGATATTTGTGCTTAAAATAAATAGCCTTATATTAGTTATCAGCAAGAGAAAAAACTAGAGAATCGCTATGCTATATGGATTATGGCTACAGGTTTTATAGCGATAATTACAGCAGAAAGTAATACATTAAGGTATTTCTAATAGGAATTTTTTTCGGCTCAAAAACAAAAGTTTTACGAGACTTTAACGACTCGAAAGTTCAAAGTGATAAGTAAAAATTATTGAATTACATAGAAAATCATAAATTTCTTTTATGTACTTTATTTGATAACGTAAAAGAAAGGAGGCGGTAAAGATGAAAATTTTTGATGCACACTTTCATATTATTGATTTCGATTATCCTATTACTGAAAATCAAGGGTATGTACCACCTAGTTATGTTGTAGATGACTACCAAAAAGAAACAGCGACTTATCATATTGTAGGTGGTGCAATTGTATCAGGTTCTTTTCAAGGATTTGACCAAGCTTATTTAGTGAATGCTTTAGAGAAAATGGGCACTGCATTTTGTGGCGTTACGCAGCTACCATTTGCGGTGACAGATGATGAGATAAAGGATTTACATAACAAAGGTGTACGAGCACTACGATTCAATGTGAAACGTGGCGGTTCCGAAGATTTAACGAAACTCGATTATTTTGCGAGACGTGTTTATGATTTAGCTGGTTGGCATAGTGAATTATATATAGACGCAAAAGATTTACCTGATATTGCACCATCGATTGAAAAATTACCGGCGATTTCAATTGATCATTTAGGGTTATCAGAGGAAGGCTTACCTCATTTGTTGCACCTCGTAGAAAAAGGTGTAAGAGTAAAGGCGACAGGATTTGGTCGTGTAGAGCTCGATGTACAACATGCTTTGAAATCTATTCATGCTGTTAATCCAGAGGCGTTAATGTTCGGCACAGATTTGCCGTCTACACGAGCAAAAAGACCGTTTGCTTATGCAGATATTGAACTGATTCAAGAATTATTTGATCCGATGTCAGCGGATAAAATTCTTTATCAAAATGCTATGGATTTTTATTTCAAATAAGCTTAGCTATAAAAAAGTCAACTCATTTTATTGTAGAGTTGACTTTTTATAGAAAGATAAAGTAAACGCATACAGTTAGTTTAAACTCTCAGCATTGATATTTTCTTTCATAATATCTTCCTTCTTAATATTGGCGATAAATACCCCTATTAAAGTGATCAAGCCCCCAGTTATGGCAGAAAAATGTGGAACCTCACCAAGCCAGATCCATGCGATAAGAAATGCAAAAACAGAAGTTAAATAAAGCGTACTGGTTGCTTCAGCTGCTCCTGTGCGTGCTGTAACATAAGCCAGCATAAAATAGGGAATGATGGTTGGAAAAATGCCAAGATACAAAGTGACGAATGTTGCATTTAATGGCGCATCCATAATGGCTTCACCTAGGCCCGGCGAGAAAAGTAACATAAAAATAGTACCTGACCAAATGGCATACATTGTAAAGCGAAGAGCCCCGTATTTTTCTAGATAACGACGTTGAAAAACAAAGTATATACTTTCCGATAGGGATGCTACTAAAACTATAATTATCCCATTATTAAAAGCAAAGTCTTCAGTTGAACCTCCTATAGAAATAAATGCTACACCACAAAAACCAACAAGTGAACCAAGCCATCCCCATAATCCAAGCTTCTCACGATAAAAAAATACAGCTAACAAAGCGGTGAATATAGGGGTTGTTGAAACAAGTAAGCTTGCAACGCCAGCACTAATCGTTTGTTCCCCATAATTTAGTGCTACTTGATACACAGTGAATCCTAAAAAGCCAAGTAATAAAATAGCTGGTATATCCTTTAACGCGGGTAAAGGCGTTTTTGTGATAACCGCTATGATCAATAATACGATTGAGCCAATCAATAATCGTAAAAGTGATATATGTTCAGGTGAATAGGCCGTTAATGCCACACGTATTGCTGGAAAAGCTGATGCCCATAAAAGGATCATAATGAATTGAGCAACCATAATTTTAACATTAAATTTTTTTAACATGAATACACCTCGTTTAATTTTCTCATCCAACCAATTAAATTTATGTTTTTAATGTTAGTAGGTTTTTGGTAAAATTTCTCCAACAAGTTATAATGAAAAAAACCAACCAGTTTAGTAAAGGGAGTACATATGAAAAAGCCAAAATACCAATTGATTATTGATTTTATAAAAGAGAAAATCGCAACGGGAGAGTGGGCGATTGGCAGTCCCATACCAAGTCAACGTAATCTGGCAAACCAGTTCGAGGTTAACCGTAGTACAGTCATCACAGCATTAGAGGAATTAATGGCAGAGGGTCTAATTGAAGGTAAAGCGGGGAAGGAAACAATCGTCACCAATAATACTTGGACTTTGATGGGGGCAAAATCCTCGACTAACTGGAATGAAAATGTCACTTTAGGCATTCATAAACCTAGCGTTTCGATGGTGCAGGAGATTAACGAAGCGGAATCGAATACGAATCTTATACAATTAAGTAAAGGAGAATTATCACCAGAGATGTTCCCTTTAGAAGAGATGAAATGCGTTGTTCAAAAGGTTTCGAATCAACTGACCACTTTTGGCTATGAAGAGCCAAAAGGGAATATTAAATTACGGCAGGCCATTAGTGACTATTTAAAGGTAAGAGGAGTTGATGCGTCTCCGTCGTCCATTCTCATAGTGTCTGGTGCGCTCCAAGCTTTACATCTAATTTCGATTGGACTTCTAAAAAGAGGTTCAACGGTGTTGTTAGAAATGCCGTCTTATCTTTACTCGTTGACTGTTTTTGAGTCTGCGGGGATGGAGTTGCAAGGATTAGCGATGGATAATGAGGGAATACTCATCGATTCAATTTATCCGACAAAGGAAAAAGGAAAAAATATTTTATATACGATTCCAACCTTCCATAATCCAACCGGCTCCTTAATGCAAGAAGAGAGAAGAAAGAAATTAATTACCTATTGTGAAAGAGAACAATTGCCCGTTATAGAGGATGATGTGTATCGTGATTTATGGATTGACACGCCACCACCTAAACCACTGAAAGCGATGGATCATTACGGAAATGTTTTGTATGTTGGGAGTTTATCTAAAACGCTTAGTCCAGGACTACGAATTGGGTGGGTAGTCGGCCCGGAGTCTGTCATTAATCGATTAGCAGATTTAAAAATGCAATCTGACTATGGATCAAGTACTCTTTCCCAGCTCGTTGCTGCAGAGTGGCTATCTAGTAATTCTTATGATGATCATCTCGAAAAAGTAAGAGAACAACTTAGTATTCGTAGAAAAGTTGCTTTAGATGTAATGGATAAATATTTAAGTTCTTATGCTACGTGGGACATCCCAAAAGGTGGATTGTTCATATGGGTGAAAATAAAGCCTGAGTTTAAAGTAAAAAGGCTATTTGAAAAAGCATTATCCAACAATATTCTTCTAAATCCAGGTAGTATTTATGCGGAAAAAACAGGCCAGTTTATACGAATCTCTTATGGGTATGCTTCACTCGATGAAATGAAGGAAGGGATTTTCAAATTAAGTGAAATTATTAAAAACAATGGGAGAGGTTAAATGAAAATACTAAACAAGTTGCCAAAAAGTAACCCCAATTTACATGTAGAGCTAATTAACAATGGCTGGATTCCGATGAAAGAACCGAAGAATTTAATAAGTGCTATTTTGTTATCGATTCCTTTAATGATTGTCGCTTCAATGATCTCTATTGGGATAATAAATATTTTTTCTAGTATTTCTTTGAGAGATTTTGGATTTACATCTGGTGGAATATCAATAACCATTAACGTAAGCGTTATTTTGGGGATTGTCTTACTATTAATCATTCACGAAATACTTCATTTGATCTTCATTCCTAATTTTATGAAATCAGAAAAAACTGCAGTAGGGCTTACTCTGTTCGGGGGTTTTGTAATTACGGAAGAAGAGATTTCAAAATCAAGATATTTGTTCATTACGGTTGCACCTTTTATTATACTTTCAATAATTTTCCCACTAGTTTTCAGTGCATTTGGACTCTTAACAACGACATTAAAGTTCTTGATTATACTAAACTCATTGGGATCGTCAGTGGATTTACTAAATCTTCTTCTAATCATGAAACAAGTACCGAAAAATGCAACTTTAACATGTAATGGACCAAACACTTATTGGAAAAAAGCTTAAAAAGGTAAAGAGATTCATTTGCATTGATGTAAAAATATGGTATAGAATTATATGTAATATTTAAATTTTCCCAACATTAAACTAGTTTATTGTTGGGAAAATCACTATAGGAAGTAGGTAAATAGATGATTCCATTAGTATATGATCAAATTAATAGCCGGGGAAAAGACAATGAATTCTTCTTGGCACTTTTAAAGAAAATAGATGGGAAAGAAATAGCAGATTTAGGTTGTGGAACAGGAAGGTTGACAATCCATTTTGCGCAAGCTGGTTATTATATTACAGCTATTGATCCGAATGCAGAAGCGATTGAAAGGGCGAAAAGTAAAGAGTATGCAGACGAAGTGACTTGGATTGTTGGCGATAGCTCGAATTTACAATCAAATACGTTTGATGTTGTAATAATGACAGCGAATGTTGCACAAGTATTTCTTACAGATGAAAGTTGGCAGCATGTCATTTCAAGTGCATATCGAGCATTAAAACCTGGAGGACATTTTATTTTTGATACGCGTAACCCATTAGCAAAAGAGTGGGAACACTGGCAAAAAGATGATAAACCAGATGTTGCAAAGGATGAGGTGAGTGGTGATCCACTTGAAATTTGGACGGAATATGAAGGGTTTGTAGGGGATGTTTTTACGTTTTACGAAATTGTTAAAAATGCACGAACAGATGAAGTGTTAATTCATGAAAAAATGCAATTAAGGTTTAGAACACACGAAGAAATCTATGAATCATTATACCAAGTAGGCTTTTCACAAATTCAAGCTTATGGCGATTGGGAGTTTGAACAAGCAACTAAGGAAACGAAATCATTTATTTTTCATAGTGTGAAATAATTGATATTGTACGAAAGTTGGTATGGAGCGGTTTAAGTATGTTTTAACTAGACGGTGGCCCCACTTTCTTTCAGAAAATACAGATACTACTTCCGTTTCCGTTTATTCAGATTATTTTATCCATCTTGAGTGATACGATACCTGTAGGATTAGATGTTGAAAACGAAAAGTTAATTGTGTTGAAGCTTTCACAAACAAGTAAGTTGTTTAAAAAAGAGAACTAATTTGTATTTTAACTAAAGGGGACTCACCAATTCTGGCGAGTCCCTTATTGTTTCTCCGACTTTTATACTGTAATATCAAAATTGGAAGGGATGGTACAATATGGAGAATAAAATTAATACAGTCTTAAATGCTTGGTATTTGCTTGAAGCGGTTCAACCTAAAACATTACCAAATTTAAAAGGGACATTAAGAGAGTCCCTATTTACCCATAGAAAAAAGGTTCCTAAAATCGCTCCTGTAGCAACTTTAGATCGACCATGGGAAACACATATATTAAGCAACAGTAAGGAAAATGGCATACAATTTCAATATTATATGCAATGTTATGAGCAGTGGCAGTTAGTAGAGAAAATGAGGTTTATTTTTCAGAGTGACGAGGAACTGATCGAGAAGGATGTTTCTATAAATTATAGTTTTACTTTCGCAGTTAATAGTGAAGGGAAGTACATAGAGGAATCGTTATTTATACCGTTTGTCCATTATTTGCTTAAAGAATTCTCGAAGGGCAATGGAAATTCGGATTATGGTGAATTATTGAGTCATTATGAAAGAATTTGTAGGCAGATGGAGCAAGAGACGATTGCTATATTTACGAATGGCGTAGATGAAAAGAGTATTCGTGCATTGCAGCACCAATATACTCAATATTTCGAGGGATTTTCCAAACTTTCTCAGCAATACTTACAAATTACTGTATTCAAAATGGGTAGCCGAAATGAGCAAATGAATCGCAATAGCTTCTTTTTAGCAGATATTGAGAAAGCTTGGAAGCAGGGAAGTAATGCAACGCTTCGTGACTTTATAGTAGGTAATGAGAAACGTACTGATATTGATAATAATCGAGAACTAATAGAGCAAATTTTACAACCTAAAAATTTACCCTTAGGGAGATGGCCATCTCCTGTTGTGCATAGACTCTCGTTAATGCAACAAGTAGCAGTAAATCAAATTATTAATGGTGATGGAAGACTTCATTCTGTAAATGGTCCCCCGGGTACAGGAAAAACAACATTATTGAAAGATGTATTTGCAAATATAGTTGTCCAACGTGCGGTTGAAATGGCTGCTTTTCCAGATCCAAAAACAGCTTTTAGAAAGATAGGAATGTTTGAATTAAATGGCTTTAAAAACATAGTTTATGAAATGAATGAAAATTTAAAAAAATATTCTATCGTTGTTGCATCCAGTAATAATGGAGCTGTTGAAAATATCTCTAAAGATTTACCTAAAAGAAAGGAAATTGCTAAACCTGAAAAAAATGATGAGGGAGTTATTAAGCCAGGAATAAAAAATGAGTATGATCAGAAAATACTGAGTATCTTGAAGAGTTAGACTATTATCCTTCGATAGCTAAAAAACTAATCGATCATTCGGATGAAACTTGGGGGCTATTTTCAGGTATATTTGGTAAATCAAAAAATATTGATAATTTTATTTGGGGTTTGCTAAAAGACGATGGAGATGATTTGTCATTTGTTAAACAATTACAGAGAGATAATGAAATGCTTTCTGCAGAAGACTGGCAAAAAGTTGTGAAAGAATTTAACTCCCTGCTTCATTCAATTGAACAGAAAAAAGATGATTTACAAAAATATATTGAATTAGATAAAGAATTGCAAAAATTAGAAGAAGAATTTCAAATAATGGAGCAAAATCAATCAAAAATAACAATCGATCTATCACAACTGCGAGTACAGCAAGAAGAAATAGAGAGAGAATTAAATACTTTTAAAAAGCCTAATTTCTTATTACGAATTTTAGGTGCAAAAAATCAAGATGAAAAAATATTAAGGAAACGGCAAACACAAATTGAACAAGATTTAATTGAATTGGAGCGAGAAGCTTTAAAAATAAGTAAATATCAAGGTAGTTTGAAAGATCAAAAAGAAAATATAATCCAATCAAGTACGAAATTTAAAGCTGAATATTCTCAAGAAAATTTAGAATTATCGACAGATAAATATTGGGAAGATAGTAATAATGATTACAGGCAACAAAATGTGATTTGGCAAACTGATATACTAAACTATGAGCGTGGCTTACTTTTTCTGATGGCTATGAAAATTCATAAATTATTTTTAATAAAAAATCATAAGATTGTTAGTAGTTCATTAAGGCTTTTTGCTAATCGAAAAGCACTAAACTTGAATAGTAGTGAACATAGAAAGTATCTGAAAAACCTTTGGCATGTAATTCATCTAGTTACGCCATTAATTAGCACTACTTTTGCTAGCTTTGCAAATATGTATAAAGGAATCGAACAAAATTTTATTTCTCATCTATTTATCGATGAAGCAGGACAAGCTAGTCCTCAATTAGCAGTAGGGGCACTGTGGCGATCCAAAAAAGCTGTAATTGTAGGTGACCCGATTCAAATCGAACCAGTGGTGACGATTGATAAAACATTATTAATGGATATTTGCAAGCATTTCAATCTTGAGGAGCATTATATGAGTGCCACAACATCTGTTCAAAGCGTTGCTGATTTAGCGAATCCATATGGTACTTATAAAGATAAAGAAAAAAATCAATGGATTGGTATTCCATTATGGGTTCACCGACGCTGCTTAAATCCGATGTTTTCTATAGCTAATGGTATCGCCTATGATAATAAAATGGTATTAGCCGAAACAGACAAAGTTGGTATTGGTGAATGGATTGATTGCGTAGGAAAAGCAGAGGAAGCTCAGTATGTTAAGGAACAAGCAGAATATATGGCACAGGTAGTATTTGATAAATACAAAGATAAAAATAAATTGCCCAATTTATTTGTTATTACTCCTTTTACAGCGGTGAGGGATGGGCTAAAACAAGCGATTCGTCAAAAACTAAAACCCCTACAAGATCCGAAATTGAATGAATGGTTAGAAAAATCTATAGGAACAGTTCACACTTTCCAAGGGAAAGAGGCAGACATTGTTTACTTTGTCACAGGAACTGATGAACAAACCGAAGGAGCTGCGAATTGGACATGTTCGAAACCAAATTTATTGAACGTAGCTGTAACAAGGGCGAAAAAAGAATTTTATGTTGTAGGAGATTTGAAGCGATTTAGTAGGAAAAATTACTACGATAAAATTATTCACTATATGGATATGCACACAAAAAGTATTTAGGGATTCGCAGGGTGATTAGGGATTTTAGCTAACTATAAGCTTGGTAAAAGTTCTTTTCCATGATGAATTACAAACAATACTAATTGGTTTAGATGCACTTAATAGCATTAATCCAGAAAATAATATTAATCAGCTTATTACGAAAATTGTGGAAAAAGATGAGCAAACGATTCTTGAAAATGCCGATATGTCATCGATTTATCATCATGGTTTTCTGATAATAGTTTGTTCTATATGCTTTTTGTTTAGAGAGAAACCAATTTAATGATGCTATAACGAAGGAAACTGTTCGTTCAATTGGAGGGCTTAATACGTTCCGGACTATTCTATCGAGGATTACTTAAAGGTAAAGAAATATGGGTGGGGAATACACTACATGACGAAGGAAAACTTGCAATATATGATGTTAATAGTGAAGGGTACGAGCAATTTCTCAATTCGGATAATATCACTTTATTAAAAGGTATGCGTTCTAAGCGGAGAGAAAAATAGTGGAACAATCCCTTCTTGGTTGTACTGACGGCTACTTTAATTAAATTTTAATTCACGAAATATAAAAAGACAGTGTTTAATCTACACGTGGTGTTTTGGTAGATTAATCTGTCTTTTTGTTTTAACAGCAACAATCTTTGAGAAAACAGCCTTTATAAAGTCATTCCCGATTTTTAATGATAAGATCTAATTCCACTGAAGAAAGAGATTTAAGGGAGACTCTTTATATATTTCGTGACATTCCCTAAGCAACAACTACCTTGAGGGTTGTTTACCTCACAGCCACAACGGTTTTCTTTAATATTTGCACGAATTTCTTCTAACGGATTAGGAGTAAGTTCATTTTCAATAGAGTATTTAATTTTTTCTTTCGTCCAATCAAAACAATAACAAATCTGTGTACTTAATGCGTCATCCTTTTGATGCACAGCTACCTTTAAATCAGATAGAAGGTACTTCTTATTACTCGTATCAAAATAACGATATGACAATCTTTAGTAGCACAAAAATAGTGATTTTCCATAGCATTTATTGATCCTAATACAGATGGTTTAATCATTGATTTAATGGTTATTAGCTGTACATTTTTTGCTTTATTTCCGCAAGAGGGACAAAAAATAGTGTTTTCAGTACTATTTTTTTTTACGCTATTACAACAATTTCCCATCTTCATTTCACCTCATACATTTTTTCTGCGGTTAAGATTTCGGTTGCAGAACATTGGTTAGTACTCATAGTACGCCTTCTATCAAGTATAAACCATGTACGAAGTCAAAAGGGAGATGGCATCGCTTCATTTTCAACAAGACAGTGAACGTAAAAATGATCAAGAGACCAAAATGTAGATTGTTCTTTTTTTGAAAAGGCTGTTTTCATACGAAAAAAGCCTTTCGAAAAGATTGTTACTAATTCAACTAACCAGCTAATAGTTTGTCAATAATTTTCTGTTAAAAATTTAATAGGCACATGCTATACTAAAAAAGTGCATGACAAATAACCGTCCTAAATTTTGCTTTTGGAAGGTTTTGTTTGATTTAGTTGTACCTACTTATCAAGCTAAATCTTGGTACTTAGTTCTGTTTTTTAATAAGGTAAAAATCCAATGTAATAGTTTATTAATACAAGCTACCATCGCTACTTTAAAAGGTTTTCCTTCGTCACGTTTTTTATCGTAAAATTCACGTAATTTCTTGTTTCGAGGAATGATTGTATCGTCTGTTCTAGTTTTTCTGCAATCTCGTATTGCACAACGAACAGCCATGAACAAGGCATGACGAAGTCTACTTGAACCTCGTTTTGTAATTCGATTTTTGGTCGCTGAAAACTTGCCTGATTCGAAAACACTCGGGTCAACTCCAGCGAAAGCCACAAGCTTTTTAGGATTGTTAAATCGATCTATTTCACCAATCTCAGAAATAATCGTTGCAGCGATTTTTTCACCGATACCTGGGATAGATTTGATAATACTATATTCTTCCTAACTTTGATAGATGCTCTTTGTACTGAAGAAGGATCTTTATATACATATCCAGACTTAAAATATGACTCTGATAAACTGTTTTTTCAAAAGGATTACGAGCTGCAGCGGCTTTAAGCTGTAATGCTTTTTCATTTGCCCATTTAATTGATCTACTCTTACATAGTTCATAAATTTTGTCTGTAATGGATTCCTCACTTGCTTTCAAAATATCTTCTGAAGAAGGGAACTCTGAAAGAGTTAATAGTGAAACATTAGAATATAAATCTCCGAAAACCCCCTTATATTCAGGAAATACCTGTTCAAGGACTGCCTGAAATTGCAACTTAGTTTGAATCATTACGCCAGTTATATTTTCATGTTGTCTAGTAAGATTACGAAGGTTTAATAACTGCACACCACGCTTTTTATATGGCTCTAATTCCTCTTTATAGAACAATTCACAAAGAAGATAGGCATCAATGGCATCCGTTTTTACTTTTCTTAAACTTGAACTTCTTGCCTTATATGAAATTAACGGATTAATGATAATCAATAAATATCCTCGTTCTTCTAAATGATGTATGACAGGAGCACCATAATGTCCTGTAGCTTCTAAAATGATTGTAGGCTTCATACCAGCCTCGTTTTTTACATCCTCTAAAAATATAACAAGGTCATTTAGACCTTCTAAAGTATGAGTTACCTTAAAACTTTTACGATATGGTTTGCCTTTATCTAAGAATGCTTGAACCTGGCTTTCTCCTTTTGAAATATCCAGACCAACGACTGGATTCATTATTAATCTCCTCCTAGAATCATAGTTTGCCAGTTACCCCTAATCCTCCATGCAGTGTCATAGCTTCGCTTGTTATACGAGATCTAAGTCCCAACCAGCCTCAATCATGTTTCTGCAAGTAGGGGGCGAACGGTTTAGTTGACGGGATCAAGCCCCACGTGCAGATACGTTCTACCCTGGCTACTGCTATAATAAAACCATATAAAAAATGGTCAACCAGAAATATCTGGCTGACCTTATAATACGAACGGAGCAGTTTAGTGAAAGAATAGATTGGAGGAAGAGTAATGACAAAAAATTAAAGAAATACACCAACAAGTATGCTCTGTTCCCAAGAATCTCCCACTTCAATCAGACCGTAAGGTTGATAAGTGGGGGTAGTTCAAATGTAATATCCATTCCATTAGAAGTGAAAAAATATCATTCACTTTAACTTCTTTCAGCTGTTATCCGGTAGAGTGTCAACGAATTATGTTGACCTTTTTTAATAGAAGTTATTTATGAATTTGAAAGGGCTGTATTTAAATAAGGTGCTTTCGTTTTAAAACGTGAAAATAAATAACAGCCAATAATAACGATTAATCCACCAATTCCTTGTGTCCAAGAGATGCTCTCTCCTAAAAATAAAAACGCTAAAATTGCAGTGAAAATCGGATTGAAATTAAGGAAAACACCGGATGTTGTAGCCCCTAATTTTTGAATACCTATGCTCCAAAGCACCATACAAACGACAGTGGAAATAAACCCCGTATATAAAAGCGATAGAAGAAAAGAATGATTCACATTGGAAATCGAAAAATCATTAAGGTTAAACGGCAATAATACAAGAAGACCAAATATTCCTGAATACAAATTAGACATTAGTGGCGAAGTAGTTTTCATTGCCCATTTACTACAGACGGAATAAATTCCCCAAACACATACAGCTGCCATCATCCATAAATCACCCAAATTAAAATGAAAAGACAATAATAAGTTGATATTCCCTTTTGAAAGTACGAGAAGAACACCAACTAACGAAAGAAACATTGAAAGAGCTTGAAAAATATTAATCTTTTCTTTTAGAAAAAGAAATGAAAAAAACGCAATAGAAATAGTATTTAATGTTGAAATGAGGCCAACATTCGTCGATGTAGTTCTTTCCAATGCTAAAAATTGAAAGATATTGAACATTAGCACACCTGTAATGCCCATTAAAAATAAAGGGAGAAGGGCATCACGAGAGGGGAGCAACCTTTTTTCTTTCCACCATACCATTGGAAGAAGTGCAACGACGGCAATGATCCATCTTAAGCTTGTCAATGTTAACGGAGAGGCATGAGCAACAAGCGATTTGGCAACTACAAAATTGCCTCCCCAAAGCAAACTAGTTAAAAGCATTAATAAAACATAGACATTCGTCAAATCACGATCTCTCCTTTGATTCTAAAATTTACAATCGAGTTACATTTGATAAAAGAATCATAACATTTTCGCTATTTTAGCAGTAGAATATTTTGTATAATGAACAAAAGTTAAAATAATAGTAAGAATAATAGAGTTTTACGGAATAAAATTAATAAAAATTGTCGGTTGTAGCTGAAATTTCGAATAAAAAAAAGGAGAGCAAATGGCATGGGAACGATAGATAGAAAATTATTGGATAGTGTTGATATGGAAATATTAGATATTTTGCAGAGAGAAGTACAGGTAAGTAATGCTGAGATTGCGAGACGTGTGAATTTATCCCCTCCGGCAACCCATACAAGGATAAAACGTTTAGAAAGTGAAGGGTTTATTGACAAACAAGTTGCTATTTTAAATCATGAGAAGCTGGGATTCGATTTACTCTGTTACGTTTTCATGAGTACCAATATCCATCAAGCTAAGGAATTAGAAGCTTTAGAAAATACCTTGAAAACGATGACAGAAATATTAGAATGTCATTGTTTAACAGGAGAGTATGATTATCTCTTAAAGGTAATTATTAGAGATCGAAAAGAATTAAATAGCTTTATAAGAAAATTAAATATGTTGGGCATTTCTCGAATTCAAACAAACTTATCTTTAAGAGAAATAAAATATTCTACAGTTTTACCAATAGCAGAAGATGACCAATAGAAGTTCTTGTATTTTAGCTTCGTCACAAAAATTGTTTAGGTCAAAAACGTAAACATAGAAACATGATAATTGTAGGAGGTATTATGAAAACATTCATATATATGGTTCGACACGGAGATTCACCAAAGGAAGGGAATGAGAGAACGAGGGCACTCACTGAAAAAGGGAAGTTAGACACGCAACGAATAACGGATATTCTCGTTAAAGAGGGCGTCGATACGGTTTTCTCAAGCCCGTATAGTCGCTCAATCCAAACTGTTCAAGAAATAGCTAATCAAATAGAAAACGAGGTAATTGTATGTGAAGATCTAAAAGAACGAATATTTATTGCTGAAGAGAAACGAATCCCTGACAAGGAATTATTCCCTTTATTACAAAGGTCATTTTCTGACCCAACCTATGCTTTTTAGGGAGGCGAATCAAATATTGATTGTCAGGAACGTGCAATAAAAGTCTTAAAAGAATTATTAAATCAATGTCAAGGACAGAAAGTAGTAATTGGTACGCATGGGGCTATAATGACGTTAATAATGGGGTTTTATGATAGTAGATATGATTTGAACTTTTTATTACATACAACTAAGCCCGACATTTATAAAATGGAATTCGATGGCCAAGAATTGGTCCATGTAAAAAGGTTATGGGAGGTATAAACGCTTGTTACCCTATGAAATGGAAGGGCAAGCTAAAACAGATTCATAAACAAATTAATGAAAATAAATATATTTTAGGTGTTGCTGCAGGTGCTGGAATGACAGCTAAATACGCAGAACAAGGTGGCGCTGATTTTATTAGCTCTAAATAATAAGCATAATCCAACAATATGCACATTTGTGGAAGAGAACAAACTTAAATGACTGTGTTGTTCGAATTCAACGAATTATTAAGGCTGGTAAGTCTATAAATCCTGATAATAAAAATTATTTTTTTGAAAAGCTTGTACCACGGAACACCAATGATAAAAACAGCAATTAAAAGATAAAAAAGATCATGAGTTTGTATCCCGTCTGAAAAAAGAATTAGTGATAATACTATAATTGCCAATACTCTAATTAAGATTATTTTTTTCATTCAAGCCCCTCATTTTTTCAAGAATATTACCGAATGTTTTTAAAGTTGTATTACTATATGGGAATTTTAACATTAATTTCAGGTATTTTCCATATTCTGAAAAAGGATTTAGGGACCGAACGGAAGTTTTCAAGCGAATAAAATAATTAGCTTTTAAAAAAGTTTTCTATTACGGCTACTGGAGATTGTTGTTCATATACTTGTTTACAGCTCCATTTCTGAAGATTTTGTAATTGAAAAAATGTTCAATTACATTAATAAAGCATTGCTACAAAGCAATGCTAAGTTCGAGGGAGTTTCGACAACTTTACTACATTAAAAACAAAGCCTATAAATCCGCAAATAAAGAAAATATATGCTACTAGTAAGGACATAGCTTCTAAGTTGTTAGTAAAGATTCTATATCCTCCTAAAGTAAATAATGCCAAACCGCCAACCGAGCTAATAACTGTTCTATTCTTGTCAGTCAAAAAAACACCTCCAAATAAATGGTATGTATATAGGTTAACATGAATTCGTTTTTTAGTTAACCTAATGTGTTTTTTTCATTGGAGAGTGTCATTAAAACAAAGAACCTTAATAAACAATATGAGTATTTTGTTCAATAAAAAAAGGTAATGAAACCTCATTTCCCTTAATCATTCTTACGTTTAAATGTTAATTCAAAAAAGAAGGAGTGCCGTGGCCTTTTATTCCAGGTGCAAAGATTTATACTAACCTCTATCCTTCTTTTTCATGATCATAAACGACTTTATGATAATCTTCCAAAGGAGTTAGTTTGAATGAAGAAAATTGATTTTTTACAAATTTATGTTAGTACAAGTCTATGAAAACTTGAGGAGTAATCGAAGGGAATTGTTCAGTAAAGTTATTTATCTTTTTGAGGTTTTACAAAGAATGAAATGAAAATAACAGATAGCCCTATAGCAACGAATATTATTGCAATAGATTTATTTGAAATAAATGAATTGTATTCTAGGGAACCAGTTAATCTGCCTGTTCCACTTACAAGCAAGAAGATACCAAAAATAAATATTATATATCCAATTTTAGAATGTGTACCGTCTGTTCTCATTGCATAACACTCCTAATACCTATATTAATAACTTATATGTAGAATAACATAATTGGTGAATGTTTGAAAATGCAGGTTTGTTTAATTCAATTACTGCACACTATGAGTAAAGGGTCACTTTGGATAGGGTGACCCTTAGTAACTAAATTCGAAGGTTCTTAGTTTATAGCCTCAGAAATAGATTTTATGTATTTTGTGGTCTCTCGAAAATTAGTTCATAGTAAGTACCCATCCCAGGTGCAGTAGTAAAGTCAGGAGTTAAGATTTGAATAAATCTCCAACCTTCTTTTGCGTGATTTTTAATTACTTCTCGATAATCTTCGGTAGGTCTGCCTGATATTTTTTTAAACTCAATTTTAACAAACTTATATTCGTACATTAAAAACAGCTCCTTTTTAACCAGATTATAACATAAATAAGCTGCAGCTTTTGCAGACGCTACAGCAAACTAATGAACAATATGAGGAAAATGAAAAAATCCCAGTTCATACTGGGAAAACGGTTTGTCGGGTTCAATAAATATTATTTTTCTGAACAATCTACATGCATTGGCGGTGGAACCAATCACCAACTTTTAGTTTTATTAAGACGTAACATTTGAGGTGCGGTTCATTTCTACGGTGATTTATGCATGTATATTTGTAAGGATTATCGTAGATATGATAAGTGTCTCCGCTAAGAAGTACCTTTTGTGTTTCAGCGTCTATTACTACAAACTTGTGCTATTCTTCTATTTCGTTTTTTTCTATATAAATAATTGAGTGACATTAAATAAGAATTCAAGAAATTGTTTCAGCTTAAAATAAATTTGAGCTGTTTTTTAATATACTATTGGATTACAGGGCGGAAAACCATTAACATCTTGAATCATAAAGAAATCATATTGTTTTAAAGCAAATTGAGTCCGATATAGATATTCATATAAAAGTAGCTTGCCATTTGATACTCCACATAATATTCCTGATGTTCCTTGACCATTGACGAGTGATACGCCTACAGGTTGACCAACTAAATACGCTATTTTTTGTTGCCATGGCATAATCATCATTCCTTTCAGAATATTATATGTTTTCGCGAATTTTTTGTGATGTGAAGAGATTGGACCGATTGGACTGAATGAAAAAAGCCGCAGCGTTTATAGATGTCAACGGAACATGTTAGTTGAATTCGTTATTATGATTAGGAGTAATTTTGAGAAAAACTATTTTTCTCGTGAGGGATTTTAGAATGAGTAATTTTCAAGAAGGTTATTTATGTAGATGTTGTGGAAGTAATCACGCTAAACTTCCGATGAGTTATGGAAGTCCTGTACCTGATTATTATTACAACATACCCTTAGAAGAGCATGAAAGCCGAATAGAGATGAATGAGGATTTGTGCATTATTGACGAAGAGTATTTTTTTATCCGTGGATGTATTGAGATTCCTGTATTAGATGCGGAGGAGCCATTTATTTGGAATGTCTGGGTTTCTTTAAGTGACGTGAATTTTAATAAAACCAATGATTATTGGGAAGTTGAAGGAAGAGAACAAGAACTAGAGCCGATGTTTGGCTGGCTACAAACTTCGATTCCTTGTTATCCTGAAACAACAAATTTAAAAACAATGGTTCATACTCGTCCGGTTGGAGAACGACCTTATATTGAGTTAGAACCAACTGAACATCCCCTAGCCATGGAACAAAGAAAAGATATAGTAATAGAGCGTATAAAACAGATAGCAGAAGACTTATGCGATAATGGGGAACAATAATAACTTTTCTTGTTGCACTAACAGAGGCTTAAATTAAGACTCTATTCATGAAATATCAATCAAAAAAGGCAGATTTAAGCTACACGTTTTGTAGATTAAATTAGCCTTTAATTTTAGGCTATTCTAATGTTAAAACATAAAAACAGAATTAATCTACTAAATGTGTAGTATCAACTCTGTTTTTATGTTTGATATTTAAATCGAATATTTAATTAAAGCACTGTTATTCATTATTTGGCTTTATTATTGGTTTTCCATCCTTATCCAATAACGGAGTGATTCCCCCTGCATATCCACCCCAACTAAATAAATAATGAACCCCTGTTTCTTTATCTATTATTATTCTGTTTCCATTAGCCACACCATTTTCTGAAAGGATTTCTTCAAATCTCTTTTTTGATCCTTTATTCTTATCTGAATCATTATTAAACATTTTTTTCGCCTCCATATTCATTTATATGTAAACACTATTACTGAAATTCCAAATAACATTTTTTATACCACGCTCTTACCTAGTTTAAAAAGGCAACAGTTTTCTTGAAAACTACCCATTCTGCCCCGTTAATAGCAACAATCCTTGGGAAACAGCCTGAATTAAAGAAAATCAGTGAATCGACAGATTAATTTGAATATAATATTTGTAAAGAAAAGAATTAGGGAGATGGTGTAATGAGCGAAATAGATAAACGAAACAGATTAAGCGAAGAACCATTTACTTATCAATTTACGAAAAAAGGAACGGTAGTCATATATTACGAAGGTAAACAAATTAAATTTGTAAAGGATAAGGAGGCTGAGCGTCTGATCACAAGGATAAAAGAAGTCGAAGATGATAGAACGGCAGTACAATTATTGTTAGCTAAAATTACGGGTAATTTTAAACGAGGTAACGAGAAATCTGGTAAAAATAAAAGGAAGTAAGCCTTAGTCTATTTTCGTAAATTTTCGAAGGTGGAAAATGAATATTGAGGATATTTATTGAAAAACTGACAACAACAGTTGTCAGTTTAAAAATGGAATTTTGCTAGCGAACAGTAAACAAGAACGATAGTTGATGTCTTATTTATCTCAAAACTGTTAAAACCTTTAAGTCACTCGTTTATCTTTACTAATTTTCTGCATTGTAAGAATAAGTCCTGTTAAACCAGCGCCAAATGCAGGACCAATACTAAAGATAAGAAATCGCCAATTTCCTGTATATAAGGATATTGTTAGAAAAATAATAGGTAAACCGATTAATGCAAACAAAGAAGCAATTAAGGGTAATCTTTTATTTTCTTGCATTTGTTACACCCCCTTGAAATTTATAAATACATTCAATTTTAACACAAATATTCAAAATAATTACTTTTTTTGATGGATATAAAAGATAAGGTGATTTAAAAGCTATAGTCACGCTATAATTCGAAGTGGCATTTGCCCTTCAATTTATTTCCGACATTTAGAGGAGATTATAGATGAAATATAACCAGATTATTATTGCTGTAGTATTATTCATTGTATTAGGAAGTAGCTATTATTTCGTTGCGATTTCAAAATATGTGTTATCGGAAAAATATAATGATTTTCCTGTTCCTAAAAGCGCTCAACTAACACAGGAAAATGAGTATGACTCTGTATATGAGTGGTCAAAGTCTTCTGATATAAATGGTATTCCATTTAGTTATAGTCTAATCATTTGGGTATATGGTTGGGAAGAGGTAGTTAGAGAAGGTACTTTAACAATTTACGAGAGGGATGGAAACAAGATCCATCTATCAAGCCAGCGAGGGGAAATTAGTATAGGAAGGTGAATACTTTTCCTAAAGCTTTAAAAGCCCTATTTTTAGATAAAAATATATTTAGGAATGCATTATAGGGACGGTGGAAAGAGCTTGAGCCTATTATTGAGTAGGTGGGATAAGTTATGGTTTTGAGAGGAATGTTGGTAAAAAAAGATGGGATTTCCCATCTATGTATACTATTTATCTAGCTTGTTGGATATATTCCTTAGAATTTCGTTTTGCTCCTCCCGTAAGTTGTTTTGTTCTTCTTGCAAGTTAATGAGTTTAAATAAAAACCAAATTACAAATATAAAAAATAATATGACAAGCATTATTCTAATAAAACCCCTTTTTGTTTGATTATACCATAAGTGTATTGAGATTAAGAAAGAAGGAATGACAATCGTGTCAGAAAAAAATGAGCAGTTTCAACAAAATAAAAAAACTGACAACTCATGTTGTCAGTAAAAAGTATTCCTGATACTGGAATACTATATGGATTCTACCTCTCCTTTATGATTTTCTATATTTTATTAAGAATGTATTTTTAGACTTATATGTTAGTTTATTTATTTCAAATAATTAAAGGCTTTCTGCTTTGAAAACTGTATCAAACAGCCATAAAACAAACAGAGGCTAGCTTAAGGACTTTGACGTTTCGTCAAGGTTATTATTGGGTGGGAGATGGTAATGTGAGTACTAAAGAAATGTTTACTTACGAGGTGCAATTAAAAACTGATACGATGAATCAAGTAACAAAAGTAGTAAAAGATTTTAGTCTTATGCACCTGCCCAGTGTTATATAACTTTATATTTTTTGTACCCCAATTAAGCGGGGTACAAAGGGTTAAAACGGATAACACATTTTTTACCAAGTCATTTTTAAAAAAGAAATATTATATTTTAATAAGCTTGAGTATTAGGTTTTTTCATTGCTAAAAAACAAAAACCCCGCCAAATCAATATTTTTACGCTATAATGTAGGACGAGGTGAAGAAAATGTTTGTTAGTGAAAAACAAATCGAAATTCGATATGCTGAGACCGACCAAATGGGCGTGGTGTATCATGCAAACTATATCATTAGGTTGGAGATGAGAGAAAACCATTGATATATAAGGGTTGAACAGGGCACAGAAAAGTCTGTACCCCAATTTGTACCCCAAATTCATCTAATTATGGATTTTTTCTCGTTATCCACCTGTTGCAAACTGATTCATTAATTCAATTGATTTTATTTCGTCTTTTTCAAACGAGTGAACATATTCTTTTAGAATAGTATTTGGATCATCACCTAAAATCTTTGCAACAGTTACAAGTGTTTCTCCGCGTGAAAGTAAAATAGAAGCTACGGTGTGTCTTAAACCGTGAGGGGAGATTCTTCGTAATCCATATTTATTACAAATCATATTGATTGCATCCTCAACATAAGTTAATCCAATCGGACGACAACCTTGACGTGAAATAAATACATAGTCAGAATCATCATGTTTCAAACTTCGTTCCCATTTCTTCTTAATACACCACGCTTTATACTTCTTTAATTGGACATATAATTCATCATTCATACTTATTTTTCGATAACCGTTATCACTTTTGGGTGGTCCAAGACCTGTGCGTGTCCGTGCTTTATTAATGATTATAATCTTGTTTTTAAAGTCAAGATCGTCCCATGTTAACCCCATCATTTCTCCTTTACGCATTCCGGTCATTGCTAAAGTCAAAATAGACGAATAACGAGTAGTAGGGTCATTTTCTTTAACACATAATAAGAATTCCTCTAACTCTTCTTCAGTATAGTAGTTTTCTTTATCACTTGTTGGAGCAGCACTAAAGTCCATTTTTTTAAAACGGTCACGAATAAGAATTTCTTCTTCGACTGCATAGGAAACAGCTGATTTAAAGACCCTAAATACTCCTTGGACTGTTGGGCGCATTAATCCATAAGAGACTAGCTTATCAATTAGTTCACGTTGAAGAGTCATTTTTGTGAGTTTTTGAAGCTTGTAATGACCAATAAGTGGGTTAATGTGATTTTTATAAGATTCTTGGTAATGCATATAGGTACCAGGACGCCATACTTTTTTCTTCATTTCGAACCATACTTCCATCCATTGAGCAACAGTCAGATTGGCGCTTTCTACAAATCTATCATTTCCATCAAGTACATTAGCTTTTATCTCTATTAACGCTCGTTCAGCAGATTGCTCAGTATCAAATCCTAACATTGATTTTTCTTTTCGTTTCCCAAAACGATCATAATACTTGTAGCGAAAGGAAAATTTCTTTTTGTTATTTGTATCTTTGTACCAGTAAATACAATCTTTTTTTGTTTTAATCATTTTATGTCTAGACATTTCGATTACCTCCATAATTAACACGGGCAGGCGCAATTAATGTAGGATAATCAGATGGCATCACTCCTTTCATTTTTGAGAATGTATGTTCTTGTTTTATGTATTAAAATAGCCCCTTAAATTTCAGTTCTGCTAATTCCACAGGAACATTATGTAAGGTAGCTATGTCATAGATAGTCATTTGATTGTGTGAATCAAACAAACTTTCATCAGGGATTAATAAGTATGCAGCGAATGTATTTGCTTCACATTCAATTTTATCAATCGAAAACAATGTGTTTTTGCGCATAAATGGTGTATTTAACCTTGGGTGTAATATCGCGTGTCCTAATTCATGCGCACAAACAATTCTCTTCCATTCGTCACTAAGATTACTATTAATAACAATGTATTTATTCCGTCTATCATATTTATAGTAACCTCTAATTTCTTTATGTAAATCATATTCAATAACTTGAATGTTTAAATATTTTGCTAGTTTGAATGGGCACGAAGTATTATACTTTTTAATTTGTTTCGCAATAAGTGTTTTTATCCACATTCAATCACTTCATTTCTTAATCATTTCGTTCTATACTGGTTATTATAAGTAACTTAGTAGGGGGCGGATACGCTTGTTATGGTACAGATTTCATTACAATCACTTTAAGTAAAGAAGAAGTAATTGCCATAACAGAAGGTTTACAACGTGCGCTTTGGTATTCTGAAGAAGGAAACCCGTACGGTGATACATTAGCATTGAGTAGAAAATTACATGCTCAGTTCGAACTGCTGTCTAATCAATTAAAGCAAATAGGATAAATCTTCAATAACAGAATATAGATGATCAATTGTTGCTTTTTTTACTGGGTCTGAATTAGTATGAGCATTAGAATTTCTAATTGCCTTTAAGCTATCAACAGAAGCAGAAAGTCGATTTGATAATACTTTTTCACGTTTTAACACAGCTAATGAATCCTTGATGTATGTATTTTGAGGTAAATTAGCCTTGGTCTTTGCCTGTATTAACAAACGCAAAATATTTTCCAAAGCAATTCCTCCAGTTGCAGCAGCAGCTAAATATAAACCAGCATTATATGCCTTAATTGACTCCTCAAATTCGTATCTGAATGAGGGGTTATTTACTTTTGAAAGGATGATTTCTAAATCTATTACATCAAGTGCCACTTTAGGTGCTAGGAGGGCATTTAAGCTTTTATAATATTCATACTGACTTGCGTGGCTATCAGCTGTAGATATACCATTGCTTTTTGCTTCTTCAAAAAGATTTTGATGATAGGATTCTTTAAAGAAGTCTCCGCCAATATATTTAAGAAAAGCAAAATATTGTGTATAGTCTAAAAAGCTATCTATCTGTAATTGTTCTTTTATAAATTTAATCTTTAGTTTTTCTGGATTTTGGCTAAATTCATAATTCTCTTGTGATGGAGGAAGGGTAATGAATTCGTCTCTTTCAGAACGAGCAATAACTACGTAACTATTATGTTCACTTAAAAGTAAACATAATTTTATAGGTTCCATATAAATGAAAGTGTCACCTTGGTCATTGTATTCATCTAAATATAATTCATTTACACGATCCCTATAACTTTCTAAGAAAGGTTGAAAAATAATTTCATACCCTTTTTTTATTTCATCATTTGAAATATTGAATTTAAAGTCATTAAGCATAGCTCCCCTTAACCTCCTAAAAATTATTCATCCTCACGATACTTCTTAGGTGCATATTTCTTATTAATTCGTTGCGTTTGTCTAAAAATGTGCTCCATCGATTCAATTAGTGATTCTTTCGCTTCCTCTGACATTGGTTCACCATCAAAAGCAAGGCCATCACTATTTTCGATTTCAGCACGGAAACTTTCTAAGCGTTTAGCAATGTCACGTTCTTCTTTAGAAAGTGGTTGTGAGCTATCTGTTCTACCTAGTAAGTAATCAGAAGTAACATCAAGTTTTTCGGAAAGTAGTGCAAGCATTTCATTAGAAGGTGTGCTATATCCGTTTTCATAGTTGCTAATCGTACCTTTAGTAGTTTGGAGTAACTTCGCTAACTGTTCTTGAGTTAATTTTTTAGCTTTTCTAGCAGCTTTCAATCGTTGTTTAATCATGGTTTCACCACCATCTTTTATTTATAAATGTACAAGTAAATTGTACCACCTTGTCGATGCTATGTTTAGTTTTGAAAATAAAGTACAAAAAAATCATACTTTTGTATTGACGTATGAGAATCTTGTTGTTAGTATAAAAGTACAAGTTGCTCATACGGTTTGGGGGGTGATAATATGAAAAACTTGAATTTAATTAACGCACGAAAAAAGAAAGGACTTACACAAACAGAGTTAGCTAAACTTTTAAAGTGCGCAAGTAAAGCAACTGTATCCAATTGGGAAACTGGTTACTCTAGACCCCGTTTAGAAGTCGCTATATTGATTTCGAAAATACTCGATGAAGATGTAGCGTTTTTATTTGGGTACAACATACAAGAATCTTGTACAAAACGATTGGCATAGGAGGTTTTATCTTGAATCAATTACAAGTTATCCATGAACAGGTTTTACTAACTAAAAATTTCAAATTGTACGGAACTTTCGAAAAACCATTATTTTTAGCTAAAGATATAGCAGTATGGATTGATTATGATGTCTCTTCATTAAATAAAATGTTAGCCAATGTAGATGATGAAGAAAAGCTACTCGGAACATTATTCCGGGCAGGACAAAATCGAGAAACATGGTTCTTAACAGAGGATGGTTTATATGAAGTGTTAATGCAATCACGCAAACCAATCGCTAAGCAATTCAAAAAACAAGTCAAAAACATCTTAAATGAAATTCGCGTCAACGGTGGCTACATTGTTACTGATGAAAATGACGATGAAGCATCTATTATGGCAAAAGCATTACTTATTGCTAATAAAACAATCGAAAATAACAAGAAAAAAATTGTTGAACAGCAACTAATTATAGATACTCAAAAACCGAAAGTGTTGTTTGCGGAAGCAGTTCAGGCAAGTCATACATCAATTTTAATTGGAGAGTTTGCCAAAATCCTAAAGCAAAATGGTGTAGATGTTGGGCAAAAACGTCTATTCGAATGGCTTAGAGAAAGTGGCTATTTAATCAAACGTAAGGGATCTGACTATAACTCACCGACACAAAAATCGATGGAATTGGGACTGTTTGAAATTAAAGAAACGCCAATCCATCACAATAGTGGTGAAATAAGCATCAATAGAACTTCAAAAATCACAGGTAAAGGACAAGCCTATTTTAGTAATAAGTTTTTAAATAAGGCGGTGGCAATGTGATTGGAACGGCTCCTAGTGAAAGTACAGTAATTAAAACCTTATTTGAAATGTCAGGTATCACAAAAGAAAAAATCACGTCCGAACTTCGTGAACTCATTAGCGAAACGGCTAGACATGAAATTTTATTTTGGGATATCGAGGACATTATGAGAGCAACAACTTTTAAGAAAACGTTCTTAGAAGAACATATCTTATGTGATCCACGTATTAAGCAATATGAAAGACAACGTGGGTTTAAAGGAAAACGAGTCTGGTTATATGAACCGACAGCAAAAACGATAAAGAACATCATTATGAATGAATGGAATTAAACAAAAGCACGGGCAGGTGCAATTTAATAGGAGAGGTTGGGGCAAATCAACCTCTTATCTTTATATTAAGTTAACCTGGAAGAAATATCTAATCCATCATAGACTAAGTCCATTATCGACTATATGGAGGAATGAGAATTATGGGAGTATTATCACTCGATTTTACAAAAGTATTAAAGAAGTTTCGTGAAGAAGCAAAAATTTCACAAGAAGAAATGGCGGAAGAGCTAAATATAACACAATCGCATGTTAGTAAATACGAGTGTGGTCGTAAAGTTATAGATTTAGAGACATTTATGCGCTGGGTTCAGATAACAAACTGTGAGGTACAAGCTGCAGCAATTTTATTTGGTACAGAGGTATGCGCTCAAGCAATAAATCTTTTACAAACAGTACCAATGTTTATCGGAGGTTTCTTCAATTGGATGCTTTAACAAAGTTAAATAATCAAATACAACGTGAACAGGTATGCATAGATGATCTAATGGCAGAAATCAAAATACATGTACAAAAAGGGCAAATCAACATAGCGATACAACGAGACAAGGACCTACATAATTCGTTGAAACAACTAGAAAAACTACATGAGCAAAAACGGTTATGGATAACAGTTGAAGTTTTAAATAGGCGCGGAGTTCTAGCGAAGGTGGTGAAGAAAGTTGTGGAAATGGCTTGATAACTATTTTTACTTGCCAGAAGAAGATGTACCAGAATCACACAGAAAATTTTGTATCGGTGCCGCAATAACAATGTTAGTTTTCGGACTACCAGTGATCATCACATGCTGGCAATAAAAAAGCTGCTTAATCAAGGCAATGATTAAACAGCGAACAACATATACAAATCAATTATATCACAAATTCAGACGTTTGCGAGTGTTATCTCGCTCTCGTCAAGCAGTTTGCAAATGGTTGGTTAGCCGTTTCCTCTAAGGAATTTGCAAGCTGCTTGATGGGACAACCATCAAGCAAGGAAAACGAAAATAAAAAGGACTACTGTTCCAGCAGCAGTCCTAAAAAGAAATTTACAAAATAATTACTTAGCATTTTACGTCAATGTCTTAAAAAAATCAAATAGGAGGTACGTAAATGAACAGTCAAGTAAAGCCAATGAGCTTAGCTCAAAAACTTGTAGAGATCCGTCGTAATATTGGTAGCTTTACCAAAGATGCACAAAGTTACAACTACAGCTATGTTTCGAATTCGCAAGTGTTATCAAAAATTCAACATACTATGAATGATTTAGGTGTTTTATTGATTCCTAAAGTACTAGATCAACAGTTTAAGGAACATCCATATAAAGATAAATACGGTAAAGATAAATTAGATTTTATTGTATATGGGAGCATGTCATACGTCTGGATGAATGCAGATGATCCAAAAGATACTATCGAAGTGCCTTTTTATTATACAGGTGCTCAAGATGATGTTTCTAAAGCATTTGGAAGCGGACTGACATATAGCGAACGCTATTTCATTATAAAGTTCTTCAATTTGCCAACAGATGCTGATGATCCAGATGCACGTAATACAGGTGGCCGTTCGCAAAGCTACGGTCAAGGTGGCAATAACCAACATCAAGGTTATCAAAAACAAGAAAGATCACAACATAATCAGCAAAATCAACAGGGGACGCAAATGCAACCAATGTCTCCTGAACAATACGAACAGGTAAAAAAGGCATTGAAAAAAGCTGCAACAATTTTTGGAGCAGATAATCAAGCGGTTTATAACGGGGCACTTCAAGCATGCAAAATACCTGTTAAAAATTCTAAAATGCTAACTGCTAAAGAGGCTAATTTGGTTATTAATTATTTGCTTTCGATTAAGCCTCCACAAGCGCAATGAATGTGCCGAATAGGGTTCTTTTACCTCAATGGATTTTTGACCAAGCGCAAGGGAATAAAGATGAATTAAGACGTTTAGTGCTTCAATACATGCGACGCTATCCGAATTACAAAATTATTAAAGTAAGTGGTAGTTTTGCTGTTTGTGAGCGCTTAGACGGATTTTTATAGGAGGGTCAACGATGGAGAGTAGAAGCATCGTAAGAGTAGAAAAAAATAAGGATTATACAGTTATAAACAACACGTCCATCCAAGATACAAGGCTAAGCTGGAAAGCTAAAGCGATACATGTATTTATGCTTTCCAAACCTGATAATTGGACTTTTTATAACGAGGAGATGCAGCAATGGGCAAAAGACGGCAAGGACTCGTTTACAGCTGGATTAAGAGAGCTGCAGAAATATGGATATGTAAAAAAAGAACGCCGTCGTATTGAAGGTGGGAAGTTTGATTACGTAACAATTGTTTACGAAGTACCGTATATGGATTTACCGCATACGGAAAACCCGTCAACGGAAGAACCGCATACGGGAAAACCGTCGACGGATAAACCGTTAACGGAAAACCCGCAACTACTAAGTACTAATATACCAAGTACTGATTCACTAAGTACTAAATCATTAAATGATGATGATAAGGGACCTGCTTACGCAACATCAGAAAAGCAAACCGCTCCTCCAACACAAAATGCATTTGCGTTTTATGAGCAGAATCATTTTGGTGCATTAGGTTCTTTCATCATGGACAAAATTGACGCTTGGATTAATGACATGTCAGAGCCGATAGTTATACACGCTATGAAGAAAGCGGTTGTGAACGGCAAAACTAATTGGGGATACGTCGAAAAGATATTAAAAGACTGGTGGAGTAAGAAACTGTTCACGATTGAGGCGATTGAAGCTGAGGACTTGCGCTGGAAAGATCAACGTATTAAAGCAACTCAACAACAGAATAGACCGCAAAGAACTTATCAGCCGAAAAGACGTGAAGAAGTGGTTCCTGAATGGTTTAAAAATAGAAATAACAATTCCGCTCCAGAGCCCGAAGAACAAACGATACCTACAGAACAAGTAGACTTCGAAGCAGAGCGACAAAAAATATTAGCCATGCTAGATAGGGGGCATAAGGATTGTGAACAAACACAAAAAAATTCGTAACTTTATGATTAAATCTCTACAAGCAAAAGGTCAATCCATTGATAAGATGACCGACAGAGCTTTGCTAAAAGCCATTACAAAACATTAATTAATCGGGGTGAACAGAAATGAACGGACAAATAGAGCCAGTAAAAGTAAGTGAAAAGGTCTTTGAGGCTTTGGAATTTGCAAAAAGTAAAATCGAGTGCCAACTCGCGAATGACTGTATTGATTATGCTGAATTGAGTCATGCAGAACGCGAAGAAAAAGTTTTTGAGGAAATGGTAGAGCAGTATACGAGTGATGTAGGATTTCGTCACTTTTATGAAAGCGAGTTAGCCAAATGTTTACATGATCTATCACTACGACAATTTGTACGAGCGCTAGATTTTGGCTATGAGATTGATCGAACACCAGAGGAACAAGTTGCAGCGTATTTCAAAATGATGGGGCGTTCACAAGAAGAAA
Organism: Lysinibacillus sp. Bpr_S20; assembly: GCF_023337835.1. Classification (NCBI taxonomy): domain Bacteria; kingdom Bacillati; phylum Bacillota; class Bacilli; order Caryophanales; family Bacillaceae; genus Lysinibacillus; species Lysinibacillus sp. Bpr_S20. The sequence continues at coordinate 107,264 of NZ_JALNLQ010000005.1, forward strand.
TAACAGCAGAAGAACTAAACGAAAACGACATGACATCTTCACTTTCGGAGGCTCAGGCAGCCATATTAGCAGTTTTCGGCATTCTAGGTATTGAGATCAAGGGAGTGAATAAGTAATGGCTCCAGTTAAATCAGTACCATTCCGCATCGTAACAAAACCTAGAAATGTACAAGTTGGTGAAAGAATTGAATTTGAAGAAAACACAGCACGTATTACATCCATCAAAAAAATTGAGTTTTTACCAGGTGATTGTATGGCCGTTGTGGGTCTGTGTAAGGAGGTTCATGCGTGATGACAAATGAGGAAGTAGCAGATCGTATAAACCAACTTATTAGTGAGTATCAGTTACCGCTTCCAGTCCTACAAGACGTACAAAAGCGGTTAAGCGATAGCAATTGTCCACACTATGCAATGCAACAGCTTAGGTACCTTGAAAATAACATTCACGCAGGTATAGCTACTAAAAGGGAGGTTTCAAAATGATAAATCGTGTCGTAATAGTTGGCCGTCTTACAAAAGATCCTGAGTTACGTTACACACCAAATGGAGTTGCCTCATGTCGATTTCAAGTGGCAGTAAACAGGACATTCCAAAATCAACAGGGCGAACGTGATGCAGACTTTATTAACTGTCAGGCATGGCGAAAGCAAGCTGAAAGTCTAGCAAACTATCAACGAAAAGGTAATTTGTTAGGGGTTGAAGGTCGTATCCAAACCGGAAGTTATGAGGGGCAGGATGGTAAGCGTGTATACACTACTGACGTTGTAGCGGATAGTATTCAGTTTTTAGAACCACGGAACAACTCGGGAGGGCAGCCAAACTCACAACAACATTCTGGACAACCAAATAATTATCAACAACAACAATCACCACAGCCTCAATATGGTGGACAGTCTTTATCCAATAGCCAGTCCACTTATAGCGGTGGTCAACCACAACAACAACAACAATTTGGTGGATCAATGCCGGGACAAAATGCATTTAGTAACAATCCGTATCAGCAAAAACAACCACCGATGAATCAGCCTAACTCTACACGAATAGATGAAGATCCATTTGCAAACAGCAGAGGACCCATAGAAGTGTCAGAGGATGATTTGCCGTTTTGAGGAGGTATATAGGTGTTAAAAGTTACTAGAAAACCAGCTAATGTCTACTTGGATTTAAATGATTTATACGAACGCTACTCTCCGGCTTCAACAATTTTCTTTGCTGGGGAGGCGTATGAAAGAAAATCTATATTATCAAGTCGTGATTCTATCATTCATGTTTTTTAGATGCGAAAAAGAGCTCCATACCCTAAAAATTCACATGCACAATGGCTTCCCATATTGGGTCGAAGGTGTTTATGAGGTACTGAATGAGTAGTTGTAAAAGATGTGGCCGTAGATTACGGTCACAAAAATCAATTGATAACGGTATGGGGCGTCAATGTAAGAAAAAGACGAAGCAAGAAGCGGAGGATGCTGAGTTTTTAAAAATACAAATGACTATTTTTGATCCTGAGTTTTCATGTGGAGGTGTTATTGATGCAAGGCCGCTGCATACAGGCACCTGAAAAGTCCAACCTTGTAGAAGGTGAAATATACTTTTTGTTTCCACATGGAGGTTTAGCTTATAACGTAAGTAAGTTTTCTCGCCCTGGGTCTCATTTTGGAACGTATCAGAAAAGCCGTTTTGAAGTCATTTCAGAGGACGCTACAGAAGTGGAGGAAAAACACGATGAAAAATATTTAGCGCGTATCGTGAAACCACCGTCGCACTTTTACCTAGTAGGAGAGGAATATATTATCACTGAACCAGATGAAAATGGATATTACAGTGTATTTTTTAAAAACAACGCTATTTCGTTTCTACTTGTTAGTTTCAGGAGATATAACAAAATATATCTCCTTCCTTTCGAAGTGCTTCAAACGAGCTGGGAAATAGCTAAAAACGGCGGTAGGAAATCAATACCATATAAGACCTTTGAAAATGAAGGCATAGAAGTTAAATCAAAGGATGGATATACACTGCACTACTTGGATGCGTTGGAGGTATGATGCGTGAACACAGTACTCAAGGAAGTAAGAAAACGCAGAGCAAAATTAATTATCAACAAGATCACATATTCTACTTTGGTTGCAAAGGTTGTCCGAAACGCCGAGCTTATAGACCTTCTCAAAAATGCAGAGGTTGCAAAACTTATAGGCAACTACGGAGCATCGGGAAAGAGCTTGAGCAGATAAGTCGTATGCGTAGGTGGGCTAAATGAAGATTTGAAAGAAATTGTTCAGTAAAGTTATTTATCTTTTTGAGGTTTTACAAAGAATGAAATGAAAATAACAAAAACACCAATAGAAATGTATATTAGTGCAACAGAATTATTTGGAATAGATGAATTGTATTCGAAGGTACCTGATACTCTGCTCCATCCACGTGAAAATAAAAAGGTGCCTAAAAAAAATATGATCCATCCAAATGTAGACATTGTTTTCATCGTATAACAACTCCTGATATTTGGGTTAATAACTTATATAAGGATAACATAATTAGGTAATTTTTGAAAATATGGATTGATTTAATTACTGCACAATTATGAGAATTAAACGAAATACTGAACGACATAGAAAAAGGAAATAGACATATTCGTCTATTTCCTGTTCCATAGCTTTTAATTTTGCTTTATGTTTGGCTTTTGGAATCGAGTGATACTGCTCATATCGACACATTCTACAAGAGCAATGAATTTTACCTTTGCTTAATCTACCGCGTACAGGCATGTATTCCCTATCTTTTAACCAAACATCTTTTAAAATAGTCCATTTCTTTCGAATAATTTGCTCTCTCTGATGGCGAATATAGGCTTTTGAACGATTTTTCATAAATATCAGCTCCCTTGAGAAACCCAAGCTTGTAGAGAAATCAAGGGATAATACGGCTCTCCCTACAAGCTTGGAATGTAGCTGATATATTGGATCAATTGATTCATAGCATCATTCCTTTTCAAGAAAAAGCCGCAGCGTTTGCAGGCGCTACTGCTAAGAATTGGTTTATGCCCTTTGACGGTGCTTACAGCTTCATTATATCACACCGTAGGAGGACAAACCTATGAAACAAGGGCAAATTAAAGTAACTAAAGAGAATTTACTTCAGTGGATTGAAAATTATCGATGGATGGTTGAAACCATTGAGGAAGCAAGACAGTCAGTAGCGAAGGTTGATAACTGTAGCTACATAGGGGCTAAAACAGCAATGTATGGTATTGAGGCAACATTACCAAAAGCAAGCGGAGGTACGAGTGATCCAGTATTTACAGAAGTACAACGTCGTGTTTATTCGCTAAATTATCGTATTAAGGAATATGAGCAAAAAATTGCAGAGGTACAAAAACGCATTCCTAATGTGATTGGCGATAGAGAAGTTGAGGTTCTTCATAGACTGCTTAACGGAAATAGTATGCGAGCAATCGGGAAACACATGGGGTTATCTAGTACAACAATATTCAGGGTAAGAAATAGTATTTTAGAACAAATGTCAAAGTAGCTGAAAGGCTACTTTTTATTCATTAAAAATCAATAATTTTACGGTATTTAATAAAATTTAACAAATATAGTTAATTAATTTTGAGTTATATATTAGAATATAACTATACAAATAATCTATTGGAGGTTTATTAAATGGCAGAACCTATTGTTATTTCGTCTATTAATATGAAAGGTGGGGTTGGGAAAACTACAACTACTATAAATATCGCCGATACTTTAGTTAGACATTTTGGAAAAAACGTATTGGTGGTTGATATGGATCCACAATTTAATGCGACACAAGCATTATTTACAAAATATCAAACAATTGAAATGTATGAAGAGTTAAGAAAAGAGGTAAAAACAATTGCGAACATTATTTCGAATAGTACTGGAAGCGGAGTAGCACAAGAAACAAAAACATTTTCTCATGAAGAGTTAGTGGTTGAATTATATAGGCATCAAACAGGAAACAAATTATACATAATACCTGGTGATTTAGAGTTAATCGCTTATGAATCTAGTAGGAGAGGTTCAGAAAAAATAATTTCTAGTTTCTTTAGAAAAAATATTTATGAAAATTATGATTTAGATTATATTTTAATAGATACACCAGCCACTTATTCAATCTATTCTCAAGCATCTCTAATAGCTTCAAAATATTATATAGTGCCTATAGCTCCAGATGTTTTTTCTACACTGGGCTATTCACTTCTACATAAAATTATGGGGAAGGATCTAACATTAGAAGATCATGAATTAGAAAATTTAGGTATAATTTTCACTTTAGTTAAAGAGGATAAACAAAGAAGGACTGCAATTCAGGAATCTTTTAAGGAAAAACCGCAATTTGGTACGAAAATAACAGAGTATGAATTGATAAGAACAGGTAAATTAGAAACATTGATGTATGATATGGACTTCTCGCGAGATGAAATAATACGACTTTGTGATGAGCTTATTAGAAAAACAAGTTAAAAAAAGAGAGGTATTGAAATGGATATAAAAAAAGAATTTATTAATATTAATATCTCTAAAAAAAATTCGGAGATAGTACTCCTACTTAGCGCAGCTGTTTTAAGTGAAATAATCCTTGATAAAGAAGCCTATTATACAAAAAATCCAGATTTAAAATCTTTTACTGTAGAAATTCTTGAGAAAGATTATGGAGAATATTTATTTAATGCTAGGCCAGCACTTTTTGCTAGATCAGTAAAGGATCTGAGGGAGCACCAAAAAAAGGATATTGAACAATTTTTGAAAATAGCAAAAAATATCCAAAAATTCCTTGTGAATAATGTTGAGAAAGACAAAAATGACAAAAATAAACCGAATAATGATAAAGAAAAGAAATCGAATAGCAATAAAAATGTTATCGATGCTTGGAGAGCGGTTATAGAATCATAAAAGTGGGTTGATGGAATGTCTATAGAAATTAAAAAAAATTGGGAACGGGATTTTGATTCATATGAATTATTTTTAACAGAACGTGGTTATTTTACAAATACAGAATTAAAAAGCTATTTCACTAAAATCTATCAAAAAATTTACTTGTACACTACACTAACAAGTTCAATTTGTGATTTAGACAAGCGTAGTAAAATTCAGCAATTCTTTTTTGAATGTAAGAACAATATGATTATAAGTTTTGATTTAGCAAATCTTAATTATATAAATGCTTCAAAGCAAATACTAAGATCTTGTATAGAATCTTTATTCAGACTTTCATTAGGTATTAGTAGATACATTGAATATCGTGAAAACAAAAAGAAAGGTATTTATACAGCTACTGATAGCTTAAAAAACCTAAAAAGCATGCAAGATAGTCATAAAGTAGGTAAGTTAACACACTTTGTAATTGGCTATTTTTCTGAAACACCAGTTAATGAAAATATGAAACAATTATATGATTTGTATTCAAAATTATCTGGAGCAGTTCATGTGAATGATAAGGATAATTTCACACCACATAAATACTTATTAGATTACAATATTGCTAATAGAGAACACATCGAGCCGCATTTAATAAATTTTGAGATAGTAATAAATAATGTGATATTTATCCTATATTATTTTTCTTTTTATCTATATGACGAAGGAGTTCATTTGCACAAAAGAGATTTATTAGAATTCGAAAAAACATTAGAAGAAACAAATGTTTTAGAAGAGATAGAGAAATTCTTTGAATAGCATACATATTTCGATTATATGTAACAGATGTAACAAAAGGAACAAATGTAAAACATGTATGATAGTTTGTGATAGAAAAATTGTATTGTAAACTCGGAGGTAGGTCGGTACGGTGAGGTTTTCCTCACTTGGTATTTAGGTAACAATTAATTACCAGGACAGACCGACCGACGACTGACCCGCGCCTCATAAACTTGTTCGAGGCAAGACATACATGGCCGGCTCAAATTTTTTAAGAGATTAGATATCTTAATTAATATAAAAGGCTAAATATTTACAATCATTTCCACAAACTCTTTTTTGTTGTATGATAAATAAAATGAAATTTAAAGAGGAGTGAGAAAGGTATACTGAAAATCTTACAAATTGTTTTTGCAATTATAGGTATCTCTCTCTCATCTTATGGACTTATCACAGGTGATTACCAGCTGAATTTCCTAATGATATTCTTTTTAGGTTTATTTGGCCTAACTTTAGGAATTAAAGAATTTCAAAGAGAGAGAAAAGTTTATGGTTGTTTAATGATCGGGCTATTTTTATTTTCAGTATATGTTTCGATTCAAAGTTTCATATGGATCTAAATAATAAAGGAGTGGTTTTATGTGAACTTCGTCCACTTTCCATAATTCAGTCAAACTTACTAAAGTAACAAAGTGCACGGAAATGCACTAACACAATTCGCTTTACAAATATAACTCTACAACTAAATATTTTACCGCAGTAGACGAGCCTTACACCTAGTTTATGGTAAAATTAAGAAAACATACAAGAGAAGGAGTGAAAACAATGAAATATTCAGTATTTTTATCTGATCAAGGGAAAACGTATGAAGATAAAATTGATAATGTAAGTGTAGTAGATTCAAATGATCATAGTTATGTAATGTATGATAGCGAACAAAATATTTTGTATATTGCTCCTATCGCTAAAGTAATTGCTATTACTAAAATTGATTAATTAAGTCCTTCATTGAAGGGCTTTTTCTTTTGCTTTGAAAACTGCATCAAACAGCCAAAACGCTTAGCGAAGAGAGGGAAGAGTTTGGTGTGGTTTTGAAAGCAAAAAGTTATTACAAAATTTTCATCTCCTGGTTTATGATTTACTGGGGGGGATTGTATGGAAAGTAAATTTGACATTTTAATAGGAGAACTATTCGAAACTATTAAAGATACTGGTGGAGCAATAAAGAATGTTACAGATAATGAGTTATTTGTAGCTGCTACATCACTGTTTAAATTTGTTGATGTAGGGATCAAAGCGAAGGATTTGGCAAGTCAATGGAAATTCGAAAAATTTTTAAAAGGTTTTACAGCAACAGCCCCAACGGAAAAACAATTAAAAAAGTTGAAAAAATATATCGATTCTTCAATAAGAGCTGAATTTATTGCTGACACATTTAAGAAGGTACTTTTAAGCAATTCTTCTAAAGCTTGTTTGATAATGGGAACTATTTTAAGCGAGATAGTAGATAACGAGAAAGAAATTACACATAAACAATTAATTTGTATAAATGCATTAAGTCAGTTTTATGATATCGATTTAAAAAATCTCGTATTGTTAAAAGACTTCTCTGATACGTGGGTAGATGATTACAGAATTTCAAAAACCGATTCGAAATTAAGAGTTATTGCAAATCAATATGAAGTTGATTTTGATGGAGTATTGATTACATTGGATAAAGCAGTTAATCTTCAACTTTTAAAAAAATCATTTAAAAATATTGAAATTATAATGGATGTTGAATATCAAAAAATTGAAGAGTTATATTTATTTAATTTTATAGGAGAAGAACTAATTAGATTGATAGAGCGAGTAGAAAAAATGAATTAACTAACATCCTTCGGGGTGTTTTTATTTTGCCATGAAAAGTGAGTATCGAGTAGAGCTTCTCCTCTTTTGGCTATTCGGTAATTTCTTTTGAGAGTGAAATAATTGAGTCAAAATGTTATTACATTTTTCCCTTATATTAGGTTATGGTTTGGTGGAGGTGATGATATGACAGTTGATAGAATTAGTCATGAAGAGTATATAAATACAAAAAGTACTCAAATTAAACTATGTGATAACAATACAGAAAAAGAATTAATAGAATTACTGGATGGGCAATTTCAACATGTTGCAGAATCAATTTTTGAAAAAGATATTAAAAAAGTAAGTAATGGATGGGAATATGCTGGCTCCAGGTTTTATTATATTTTAGGTGACAAAAAAATAAAATTAAATTATTTAATTAATTGTGTTAATGAAGCGAGATATGAATTTGTCATTGAAGATAACTCTTGGAAAATATCTGACCTTAAAAATAAAAACAGTTTGGTTATTCTAACGTTTGGTGAAAACGATAAAACTATTGAAAATTTTTTAAATGAGGCAAAACAATAGTAGAGTATTTTTTATTTATGGGTTAATTCAGCTAACATACTAGAATGGATACATTTTCGAGGTACCATTTATTAAAATTAGAATGCTGCAAATTACAGATTTAAAAAATTGATTGGATATTGGAGGATTTTATGACTGTAGGGGTTTTTCGTGAATTTTTTTACAATGAAAGATTAGATTTTAAAGAGCTAAATAGAGATACTATTGTAATCCTAGATACTAATACATTATTAAATATTTATCGTTATTCAAATGAAACTCGGGCTAAGTTAATTACTGCTATTAAAAGCATACAAAATAATATTTGGATGCCTTATCAAGTAGGATTAGAGTTCAACTTAAACCGTAGAAATGTTATATCAAATTTAAACAGGGAAAAAGAAACACGGAAATCTGAAATTGAAAAAGTAATAAATGATTCTGTTATACCGTTACAACAATCGGTTAGAGCTGTTAGTTTGAAAAGTACAGATGCTAATCTTCAAAAAAAAGAGATTATAGAATTTATAGAAGAAAAAACAACAAATCTTAAGAACGAATTACAGAGACAAATAGACGAATTATTTGAGATGGTGGATATAAGTGAAGATTTGGCGTCTGAAATTGCTACAATTTTTGACGGTCATATAGGTGAGTGTTATACACAAGAACAGTTAAATGAAAAGCTTAAGGATGCTAAAGAAAGGTTTGAAAATAAATTACCTCCAGGATATAAAGATGCTAATAAAGTTGAAATAACGAATTATAATGGTATCAGATTCGAAAGAAAATATGGAGATTTAATTGTTTGGCATCAAATACTAGATAAAGCTAGTGATGAAAATATAAAAAAAGTAGTAATAATTACTGATGATAATAAAGAAGATTGGTGGTTTAAGTCTGGAGGAAAAACAATTGGACCAAGAGCAGAATTAAAAAACGAAATGTTACGGATAGCAAATGCAGATTTGTATATGCTTAATGCTAACAGTTTTTTGAATAATTTGGTTTCAGAGGAAGACACAAAGGACTTAATTTCTACTGAGAATAATATGGAAGAGACAGATGAAGAAAAATTAATTTGGCTCGATTTACCACAAATTAGAGGGGATTCCGAAGAATTATCTGAAGTTGAAAAAGTGAGAGACAAAAGAGATATAAGATACAAGTCATTTAAACATTCATTGTCTGACTCAGAAATGTCTAGTACATATACTAGAAAAGAAAAAATAATGCATGAATTAGGAAGTATAAATTCTGACATTAAATTGTTACAAGGAAAAATACCATATAAAAATATAGAAATTGATTCTCTTTCAAGTAAAATAAATAGTATGGTTGAAGATACTCAAGAAAAAAGAAAATTAGCGGAATATGTCCAAAATTTAATTGTTAGTAAAGTTGATTTGGAAAGTCAAATTGATAACTTGCAAATTAGAAGAAATGAGCTTTTTAGAGAATTGCTTAAATTAGCAGAAAGTGAAATATATACTGCTTATTAACTTAATGATTGAAATGATTTGAAAGACTAAATTGAGTCAAAGTTGATTTTTTTCAACTTTGGCTTTTTTTCTGTAGGGCCCGCATGAACGCAAAAGTCCTAAACTGTGAAGACAGAATTAGTAATAGCAAGCGCAAGAGTGTTCGTTGTAAGGTTGAATATAAAGAAAGTATTCAGCAAATCTTTGATCTAAGGACTATGAACTATTCTAAATTGTTTTTATTATAAAAATAGAAAATTTTGAAGGGGAAAATTAATTAGATCTTTGTGGAGGTGGTGGCTATGAGCTATGGCTAGAGCAAGAGATCCAAAACGGAACGAAGCCTATGAGCTGTATAAAGTTGCAAATGGTAATATTAAATTAAAGGATATTGCCGAGCAATTAGGTGTAGCAGAGGGTACAGTCAGAGGATGGAAAAATAAAGATCGTTGGGATGATAGGTTAGAAGAAGAATCAAACGGAACGTTCCGAAAGAAAGAGGCAAATAATACGGAACGTTCCGCAAAAAAGAAAACGAAGCGGAGCAAAGTTCAACCGGGAGCGGAAACAAAGGCAACTGTACAGTTTGAAATCGTACCAAGTGACGGTTTGAACAGCCAACAGTTGCTTTTTTGTATATACTACACAAAGTACTGGAATGCCACAAAAGCCTACCAAAAAGTGTATGGCTGTGACTATGCTTCTGCAATGTCTAACGGCAGTCGCTTGCTAAGAAATGATAAGGTTAGAGTCGAAATCGACAGACTCAAAGCTGAGCTCGCGAATGGCATAATGCTAGATGCTAGAACTGTACTTCAAAAGTACATCGACATTGCTTTTGCAGACATAACAGATTTCGTTGAGTTTGGAACAAGCATTAGAGAAGAACGAGACGAAAATAACAAGATTATTCTTGATACAGAAGGTAATCCAGTTACTTATCCATTTCCATTCGTGAATTTCAAATCAAGTGATGAAATTGATGGCACAATAATTACCGAAGTAAAAAGAGGTAAAGATGGTGTAAGTATCAAACTTGCAGACAAAATGGCTGCACTTGCTATGTTGGTGAAATATACAGATGTGTTAGATGAGAAAATACGTAAGCAATTACAGAATGAGCAAGCCAAGCTTAATATCGATAAGACAAAAGTCGAAATCGAAAACATCGATGGTGGCAACAAAAATCAAGCTTCAGAGGATTGGGTGACTGCCCTTGGCAAAGTTGCTGAAAGACGTAAGGTGAAGGCCCATGAGTAACAAGCCTTACAATGTACTTGTTAACCTTATAGATGTTTACTGGGATGATCCAGTGGCTTTTGCGGAGGATATATTAGAGTTTTATCCTGACAAATGGCAGCGTGATGTTTTAAGTGATTTAGCCCATAATCCTTTTGTAAGTGTCCGCTCCGGTCAAGGGGTAGGGAAAACTGGTCTTGAAGCGGTAACTGTCATTTGGTACCTTTGCTGTCGTCCAAATCCAAAGGTGATATGTACCGCTCCTACTAGGCAACAGTTAAATGATGTGTTGTGGGCTGAAATTGCAAAATGGCTTGAAGGTACACTTGTTAAAAACTTTCTCAAATGGACCAAGACAAAAGTCTACATGATTGGCAATGAGGAACGTTGGTTTGCGACAGCTCGTACAGCTACAAAACCTGAGAATATGCAAGGTTTCCATGAGGATTACATGCTGTTTGTGGTTGATGAAGCGTCAGGAGTAGCGGATAACATCATGGAGGCTATTCTTGGTACGCTCTCCGGTGCTGAAAATAAATTATTGATGTGTGGGAACCCGACTCGTACGAGTGGGGTTTTTTATGATTCTCATCATCGTGACAGGGCTGATTACAAGACACATAAAGTATCGAGCTATGACTCCTCTAGAGCTAGTAAAGACAACATAGAGCGCCTTATTCGTAAATATGGACAGGACAGTGATGTTGTTCGTGTTCGTGTTTACGGAGAGTTCCCGAAATCTGAACCGGATACATTTATACACCTCGAAAAAGTAGAAGCGGCAACTATGCGAGAAGTTTATGTAAATGAACATGGTGAGCGAATAATACCAGAAGAGGCATCGCTTGAAATAGGTGTTGACGTCGCTCGTTATGGTGATGATGAAACAACTATTGTGCCTCGTATAGGGAACTTCGTTCCTTTATTTGAGCGATATTCGAAGCAAGATACCATGACGACAGCAGGACAGGTGTTACGACTTGCGAAAGAATCTATGCGTAAATATGGACGTCCATCATGTGTTATTAAAATAGACGATGATGGCGTAGGTGGAGGCGTTACTGACCGATTGCGTGAAATAGTGATGGAAGAGGGACTTCATATCACTGTTATTGACTGTCACAACGGTGGTCGAGCTGATGAACCTGAAAACTACGAAAACTGGGGTTCTGAAGCATGGGCTACTATACGTGATTTACTTCATGATGGTGACATTCAAATTCCTAACGATGATGATCTAGTCGGACAGTTATCAACTAGAAAATATAGAGTATCATCCAAAGGGCGTATAGCACTTGAAAGTAAAGACGAAATGAAAAAACGCGGTTTAAGGTCGCCTGACCGTGCCGATGCACTTGTCTTAGCGTTTGCTAAAACAGGTCAAGAGCCGTTAGATGATGATATTGCAAGCTTGTTGAGAGGAGGTAGAGTATATGGCTAATTGGTGGAACAAGGCAGTAGGAGAAATGTCAAAGTTACGTGATAACGTTATGGGCCGCTTCGGAATATCCATTGGATCAACAGGAAGCGGATATAAGCTGGACAGCAGTCGTGTTGACTACGAAATGGCAAAACAACTTTATTACAACACAAATGACGATTACAAGTTAGGTGCCGGGTTTGCAAAGTCCATTATTAACAATACAGTAAGTTTCATGGGTGTGCCGCAATTTAGAGTAGTGGATAAAGATGCTCAAGAAATATTAGATGTTTTCTTCAAAAATAACATTTCAAACATTCAACGAACTGAGCGGGATTCATTACGAGATGGAGACTGTTTTGTATGGATTACTCGAGAAGAAGAGGAGGATGCAGCCCTTTATCCAGAACAATCAACTCGGCTAGTTTATAACATTATCCCTCCAGGACAGGTAAAGGATATATTACGCCATCCTTTAACAGGTGCAATTTATGAATACAAGTTAGTTTCTTCTCATGAGTGGGAGGATGAACGCGGTGACAAGAAAAAAGCAACTATCACACAACGGATCCGTAAGGGAGAACGCATTATCGAAATTGATGGTGATAATCCTCCGGATGTCACACCAGGTACAGAACCAACACCGTGGGATTTTATTCCGATTGTTCACTTTAAAAATGAAGGTGATGAAAGTTTATTCGGCCAGTCAGATATAGAACCAATCGAACCATTTTTAAAGGCTTATCACGATGTTATGTTGCACGCTATGCAAGGTTCTAAAATGCACAGCACACCACGTTTGAAGCTTAAAATCAAGGAAGTTACAACGTTTTTAAAGAATAACTTCGGTGTTACAGATCCAGTTAAATTTGCTAAGGATGGAGGTACTATAAAGCTAGATGGACATGAATTGCTTTTATTAGCTTCAGAGGATGAAGCGGAGTTTATAGAGGTTAAATCAGCAATCGGTGACGCTAAAGAGTTACTTAAATTCCTCTTTTACTGTATCGTCGATACTTCTGAAACACCGGAATTTGTGTTTGGTGTACACACACCGTCTAGCCTTTCTTCAGTAAAAGAGCAAATGCCAATCTTAATCCGCTCCATTGAGCGTAAACGTGAGCATTTTGCTGACAGTTGGAAGAGACTTGCGCGAATTGTATTAGCAATGACTGCACAATCAGAAAACACTGCAATAGGTACTTATTCAACTGATCTAAAGTGGACAAACATTGACCCGCGAACATCGAAAGAAATCAGCGAAGAATTACTTAATGTTGTTAATGCAATGAAAGCGGCTCTTGAAGTTAATGTTATTTCAGATGAATCAGCTGTAAACTTCCTATCTAAATTTGTTGATACAATGTGCAAGTATGAGGAGGAAGAGGGCGAAGGTGAGAGGGAACGCATTCTCAAATCGTTAATCGCCAAGACAAAGATGCCTGATTCTGCCGAGCTTGAAAAAGAGCTCTTGGAGCTAACTAAGAAAATCAGTAGTGGTGCAGCATGAATGAATTTGAAAAGCTAAAACTTGAATCAAGAAAGTTAATCATAGAGCACGTATTGAAGCAAGATGCCGAGGTACGCGCTATTGTTTTGCGCTCACTAGATAGATTGATTGAGAAAATTAAGCAGTTGGAAGCAGAGGGGCGCTATTATGCTATTCCAGAGCTGATTGACGCAATTATTGCTGAGAATACTGCAATCACTGAAAAAGAGTTAAAAGCGGTGTTTTCCGCTTCTGCTATTGTTGGAGTCAATGCCGGTATACATCAGTCACGTGAAATCACCTTACGATTGTTAAATAAAGCGAATATTGATGTTAAACCAATTATCAGTTCGTTTTTCCGTATTAGTGAACGAGCTGTTGACGAGATAGAGCGGCGACGAATAAAAGGGCTTAATTTATCTGAGCGGATATGGGGTCATAGTAAGCGAATAAACAATATCTTAGGCAAAATTGCCGTAGATGGAGTGCAAAAAGGTGAGCATCCTATTGAGGTCGCTAAACGTATGCAGCAGTATGTTAAAAAGGGTGCCGGCACTTTGGTAAGTGAATATCCTAACATGATGGAGCGGATTGGACACATGGTACCAGATGACCTGTCATATGAAGCGTTACGCCTTGCAAGGACTGAAATCATGGGTGCATATGGTGTAAGCTCTAAAATGTCTGCTGAGGTCTTACCATCGGTAAAAGGTATGAAATGGTCCACATCAAACTCAAACACTGCATGCAAAAAGTGTCAAGAAAATGCATCAAATGACAACGGTATGGGGGCGGGTGTTTATAGCTTTGATGAAATGCCCGACTATCCTGCACATCCTAATTGTATGTGTCAACTTACACCGGAGTTAGAGGATACAGAATCCTTTGTGGATCGACTGATTGAATGGACCAATAATCCAATGTCACAGCCAGACATTGAAAAATGGTACCAACAACATTATAAAGTGGGGGCGTTGTAGTGACGGAAGTTATCTTTATCGAAGAACAGTTAAAGTTACAGCAAAAATTACTCGATTGTCAGAAGTGGGTAAAGCTTCTTATCGAGAGGGGGTGAGCATATGCAATACTCAATGATATGTGGTGAAATGGCACAAGAGAAAAACAAGATTTTTCAATTGTTTGGCAATATTGCCGGGGAAATGAGAATAGAAGATGTTTCAACTGCACCTGGAGTTGATTTGAATGAATTAAAAAAAGGAGATGACGACCCACTTGAGGTTGTCGTTGAAATACCCGCTTCTAAATCAAAACGGGGCTGGAACTATACCGCCGAATCTTTAAAGAATATTGTTGATGCAGTTAACACACAAACATTAAATGGTTTTCTCGGCCACCAGAAGGCTGAGGACGTAAGCAATCAATTCTTACCACCTGTTACCCATTGGGTAGGGGCAAAAATGGTAGGAGAGATTGCTTATTTTCGTGGCGTTGTAGATGCTGCGGCAAATGATTTGAAACGATGGATTAGATCAAAACGTATTCGTCAAGTTAGCATTTTTGGCATTCCCAAGTTGCAAAGAGTAGCGGGAGCAACCAATGTAGTCGGTTATGAGCCGATGTCAATTGACTGGACGCCTTTAGATCGAGCGGGTATGAACACTCGAATTGTGGCAATGTCTGGTGAAATGTGGGACTTAGAAGGCGAAGGGCCAACAGGTGAAATGGAAGATAAAAAGGGAGGAAAAACAATGAATCCAGAAGAAGTATTGGCCGAGTTAAAAAAGATGCTTGGCAACAAACAAATTACTGTACCGATGATTGCTGGTGAAATGGGTTGGAAACCAGAACAAGTTGCATCAGATATTGATGCTGAGTGGGTTAAAAATATCACTACATCAGCTGACAAACTGAAAAAAGTTGAAGAAGCACTTAGGGTTTCTGGCGAAATGGATGTTGTAGCAATTGCTAATGAAGCGGCGAAGGCATTAGAGCAACAAGGGAATGCCGGAATAGAAAAGATTATTGGTGAAATGATGGAAACAAAAATTCAATCTGAGAATGTTCGAAAAGATATGTCGAATGTAGAAACGCCGATTGGAAAGCTATGGTCGTATCATTCAAACTCTATTACAGCTGATATGACGAAAGATCAAATCGCCGGAGAGATGGATTCGTTTTTAAATGATGGAGCAGTAAAAAACATCATCAGTTCTTATCACACCGACAAGCCCGCTGGAGTAGGTAACGGGGGCGGTAACAAAAATACACCACAGGGATTAAAAACAAAGCGTACAGCGCTATAAGGAGGTAATTTAAATGCCATACACAGGTCAACCAGTACCAAGTAAAGTTTATAATGCTTATCGAGCGAAAGTTAGTGATGGGAAAAGTGTTAAAGTTCCAGTACCTGAAAAGACAACTATTGAAGCTGGTCTTTTTTATGAAATAGGTGGTTTCTTCGGTTCTGCTATGCAATCAGTTAAAACGCTAACCGGTGAAACATCCGAGGTAGTTTTAAATATTGAACAAGCTGAATATGAATCGGATCAGATTGAGAAAACACAATCATTTGAACTTGGCACAAAGATTTATTTTGATGAAGGTAAATTCACTGAAACAAAAAGCGATACAGCTCGCTTTGCGGGTACAGTTACACAAGGCAAAGATGCTAAAGGTGTTATTTGGTTCATCTTAGCACCACAAGGAGGCAATGCATAATGGCAAGAGTACATTCAATAGACACATTAAAAGAACAACGACGACAAGGAACACACGAAGCGGTGGTTCCTTTTTTAATTAATGGGCAACAAGCAGAAGTCCCGAAAAAAATTGTAAACGGTGAAATGGAAACTTATGAGTTATCGAAGCCAATCGGTGAAATGATGACATCTGAAACGTCTCGCAAAGAATTGCTGCAAAAGGTAGTTCTTGATGTAGAATTGGGCCGCGAGGAAGTGCCTGTGCTGTATAGACCTATTTATGAAACATTATCAGATCCTAATTTCCCGAAAGAGTTTGACGCTAAATGGGCACAGTATGGATCAGTTGTATTCTTTGAACATTTAGAAGGTGAAGAAGTAAAATTCGGAAGCCTACAAGCGGAACAAGGTCCAATTGCACGAATAAAAGGTTTTTCTGCTGGTTTTGAATATACAAAAGAAATGGATATATTTAATCAAACATTCAATTTCGAACTGCTTAATAAAGCTTTCGGAGAAGCGCATAATGCATTATTAAATCACTTACATTTAGCACCAATTATTAAATATGGCTATAAAGCAGCCAATAAAACCGCTCCTGTATATATTAAACCAGATGGAAGTGATGGCACTGCAACGGATGCACACTATATCTTGTCTCTACGAGCTACTTTACGAAAAGCTTTAAAAGATTCTCGAACTGCGAAACGACCGGGTACAGTATTACTTGCAAACTCCGCTAATAAAGAGGACATTCAAGATGCTTTAGGTAGTATGACACTACAAGCAACACCATATGGAGCAACAACGGGTATTAGTGACATCATTTATTACGATGGATGGGAAGCGCAAGTATCTAAAAAAACACACGTTTATGATGGTGTTCCGGAAGGCAAAGTTTATTTAATTCGTCCGAAACGCGGGTTTAAAGAATTAGTCAAACAAGGTTTGCAAATTAATGCTACAATGGGCGATTTAACTCGTTTAGTTGATTCTCAAGTAGTAGGCGACGTATGGCGTGGAGTATTTGCTGCGGTTGAGGAAAATGTCCAAGAAATTACGTTACCTGGTCAATAAGGCGGTGAGGTAGATGGAGCCGACAATAGCTTTACGTGAACGACTTCGGAAAATGATTAATGACAGAATTCCCACAGGTGGAACAGATAAGGATGCGGTTTTTCTAAACGCCGAATTGGATGATATTTTACGAGAGTCTGAAAGTATTTACTATGCCGCTTCTGAAGGGTGGACCATAAAGGCAGGTCTACTTGAAGGTGACATCGAGGGTTATTCGGCAGGTAATGAAAAGTATGAATTAACAAAGTTGCAAGACAGGTTATCACATGCATTGAGGATGGCTCAAAAGTATAAAGATCTTGCGGAAGAAGCGGAAGAACAACAACCTAGTTTTTTATTAAAATGTAGTGCTCCGGATGTGATGTAGTGAACTTTGTAGAAATGCGACGAAAGCATACAAAATGGAGCATTGAGCAAAACCCCACAACCGTTACTATTAACAGAATAATAAAGAAAAAAGCGCAGGGCTACATTGATGAACAAAACATTGATGTAGGCCCTTTTGTTGTTCGTATTTTTAACTCAGGTTCATCTAGCCCACAAGTAGTCACAACATTGGCCGGAGAGAAGCAAACAGACACGTATTTCGGTATATTGGCTGATTTTGAAGCGGATATACAAGCAAGTACGACTGTTAAAGATGAATTTGAGGTTGATGGTATTAGATACCTTGTAAAAACCATTTATCCGCAGAAAATAAATGGCGAGATTGTAGGATACCAAGGTGAACTGGAAAGGGTGATATAATGCCGCTTCATACATTTAAAGAAAAGTTGGATAGAAAAGTTGCTGGTTTGCATGTACTTGGTGAGCATTTAGGTAAAAAGCTAGAATCAGAAGCTAAATCAACTGCAAGTTGGACTGACCGTACAGGTGCAACTCGTGCAGCTATCCATGGTGGAGCTGATAAAACTGACAAAGGAACAACAGTATATATTGCTCATGGCTCTAAGGTTGGTATGTATCACGAACTAGGTACAGGTATATACGGTCCAAATAAGCGACCTATCACACCTAAAAATAAAAAGGCGCTGAGGTTTCAAATTGGTGGTAACGTAATTTTCGCTAAATCTGTTAAAGGTATAAAAGCAAATCCAGTGCTTGAAAACACAGCGAAAAAGAATAAATCAGAAATTGAAAATGCTATCAGGAGGTATTGGGAATCATGACGACAGTACGTGGGGCTTTGTATGACTTGCTTGTTAATGGCGTTACGACTGTTAAAGGTGAGGTATGGGAGCCGTCAGCGGCTGGACCCGAAATGCAAAAACCATGCCTGGTACTTCGAGAAGGTCCGCAGACTGAAACAGAAAAGTTTGCGGATTTTTCAATGGATTTTGAGGTATGGCCCTATGTGAAGCGGACGACATTCCAAGCAGTTGACACTCTTGCAAAAGAAGTTAATAAGGTTATTGATAAAAAACGTTTTGATGTGGATGGCAAACCATTCTATATCGAATTTGTTGGCTCTACAGAGGACATTGTAGACGAGGAATGGGATGCGCTTACTAGAGGATTAAGCTTCCGGGTTCATTCGTTATCTTGGCTTGTTCATAAAGCAATCGAACCAGATCCAGTTACAACTATGACCGTCTATTCAAGCATGAAATTCGCTGATTTACAAACCAATCCAGCAACATGGAAGCCGTCAGATGAGCGTCCGGCATTATATTGGCGTCAGGAAGCAGTAACAGCTACGGAACCGACAGTGTGGGGCACTTGGATTACTGCAACGCTCAAAGGGCATGTAATCAATCCAAATGTTGCTAAACGGAAGCAAGTAGCTGAAATGGTAGCTCGTCAACTCTTATTAGATAACAGAGCCTACATGTCAGATAAATCTCCAATGAACTTTGAAAGTGTTTCAGTAAATGACGGTTATGATCCTTTTAAGCAAGGTCAAATTCAATTGTCAGTTAGATATGGAATTTTAAAAGAAAAATCACGAAACCCGCTACGTCATGTATATGCGAATGATAGCGATAAGGCGAAAGGAGCGGTGCATAAATGACAACGCAAACAAAAAAAGTACCTGAACAAGAGTACAGTCGTGAGGAAATCATAGCAGCTTCAAGTGTGTTTGAGGTATCGGCTGAATTTTTAGCAGGTGCATTAACTCTTGTTGAAGGTGACAAATTAACACGTGCTCAGGTAAAGGCTGCTATTAAAAAATTTAAAGGACAGAAGGTGTAATACATGGGAATTGGAGCAATGTTTAAACTCGGTGAGCAAAAAGCTCGTCCGAATGTTTACGTGCGTTGGTACAATGCCGGTGGTTATAAAAGCTATGCTCGACCACTTGGTGTAGGAGCAGCACTTGTTAAATCAAATTGGGGGCCGCTTGAAACAGTTCAAACGATTGAGGCATCAGACAATGATCCGGCCACATTAAAGAAATTAATCGGCTCTGGTCTTGCTGCTGAATTGTTAGAAGAAGCGTTTTTAGGTGGAGCGGTATTTATGCATACTGTACGTGTTGGTAATGGAGGGGAAAAAGGGAAACTCGCAATTTCAGAATCATCTGCCGGGAATGTTGAATTAACAACAAAATATCCAACTTCACGAAAATTTGAAGTAACACTACGAGATGCGTTGGACCCTTCAAAGCGTGAAATCATTATAACGGAGGAAGGTAGACAGCTAGAGAGTTATAGCTATGAAGCCGGTGACAATGAAGCGCTCGCATTAACAGAGGTGCTTGCTAGGAGTGCTTATTTAGATGTAAAAAAAGTAAATGATGGTGAATTACCTTCTGTTGTGAGCCAACCATTGACTGGCGGAAGTGATCCAACAGTTACAGCTGAGGATTATACATCAGCTATGCCGCTTCTGGAAACAAAATTCTTCGATTCATTAATTTTAGATACTGAAAATACAGCATTACAAGCGTCTGCTCAAGCGTTTATCCGCCGCCGCATTCAAGAGGGTTATCGTACGTCAGCGGTATTTGCAAATGATTTAGAAGATGATTTTAATACTCGTATCCAAAAAGCTAAGGCATTTAATGATTTCGCTATCGTCTATATTGGCAACGCTGTTCGTACTACAACTCGAATGTTAAAAGGTGCTCTAGCAGCTGCACGAGTTATGGGTATGATGATTTCCGGGTCCTATAAATCTAGTCTTACCAAAAATACAATCAATGGTGGGATTGAAGTTATTGGAGAGTTAACAGCTAATCAATATGATGAAGCGGCCAATAATGGATTAATGGTATTTTCCCTTAACACAGATGGCATTCCACAAATTGATTATGGTATTAACACACTCGTTTCTATTGGCGAGGATGAGGATGAAGGATGGAAGAAAATTCGCCGAATGCGAACTCGTTATGAGTTAATTGATCGTATCGTTCGCAAAGTGGATAAAGCTATGTCTAATAATGTAGACAACAATGCTGATGGACGTCAGCATGTTATTACATTAGCAAATGGTGAAATAAATCAAATGATTGAAGATGGTGGTTTGGAATCAGGAGCAATGGTAGTTGATCCAAAAACACCGCCACAAGGTGATTCAGCATGGTTTACATTCGACAATTTAGTTGACTTAGATGGACTTGAAAAGGCTTATCTTGCATTTGGATTCAAATATTAAGTGTTGCGGAACGGATTCTTATTCAACTCCCATGAAAGAACTTAACCATCTTTCATTTTCTGTGGTGAAGTGCTTATTTTTGCGCTTCATGGATGGCTAACGGTGCAGGTTAGTGAATTGGGGGTTATTTTCCATTTTAGACAATGGTACAATTTTGGTAAGAGGTGAGGTAAATGAGTCTTATTCTTTTTGTTTCCATTCACATACTATTAGGCTTAGCATTAATATACTTTTATCGTAAATTACCAAAAGCAATAACTACATTTGCGTTTGTTTTTCTTTCTATGAGTTTTCTTTACTGGGGAGTTGTTTTATTAAAATAATGGAGCGAATTTGTGAAGAATTGCACTTAAACTAACGGGGTGCTTTACTTAAAGATGGGATTCCACAGCAATCCCACCTTTTTCTTTTTCAACTCCCATGAAAGAACCTAATCATCTTTCATTTTCTGTGGTGAAGTGCTTATTTTGCACTTCATGGATGGCTAACGGTGCAGTTTAGTTGAAGAGTGTTGTTCAACAATCGGGCCAGATTATGGAGTGACTTTATTAATTGTTTCGTTAAGATTGTGAAGAAATGTACTTATGCCAACATGGCAGCTTAGTTTAACGGAAAATGTTATAATATTATCAAAATTTAGGGAATGGAGTTTAGGAAATGAAGAGTATTAAAAGATTGATTCAAGTTATCTTAGCAAGTACATCAATCCTAATTCTTAGTGGATGTTTCTCTAAAGATGATCTGAATCAACCAATACAAGAATATTTAGAAACAAACTATGGAATACAAGGTGAGTTTTCTGTTATTCAGGCAAGTAATAACTGGTTTGCAAGTATTGACCATGAAACATATATAGAAATGAAAGAGCCATATCGTGCTTATCCGTATCTAATGATTGATAGAGATACATTGAAGGTTATAGGAAAGGGCAGTCCTGACGATATTTACCTTTCACAATTCAAGGGTGCATATATTGAGCAACATCCAAAGGTAGTTCAAGTAGTTGAACAGCTAGTAACAAAATATGGTTTAGTGAAATACCCTAATGAATATGAACCAGTAAGAAATGGACCTGTTTCAATATTTCCCTACGACAATATTGAGATAGGTGTAGGTAATTATCAAGAGCTACTTGACGATTTTAAAATGACACAAAAGATAGATACTATTAAACTTTTACCTACATTGGTACCAAGCGACCCAAGAAATAATATTGGTGATGACAGGTATGGAAGGTATGCATCGAAAATAGGTGTGGTAAATTTCCAATTTGAGTTTGACATAAATGAAAATAAACACACTATTCCAAACGCCAAAGAATTAATTGATGACTTCAAAAAAAGTGAAGTATTAGAAAAGGGAATATACAGCATCTATATGCTCGTAGATGACTCAAAACATTTTGTGGGATGGGAACATAATAGTGTAGTTTTGTTTGAAGTTGACGAAAATGGGGAATATACAATAATTGCCACTCCTAAATATGGTGATTTTTGGGACACTTACTTTTATGGTGATTACGCAGCTAAAAAAAATATAGAATAGAATTTTTGGTTGAATTACTTAATTGGAATTGACTAAAAATACACATGGTGCTACCCCTATTAGTAATATTTTGTAATTAGGATTAGCGCTTGTTTTCATTAAAGGGGAAGATTAATTTAATATAAAACTGAGTATGAAAACTGCGCTTATATTCGTTATGGAGAACTGTATGTAATTAAATGTCGAGTCTATATCGTACTAAGATTTAATATTCGTTCTTCAACAATCGGGCGCGATTGTTGAAGAAGCGTCGCTGTTCTTATTAAACTAACGGGGTGCTTTAGTTGAATAGCTAGAAAGAGGTAACCATCTCATATGAGGTGGTTTCTTTTAATTTGGACAATGAAATAAATTTTAAAAAGAGAGTCGCCTAAAAGGCGGCTTTTTAAACTTTTAGGAGGTTTTATAGATGGATGGACGTTATGTATTTCGTCGGTGTATTCCGACAGACACAATTGATATAGCGAATGTAGCGCCAGGGGAAATTTTACAACGTGATTGGTCATTTCGTATTAACATGCCGCCAGAATTACAAGAGGAATTAGATTCCGGCGAGTTTGATCCACGGAATATCCTACATGGGGTCGATGGTGAATTGTACGACGAAGATGGTAATTTTTTAGCTGCAGTTAATGAATGGCAAGCCCAGATGTCCTTTGAAACAGCTGACTATCAAGCTGCTACTCAGTGGGTAATCTGGGGTATTACAACTGGCTATTCTTTTACACTTACACTTAAAGAAACGGTAGTCAATGACATGCTTTTAATAAAAATATTAAACGGATTTAAAAAGGGAGAACAGTTACCTGACTTGAATTTTACAGGTGTTTTACGATCGCACAAAAAATAATTAAATGGCGCTGAACAAGCGCCTTTTTCTATTACCAAATGAAATGGAGCGAATGAAAAATGAATGATAAGAACTTAGACAAAGAGGAACTATTAGAAATGGAACCTGCCATCATTGATGGATTATTGCGCGCTTATGAGGACAACAAAGAGGAAACAAGAGAAATTGTCATTTCGAGAAAAGGAAAAGCTTTGTTTACTTTTAATGTACAACCAGTTTCGGAAGAAAAATACGATGAAATTCAGGACAAAGCAACGAAATTTAAAAATAATAAAGCTGGAATCAAGGTTCCTGTAGAAACTGATTATCCTAAAATGCGTGCAATGTTGATCTATGAAGCGACTAAAAAGGAAGATAGAGCTCGTTTATGGGATAACAAAAAATATTGGGACGCAACAGGTTCATTAACTGGCACACATCTAGTTGAAAAGGTACTTCGTGCAGGTGAAAAATCAGCAGTAGTACAAGTGATTGATGAAATTTCAGGTTATATGCTTGAAGCGGAGGACATGTTAAAAAACTCATCGGAGCAGGAGGAAGAATAACCCTCCTGCATGAGATTTTTCAACGGACAGGAAAGACACCTGACGAAATATTAAGTAAACCAAAGAATATACAGCGTTTTTGTTATGAGTCGATGACCTATGCTTTAAATAAAGAATACGAGATAGCAAGAAAACGAGCAGAAATTTTAAATAAAAAGTAGGTGGATTGAATGTCTAGTACAGAAGTATATCGAATTGAGATACCTATCACAGTTGAAGATAACTATACTGAGGAGATTCAAAAAGCTGAAAAAGCTATCTTGGCTCTTCAAAAGCAACTTGGAAAAGATGTGAAAATAAAAGGTATCAGTGACTTTGAAAGTGCGAAAAAAAGTGCTTCTAGTTTAGAAAGAGAAGTAAAAAAAGTGCAATCTGCTTCTTCAGCAGCAAGTAAGGAAGTCTCTAAAGTAAGTGCGAATGTTGATAAACAGATGGCCCGTGCTGAAAAAAGCATACAAGACAAAGCGAATGTAATGCAACGTATTGGACGACGTAAACAAATGATTGAAATAGGTGTTAGGGATAGTGCGTCAAGAACTATTGGTTATGTTCAAAGCAAAATGAATAACCTTCGTAATGCTAGGGCAATTACATTCACAATTGGCGCTATCGACAGGGCTACAAGAGTTTTAGGTGGCATCAGAAGATCTATTACAAGTATTCCTGCTGTGGTTACTATTGCTTTGTCATATGTAGGAGTCCAAAAGCTCGGTGAAGCCACACTCGGAGCGGCTATGCGATGGGAAGAATATGAGGTTGCTATGAGTCACTGGCTTGGTGGCAATGTCAAACAAGCCAAGGAGTTAACAAAATGGATGGGGCAATATGCTGATACTACGCCATTTAGTTCTCCAGAGTTATTCCCGGCTTTAACACGTGGAGTTGGTATTTCAAATGGTGATATTAAAAAGTCTAAAGAATTACTAAAAATCTCCGCCGACATGGCAGCATTAACACCAGGTAAAACAGTAGAAGATGCCATGGAAGCATTAGCTGACGCAAAAATGGGTGAAATGGCCAGACTGGTTGAATTCGGTTTGAAAATGAGTAAAAAAGAATTTGATAAAGTCGGATTCGAAGGTGTGATGAAAGAGTTAGCTAAACAGTATGAGGGTGGTGCTGGGAAATTATCTAAGACTGCATCAGGTATCATAGCGACATTGCAAGGATACAGAGGCTCTTTGCTTCGTGCTATGGGAACAGGGTTCCTTGAACCTATGAAGCCTCGCCTTGATAAAATCAACCAATGGCTTGAAAATAACCAAGAAACATGGGGCGGATGGAAAAAGACTGTAAGTCAGGCTGGTAAGGAGTTTTCTGAATTCGCATTTTCGAAAGGTGAGGGACTGTTTAATTATTTAAGTGACGTATTTAATTCTGCTGAAAATAAAGATTTAACAGTAGGTGCCAAGATTAAAATTGTTGCTAAAGATACCCAGTCATATTTTAAAAACTGGTGGGATACGGAGGCTGCTCCAGCTATTGGTGGTTGGTGGGACTCTTCTGGGGAACAGTTGATGATTGATACTGGTACTTTAATGGCTAAAGCAATTTTAAAAGGTATGGGTGTTGCATTAAAAGAAGGAGTCGGAATATTAAGTACCCTATGGGGTGACATCTGGAAAAATAGAGAAGAGAATGGGTTATTTAGTAAAGAGACAGGAGGGTCCTTATTAAAGTTTGGTGGTGCATCATTATTAGCAGGTTGGGGTGCAATGAAAGTCTTAAAACCTTTTATTTCGGGTTTTAAAGGTATGAAAAATTTATGGGGTGGTAGTAAAAACCTCTGGGATAAATTTCGAAGTCCGAAAACCAAAGATACTCCAAAAACAAAAGAAACAACAAGTACTAAACCAACTGGTGGTAGCTATTCCGAACAAACTAAACAAAAATCACAAAATAAATATCCTTCAAATGAAGGTAAGACAAAATCCACAAGTTATACAAAAGACAAAACCAAATCTAAATCATTTATGGATACAATAAAGGATTTTAAGATGCCAAAAGGCGTAAGTAAATGGGCTAAACGTATTCCGGTTCTTGGCGCTGCACTCTCTATTGCTGATGGATTAAGCTCCGGTTCTTCGTGGAGCGGTGTTGCTGGTAGTGCCGCTGGAGGATGGGCCGGTGCAAAATTAGGTGCTGGCGGTGGAGCTGCACTTGGTTCGTTTTTAGGACCTGGTGGTACACTTGCGGGATCAGTTATTGGTGGTGTTGGAGGAGGTATTGGTGGTGCAATTGGAGGCGAAAAATTTGCCAATTGGCTTACAGGTAAAATTAGTGGTTTGTTTAGCAGCAAAACCGCTTCTGCAGCAGAAACTACATCTAAAGCAAATAATACAGCAGTTACTTCACAATCTCCGGCATCAACAACAAAATATACGCCTTCAACAAGCACTCAAAGTACCGGCAGCAATGCACTAATTGAACAGAAAGCTCAAGCTTTAGCTAAACAATTAGAGGATTCGGGAAATGCATTACATCAAAGCGTATATAACATATTAACGTCATTTGCAGAAGTTAATACGAGTATAAAATCTTTTAAAACAAACTTTGATAATTTGGTTCAATCAAGTAGTGAAGTCACTGGAAGCTTAAAAAGCACCTTTGCGCCATTGCAAATAAGGGGTTTAATGTTAGGGACTTCTATGGATTTAATGACTATGACATTAATGCAGTCTGCTTCATATGTGAGTAGCGCATACACTCCACTCGCACCAAAGGGCTTCCTACTGAATGCTGGCATGTCTGTATTAATTATTAGCACTCTTCAGGCATCCGCTTCTGTAGCATCTTTCAGTGGTATATCAGAAAAAGTCAATGCTTTAAAATCTGCCATCGATGGCTTACGTTCAAGAATTAATAATGTTTCGTTACCTTCAGTACCGTCTGTACCTTCTGCAGCACCTGCAGGCCCTAAAAAAAGTTTAGGACCTGTACGAAGTGGTGGAGGTTATGTTCCGTATGCAAATGGCGGTTTAATTAATCGACCACACATGGGATTAGTCGGAGAAGCTGGACCGGAAGCTATTATTCCACTATCGCCAAGTCGTAGAGGGCGTGGTCGAGAGTTACTATACAGAGCCGCTTCTGCTTTAGGAGTACAACCGTATGCTGATGGTGGCTTGGTAGGCGGTAACATTATTGAAGGATACGGAGACATTTCAACAGGTAATAATGGCGCATCTATAAGTATTGGTGATATTTTGCCGCAGGTACAAATAACAGTACAAGCAAACGAAAACGGGCATGTGGATTTAAGTAATGTATCAGATGAAATTTTAGATCAAATTGGTGTTAAATTAGCTAATAAAGTAATGGAAGCCGCTTCAAATATGATGGTGGGGTGATGGTATGGATTTTGCTTTAATTGATCCTGAAACAAAAGAATCTGTAATATTTCCTGTCGCACCTTCTCAAATAAAAATCTCCATAGGAACAAAAACCATGTCATTCGAACCTATAGTTTTGGGGAATGTTGAAATTCCACGTGGTCGTCAACCTATGACCTTTGAAGTATCAGGGATGCTACCTAAAAGCTCAACGCCGTTAGGAAAACGCGCTTCGGACTTAGAACCCAATGAAATTGTTGAAAAGTTCAAGAGTTGGAGTGATGCTGGTCCATACGGCAAAAAGCTTCGACTCGTCATAAGTGAAACGGATTGGAATCTACCTGTATTTTTTCCTAGTTTTGAGCCAACTATTGAAAAAGCGGGTGGCAATATACCGTATTCATTAACCTTGACGGAGTATCGAAACTTTGAAGTTAAAGAAATTAAAAACACTCAAAACGTAACTCAGAAAAAGCGTGAAGAAACGAAAATGATGCCGAAAACTTACACTGTGGTCAAAGGTGACAGTCTTTGGGCCATATCAAGAAAGTTAACGGGTTCCGGTAACAAGTGGCCAGAGCTATGGAATCTAAACAAAAGTAAATTAAAAAGTAAAAATAAAGACTTAATCTATCCAGGTGAGGTCTTAACGATACCGAAGGAATGGTTAAAGTGACGGAAAAGTTATTTGATCTTACAAAAGTTGAATATCGCCTAGTGGTTTTACCCCCTTCAGGAGCGGCCATTGATATTACTAAACTTATAGAATCAAGCCATCATGAAGAATTAGACGGAGAGCTATCTGCTAAGGTAAAGGTCCGAATGAAAAATATTAAGCGTGATGATGGATGGATTCATCAACATGTCTATCTAGCGAAAAGGCTAGTTTTAGAGGCAAAGAGTGCTGGAACAGCCTTTACTGAAATTTTTCGAGGTTCTATTCACAATTGGAAAACAATCCCTGGAAATCATACAATTGAATTTACTGCTTACGATCCAAACTTTAATATCATGCAATCAAAAGAACATTTTTACTTTAAGGATGGTATTAGTGGTGGGTCATCGATTAAAACCATAGCTAAAGATATGGGTGTGCCACTAGGGCAAATAGACGGACCGAATGCTAAATTGACTAAAAAGATGTATAACGGCAACGTGGGAAATACGATAGCACAACGCTTGGAAGAGTCTAAAGAAAAAGGTGACGGTGACTTTGTTGTTCGTTCAACGAAGGGAAAGCTAGAGTCTATTAAAAAAGGCTCCAATTCTGTTGTGTATGAAGTCACTGATAAAACTGCAGATGGCGGCTATGATATGCATTCAAGTGAAAACTTGGTCACGGTCGTAAAAATTTATGGTAATTCTAGTGAAGATAAACGACCAGCTGTATCGGCCACTAAAACAGGCAAAACGGAGTTTGGGAAGGTGCAAGAAATCTTATATAAATCAAACTTCAAAGATTCTAATGAAGCCAATAAAGCTGCTAATACATTGTTAAAGGAACGAGGGAAACCGGAAATTGAACGGTGCGTAAATCATCCTGATATACCATGGGTTCGTAAAGGTGATGCCATTATGGTCGCATCTGGAACAATCGGCGGTATGAAAGATGGTAAGCAAATAAGTATTAAATGCATCGTAGAAAGCGTGAGTCGTGATATTGAGAAAGGTATGATGACACTTATGTTGGAGGGGAATAAATGACAAAAAATTTAGGTGGTAATGCTCTAGCAAAAGCATTTGTAAAAATAGCTAGTAATATTTCAAATGAAAATACACGCTTCCCTGTATATGGCACGATAGATGGTCAACTCAATTTGCTACCAGATGGCTTTTCAAAACCGATACCTTCGGGAGATTATACTGTAAGTCACTCTTTAAGCATTGGCTCTGAGTTAGATCCACTAAAGCCGAATGATAGGGTTTTATGTGTTCCTATTGAAGATGGACATACGTATGTTATTACTGCACGTATTAAGGGGTGATAAGCAACGTGAGCTATGCTACATTTGACGCACCAACATTAATGTACGGTGAAGATATTGAGACATTACAGGATGTAAGATCATATAGGTATGACTACCAGGAAGGTAAAGTAATTGTTACCGGAACAGGTAAAACGTTAGAAGATACAGCCCTAGATGCTTACCGCTTCTGGGCCATAAAATGTTGCTTAACGGAGCGATACGAGCGAGATTGCTATAGTTCAGACTTTGGAATAGAGTTTGATGCCATAGTGAGAGCCAACTATCCTCGCGGGATTGCTGAAAGTGAGTTAAAACGGACAATTAAAGAAGCACTAATGATTGATGAACGCACAGTTAATGTTTCCTCATTTAAGTTTGAATGGGAAGGAGATAGCTGTTG
Source organism: Lysinibacillus sp. Bpr_S20 (assembly GCF_023337835.1). Classification (NCBI taxonomy): domain Bacteria; kingdom Bacillati; phylum Bacillota; class Bacilli; order Caryophanales; family Bacillaceae; genus Lysinibacillus; species Lysinibacillus sp. Bpr_S20. The sequence continues at coordinate 136,923 of NZ_JALNLQ010000005.1, forward strand.
GGTTCATTTTTTATTGGAAAGTATTTATGGCATTGATCGAATTGAGATTCAGAGAGGAGGGGAATTGAATGCTAGAGTTTCAGCTGCCTGAACATTTGCAAATCACAGAAGCACAACTACATGAAAAAATGCTTAAAATGGCACCACAAGGCGTTGATACGTCTGAGGGTCATATGTATTGGGACCACACAAAACCAACAGCTATGATAGCTGGTGAGCTTGTAGAGTATACACTTCCTCTCACATTGATGCTTATGTTCCCGCAATTTGCGGTCGGGCCATTTTTAGATTACCACGGTTATCCTATCGGAGTGACAAGGAAAGAAGCTGTAAAAGGAACAACCATAGAAACTTTTGTTGGAGATCCTGGTATAGAAATTACAAAAGAAACAATTATCTTAACCATTGGAGATGAATTTGAGGAAAGTGTACGTTATCAGGTTAAAAAAGGTGGAATTATTGATTCATCTGGTGAGATAAATTTACCGATTGAAGCTGTAGAAGCGGGGGTACGTGGTAATGTGCCTCCGAACACAATTGTTGGAATTGAGAAACCAATCAAAGGTCTAAAAAAGTTGTTTAATGCGGAGCCGATTACTGATGGTGCTGCAGTAGAAGATGATGAAAGCTATCGAACACGCATTTTAGAAAGACATCGTAACAAACCTCTAAGTGGGGCAAAAAGTGATTATATACGCTGGGCGAAAGAAATTGATGGTGTTGGTGATGTGATTGTGCAGCCTTTATGGAGAGGTCCTAAAACAGTGCGTGTATTAATTACTGACCGTAATCGGCAAGTCGCAACTCAACAGTTAATCGATGAAGTGAAAGCTTATATTGATCCAGTGGATGGTATGGGAGAAGGGAAGGCACCTATAGGAGCACATGTTACTGTTGACACTATTACTCTTGTATCACTAACTATCAAAGCAACTTTTGTATTAGAAAAGGGTTATGATCTCTTTGAGGTTCTTCCGGAAGTCGGAAAGAATATTAATGAGTATTTTGCAGACCAATCTATTATTAAATATACAGAAGTGGGGGCAAGAATTATTAAGACAAAAGGGGTTGCAGATTATAGCAATTTACTAATTGAAAATGACATCAAGAATATCATTTTGTTGGAAGGTGAACGTGCAATAGTGAGCGAGGTATTACATTATGAGCCTACAACTTAGTGAAACTACAAAGAAAATGTTGAAAGATGTAACACCTATTTATTCAAATGATATTTATTCACTTTCAATATTTGAAGCAAACGGTTTTATTATGGAGGCAATATCAAAATTTACAAATGATCTAACAAGCGAGCTGTTCCCACAGAATGCGACGTGGAGTCTCATATATTGGGAAGAATTTTTAGGGATTAAAGATATTGAAAGGAAAAATCAGGTTGAACGGATTCAGAAGGTTCTTTACGAATTAAATAAATATTTCACCGTAACACTTAAAAGGATGGAGACAGTTGTTAATACATTTGTTGAAAACAAGAATGCAAAAGTATTAGACGTAGACAATGAGTATAGATTTATTATCTTGTTGCCTCAATCAAATAACAAAATTAGTCCAGGGTTATTTGAGGCTGTTGAAGAAATTAAACCCGCTCATTTGATGGCAAGTTATCGGTTAGAAGCAAATGCTAAAGAATATGTCTCTAGCGCCTGTTTAAGTGGAGGGACTATAACAATCTATCCATATTATCCAACAAACTCTAATATGCAAACGAAGATGATATTTGGAGCAATAACCCAAAGTGCGCAAAGCATAGAAATCTATCCGAAAGGAGATTAATAATGTCTCAATATTATACTTTATTAACACCAATAGGCCTTGCAAAAGTAGCAAATGCCCAGGTTACTCAAAGTACTGTTGCTATTACTCAAATCGCGGTCGGTGATGGAAACGGCAGTAGTTACGCCCCTTCAGGTAAAGAAACAACGCTTAAAAATGAAAAATGGCGAGGAGTGGTTACTAGTGTTTCAGTAGATAATTCCAATCCAAATTGGGTAGTTGTGGATGCTATACTACCAGGGAATATAGGAGGGTTCACCCTTCGAGAGGTTGGTTTGTTTGACTCAGATGGTGATTTAATCGCTATTGGTAATTATCCAGACACATATAAACCGGTTGTAGGTGATGGTTCAATAATGGATTTAACTATTAGAACCATTATTGAAGTGAATAACGCATCTAGTGTTACCTTAAAAATAGATCCTAACGTAATTATTGCTTCTCGTCCGTATGTTGATGGAAAAGTAGAAGAAGTTAAAAAAGAGCTTAATTTTCACGCAAATAATAATGAAATACACCTCCAACCTGGTGATCGTGACAAGATTAATGAAGCTTGGCAAAAAGGGGTGTACAACGAAGATGATATCACTAACTTAAAAGAAAATAATGCTAAACACATTGCTTTAAAAGCGTCAAAAACAGTTTACGGACATGTTCTAATTGGCAATGGTATTAACGTTAATGATGGTGTTATAAGTGTACCTGTTATTTCTGATGCCACTACAACACAAAAAGGTATTACTCAATTAAACGACACATTAACGAGTACTAGTACCTCGCAAGCTGCTACAGCAAATGCAGTAAAACAAGTTAATGATAAACTTATTGGAGAATCCACAAAAATAGGAAAAGATTCTTCAGCAAATAGTAAGGGTGGCATATCTATCGGAGCCAATACAAAAGCATCAGGTGTTTACAGTATTGCTATATCGGATTATGCTGAGGCAACATCGGGATGGGGTATCGCAATTGGACAAGCAGCTAGCACCACTGGAGACAGGGGTGTGGCACTAGGAATTGGCGCTGGCGCAAAAGGTGTAAACTCTATAGCTATAGGTGCTAATCCTAGTGCTAACGGGACAGGTTCTATAGCAATAGGAAACAATGTGCAAGCACCTAATAATTATGATGCGATTCTTGGTACTGCTAACAACGTATGGAAAATTGGCGGTTCTCTATCGGTATCAGGAGGTAAAAACTTCGAAATTCCACATCCACATCCAGATAAAAAACATACACATGTTATCCGTCATGGGGCAGTAGAGTCACCAACAACAGGTGATACACTTTACAGATTCTCTGTTGAAATTAATAAGGAAATCGCACATGTTAGCATGTTTGGTGCAGAAAATATTTTAGAATTACCTACAGTAAGGGAAGATGATGTATACCGCTTATCAATTCCTTTGCCAGACTATTGGATATGGCTAAATACTAATGAACAGGTATCAGTAAATCCAGAAAGACATTTTGGTGTAGGTTATGGATATGTCAACAGAGAGAATGAAACATTAGAATTAATAATCAATACACTTAAGAATTATAATGCAATTTTATTTGGTACTCGTAATGATGATAATGTACAAGATTGGTACATTAAGGGCGTAGAACGTGAAATCGGTGAATCATGGTTAGGTGAAACATATGCATTTGAAGTGGATGAAATAACGGAAGTTACTGAATTTGAGGAGGTATTATAATAATGGACATCTTACTAAAGGAATCTAAAATCCAATTTAAAAATCCAACATTAGGTCAGCCTTCACGTGCTGTAGAACAACACTATTATGCTAGACGTATAGTAGCTGTAGTAGATAGTGACGAACGCCAATTTAGGTTTATGAAAACTGAATTACCTTTCGTTGCTACCGAAGAAGATATGGTAACGGCTATCGAAAAGCAATTAAAGGATGTAAGTGATGATGGAAGTAATACTGAATTGAGTTGATGAACGCAAGCTAAGGCTTAGCGTTATTTATTTTGTCTAAATTAAGAGGGAATCCTTTCCTTTTGTCGAATTGTTGAAGACGAAGGGTGGTACATTAATTTGAAAAATGAAAACGAAATAGTTGAAAGTTTTAAAAATTTGATAGGTGAATCAAATTTCAATGTATTAGAGTTTTTTTCGGGAGCAATTGGAGATGTAGCTCCTATAATAAGTAATGTTATGACAAGTTTCAAAATTTACAGACTTAAAAATAGATTAGAAAAGCATGAGAGTAAATTAAAGGAACTTAGTGAAAAGGTAGTTAGCGTTGATGACGAAAAATTCGCTGATTTATTAAAAAAATTCTTATTTCCTGCCATTCTGCAGCAACTCTTGGATGAAGATGAAGATAATAAAACAGGATATTTTCTTGATGGATTTGGAAATGTTATAGACAAAAATATTATAGATCAATCAAGAATTTTGATTTTATATGATATCTTGAGGAATTTACGTTTTGTAGAAATTGAATATTTAATTTCTCTAAGTAGTACGTATAGAAGTTATTATAGAACTTTAATATTTAATAAAAACGAAAATGTTGAAAATACTTTTGATAATATACAATTTTCAAGTTTAAAAATTCCTATAGAATCAAAGTTAGAAAGTTTAGGATTAATTAATACAGGAAAAAGCATATCATATGATGAAATGATGAGGAATTTTAATAACGATCTCAAAAGGCAAAAAAATAGTTTGCCACGGACGAATAGAACTCCTGTTGTAACAATTACACCATTCGGAAATGAATTCCTTAATATGTTTTCACTTCTAGATAAATATAAATAAGTACATTTCTAGTTAGGATACGTTAATTTTACGTGTCCTTTTTAATTAATCTTAATAATAAAATAAGCTTATGCGCTGTGAGAGCAATCGAGATGAGCAATGGTACATGTTGCTGATTCTCGATGCCTCATGGCGTTTTACTTTAGGCAAAGGATTGGTGAAGGCATGGGCGATGAGTTGGTTAGAAATATATACGAAAGATTGGGTGGCATAGAGGCGAAGATTGATGATATAAGAGACATTCGTCAGACTGCAGACAATGCAAAAGATATTGCAGAGGAAGCATTAGCAAGCACAAAAAGTGCACACCATCGATTAAATAAAATCGATAAAATTGTATGGTGGGCTTCCACTACTATTATCGGCGCTGTTATTTTAGGATTATTAGCACTGGTTATCAAAACAAACTAGGGGGATTTAAAAATGGAATTTTTATATGATTACATCATCGAACAGGCGCTTATTGTAGTGCCTGTTTTATTAGTTATCGGACAAGTTTTAAAGAACACACCTAAAGTGCAAGACTGGTTGGTTCCATATATTTTATTACTGTTTGGCGTGATATTTACAATTGGAATTATGGGTATCAATATACAAGCTATTGTACAAGGCGTACTAGTAAGTGGAGCAGCTGTATTCACTAATCAATTATACAAACAATACTCTAGTAAAGAAGGTGAACAAAATGGGCAAAATCATTGATATTTCACATCATCAAGGAGATATTGATTGGTCAAAAGCTAGCAAAGAAGTTGATCTCGCTATCATCCGCACGCAATACGGTACAAGCACTATTGACCGTAAATATGTACGGAATATTTCGGACTGTAAAAAGTTCAAAATACCTTTCGGCGTGTACATTTATGTGACATTCACCAACAAATCTACAGCACTTGCACAAGCAAAAGATTTCTACAATCGAGCGCAAGGATATAATCCGTTATTTTACGTTGTGGACGTTGAAGAATCATTTGGGGCAAATGCAAAGAATATCCAAGAAGGTACTCAAGCATTCATCGACTACCTGAAAGGCAAGGGTGTTAAGGTTGGCTTGTACACTGGTCATCATTTCTATGAACCGTATGGAATGAACAAGATAACTAACTACGATTTCCTTTGGATACCACGCTATAGTACAACTAGTGCTCCTGGATTAAAACCTAAGTATCCTTGCGACTTATGGCAGTTCACAGAGAAGGGTACTGTTGCTGGTATCAAAGGAAATGTTGACTTGAATATGATTAATGGATCAAAGCCATTATCATGGTTTACAAACAACAAAAACGAGGAGGAATTAAGCATGTCACAATATACAGAACTGAAAAACGAAAATAAAAAAATGAAGGAAGAGCTTGTTGAAATCAAAGAATTATTAGGTGGGAAAGCAAATCTAAAATCAGAATCAGCTGTAGCGGCAACGCATAAAGACGCATGGAATTGGGCTATTGAAGAGAAAATCATCAAAGGTGATGGAATTAGCACAAATCCATCCGGAGCTTTAACACGTCAACAAATGGCAACAATGCTCAAACGTTATCACGATAAATGTTTCAAGTAACAGTAAAAGACCAAGATAGCTTAATTGCTGTCTTGGTCATCTAATACAAACGTTTATTTTAAAACCCATCTTCTAATATTTAAAATGATAATTATAATTATTAATACTCCCCATACAACTATAGAATAAAGTATATAATTAGGATTTTCTTTACCTAAAATTGTTTTAAAGATAGTTAATAAACCTGTAAAACCTAATACAATTGTTAAGATCGAACTTATGCTTAATAGCAACAATTCATTGGCATCCTTTTTTTTATCTTTAATAATCTGAATGTCATCCTTAAATAAGTTTAAAAAGTTTACTACCTTATCTTCTAAATCATTAATATTGCTTTTTTCTAAAATTAGTTCGTAAAGGGTTTTAGGACTTCCATCCGTAAAGAAAATTACATCCTTATCATAATTAAATTTTATTGTATTTAGTTGTTTTATCATTCGGTTGTAATCATCAGTGGTTCTATTTTTTGATTCACTAATTTGATTTAGTAAGTCTTTAAGAAAATACTTTTTTACAAATGACATTTCATAAAATTTCACAAAGTTTAAATTTGCAACAAGAAAATGTATTGCGGCATTTCTTTTATATTCATCTTTATAGTAAGGAGAAGTTTTTAATTCCTCAATATTCATTTCAATTAAATTTTTCATTCTTTCACTTCGGAGTGTGAAAACAGAACTATATGAACTACAGTAAAAAGAAAGATCTTTATCATTCCGAATTCTAGAACTTTGTATTTCTTCTGCTCTTTCATTATTTTCAGCTAGCTGTTTATCAGAATTGAATAAGTACTGCCCTATATTAGATTTATATCTAGTATAAAATGCAGAAATATCTTTATAAGGATTTTTAAAAGAACTAAAATCTCCTATACCCCAGCTAACTGAATCAAAATCATCATTTGAATATAAATCCAAGTTAATTAAATTGATAATTCTTTTTTTGTATTCAGCTAGAATATAATCAATATTTATATTTTCGAAGGTTTCTTCTTCCCAATAGTCATCAAAACTATAATATTCTTTATTTTTGTAAAAAGTGACTTCATGGAAACGATTATATCTAGGAGGTGATTCAGATAATAGTAATTGCTTTTCAATGAAATCTTGTACACAAATTTGCAATGATATTATTCCCTCTTTAAAAATTGTAATCATAACATAGTTTAATAGGTACTTTCCGTTATGCTTGATTCTTAAAGGTAACAATATTCGTCTTTCTTGAGAACTGTATCTCGCGGTAGAAGTTAGGCACATTTTCTCAATATCATAGTAAGCTTTATCTACTTGTATAGCGCAATCAAGAAGGTCTTCTTCGTAAAGGTGAATGTTATGGCGTTTAGTTACAACGTTGCCCCCAAATACATGAGAAACCTCTTCTGTTGTACTTAACGAAAAATCGTCTTTTCTTATGAAATCCTTTTTTAGATTGTTAAAGATTGTTTCACTAATTTGATCAGGATTTAGACTAAATATAAAAGATGAGGTTTTCTCAGTTTTAATACCTTCTGACATATATAAAGCATTTTTATATTGTAAGTATTCATTAAATTCTTTATCAACATGTATGTTTTCAGAATCATCATGCAAGGTAGACGTAATAATTATATTTGAGTCGTGTAATTTTTGAACAATCTGATAGTAATTTTCTGGATTGAATTTAATAATTGAATAACCGAATGTATTTTTAAAAATCAAATATAATTACCTCCAAAATAACATAAAGAAATTTAGTATTCTATTCACGTTTAAGTCATTCATTTTCATCTATTCAGTGGCATTGTCTATTTTCATTTCATTTAATACTTGTTTACGTTCCAATATCAATTCCATAAACTCATCTAAATCTTCCTCTAAAGCATGATTTTTGATAAAGCTGCGTGCCCTAGATCGAGCGCTAATATATTTGGCACGCTCCTTATTCTTTTCTTGCCAACGTTTATTTGCTTCGGTTTGCGAATTTTTTTCCAAATTTAACCCTTCTTTCTTTTGAAATATACTACGACATTTAATATCACTAGGATTAAACAAAGTGAGTAAGTGATAATCATGAAGTAATCAAAAAACTTAGGTTCTTTCCAATTAACCATATCTGTCAAAATATAAATGGCGAATGCTAAAGCGCAACATATCCTATGTTTTTCATAATGAGATGGATGTGATAAGATTATAGGGAAGGAGGCGTTAACCTCCTTCTACAGCTTATTTGCGACGTTTCTTTTTTTGCGGGAGGGCGTCGCTTTTGTTTTTTCTTACTTTTCATATCGCTTATGTTTTTCGCTGTACTTGTTACCAAGTTTGCGATTGTTGCGATAGTTACTAGGTAAGCTAGAATCTTATCGTAATCCACTTTGTTCACCTCCTTTCTATACCTTAATTATACTAGTACTAGTATTAAAAGTCAATACTTTCCTCTAATTCCTTCCATTGAAATCAAATATTTTTATTGCAAAAAACGAACACTTGTTCTATTATTTATACAAACGAACGTTCTGTGTAGGAGAGATAACATGGCTACTAAGACAAAAACACCAGCAAAAAAGAAAGAACCAAAGCACTTAGATCGTGATGAGTTTGATTTAAAAGAAATCGCATATGCTTTAACCGAAGCAATGCAAGAATCAAAAAACAAAGTATTTTCTGTCTACAAACGAGATGAGCAGATAACGGGTATGGTCACTAAAATGGATGCAAATACTAAATTAATACATATCAAAGACAAACATATGGATATTCAAAGTACATTTTTTGGACATTTTAAGCGTATCAGAATGTGACTATTAATGGAGAGTGATTGTGATGTTAAAAGACCGCGGATCAATGAAGTGGACAGCAATGATGCTGCCAGAACACTTAGTTGAGATTAAAAAATGGAAAGAAGAACAGTTTCATGATAAAAAGCGAGAATTGACTGAATGGGAACTAGAAGAGATTGAGCAAAAGATACAACGAGCATTTAAATCACAAAAACTAGTTACTCTTACAATGTGGCAAAATAATAATTTACGTGATGAAAAAGGTTTAGTCACTGGTATGGATCCACTCAAAAAGGAATTGATACTGGATGCGGATATATCAGTGAAACGTATTTCATTTAACGATATCCAAGACGCAAAGTTGATAGATGCAGATGATTAAACATACGGAAGAATTATAGATAAAAATCAAATAGGAACTAAAAAAAAAGTCACTCATTTGAAAAATAATGAGTGACTTTTTCTACTTATTGTTCGACATGCTTTTCTAATTCTCTTACATATTCACGTTCGATTTTTCGAGCTTCACTAAAATATTCGTTTGCTGCAGTTATCTTAGAAAAATCACCTATATCTATTGCAGATGCGACTTCGCTAAGTGCAGAGTTTTGTTTATTTAGCATATCAATTAGCATTTCATTGATATCTGCTAATTCTTTATCGACATCTAATGACTCCGCTTGTTCTGTTAATTTCATATTCTTTGGTATAAGCTCATTAACTATTTTAAGACCAAAATCTAGGTCACTTAAAGTTCCATCAGCGGATTGCTGTCGCAATTCATCCCATTCAGCACTAAAGGCAGATAATCCATCCATTATAGGGCCAACATTTTCGATATAATCTTGATACACATTAGTCTCATTATTATTAGTAGATGCTTTTTCAACAGAAGCAGTATCTTTTTTATTTTGCTCTGTTTCATTTTTGTTATCGGAAGAACCACAAGCAGCAAGTCCGAGAGATAGAACTAAAGCAGCGCTAAAAATTAATTTTTTCTTCATTTGTAAAGTAGTCTCCTTTATGTATATGTTCTATTGAATTGTACCAATATTGGTAAGTGTTGTCAGTAGTGTTTTGGAATCGCGATATTTTCGAAATGCTTATAAAAATTCACAAATTCTAAAGTGTGAGTTATAAAGTAGTAGGATTATTCGCTCTATAGGTTAGAAAATAAAAAGTCACTCATTAATTTTTTGAGTGACTTTTTTCTCCTTTGCACCTGCCCGGTGTTATATAATTTTATATTTTTTGTACCCCAGTGTACCCCAATTTGTACCCCAATTAAGTGGGGTACAACGGGTAAAAACGGGGACAACTATTTATTTCCAAATTTATTTTTGAATAAAAATTCAAGATTTTGTAAAATTAAATTTTTGTTTTTTTCTTAATCAATAAAACAAAAACCCCGCCAAATCAATATTTTTACGCTATAATGTAGGACGAGGTGAAGAAAATGTTTGTTAGTGAAAAACAAATCGAAATTCGATATGCTGAGACCGACCAAATGGGCGTGGTGTATCATGCAAATTATATCATTTGGATGGAGATAGGTCGTTCTCAGTTAGTAAATGATGCAGGCTTTGAGTATGCTGAGTTAGAAAAAGATGGTTATGTATCGCCAGTAATGGATTTATCCATTTCTTATAAGGCTGCTTTGCATTATGGCCAAGTGGCAACGGTCCGTACATGGGTGGAAAAACATGATCGTTTACGTACAACATATGGCTATGAAATTTTACATGAAGATGGCACGATTGCGGCGACTGCTCAGTCCGTACATATTCTAGCGCAAAAAGATACGTTACGTCCGGTATCCTTAAGTAAAATTGATCCGGCATGGGATGCGAAATACAAAGAAATCGCTCGCGAAAAGAAATAGGGGAATACAACATGGAACTTTTATTGGCAATCGGTGCAATTATGGCTTGTCTTGGGGTCGTGTTAGGTGCTTTTGGGGCGCATGCACTAAAAGATAAATTTGCGTCACCACACTATGCAGCTATTTGGGAGACTGCTGTGCAATACCATATGTATCATGCATTAGGTTTACTAGGGCTTGGTATTTTATCGAGTGAAGCCCTATTAGGAGCTTCCAGTTTGCTATCTTGGGCAGGATATTTAATGTTCGCAGGAATTGTATTTTTCTCAGGTAGTTTATACGTATTAGCGGTTACAGGTGTGAAAAAGCTTGGAGCGATTACGCCAATCGGCGGTATGTTATTTATCGTTGCATGGGTGTTAGTGGCCATTTCCGCATTTTCTTAAAACGTGAAGATCAACGAAATAATTATAGTACGATCGAGGTAGTTCCTATGGAGCTATCTCTTTTTTATAAAGAAGTGTAAAAAAATGAAACAAATTGTCCTTTTTGTGCGTACTACATAATGATTAGATTATTTTATCTACTTTCAGTGGGTGCCAAATCCCCACTGAAATAGCGAACTCAGGCGAGTGGTTTTGGCCTAAAGCCCCCGGACGCAATTATCCCCGGGGTAAAGTTAATATGATAAAATAAGTGATAAGTATATAAGTTGAAGGTGGGAATAAATATGGGTTTATTAAAAGCAGGAGTTGGCGCATTAGCAGGTGTTCTAGAAGATCAATGGCGTGAATATCTCTATTGTGAGTCACTCACAGCGGATGTTCTTGTGGCAAAGGGTGTTAAACGTACTTCTAAACGAGGTTCAAATAAAGGCAATGACAATATTATTAGTAATGGTTCTATCATTGCTATTAATGAAGGGCAATGTATGATGATTGTCGAGCAAGGGAAAGTAGTGGAGTTCTCTGCGGAGTCTGGAGAATATGTTTATGATACATCTACAGAGCCTTCGATAATGTATGGCAATGATTTGTCCGAAGGCATACTAGAAACATTCAAGCAGATTGGTAAACGCTTTACATTTGGTGGAGAACCTGCGAAAGATCAACGTGTGTATTATTTTAATAAAAAAGAAATCGTAGGCAATAAATATGGGACACCAGCACCGGTTCCTTTCCGTGTTATCGACCGTAATATCGGCTTAGATATTGATATTGCTATTCGTTGTCATGGGGAGTATTCCTATAAAATTGTCGACCCATTATTATTCTATACAAATGTTTGTGGAAACGTTGAGCGTGAATTTACTAGAGATGCAATCGACAGCCAGCTAAAAACGGAGTTGATGACTGCGCTACAGCCTGCTTTTGCACATATTTCAGCAAGCGGGGTACGCTATAGCGAAATACCTGCGCATACGGTTGCTCTAGCAGATGCCCTTAATAAAGTGTTATCAGAGAAATGGCTAGCTACCCGTGGTTTAGCAGTTGTATCCTTTGGTATTAGTTCTTTAAAAGCTTCTGAAGAAGATGAAGCAATGATTAAACAGCTACAACGAAGTGCTGTGATGCGTGATCCAGGTATGGCTGCAGCTCATTTAACAGGTGCTCAGGCAGAGGCCATGATGGCAGCAGCCAAAAATGAAGGTGGAGCAATGACAGGATTTATGGGCATGAACATGGCGACACAGGCAGGTGGTGTTAATGCAGCACAGCTTTACCAAATGAATGAGCAAAATAAACAGACTGCTCAGCAAGGACAAACAGCGACTAACTCAGGTGCATGGATATGTGCATGTGGTAACGATAACACAGGTAAATTCTGCTCAAATTGTGGGACACCAAAACCTGCAGAAGAAGGATGGACTTGTACATGTGGTGCTGTCAACAAAGGCAAATTCTGTAGTGAATGCGGTGCTAAAAAACCTGCAGAAGCATTACAATACGTTTGCGATAAATGTGGTTGGAAGCCAGAAGATCCTGCGAACCCACCAAAATTCTGTCCAGAATGTGGTGATGTGTTTGATGAAAATGATGTTAAGTAAGGAGATGACTAATGATGCCAGCTCAAGACGCTGAAAATGCTAAACAAGTAGACCTTGATTTTGACGCCGAGTGTCCATCATGTAGTGCATCTATTGAATTTAATCCAAAAACCGGAAAGTTAACATGTCCGTATTGTGGCTATGAAACTGAAATTGCAGCCCCAGAAAAACAAGAAGAAAAAGTTGCCCAGGAAATGGATTTTGCAAAGGCTGAAGAACGTGGGAATTTTAACTGGGGTGTCGAGAAAAAAACAGTTATTTGTAAATCCTGTGCAGCAGAAACGATATATGATGCATTACAGGTGGCCGATAGTTGCCCATATTGTGGCTCCAATCAGGTCATGGAGGCAAGTGCTAAAAATACATTAGCGCCGAACGGAGTATGTGCATTTGAACTTACAGATAAGCAAGCGGGAGAGAACTTCCAAAGTTGGATTAAGGGCAAATGGTTTACACCGAGAGCCGCAAAAGAGAGTGCAAAGCCTGATTCATTTAAAGGGGTTTATCTACCTTATTGGACTTTTGATACTAAAACAAGCTCAAGGTATTCTGCAAGTTACGGTAGACATCGCACAGTAACAGATAAAGATGGAAATACCCGAACGGAAACGGATTGGTATACCACAAGTGGCTTTTATCAGGAATTTATTGATGATCACTTAATAAGTGCAACGACCCGTTATGATCGAAATATGATGCGAAAAATAGAACCTTTTAATTTACTCAATAATAAAGCCTATAAACCAGAATATGTTGCTGGCTTTTTATCAGAACGCTACAGTATTGGTTTACAGGACGGGTGGAGTCAGGCGAAGAGAGAAATTTCAAATCACCTGAATACACAAATTACTTCGAAAATACGTTGGGAACATAATGCAGATGTAGTATCTAATTTACACTTCTCAACCACACATGATGATATTACATACAAATATCTAATGCTGCCAATTTGGCTTTCTTCATTCCGTTACAAAGAGAAAGTATACCGCTTTATGGTGAATGGTCAAACAGGTCGAGTAGGTGGGGATGCCCCAATTTCACCATTACGTGTAACGATTGCTGTTATTTTATCAATAATTGCCGTCGCAATTATTTGGTATTTCTTTATGTCAGAATAGTCATGAGCAGTATTCCTGTAGGGTATAATCTATACTTTGGAATACTGCTTTTTTTCTGGGGTGGGGTATACGGCTGAATATTTTTAGGATATAGGATCAAAACCTTTAGTTATCACGGCTTTCATATTGAATGGTTGCATAAGCTATAATGATAAAGGAATTTTGAGGGATTTTTTTACACAGCGATACATGAAAAGTTTAGTGAAGGCAAATAAAGTGACACTAAATAGAAATATGCGTACTTAAAGCAACCTATTTTGTGATAAAGTCGTTATTAGTGATGAGTTGTCAGAAAAAAATTCGCTTTATGGTTTGAAAGTATAAGCAAAAAGCCTATAAAAATAGGGCTAATTAGATTTGTGGAAGTTTGTTAAATTTCAGGACAGATTTATTCCATAAAATAACGCCATGTGAAGTTGCCAATTTACTTGAAACAAACTATTATACAGTCAGAGAGCTTTTTTTCATGATATGAGCTGTGAATGTAATGTTATTCTTGGATAACATCTTGTATGGAGGTTTCGACAATGGATGCAATTGAAGTTTTAACAAATTTAGATCAAATACATGGGTATTTTCAACCTATATTTAGCGCAGATGCGCATACGGTGATTGCCTACGAAATTTCCGGACAGTTACAAATTGAGGGTCAACAAATTAATTTAAAAGATTTTGTGAATAATGAAGATATTCCAGAAGAGTATCGTATAGACATGGAACATAAAATTCTACATGCTGCATTAGCTAAAGTAGAAGAAATCGGACAGGATATTGATATTTATATCCCAAGTAACCCGAACTTACTCATGCAGGATTTTGGTGAAAGTCATTTTAATATTATTCAACACTACATTAGCGAAGAGGATTTACATCGTATTGTATTAGTTGTTTCTGAGCACCGTTTTTTAGGTGACATTCAGAAGTTGCATCATGCGGTACGATACTTTACGACATTTGGCGTCAAAATCGCCGTTCAGGAAGTAGGAGCGGAGAGTCATTTAGAGCATATTGCACTATTATCACCACAAATATTAAAGGTCAATATTCGAGACTTAAATTATGATTCTTGGTCTGCACAGTCAGATATGATTTCAGCAATTGGTAGTCTCGCTTATAAAATTGGCGCAAATCTTTTATTTGAAGGAATCGAAACTGTTTATCAATTACAGTTTGCTTGGAAGAACGGTGGCAGATTTTATCAGGGGCGATACTTAGCAAACCCTGCAATGACATTCGTTGAAAAGGATATTTTAAAGGAGCGTTTTAAGGAAGAGTGCCAGCAGTTTATAACCTCTGAAAAGAAAATTCTAGAGGCGCAGTATTTCGAATTGAAAAAACTAAAAGAGGAACTAGAGGCGGTTGTTCATCGTGTTAAACCTTCCAGTGACAACATTGCACTTCTAGAGAATCTAGCCCAGCTGTTGGATAGTTATTCATTCCGTGTTTATATTTGTAATGAAGATGGCTTCCAACTATCTCCAAACGTAATGCGTATTGAGGGGCAGTGGGAATTACAGCCGAGAGCGATCAATAAAAATTGGAGTTGGCGCCCGTATTTCCTACAAACAATCATTAAAATGCGCAACGATCAAAGCGGAGAAATCTCAGAGCTTTATCGAGATATAGAGACCGGGGAAATTACAAGAACATTTTCGATTGCCATAAACGAGCATGAGTATTTGTTCGTCGATCTTTCGTATGATTACTTATATGAACATAATATTTTTAGATAGTTCAACCATTGCTTATAAAAAATCGGGGTACAAAATAATTTGTACCCCGATTTTTTCACTATTTATTATTTTAAAGGAACTCCAAAACCTAAGGCAGAAGCGATAGACACAATAGAGCTGATAACACCTAGTATGCTCGTTAACTTCTCTAATGGTTTTTTAGCTTTCTCTTTATCTCCATTTTCTATATGAGTTTGAAGAAGTTCAAAATTAGCTTCCGCAATATCTCGCTGTTCATCGGATAGCTGTTGAATTTCTTCGTGAAGCTGTTGTAAAGCATAGATTATGTCATTTGGTTGGCTTGCTATCCCTTGTTGAAGTGTACCATTGTTTTCAATAGTTATATTACCTTTGTTTTCTCCAAAAGTTAGACCACCATATTTACTAGATTCACCCATATAACCATCTCCTAAGATAATAGTTACTTGCCCAAGTTTTGATACTTTCTCTAATAAATGATTAGAATTTTCTTTGGCTAAAATATCAATAATTTCTCTTAAACTCTCAGGTTTATTTTGTTTACTTAACCCGACATTTTCCTTTTTGTTAGTAATTTTTTTTTTGAAAAACTTTGTCTGAAATCCTCACTCAATTCAATAATGGGAATAGCGTTTAAAGGATCATAATTATTTTCTGTACCACAATACTGGCAAGGAATGGAATCAATGTTTTCAAGTTCGGATTTATTAGCGGTTAAAATATTTCTACTACATTCCTCACAGTGAAACTCTAATTTTATAACGAGTGCTTCTTGTTTTTCTAATTCAGATAATGTATCAATAACTACTCCAAGAGGTAAGTTAGTTATTTTTGCAATATAACTATGGTAAAATTTATCAATTTTACTGATAGCAATTGCCTCAAGTGCATTATCTATTTTTTGAGAAATTTCCCATGGCTTTAAATTGCTCAATACTTTTACCTCGCAGAATAAATTTGGTAAATCAATTTTTCTCTAATATAATCTAATACAGGCTCAGACGCAAATACATTGAACTTAAATGTTTTTGTATTGACGCCGATTCGAATAGAATATTCTTGTTTCACACCATCAACACTATGTTCAAATAATATGGATCCCTTTTGTTTGGATAGATAAGGTTCTAAATAATTGTATAATGGCAAACCTCTTAGTTCTCTAATACTGCCTAATCCTATTGTTTCAAGACCACTTAAAAGTAACAAAGTAAAAGGTGTTGTTTCTAAAATGCCTGTAATATCTTCACTATTTAAATTTTGCTCTAAAACTGATAATTCACCACTAGTATAGTATTCGTCAATTGCAGAAAGTATACTCACGATTGATTGACCCTGAGTTTCTTCAAATGTATTAACTGATCCTGCTGGTCTTCCTGTAGCATCAATAAGTCTTCCTTGAAGGATATCAGCTAAAGATTCAAGAGTACCTCCGTATTTCTCTAACAAATCATACTGTTTGAATTCGTATTCTTCCTCAACAATTTTAGCAAACCAAGCAATAATTTTTTTGGCAATAGCTGAACTTGCTCGTACTTCAATTATTCCCTTAACTTCATCTATATAAACTGTTGTAATTTCATGCTTAATGTATTCTCTTCGATTCGTTAAAAAGTAATCGACATTTACCCCTGTTCTATGAATAAATCTTAAATAATATGCTTGTGAACCTTCGATGTCGGCAGCAGCAATAATAGTAGGATCTACAGGAACATTTTTGCTAGTTGGTGTAACTATTGTTTCGAAAGGATTAAATGGCGATTTATCAATTATCCTTTGTTTAAATCCTGTTAAATCAGTTTTATTTGTTACAAGGTACCAAGCTAAAGAAACCGCACCAGAGAAAATATTATTGTTTATCATTTTAAGAACATCGCCTTCAATATGCTCAAAAGAGTCCCACACTCTACTTGCTAATTCATTTACATTGCCTGTTGTTTCTAACTTCATTTTATTACAAATCTCTTTAAGTTGAGTTTTGTTTAATTTATGCAGGTCTTGGGGGAAAATTAAAGATTTAATTGTATTCATTTAACACCCTCCAGAATTATATTCTGTGTTCGATGAAATTATGACGTTTTATTAATAAATATAATATTATATGTATCGAATACCCAGAAAATAACATAAAAGTGTTGTTTGACATGAAATAATATGAATATGGACGTATGGATCACTGTGAATAAAATTAGAAGAAGGAACTATCTGAAAGAGAAAATGCCGCGTTATCAGGTAATAATGAAGTGATGAAATGGTAAATACACCCATAATCGTAATTAAAGAGTCACTCGTACTTTTTATTAGCAACATCTAGATGGAGGACAAAAGGCAAGCTTGATGTCAAATGTCCCCCAATTGAATTACCTTTAAAAACTTTAAACGAAGATGTTATAAAAGGTTGTTTAAAGAATCTCTGTTAATTCGGAGTTTACAAACCTTTGGGCAGCTATAAGAACACCTGAAGCTGTTCTTCCATAAACGCTGTATAATCCGCCAGTTTGATTTGGAACGATTTCTACTTCATATTGAGCTGCATTTCCTACACTTGGCGTGACAAAAGTAGAAGCGTTTGCTGCTACGCTAAATCGAGTTGATGATAGTAATTTTCTTGTACCGTTAAGTCTATAAACATTGACTACTCCGGAAAGAATACCGCCAGTAAGATTAAGAACTTTGATACGAACGCTAGTTGCATTAGATGGTAAATTTCCTGTATTTTCAATTGGACCAGTCGTTAAAGGCAATTAAATTTCACCTCCTTTAATAGAAGTATAATCTGCAGATTACATGTTCATTGTATTCAGGATCTATAGTAAAGCTCTAAACCTTTTAATCAGATTTCTATAAAAATGTAGATATTGATTATTAAATCTTTCCTCTTTACCTATTAAATGAACCATGTTTTTCTACTATTTCGGGAGTGCCACCTAATTTTACTCTATTTGAGAGAGGTTATCAGAGCATGTTCCTTTTATTGAAAGGAGTTCCTATTCTGATATAATTAACGGAGAGAGGATGATAAGAATGAGTAAAAATATTGTTGTTATAACAGGGGCTGGCAGTGGTTTAGGTGCAGCACTTGCTAAAAAATATTCGACGTTAGGTTATCACATTTGTTTACTTGGTAGAACGAAATCAAAGCTTGAGAATACGGCTAAAACGTTAGCAAATGGCTATTCTATCTATGAGGTTGATGTTGCTTCAAAGCAAATGGTCGGTGAAATAATTCATTCTATACAAGATGAATTTGGGTCCATTCCATTACTAATAAATAATGCGGGTGTTGGCTATTTTGATCTAGCTGAAAACTTGGAAGAAGATGCCATTCATCAAATGATTGATATTAACCTAAAAGGAACAATTTTTTGCTCACAAGAAGTACTAAAAGGTATGAAAGAACGTAATGAAGGAACAATCGTCAATATTGTTTCTACAGCTGGCTTAGAAGGAAAAGTAACGGAATCGGTTTATAGTGCTAGTAAATTTGGTGTGCGAGGATTTACTGAGAGTCTAGCACTAGAATTACGCGAAACATCCATTAATGTATGTGCTGTATACATGGGTGGTATGAGAACAGAGTTTTGGGACGGGATTTTTTCTGAGGAAAAAACTAAAACATTAATGGACCCTAATGACATCGCAGATATTATTATGAATAATATTAAACCAAGAAAAGCGTTAGCTGTAACTGAGGTTGTCATTAAAAATCAACGATAACATAATGATCTGAAAAAAGATGACCAGGCACTGCATTTGAGCCTGGTCTTTTACTATTTCGTAAAAATTACTAAGATACAGTAAATGTCCTTTATTTTTGTTTTGTTTAACATATAGCCTATTTTTTTGAAAAGTTGCTACAGTGAAAAATGCCATTGATTTGCTACTATTTAATGGGAAAAGTACTTCGTATTGAAACGTCATAATATTGAGATTCGTAGACAGACAGATTCCCAGCGGAAGTACACATTGAACTCCCATTTGTTCAATCAACAATTGTTTTAGCTTTAGGTAAATGGAAATATTTATCCATATGGATGGGATATGAGATATTATTGAATTAATAGTGCTAGTTTAGGAGGGGTTATATTGAGTGATGATAATAAAAAGGGGATAGTGTTCTCGATTATATTCGGTAGTTTAGCCATTTTAATTGTAGTGTTTCTATTGTCTTTTGCGTTTTTTGGCAAAGAAATACTAGACGCGTTATTTAATAATGGGGATTTCTAGCCTAGACTAGTGGATTTGCTTTTTTAATTCTCCGACTGTTATACACATATCTCCACATTATTGAAAGCCTCCTGAAAATCCATTATTTTCAACTATGTTTTGTATTTTCAAGAGAGCAACAATCTATACGAAAAAAGCCAAAACATAAAATGCAATTCATATTTCGATGAAAATTGAAATGTTTCTCTTGTACTATAAAAATTGAAAGTACGAATAGGAGGAGAAAAAATGACTCAAATTGCTACTACAGAAATGATTCATCCCAAAATTCTATACTACGGGACACCAGTGATTTTATTAACTACACTGAATGAAGATGATACCGTGAATATTAGCCCGCTTTCGTCATCATGGGCTTTAGGAGATTGTATAATTTTAGGAATTGGGCTTGGGGGAAAAGCCATTGAAAACTTAGAACGTCATCCTGAATGTGTTATTAATGTCCCAAGCCCTTCATTATGGGAGAACGTAGAAAAATTAGCGCCATTTACAGGGAAAAATCCCGTTCCTGAATTTAAGAGAGCGAATGGATTTACATTTGAAAAAGAAAAATATGAAATTAGTAACTTAACACCAACCGAGTCTAAATCAGTAAAGCCTTCAAGAATTGCAGAGTGTCCAATTCAACTTGAGGCAAAGGTAAAATATATTCGAATCCCTGAGTATGCCTCTTTTTTTGCCATTGCCGAGACACAAGTTTTACATGTCCATGCCCATAAGGAAATTATTGTTGAAGAAAATTATATTGATCCAAATAAATGGAGCCCACTTATTTATAATTTTCGACATTATTTTGGACTTGGTCATGAGTTGGGGAAAGCTTTTAGAGCAGAAATTTAAAGTCCAATAGTGATCATCAAAAAGATTAGCTCTCATTTTTTAAAATGGGTGACTGATCTTTTTGTGTTTGTTCAAAATTTCCTGTTAAGTCGATAAAAGAACTGTACGTTACAAAACTGTCACGATGTGATGCTTTTAGTCATGTAAAACGATAGTTATGGTGGAAATTTCTTGATATAGTTAGCGAAGTTGTCAAGGAATTTTTTTAAACCTTGTACCTAGCTTAAAGGAGAAAAGAAAATGAAACGCTCATTAAAAATCTATCTGTTTATAATTTCTATGATTGTAGCCTTAGGTAGTTTAATGCCCACAATAGCAAATGCAGATGAAAAAACTCAAAAGATTGATCAATTTATTAAAGAGCAAATGGCAATAAGTAAAATTCCAGGGGTATCATTAGTAATTGTAGAAAAGGGAAAAACGGTTTACGAAAAAGGCTTTGGATACGCCGATGTTCAGTCGAAAACCCCTGTTACCCCTAAAACATTATTTGAACTAGGATCTACATCGAAAGCATTCACCGGACTAGCCATTCTACAACTGGAAAAGGAAGGGTTACTTAAGCGGTCTGATGATGTCCAAAAGTATATCCCATGGTTTAAGTTAAAATATAATGGGAAGTCTCAGCTAATTACGATAAATCAGTTACTGTATCATACAAGTGGAATAGCTACTAACACAATATCTAATATCCCAAAAAGTAACGAACCAAATGCCCTTGAGTTAACTGTGAAAAAATTGCTTGATCAGCCATTAAATAGACAACCAGGTAGCTCATTTGAATACGCAACAATCAATTATGATGTTTTAGGACTCGTTATTGAAAAGGTTTCAAAACAACCCTTTGATACGTATATCAAACAGCAACTACTAAAGCCAATCTCTATGAATGATACAGTTGTTGGAATTCATCAAGTTAACTCAAATGAAATGGCCACGGGATATAAAATAGGACTGATGAGAGAGCAGGCATATACACCACCGATCTATCGTGGAAATGTACCTGCAGGATATGTAATAAGTAACACAAGTGATATAGCAAAATGGTTAAAGCTACAGTTAGGAAATAGCCAAAATGAAACGATTGATTATAAAATTATTCAAGAATCGCATATCCCAGATCAATCTGTAGAGCCTTTCGATAAGGACACATACTATGCAAGTGGATGGGGAGTTATGGGAAAAGAAGAACAATATATATCCCATGCTGGTGAAAATCCCACATTCTCATCTTATTTCATCATACAGCCCAATGAACAATTAGGAGTAGCCGTATTATCCAATATGAACTCGAGTTATACAACTGCGATTGGGCAAGGTGTGATAGATTTGTGGGAAGGGAAAACAATAAATACTATTCATTCTGACATCTTTCAGAATTTGGATAAAATTATTTCACTTATATGTGTTGTTGTTGTAGGCTTGGGGATGTTTTTAAGTATTCAATTGCTTACAACCTTAAGGGAAATTGTTAAAAAACAACGAATTAGAGTGTCTTTAAATCGTAAAAGAACTTTTTTATTAATCTTTCATTCTTTAAGTGTTGCCATCATTTTTGCACTTATCATTTTGTTTCCGAAACTACTACCAGAGAAATCAAATTGGGACTTTATTAAAGTATGGGGCCATCTTCAATTACGGTGTTACTTTATAGTGTTATCGTGTCAGCTGTGCTTTATTGTTTATTAGGGTTAGTTAAGATTTTTACGAAAACGGAAAAAGATTAAAAACGTAGAGAATTTGATTGTTTTATGAAAAATATGGTAATATGAAAGTATCTTTAGGTGAAAGGAGAGAATCCAAATGAAAAAAAGATCATTACGTTTTTTAAGTATGGGTATTGGGTTCTCAACTGCTGTTTTTTTCTAAAATTTAGTTAACAGGGACAAGTCTGCCCTTTTTTAGAAAAATAAAATAAAAACCTAGAGGAGATTAATCATGAATAATAAAATAACACGTAAAAATCCAATCCAAGTACCTAGCCCTGTTGGCAATTACAGTCATCTTACAATAATCCCAAAGGATGCAACAATATACGCATTATCTGGACAAATTGGAGTTGGGATAAACGGTGAATTGCCATCATCACTAACAGAGCAGGTTCAGAATACATTAAAAAATATTCAATTAATATTAGAAGCAGAGGGACTTAACGCAGATAATGTGGTGAAGGCCAACATTTGGGCAACAGAAGAAATAAATTGGGATGACTTCTATCAACAATGGGAAACAATGTTTGGAAAACCTTATCCTTCTATGACGATAGCGTATATTACTGCTTTAGGACTCCCAGACATTAAATTAGAAATTGATATTTGGGCTGCTAAATAGTAAAGTAACCGACAAAATCTTAAATGATCTTGTCGGTTTTTTTGTGAAGGAGGGATTATGATCTGAAAAAAAGGCCACTATTCCTAAGCAGAAAGTGACCAAAATAAATATTTTATGATGGGGGTGTGTTTCTTGCCCAACGTAGGAGGCAAGATGGAAGCAAATTAGGTACACTACCATTTTATGCAGAAGAAAAGATTAATGTTAGGTGTTTGCCTTTTTCTAAAATAAGATCTATGTTTTCATTCGTTTGTTTAATTCAATTGGTTCCTTTTTCACTCCCCATGAAGTGGTCCTTCGAGTAGAAATGAATGTATATAACATTAATCATTTTCTGGATACATAGATAAAATTCCTTTTGCTTGCTGTCTTATAATATTAATTAATTCTTTTGGTTCTACAATTTGAGCATGCATACCTAGTCGATAAAAAATGGAGCTAATAAAATTAAGCTCACCCTTGTCTATAATGGCATCAATAAAGCCGGTGCCATCTTCTTTTATCGTGACCAAATCTTCAAGGTTCGGATCGCTTTTGCATTGTCGTACACCTTCTCTTGATAATAATACATTTAAATGGATAGGTTGTTTAAGTTCATATTCACTACTAAACCACTCCTGCAAATTTACAAATACCTCTTGGTTTTCTTCGCTCTCTATAATGGAAATAATACGATCTACACGAAACAGTAATATTTTTTGTTTTGTGAAATCAAAGGCAGGCATATACCATAATCCATCATGAGCATACGCACCAATTGGATGGATATGTTTTGTAGTTGTACCTGATTTTGATTCATAGTGAATATGTAGATTTTTGTTTTCAATGGCAGCCTCTAAAACGGCTTTCAATAAAGGTGTTTCAATCGCTCGTTTAGGATTCCAAAATGCAATGTAGGATTGAAGTTTATCCACTTTCTGCTTTGCTTCCTCCTGAAGCGAGCTATAAAGCTTTTGAGAAACGGATTTTATTTCTGTATTAAAAGGCAAATCACGGTAATAATGAAGAGATTGGAACGCAAAGAAAATCGAAACAGCCTCATCTTCTGTAAATAAAATAGGCGGTAGGAGTCTGCTCGATAGAACTGTATAGCCACCGTTTCGTCCTTGTTCTGCGTAAATAGGCAAACCCATATCACTTAAATCTAAAATATATCGATGAACAGTACGAATTGATATATTGAATTCATCCGCAACTTCCTGTGCAGTAAATTTCTTTTTTGCGCTCACAAATACAAGGATATCTAATAGACGTTTTGCTTTTGACACTTTTCTTCACCTTTTTTCATTTAATCATGCCAGTAGTTGTCATGTTTATTGTTTAGTATAGATCTTGTTCAGGAGTTTTTCAAAAGAGAAAAGGAGATGACGGTATGTCACGAGAAATCATTTTATATATTGCAACTAGTTTGGATGGATATATTGCGAAAGAGAATGATGATTTACAATGGCTAGAAGAGGCAGAGGGGGAAGGGGATGCTGGGTATTCAGATATGTACCAATCCATTGATACCATTATTATGGGTAAAAGAACGTATGATTGGGTTGTAGATCATATTGAGCCTTTTCCATATCTCGATAAGAAATGTTATGTCTTCTCAACTTCACTAAGTGGACAAAACGAACACGCTGAGTTTGTGAATGAGGATGTTGTAGCATTTACGAAAAGATTAAGGGAACAGAAAGGCTCAAAAATTTGGATGGTTGGTGGAGCAGGAATACTTGATGCCTTTATGAAGGAACAGTTAATAGATGAAATAATTATTACGGTTACACCGCATCTATTAGGTTCTGGCATTCCGTTGTTTAAGGCTAATAATCCATATCAGGATCTGGAGTTAGTCAATACCCAACGCTTTGGGCAAATGGTGCAAATGCATTATAAAGTGAAGAAAGAGGCTTGATGAATAGCATAAAAGGTTGTTTTTACTCCGAATTTGCGGTTTTCATGTGCTTGGTTCTATGAAATGGAAAAAAGAGGCTTCATCATTTAGCCTCTTTTTCTGTCATTAGGAAAGTGAACGATAGATTTCACCCATGATTCCTTTCATTTGATGCATTCCAGTATCAGTATTCGTCATCATCACAATCCCTTGTTCAAGGTTTGGATAGGCGACTAGCATACATTGATACCCAACACCCCAGCCAAGAGAGGAAAACTCAAGGTTGTCACCCTTGCCATCTAGAAAAACGCCGAGACCTGTCCATTCTTTACATCCATGTGAGCGGAATAGTTCTTTTACTTGTTTGGAAGTAATGCCGATTTTACTTTGTCCTTTACTAGCATTCATGATATCCAGTAATAATATGGTTAAATCGCTTGGGGTAGTCCATATTCCACAAGCAGCAAGATAAGGATATATAGAATATTTCCCTGGAATTAACGCTCCATGTTGATCATGGCCACAAGCAAAATTATTGATAGTTGATGTTGAAAGAGAGGTAGAAAATGTACTGTTTGTCATACATAATGGTTTAAATATGAAATTGTCCATAAGTTGAGAAAAAGGTTTTTGCGTTATATCTTCTAGTAATAATTGGATAATACAAAAGCCTGCATCAGAATAGTGAAATTCACTTTCAGGTTCATACGTCACTTCAATGGTAGTAGGGCAATAAGGCGTTTGACCATTTAATATTTCTACTATGGATGGTATTTTGTTGAAAGATTCTAGTTCCATAAAACTGCCCTCAGGGTCCATAATACCCGATTGATGACATAGTAAGTTGCGCAATGTAACTTTTTTATGCTTGGTCAAATGATTGTCAGGAACCGCCCATGAAACTAGCTTTTTATTAACATCTTCATCTAAATCCACAATCCCTTGTTCTACTAATTTCATTACTAAAATACTTGTTAGAAACTTACTGATCGAACAAGCATTAAAAATGGAGTGCTCATCCACTATTTTATCGGTACCTGCTTCTAGAACACCAAAATGCTGCTTCTTACTGATTTTGCCCTTTTCGATAGCTATCATGCTTAAACCTGCTATACGGTAATGCTCCATACGTTCTTGAATGTTTATCATCTAGTAAGCTCCTAGTTTTTTCTTCATTATAGCAGAGTGTGGGGAACTGGTGTTTGTGAAATGGGTTATTTTTTAAAAATTAAATAGAATGACTTAGTCAAACAAAAAAGAGAAATCGAACAATCAGGCCATATTCTTGAATAACCGATTAGACTGTATACCAAAGATATTGTGAACAAATCTACATAAGCTAACAGGGCAGAATAGTTGAAGAAAAAAAGGAATTTTAGTTCTATTGTTGAAATTAGTCATTAAAGAACATTAGATAAGCTAAGGAGAATGAGAATGCAGAAAAATGGACAGTTAAAGGTATACAACCTAAATGAACTAATAAAAGACCAAAGTGACTACACAAATTTTATTGTAAGTGAAGTAAATGATCACGCTCTTAGAATAGCTGTGATAAATGGAGAATTTCACTGGCATAAACACGAGAATTGCGATGAGTTATTTTATGTATTAGAAGGTGAACTTTTCATAGACTTAGAAAACACTGAAACAGTTTCATTGAAACCTGGAGAAATATTTACTGTACCTGCCAATACAATGCATCGGACTCGTTCAAACGAAAGGACAGTTAATATGTGTTTTGAAAAGACAAGTAATGATATTAAAGGGAGCAACGGTCAAGTATAAACAATCAATGGTGTTTTTCAAGAATAATACTTAAAATACGGAGTGTAGAATTAACAATGATTAAAGCTGCTATATTTGATTTGGATGGAACTTTATTAAATAGAGATGAATCTGTAAAAATGTTTATTGACAGACAATACGATAGATTGTCTAAACTAATAGGGCATATCCCAAAAGAAAAGTATGTGACAAGATTTATAGAATTGGATAACCGTGGATATGTTTGGAAAGATAAAGTATATCAACAATTAGTCAATGAATTTGATTTTGTTAATTTAACTTGGGAAGAATTACTTCAAGATTATCTTAGTGAATTTAAGAATAACTGTATTCCTTTTCCTAATCTCATTAGAATGTTGGAGGAATTGAAATGTAACAATCTTCTTTTGGGAATGATTACAAATGGATACGGTCAATTTCAGATGGATAATATTACGGCTTTAGGTATAGATAAATATTTTGATGTTATTTTAGTATCTGAATGGGAAGGAATTAAAAAGCCAGATCCGCGAATATTTAACAAAGCATTAGAGAAACTTAATGTTTCTGCCAACGAAAGTATATTTATGGGGGACCATCCTAAAAATGACGTTATAGGTGCTAAGAAAGTAGGAATGAAAGGTATTTGGAAGAAAAACTTTCAATGGGATAATGTCGATGCGGATTATATAGTGGACGATTTAATGGAATTACCTCCCGTTATTGAAAATTTAAATAAATCTTACTAACTAATTGGGTTCTTTACTTGAAGAACATTCGTTGAGCTGTACAGTCGAATATTAATAGTTTGCTTAAAAAAATGATATCCTATTATGATAATGAGGGGGAGCGAAATGAGAAAGTTAGTTTTATTTAATTTTATTATTTTGTTTGATAGTTATTTTTGTAAGCTATCAATATTTCAACTTAGAGTCTAGAAAAGCTGTTGCCTATTTTTATGTTGAAAACTATATAAACTAACTATGGAGTTAAAAAAGATAACTTAATTTCTGTAAAAATTAACTATAGAGTAGGGATGGGTTTGTTCGAAATCGTTGTAGTAGATAAAAAATCAGATAAACATTACTACTTTGAAGTTGATTTATTTGATGATGATTTTTCGTTATATTATATAAGTGACAATACAGACATTCATAATAAAAATGAATAAATTTTAAAATTAAATTTCTTATTTTAAAGTACAAAATGTATTGAACTCCCTAAAATTTTTATTCTATAAATAATGAAATGATGTTAATAAAGCACTATCATTGGAATGGGATAAGTGCTTTTTATTTTACAATAAATGTGAAATAAAAATATAGTGATGGTACAGGGGATAAATTATGTCTTCAAGTTATAGACGGGAAAATGAATGATACAATTTATGTTTGGAACCATGAGACCGCAGAAATAGAGGAATACACTTCAAATTTAAAGAGTTTTATTAAATTGGGTTTTGAAAACGGTAAATTCGATGAAGAAATAATAAGATAAACACTTGCTCAACGACAGCCAAAGTTAACTTAGGGTGACAACCTTCAAACGTATGTAAATAAATAGACCAAACATATTATACATATAAAATATGTTGGTCTATTTTTTATGATTCTGTTCTTAACGATTGTTGTTTTATCTTGTCTTACTCACTAACGGGGCAGGGAGTTTGGGCTAAATATGTGAAAGGCTGTTTGAAGGTCAAAATTATTCAGTAGTTAACTTTTTAATACTTCTTAGGCTGTAAATCCTCAATTGAGCCAATGTCCATATATGCAGGAACTACAAATCCATTTTTTGTACCTTTTAAGTTCTCACCTAAATCAACTAAGTCATCCTTATATTTTTCATAAAAAGAGCTATGTGTTGTTGGCAACCAAGCAGCTACTGTTGCATCAGCTACGCCTGTAGCGACAGCTTGAAACATAATTGCAGGATCTACAGGTGTGATTGTGACAGTGTATCCGAGTTCTTCAAATACAGCCTGTAATACACTACTCGAAGCTCTTTCTGAATCCCAAGGTGTTGAAGCTAATTCAATTTCTTTTCCGCTTACTTTTTTCGTATCTTTTGTCCACTCATTTACTTTGTCTTGGTTTTCTTCTATCCATTTGTCTGCTGCATCTTCAAATGAACTCGTTTGTGCTTCAAACATTACAGCTTCCATATCTTCTGGTTCCCAATAAAATCTATCCAAAATTGTATACGCATCCGGTAAGTCTTTTTCCAAGCCCTTACGCGCAAGTGTATTGATATTTTCCGATCCACCTAATGTCCCTTGAGGATCTTCTAAAAATTTCAAATCATAAGATGAAAACATCCAATGTGGTGTCCATCCGGTAATAATAATTGGATCTTCATTTCGAATAGCCTGCTCTAATGAACCTAACATCCCAGGTGTAGAACTTTGTTCAAGCTCCCAGCCTTTTAAGTTTTCATATTTCTCTATAGTATTTTCCGCCAGACCAGTCAACCCAGCTCCTGGTTCAATTCCTATAATCTTATAGTCCACTTGCTCCCCTATGTTTGGCGCAGTTCCTGTTGAATTGCCATAGTCTTTTTTGCTATCTCCATCTCCACAGCCTGTTAAAAGTAACGAAATAGCTAACCCTAAAGTGAGTCCTACAGATTTCAATTTCATCTTTTTTCATCCCCCTAGTTTGAAAACTTAGAGTTTTAGCGACTTCCTAAGAAACCCTTTATTAAAAATTTTTTACTCTGCTACCAAAAGTAACAACTTGATTTTAACCACAGGTTGTTACTTTTGTCAAACCACTTAATCTTTTAAATACCCATTTTTGCACGTTTACTAACATAATTCTTCACACAAAAAAAGCCTTTAAACGGCTCACAGTTCTTTATTTTAAAAAAATAAAAATAGCCTATCCATAAGGTTATTTTTCCGTGAGACACTTCCATAATTTGTTTAATAAATAAAATGAATATATTAAAATGAAGGTAAAAGATGATATTGTTTACTAATTCCTAATAAAACGTAATTATTGGTTGGGGGATAAAAAATTGAACAGAAATTCAATAGCAAATATATTCTTTTTACAGGTAGCATTTTGCTCATATTAAAATTACCATTTGTAATGGGTTATTTATATTTAAACGAGGAAACTACGATACATATGTTCCTTTATATAAGTAGGTGTATTTTATAGGAGCACAAGATTAAACAGTAGGAGGTATAACTAAAATTAGTTTTAAAATATTATTCGAAAAGATTTACATTTTTAAAGAATATATCGATGAAAATATTATAATAGAAATCAGACACTTTTTATTGAAAAGAAATCAAATCTACAATAATTATAATTAATTAAGTTAGACAAATTTGATAGTCTCTAAATTAGACAAGATTATTTTGATAATTTGAAATATCCAGACCAACGACTGGATTCATCAATCATAGTTTGCCAGTTACCCCTAATCCTGGTTTCATAGCTGCGCTTGTTATATGAGATCTAAGTCCCAACTAGCCTCAATTATGTTTCTGCAAGTAGGGGGCGAACGGTTTGGGGCGTTTGAAGGATCTTTACAGACAACGAAGGTTTAAAAAGGTTTATTGTAAAAGATGCTCAAGATAAACTTAAGATGTTACCAAAAATAAAGTTCTATTTAAGGATAAAATCAATCCTAATAGCGTTGAATTCCTAGATGTAAGTGCCTTAACGCCCCACGAAGCTTTGCTCTAAGCGATAGCAAAGCGGCAGAGCGCGGAAATCACCCACGCTATTGAGATAAGCCGCAAATAATAAAATTAAAAGATGAGTAGGAGGATTTATTTGAACAAAGAATTTCCGCGCAAAATACATATCATTGGCTCTGTTGGTAGTGGGAAAACTACTTTAGCAAAAGAATTATCTGCGAAATTAAATATTCCTTATTATGAATTAGATAATGTTGTTTGGATAAGAAAGAACTCTGGTGATGTTAGAAGAACGGATAAACAAAAAGTTGATTATTTGCGGAATATTATACAGACAGAAGCGTGGATAATTGAGGGTGTTCATAGTGAGGAGTGGGTAGCGCAAAGTTTTTCAACTGCTGATTTGATTATTTTCTTAGACACAAATTATTTCATACGAATTTACCGAATAATAAAAAGATTTACGTTGCAAAAACTAGGTTTAGAAAAGTCCAATTACAAACCAACCTTTTCTATATTTATAAAAATGTTTAAGTGGAATCTTTATTTTGAGCAGATTGGCAAACCTTATTTTTTTCAGAAATACGGAATATATAAGGACAAGCTAATGGTTGTAACTAGTAAAAGTGAGATTCTTTAAAAAAAGCATATCCACAAATTATGGATACACTTTTTAAGCGTGAATCTATGCATTTTTCTTTGTTCGCGTTGCTCGTTTTCTCGTTGCAGGCTTTTTCGTTTTTTCTAAGGAGGCTTGCAGTGCTGTCATTAAGTCCGTGACATTATCAGGAACCGGACGTTTATCACTTGTTGATATAGTGTTCGTAGCTTTTTTCTCCTCAATAAGCTCCATTAAAGCATTGCGATAATCGTCTGTATATTTTTCAGGATTAAATTCTGTTGTTAATTGATCGACTAGCATCAGTGCGGTTTCTAGTTCTTTTGGAACAATGTTTTGTTCACTTGGAATACTTGGAACATCCCCAACACTTCTTACCTCATCAGGGTAATGAATCGTTTCCATCACTAAAGCATTTTGATAAACACGCACAATTGCTAATTGCTCTTTTGAGCGAATAATAATTTTGGCCACACCTATTTTTCCGGATTGCTCTAATGTTTGACGTAATAGGGCATAAGCCTTTCCGCCAGTCGAATCTGGGGATAAAAAATAAGTACGTTCAAAATAAATAGGATCGATTTCAGTTAATTTCACAAAATCAATGATTTCAACGGCCTTATCTTCATTTTCCTTCCGCAAGTTTTCTAATTCTTCTTGATCTAATACGACAAACTTATTCTTCGCATATTCATAAGCCTTTACAATATCCTCATCTTTTACTTCTTGGTTACAGCCTTCACAAACTTTTTTATAGCTAATAGGTGTATGACATTCTTTATGAAGCTGTCGTAATTTAATGTCTTTATTTTCTGTTGCGGCATGAAGTTTTACTGGTATATTGACAAGACCAAATGAGATACTGCCTTTCCAAACTGTATGCATTTGTATCACCTCGTTTTTCTTTACTATGATATTTTTTGCTTATTTTTATGTATCTTAAAGTGAAATTGTCAAAAACTGAAGATAAAAAACAAAGTAGGTATTTAGATGAAACCAATGCTATTAACAGAAGTGCTTGAAACGCCTATTGGTGAGGAATGGATGTACGAAACAAAATACGATGGATTTAGATGTTTGTTAGTTTGGGACGAACAGCCAATGTTAATAAGCAGGAATGGCAATAACTTAAATCACATGTTTCCTGAGATACTTGATTTTTGTCAAAGTATATTTACTAAAGTTAAAAAGTATTTACCATTAACATTTGATGGTGAATTAGTTTATTTAATGAATAACTTTACTAGTGATTTTGCGCTTGTCCAACAAAGAGGTCGGATGCAAAACAAAGAAGTTATTGCTGCGCATGCTAAAGATTTTCCATGTCATTATATTGTCTTTGATGTATTGCGCTATAAAGGGGAGTCACTGACAAATAAGTATTTAAAAACACGTAAACAGCAACTTTCTAAGCTTTTTACGTCTTTAAAACTACCTGTGACTGTCAATTATGAGGATCAATGTCCATTGCAGGCGATTTGCATTGTAGAGCATAGCGAAGCTCTTTGGCAGGCGATCCAGGTTTACAATGGAGAGGGAATGATTGCGAAGAGGAAAACGAGTAAATGGATGGCAGATACACGCTCGATACATTGGTTAAAAATAAAAAATTGGAGATATATAACAGTCATAGTGACGAAATATAATCATGGAAATGGTTATTTTCACGGCAGTATTTTTCAACAGGAGAAACTTGTAGAAGTCGTGACGTTTAAACATGGAATGTCAGAGGAAGAACGGAAAACACTCATTGCCTTTTTTCAGGAAAATGGACGGCAAAATAATGAAATTTGGGAGCTGAAGCCATCCATTTGTCTTGATATTGCCTGTATTGATTTCGATGGAAGTAAATGTCGAGAACCTCGTTTTCATGCATTTCGACTAGAAATGTTGCCAGAGGATTGTCACTGGCAGCACATGCAGCGTCAACTCTTTCCTATTCCAGATACGGTTCAGATTACGCATCCTGATAAGCCTGTTTGGCCTGAAATCGGTATTACGAAGGATGGCTATTTGCACTATTTACAAATGATTTCTCCTTATTTGCTACCTTTTTTGCGAGATCGTCCACTTACGTTAATTCGATTTCCTCATGGGGTTCCGGGGGAAAGCTTTTATCAAAAAAGTAGCCCTGAAAAAGTACCTAAATTTGCTTCAACAGGGTGGATGGACGATATTAATTATTTAGTGTGCAACAACCTTGAAACATTATTATGGCTAGGTAACCAGCTTGCATTAGAGCTACACATACCATTTCAAACGTTACAAACAGAACATCCGACTGAAATTGTTTTTGATTTAGATCCTCCTTCTGTCGACCAGTTTTCACTTGCTATTTCGGGGGCAGTCGATTTAAAGGGAATTCTCGATTATTTTAAGCTCCAATCTTTTGTGAAAACATCGGGAGGCAAAGGCTTACAGCTATATATACCGCTACCTGAAAATGCCTTTACTTACGAAGAAGTACGTGTATTTACTGAATTTATTTGTCGTTTTTTATGTGAGCAAAAACCAGAATTGTATACGATCGAACGTTTAAAGAAGAATAGACATCAAAAATTATATTTAGATTATGTGCAGCATGCAGAAGGCAAGACGATTATTGCTCCATACTCAACTCGTGGCAATGAGAAGGGTTTAGTGGCCACGCCATTACACTGGGAAGAGGTTAATGAGCAGTTAAGCCCAGACCTCTTTACTATTCCCGCCGTACTGGAGCGAATGAAAAAAGTAAGTAATCCATTTAAAAATTTCCGCGAAGTAGGGGAGAGTCAGGATTTTCAGTCGGCTTTAGAACGGTTAAAGAAGCCATGATATGTTTGCTAAGTATGAATGTAAACCCTCGATCAAAGCAAAAAACATCGTCTTTAGTTCGATGCTTTTAATAAACTCATTAATCGTAATTCTCTGAATGGTTTTTTTGTTATGTTTGCTAAATCAAAAATAAATGGTACATTACTTATAAGGTACCTGGAATGGATTTCCTTATTCTTTCTGTTCGGTAAATGATTTTTAGCGAAGATTAATAAGAAAGGGGATTGGTTTTATGGTTTTTCATGCAAAAACAAATACTGTTTTAGTACTAACTATATTCTTATTGGTTTTTGTATTTGGGACTATAGCATGGCTACCGTTCTTCACATCTTTTTTAACAATTATTATTATGTCAACAGTCTTTATAATTTCAGCTGTTTTCATAGGGTGGTACGCCACTTCTATTCAATTTGTTTTCTGTGAAAATCATCTTTTAGTTAAAGGTGGCCCTTTCAAAAGTAAGATTCCATATCAAAGTATAACTAGCGTTTCTCCAACGACAGAAAAATTTACGGGTTATCTAATTTCATCATCTGATAAAGGTCTTGAAATATTTTACAAATCAGCAACTCACGGTAGTATAAAAATTTTACCAAAAGATAAAATAAAGTTTATTTTAGAGTTAAAAAAAAGATGCCCTAATGCACAGATTATGCAAAATGAAAGATTTGAGTAAATGGTTAGAGGGCCGAATTATTACGCCCTCTTTTTAATTTAGGCATTTTTCTAAAAGATTGTTACTGTTAAAGCATAGAAACAGAGTTAATTTTACGCATATTGTATAGTAACTCTATTTTATGTTTAATATTTTGTAAATCGAATATTTAACTAAAGCTTCCAGTTTTGAATAACTTCTAAAGTGTCCCTTTTAAATTTGTTAATAAGTTAATTTCTTTTTTAGGTAATACTGCTGATTTTCTTTGTTTGGATGTTCTTCAACTACACCTACTATTTCATAACCATTTTTTCGATAGAAACTTGGGGCTTGAAAGCTAAACGTATCAAGCTGAATTAGTTTGCACCTGTTCTCTCTAGCTATGTTTTCTATACAATTTAATAACTCTTTCCCATATCCTTTACCCCTAAGTGATTCATCAACCCATAGGTAATCAATATGTAAGTTATACCAGAAAATTGTTCCTGATATGCCCCCTAAAATTTCTCCTCCTTCATCCCTGAGAATAAAGCTAATATTCTTGACGGGATGTTTTATATCATCAGGTAACTTAGAAAGATTATGTTCAATTACTTTTTTTCGAATATATTCACTATCTTCTTGATTCCATTGTTGAGTTATTAGCATAATTCCCCTCCTAATAGTTGGTGAATTAATATCTCTTATTTTTTTAAAACTAACCTGAACCGTTAGCTGAATAGTAACAATCTTTAGTTGCTTAACAATTAAGAATTTGTCAACTCTCTTAAGTGTTTTATATTTTGTTGGTAAATCTCCGGTGAACGCCAATCTCTAAAAATTTCAGGGATTTTTATATCCTCATCTTGGTAGCTATTTTCTGCAATGGCAGTTAACTCGGAAATGTAATCGATTATTTTTGAGATATCTTCTTTTGTACCTGTTGGACCGTGTCCAGGTACCGTCACATCAATTTCTAGTTCTTTAACCTTTTTTAAAATAGTGCTCCATTTCACAGGGTTAGGCTCTTCAAAAAACGTTGGGTGACAATTCACAAATAATAAATCACCCATAAATATTACTTTCTCTTCAGGAATATAAAGCATAGCATCACAATATGAATGACCTCCCCCTAACGTGAAAAGCCTTGCACAACGCTTCGTGCCCTGAAAGATTAATTCATTATGAAATGTTTGGTTCGGTAAAGTTAATTCTAAAGTGGGTAAAGAATCTTTTACTTCACTTAAAAAATTTATTTGGCATTGTATATTCGTATCATTGGTTTGATGTAGCTTGTCTTTTAATGATTGAATATAGTTTTCTAAACCTTGAATATCATTTTTTTGTTGACTGAATCTTGAGGGATGGATATCTCTTATTTTTGAAGATGTAATTTGGCTTGAAATTATAGTCGAATCTTTAAATGTTTGATTGCCTCGGATGTGATCGCCATGCCAATGACTATTAACAACCCAAGTAACAGTTCGATTTGTTATTTTTTCAGCTATAAGTTTTAAATCTTTCGATGCTTGTTGTGTGTTAAATGTATCAAATATGATAACTTTATCGCCTAAATCCACAAAACCTGCATTTGCCACAGCCCCGCCACCTTCTTTCGCTATTGCTGCATAAATACCTTGACCAATTTGTTCTAGCTTAAAGTGTTTGCTACAAAATGTATCGTTCATTGAGTTCACCTCGTATTTTTTCCTATATTTTCTATATTCGATTCTAATTAAAACAATACCTTTTAGATTCTACTTTTTCATGAATGGTATTTTTATAGGGTAAAATGTGATAAAACTTTTAAATTAGGTGTAGTCCATTTAGAGATAACGTTTGAAAGGAGGAGATACAGATAAGCAGGATATCACATTCCCAACTAAAGATGGGGTGTTTAATATGAGGGTGGGCGCAATTATTCTCCGAGATGATAAAGTGCTGATGGTTAAAAATAATCGTGATCCTTACTACTACTCCGTTGGTGGAAGAGTAAAGTTACAGGAGACTTTAGAAGAAGCCGTTATCCGTGAATGCTTTGAAGAAACCAAAGTGCATGTTGAAGTTGATCGTTTAGTGTTTATTCATGAAAACTTTTTTCCCCTTCAAAGAGGTCCATTTAGAGAAACGCAATTTCATGAAATATCATTCTTTTATTTAATGAAATCAAATGAAGTCGAAGTCATATGTGAAAGCTATACCAGTGATGGTATTGACGAAAGATTAGAATGGTTACCTATTTCGAATCTTCAGGATGCCTTTCTATTCCCAGAGTTCTTTAAATCAGAAACTCGTTTGCTTGCCAGCTGAAATCAAACATATCGTATCGATTGAAGAAAAAAGCAGAACTTAAAAGAAAACAGAGAGGATTTCTCCTCTCCAGTGCGGTTGCTTTAAATTTTAGTATTCTTTTTCTCTAAGTAATCCAATATTCCCATTGCCGAAACAATTGTGTCAAACGGGATTGTTTGATAGACTGGATGATTTTCTGCGATGCCATTTTCTTGTAAATAGTTAAATAAAAGTTCCTTTAAGCGACTATCTAAAAATTGTACTTGTTCTTTAAAATCGCCAGATACCGTTAGCGCTTTTTCTCCTTCCGCTAAAAATAGCGGTGTCCAGTAGCGCACTTGTCTATAAGCTTCAGCTGGATTTTTATAAACTCCGAAATGACCGAAATACAATTCCGTAGCATTTAATGTTTCATAAAGCTGGATAGATTGCTCCATTGTATCTGGGTCATACTGATTCGGTGAAGTGGAAGGAATAATTAAATCAATTGCTTCTCTCTCCATTTCCGGATAACGCACACCAGTAGTATCGCCAACAAACAATCCGTTCGTAGCAGAATAAAGCATGGATACATGATGCTTTGCATGTCCTTCTGTATGATAAAACGTTAGCTGATGTTGACCTAAAGATAGTACTTCCTCATGTCCAATTTCTATAATGCGTTTAGCATCGATGGGAACAATTGGATCAAATAGACGATCGAATTCTGCTCCATAAACACTTTTTGCACTTGCAATTAGACGACTAGGATCCACCATATGAGATACACCTCTTGGATGTACAACGAATGTAGCGTTTGGACAGCTTTGCAAAAATAACCCTGCACCTCCAGCGTGATCTAAATGGATATGCGTAACAATTACATAATGAATATCCTCTAAAGAAATATGTAATTCATCTAAACCTTCTACTATATATGGCATAGAAGGACTGGCAGACGTCTCGATTAATGCAATTTTTTCATCGATAAGCAAATAAGAGCTTGTACGCTGTTCCCGATTTAAATCGTGTGTATCAATACAATAAAAATTTGGCGCAAGTTGTTGGACTCTTCCCATAAAATAATCCCACCTTGTTTTCGAAGAATGTTAAAAATTCTCTAATATGCACTTTTTATCTACAAAAAGCAGTAGTTATACTTTATAATAATAGAAAAGTGTACTGAATGTCCATTCATTTTTTAAGGGGGAACTATTTATGGAGAAAAAGATTCGCTACGATACAAGAAAAGTCCATCGTGTTAACTTAGCCATTATTTCAATTTTGGCTGTTTTAATTTGTGGGCCGTTGATATTCTCAAAGGGCATTATGTTTTTATTTGTTGGACTAGCCGTTATGGCATTAGCAGTTTGTAATTACTTTTTACCAATTAACACGTATGTTAAAGGCTTTATTTTTGGAATGATTCCTTCGAGTATTGTTTTTACTTTATTTTTAGTTGATAGTTTTTCATTGAATAAACATTATATTTTACTTTGTTCGGTGGCCATTATCGCCCTTTATTTTAAAAAAGAATTACTTGTATTTTTTGGTGTGCTGACAAATATCAGCTTTCTGATTCTTTATATCGCTAATTCGAAATCATTATTAGGGCCATTTGATGATATGACTGTATTTATAACGCTACTTGCGATAATGAATGGCGTAATTATTGCATTGTATTTAATCGCAAAATGGGGAAATGAATTAATTGAACATGCTGCAATTCAACAAAATGAAGTGAAGGCGTCATTAAATCAGCTTGAGAATACGTTTCAGGAAATTGAAAAAAGTAGTCAAGCCTTGGATGACCACGTTACACAATTCCAACAAACAATGCAGCGAATATCTGGATCAAGTAAACAAATTCTTATAGCTACAGAGGATATTTCCGCAAGTATTCAGCAGGAGTCATCTAGTTTGCAAATGATTCATGGCACGATGAGGGAATCTGTGCATTTTGTCAACGAAACATTTTCAATTTCAAAGGATACTATTTCTAAATCTACTGATTTGCAGCAAGATATACTAGTAGGATGGGAGAAAATGCAAGATGCGATGGTGCAAATGGGAGTTATGAATCAAGCGATGAGTTCTACAGCTGAAACTGTGAATGAATTACAGACAAGCTTAAAAACGGTAGATAGCTTACTAAAGGGCATACAGCATATTGCAGAGCAGACGAATCTACTTGCTCTTAATGCTGCAATTGAAGCGGCAAGAGCGGGGGAGCATGGTAAAGGATTTGCCGTCGTTGCAGATGAAGTGCGGAAATTAGCGGAAGAAAGTGCCGCTATTACGGTGAGCATTACGAATGTAACGAAAACCTTGTTCGAAAAATCAACAGAAGCTTATCAACGCTCTGATGACGGAGAAAAAGCGATACAAAAAGGCGAGTTGCTTTTACAAGATGTGAGTAGCTTCTTCAATGTTTTGAAAGATTCATTTTCAAAGGCTAACTTCGATTTAACAAGAGGAATGAATGAACTAAGCAGCGCCATTTCGCAGTTTGAAACAATCCAATTACAAATTGAAAAACTTAATGATATGACCGAACAAAATGCAACTTCCACAGTAGAAATTGTGCACTCAGTAGAGGACGAACATAATATGCTTGAAATGATGACGAACACAACTAGTCGTATTCAGGAGTTAAGCGATACATTGAAGTCGCTTGTTATGAAAAAGGAAAAAGAATCATTTTAAAAAGTAAATAGACGGGGAACCTACAGTCAATGTGCTTGGTCGTAGGGTTCCTCAGGTAATAATTTATATTGTTAAGATGGGAAGCATACATTCAACAAATAGGCACCTATCTCTTCGTTGGCGCATTGCTATGAGTCAATCGTTTCTTCATGAAAATCCTCTGCTTGAAATCGTCTAAATTAAAGGTGATCATTAAGTCATTATGATTCTAGTGAGAATTAGATTGACAAGGGGATGTGTATATTAAAATCTTTCAGAGGAGGGTTCTCATTGCAGCCTATACAGGTTGATGAAATACCAGAAGAAATAAGAGAATTTCTAAAAAAACTTGACTCTATTAAGTTTCCGAGACAAGGATACACCTCGAACGTTGCAATTATTCGCAATCATCAAGGCTCTTTTGCTCTCAAAAGAACAAAAGGTGATTGGTATTGTTCTTTGTTAAAAAAGGAGGTTTCTGTATTAAACTGCTTAACAAAGGAAACAAAACTACTTATTACGAAAGTAAAGCTATTTGTTGAGCAAAAGCAAAATCGTCAATGTTGGGCTCTTTTTGAGTACATACAGGGTGAAACTGTCCGAATTGCTTTAAAAGATGAGAAAAATAAGGAAACAAGGCAAGAAACAATATTTAACTTTGGCAAATTCCTAGCGGATATTCATTCAACGCCTTGTCCCAATGAACTTATACACAATAAAAACTGGCTTGGGCAAATGATAAGTCAAGCACGCAATAATCTTATTAATAATGAAGTAGATGGAACTAAGGAGTTATTGGAAAAGGTTGAAAAGAATAAACCTGATAATTATAAGCAGACGTTAATTCACGGGGACTATACAATTGATAACGTATTGGTATTCAACAGGGAAATCACAGGGGTTATTGATTGGGGGAGTGGTGCATATGGAGATCCGAGGTATGATGTATCATTAGCAATTCGACCAAAACCAAATGTCTTTGAAAAAGAAATAGAAAAACAAATTTTTTTTGAAGGATATGGTGAAAATATAATTGATGACAAAATATATGAGTATTTTGTTAATGGACTATATGAGTTCTTTTAATGAATAGTATGGGCTTTTATTATTTCAGACTTAAGATGGATGTTAAAAGAGCCTTAACCCTATGAAAGGTAAGGCTCCCCCTTTTACACATTTAATTTACTGTTTCATTGATACATTTTCCTTTTCATTGCTGTCATGATTATATTTAAAAACGAATGCAAAAATGATTGCTAAAACGAGCGTGTATGCCCCAAAGAACAACCAAATGTTTTGCCAATTCCTCACTCCGTCGACTGTAAAATAATCAACTACTGCTCCACTAATAACAGCTCCTAAATAGGCGCCTATGCCATTGACCATTGTACTAAATAATCCTTGAGCGCTCCCGCGAATTCGATGATCGACTTCTTTTTCGACAAAAATGGCTCCCGAAATATTAAAGAAATCAAAGGCACAACCGTAAACAATCATTGATAACAACAATAGTAAAAAGCCTCCGCCAACCGGGCTTCCATAGCCAAAGAACACAAAACGTAATGTCCATCCAATCATACTAATCAGTATTACTTTTTTTATGCCATACTTACTTAAAAAGAAAGGAATGGTCAAAATAAAGAATACCTCTGAAATTTGTGACACTGATAATAAAATAGCTGGATATTTAACAGCAAAGCTATTTTTATAATCAGGGTTCAACGCGAAGTCGTGTAAAAACGGATCTCCGAATGTATTAGTAATTTGAAGTGCAACACCTAATAGCATGGCAAAAATGAAAAACAAAGCCATTTTTTTATCTTTAAAAAGAACAAAAGCATCGAGTCCTAAAAGGCTGACCAACGACTTGTCCTTTCTAGCATTAGAAGTTGGGCAAGCAGGAAGAGTAATGGTGTAAAGGGCAAGTACCAAAGCAGAGCCACTCGCTATAAATAGTTGAATATTACTTAATTCAATTTTGGCAAGACTAATAATCCACATTGCAAGAATAAAACCAATGGTCCCATAGACACGAATAGGTGGGAAATCCTTTACAACATCGAAGCCTTTATTTTCTAGGTAATAATAAGAAATTGTATTCGATAAAGCAAGTGTCGGCATATAAA
The DNA here is from genome assembly GCF_023337835.1 of Lysinibacillus sp. Bpr_S20. NCBI lineage: Bacteria > Bacillati > Bacillota > Bacilli > Caryophanales > Bacillaceae > Lysinibacillus > Lysinibacillus sp. Bpr_S20. The sequence continues at coordinate 178,344 of NZ_JALNLQ010000005.1, forward strand.
CCATGGAGTTAAAGAACATTACCCAAAACATCATGGTAGGATCAGAAATTTCAGCAGCGCTAAATAGCGTAATCGCACCGAGGAAATGTAATAATCCATATAAAACATTTGCTTTTACCCAACGATCGGCAATAATGCCTATCAAACTTGGCATAATAATGGCTGCAAGACCATTAGAACTATACACGATTCCAACTTGCGCTCCAGTAAAATGCAACGTATTGATCATATAAGAACCAAATGTTACAAGCCAAGATCCCCAAATAAAAAACTGAAGAAAAATCATTATTTTTAATCGTAATTTTATGTTCATTTTTTCCTCCTATAGAAGGTGATGGAGTTTTTTGTTTCTGAAAGTAAAAAAATTCTAGTTAAATATGTGCGGGAAATACGAAATTCACTTAGAACATAACTACAGCATTTGCTCCTTATGTCTGATTCATACAAGTTTATTGCAGTTTCTTATAACGATGAGGCCAATAGAATTTTTTTGTGAATTGTGGTAATAAAAACGTGGAGAAATACATAAGTAAAGTGATGACAATCACTTCCATTTTTATTAGTATTAGAGTGAGGGGAAATGAGATGGTTGACTAAAATTAAAATTTTTGATAGTCGAAAAAAAGAGGATTTTGAAAACCAAGTAAACGAATTCTTACTTCAAGGGCATGAAATTATTGATATTAAGTATTCTGCTAGTGTTTTGAATAACTTCGGTTTTCTAGTTTATTCGGCTATGATAATTTACAAATGATACATATATAGAAGTCGCACTCGTTAGGAGTTGCGGCTTCTTCTTTTGCTCTGAAAATAGCTAATAAGGGGAATGCACGACGCCTATAGATAGTCGGTTGAAACTTTAAATACAATTTGGGGAAGTTATCATCGATCCATTCCGATTCTAATGAGTTTTTTTTGTGCAATCTAGTTACCAAATAATATAATTATTGTGATGTAATACATAAAGTTTAGGAGTAGATGCTTTGGAAATGTTTATTATGGCAATATTAGTTACTTTAATTTTCGGCAGTTTTTCTTACATGATGTTAAGTTATCCTGAAGATTTTTTAAAGATGAGTTCCTTTTCAGCTAAATTCATTAAAAAATCATTTTTAAAAAAGTACGTAAAATTTATGGGCTGGTGGTTTTTAATAATCGTGATAGGCATATGGATTATAGCAATAATCTCTTTATTCGAATGAATATTGAGAAATAGTTAAGATTCACGAATAGATGTGAGGTTAAAAAAGCCGTACTCAATATAAAATTGAGATTCGGCTTTTTTTGTATCATTAGCACCCATTACTTAAATATCCATTTCACATAAGGGATCTTTATGTAAAAAGTGAATGATCGAATCGTTGACCTGTTTAGCATCCTCTATAAATAAGCAATGGCTTGTATTTGGCAACACCAAAGTTTCTATATGAGGAATGCTTGTTTTTGCTTGCATTAGAGCTCGTATGGGATTGTAAATGACCTCTTTGTCGCGCATCATTAATAAGCTTGGTACTTGAATGGTCTCCAGTTTTTCTTTTGGAACCACTTTAGGAATGACTGGCTTTACCTTCCATTTGATGTAATACTCCGTTAATAAATTGATCAAAGACTTCGTTATCAATGGTATTTCCTTTTGCGATGAACCAATCACAAAAAAATCGCTGTATGAATTCTTTTCGTCTTATGGCGTTTATTAAGATAAGGCGAATGAGAAAGCTAATTGCACTTGGATCTTACATTTTAAAATAAAATAGACAGTATATTGACTAAGTTCGAAAGTGTGGTACTCTTAATTTAGACAGTAAGCTGTCTAAATGGAGGATGAATATGGATATTTATAAAGAAATTTTTTTAATGCAGCAAACTTATGCTACTTTATTTTCTCTAGCAAACAAAATTCAGGTAAAAGGAGATAAATTCCTGGAACTATTAACATCGAGACAATATATGGCAATGGTGGCAATAGCGCATTTACCTGAGGATGAAACAACTTTGAATAATATTGCTCGTAAATTAGGTACCACAAAGCAGAGTACGAAACAGTTGATTACAATCATGGAAAATAAGGGTTACGTAAACGTAGTTCCTAGTAAGAAAGATAAACGTGCAGTTAACGTAAAAATTACTAAAAATGGAGAAGAGGTATTGCTTGTTGTTGCAGAAAAAGGAATCTTCTTTTTAGAAGACCTTTTTAAAAAATTCTCAACTGAGGAATTGGAAACAATGTGGGGCCTATTAAAGAAACTTTATAGTTTTGATGGTGAAGAACAAGATGGATTTGAAGAAGAGGGTAACTTAAAACTGGATGATGATAACAATGAATTACAAACGAGAGTAATGAAGGAATTTGAGAGACGAAGAATTCAAGCAATTAATAAGGGAATTAAAAAATAAACAAAAAAGCAAAGGGTAAAGGAGAGTGATCATTATGTTTGAGATTAATGATGAAACGTTTAGATTAATTAAAAAGACCTGTAAAGGAAAAAAAGAAATAAAATTAACTGTCGGCTATTTAATAGACAATAATACAGTTATAAAAATCTATGATGAAAACGGTGAACTCGATTCATCAGAAAAATATCATTATGAAATTGGGTCTATTACAAAAATTTTTACTGTATCTTTGCTATCAAAATATCTCTTTGAAAACAAGATGTCCATAAACGATCCAATACAAAAATATATAGAAGAACTCAAGGAAGACGAGTATTATCCTACATTGCTCCGTCTTGCTACTCATTCTTCTGGATATTCAGCCAGTCTGCCATTAAATAAACGGGAATACTCTAGTTTATTTTTAGATTTGATTATGGGCGCTGGTAATATGAATAAGAATAATCCACTAAATATGGATTTTAACAAAATGAAAATGCTACTGGAAAAAAATAAATTGAAAGAAATGGACTATTCATGGAAATATTCAAATTTCGGTTTATCACTTCTTGGGTATGGATTAGGGATTGTATCAGGCAGAGGATATTGGGACACAATGAATGATTTTCTTCATAATGAGCTTGGATTAAACGATACTTATTTAGGTACATCCAATAATAATTTACATGGTTATGATAGAAAAAATAATGATTGTGGCAACTGGAAATGGGATAAAGAAAATCTTATATCACCAGCGGGCGCAATAAGTTCAACTGCTGATGATTTACTAAAATATGCAAAAATAAATATTTATGAAGATAAACCATATTTGTCTCTTTGTCATAAAAAACATGGAAATGGAACAAAGAAGTATGATATGGGTCTCGGATGGTGGCTTTTAAAGAAAAATAATAATGTAATGTTACATGGCGGCGGAACAGGATGCTTTAGTTCATTTTTAGGGATTGATAAAGAAAAGAAAGTTGCCTCCGTTGTTTTGGCCAATTATAGATTAGGTAGAAATGATGATGAAAAAATAGGGATTTCCTTATTAGAAAGTCTACAAAAATCAAAAGATGACCGCATTTCCACTATTTATTAAGTGGAGTGCGGTCTTTTGGTGTTTATTCTAGTTTCTCTAAAATTTTTACTTGGATAACTAAAATAATCATAGTAATGGCTGCAATTATTAATATTCCAGTTGAAGATAATTGAACAGAAGTAAGGTGAAGAGTTTTCATCCAGTAATATCCTGCAATTATAAAAATAAACGACGTCATCACGGAAATAATAAAACCTAGAAATCCTAATTTGTCTATCTTTTGTTCTGTTATACCTACAAGACTTAATACACCAGTGGAAATGCCAACAATTAAAAATAACTCAATAGATAAAATGATTAATGACATAATTCCTGAATAAGAAATTTCGTTAGGCATCCATTTAATTAAACCCATCATAATAAATGCGGGTAGAAAAATGGGTAATATTAAACCAGCTGTAATAACTAATGAAGGAATAAATTTATTTTTATTAGGGTTGCTCATACATCCTCCGAAAATATAAAAATGAGATTAAACTATAGCATGTTAAAATATTAAAGTGAATTTTATTGTTTTTTCTGAAAAAATGTACATATTCAGACGTGGATACAGTTAAAGTAGGACAATAAGATTCTAAAAAGTAAATTGAATCAGATGAAGTAGCCAAGGTTGCTTCTTTTTCGGTGGATAATAATTTAATTTTTCTGAAAAGTCTTGACATTATTTCTGTGCTTAATTATATTTTATATATAACCAAACGGTTATGTGAAAAGTGAGGGAATGATAATGCCAAATGTTTATCGTGCATTAGGTGATTCAACGCGACGCCATATTTTAATTATGCTTAAACAAGGAAGCAAAACCCAAAAGGAGATAGTTGAAGCATTTGATATCTCTCAACCAGCCATTAAGAAGCATTTGAATGTTTTATTGGAAGAGAAAATTATTTCAGAGAGCTTAAATGGGAAATATCGTATCTATTCAATAAATCTCGACACACTCCAAATTGCGTACCATGAAATGCTTAAATACATCGGAGAACTACTTGATGATCAACTTGTAAGTCTAAAAAATTATGTTGAAAAAGGAGAGTTTCAAGATGAAGGAAAATAAGAATTCAGTAAAGCGCGAAATTGTTGTGAACGCACCTTTGAATAAAGTTTGGGATGCATTGACTAAGCCTGAGCATTTAAACCTTTGGTATACAAAAAATGCTGACATAGAATTTCGTATAGGTGGAAAAGGTTATATGAATCATGGCTGGGGCGCAACATCTGAGGGTGTATTCACAGAAATAGATATAATGAAACGCTTTGTACTCCAAAGCATTGATGGGGATTTTACTACCATTACTTCTTTGGAGGAAATTAGTGATGGCGTTAAAGTGAGTATTGAATATCAGGCTTCCTTTATTGGTGAAATGAATCAATCTACAAAGGAAAATATGTTATTTGGTACAAGTCAATTTTTGGAAAATCTAAAGAGTGTATATGAAACTGGCACGGATAATCGATCGAAGTTTTGGAAAACATGGATCGGTATTGCCCATACAACAAACGAGGGGGAGAGAGGGACAAGAGTTTTGCAGGTGAAGGAAGACTCGGTAGCTGCAACTGCTGGAATTAAACCTGAAGATATTATACTAGAGATAGATGGAGAAGAAATCGGAGGATATGAATCTTTTGAAAGAACATTGAATAAAAAAAATGTTAATGGCAATGTTACTTTAACAATAGAAAGGAAAAATGAAAAATCACAGGTGAACTGTTTTGTAGATGCTTATCCTGTACCTTATTAAAATTCAACAAAATTATTAATTAGCAGTACACAGACCTACGACCGACCTACACGTTGAGCTGATTATATAACACGCATATTAATTGAGAAATCTAGTTAAATGACGCCCTGGTAAAATCATAATCTGCATGATCAAATGTAACAGGCACTTAATAGAAGGGCTTTCAGACGTATTTAAAATCCAGTTGACGGGTAATTCTCCGTCTTGATTCGTCTGAGAGCTCTTAATTGTATATACGGGAGCCAGTCAATTATCTTTATGACTATTTTCTTATTAAAACATTCTATACAGTTTCCTCGTTTTGCTTGTAGATATGCCTTTCAAAACAACCTAGGAATCGGAAGGAGAGATGGTATGGAAAACAGTATTTGTAGCTAGCTTTATAGGTCTAACAGTGGATGGTATGGATATTCAAATGTTGTCATTGACTTTGCCGAGCTTAATTGCCGAATTTGTCTTAGATCTAAGACTATTGGTTGGATCAGTACATTCTCTCTATTAGGGATGGCAATCGGTAGATCTTAGGAGGTTTTCTGACCGCTTTGGCCTGTTATGATGATATTATTCTCAGGGAACGCTCTCTTAGCTTTTGAACAGACATTGGTATGGGCGCTGAATATTCATTAGCTAAGAACGCGTGGAAATGACTTATGGGGGAGGACAAAATGATGAACTCGCCGCATTTGGAGCTTTAGGCATGAGAATTAAAAACTTGTGGATAGTGGGAAAGTTAATGTTGTGACATCTTTCTTTATAACAACATTCGCAGATAATTCCACTATTTCTATAAAAGGTACATAACAAGAGTGTTTATTAGAAGGTTTTAACAGATTAATTTTTGGGTTACTCATGAATCGAAGATGACCAGCAAAGCTAATTTAGCCGAGCTGGTCTTTTTAATTTCCATAAATTAATTATAAGTCTTTAGCCCGATATGCTATCAGTCTATCACTGTATTTACGAGTAAATAAAACTTTGATATTCTATTTATGGAAAATATTTCTTGGTGAAGGAGGGTAACGATGGTGTTAAAGTGAACAAAAAAATTTTATTTGTGGGGCATTAATTTATATCTTGAAATTGAGGAGGCAATTCTTTTATGAAAAGTAAACTATCTGCGGTGTTAGCAGCTACATTAGCGTTAACGATGAGCCTACCAACCGGTGCGATGGCGCTTTCTAGCAGTCAGACTACAGTTGTAGCTAGCCAAGAATTAGCTAGTCAAGAACTGAAAAAGATTGCGACAGAGAAGGCTACTTTACTCACGAAGTCCTATGAGACGACTAGCGTGCAGTATGCGCTAATTGATAATGGTAAACTTATTTTGTCGGATCAGACAGGCAAGAACGATATGAAAGGTAAACAGCCGCTGACCAAAGATACCCTATACGGGATTGGTTCAGTCAGTAAAATGTATGCGGCTGCGGCTGTAATGAAATTAGTCGATGAAGGAAAAGTCAATTTGGATACTCCTGTCGTCCACTATGTTCCTGATTTCAAAATGAAAGACGAGCGTTACAAAAGCATTACACCACGTATGCTGTTGAACCACTCCTCCGGCTTGCAAGGTAGTACGCTTAGTAATTCATTTTTATTTAATGATAATGATACCTATGCCCATGATAACTTATTGCAGCAATTGTCCAACCAGAGCTTGAAGGCGGACCCTGGCGCATTCTCGGTATACTGCAACGACGGCTTTACGCTAGCTGAGATTATGGTGGAGAAAGTCAGCGGTATGAGCTTTACAGAATTTATACATCAACGGTTTACAAAACCTTTAAAGCTAAATCATACGAAAACGCCGCAGGACAAATGGGAAAACGATAAGCGAGCTGGACTTTATTTTCCAACGTTCCAAGGGCAGCTTCCTACTGAATCGGTGAATGTGATTGGTACGGGAGGGGTCTCTTCCACAGCAGAAGATATGGTGCGATTCTCACAAATTTTTATGGGACAAGAAAAAGGAATCCTCTCTGATAAGGCAGTCAAGGAGATGGAGCATGAGGAATATAAAAAAGGAATGTGGCCGGGGGATGGAGAGAATATTGTCAACTATGGTCTTGGCTGGGATAGTGTAAAACTATATCCTTTCAGCGAATACGGGATAAAAGGCTTGGCTAAAGGCGGCGATACGGCACTACAACATGCTTCACTGGTCGTACTTCCTGAACAGAAGATGGCAGTGGCTGTGTTGTCCTCCGGTGGTAGTAGCACTACAAATCAACTTATGGCGACTGATATACTGCTCGCTGCGCTAAAAGAGAAGGGCACAATTAAGGATATCAAGCCGAACAAATCCTTTGGAAAGCCGGTCAAAGCCAAGATGCCTCAAGACGTAGCAAAGAAAGCGGGTTTTTACGGCAATAGTTTCAGTCAATTCAAAATAGAAATTAGGAAGAATGGAGAGCTGATCTTACCATCTAATCCAGAAGAAAAATATGTATATACTGCGAATGGAAGCTTTATTAATGCGGAAGGTACCTCCAAGATCAGCTTTGCCACAGAGAAGAATAGACGAACATATTTAAAGGAGAGCACATTTATATCGCTGCCAGGCTTAGGGCAAGCAGTAATTACTCAATATGTGGCCGAGAAACTAGAAGACAATGTGTTATCAAAGGAAACCACTGCCGCATGGGCAAAGCGGGAAGGCGTCAAATTCTATCTTGTGAACGAGAAATTTAGTTCTATTCAATATTTAATGATGCCTGCCACACAAATTAATAGCAGGGAAGGCATGAAGGGCTATTGGGATAGCAGAAAAATTACAGGCCCGAACACGGCGATGCATCAGCTCCAAATACCTGTGATGGGTGGCCGTGATACGTCGGAAGCCCGTTTCTATACAGAAGGCGGCGATGAATATATGGAGATGTCCGGATCTTTATACGTAAGTGAATCCAACGTAAAACCGCTGGATGCAGGCCGATCATCCAAAGTTACGCTGCAAGCAAATGGGCATGCAAAATGGTTTACGATCCCGCAATCGGCAGCAGGGAAAACGATGACTGTGGCGTTGCCATCGAAGGGTTCGTTCACGGTGTATGATGAGCAGGGAGTATGCGTCAATTTTACCGTTGTGAGTGGCAATAACAAAGGAAAACTGCCGAAAAACGGAACGGTTGTATTTGCTGGCGCGCCGAACTCGGAATTTGTAATCACGTTGAAATAACTTTAATTTAGGAACGGCTTCAGCAAAAACAATACGACACAGAAAAATTAGTGCTCATTTGACAGCATTTATAACTCAGAAATATGTAGAAGATAATAAAAAGTAAAGCCACTAAAACTGAACTATACCCCAAAAGTTAGACCAAAAATCTAACTTTTGGGGTTCATTACATCATAGTGGCTTTTTTTATTTTAGAGCCTATATAAAATAAAATGGAAATAAAGGTTACAAAACCTAGTTGTTGTAAATTATTTTCTTTGATAAAATTTCTACTATATAATTGTACCTATCTAAAATGATTTTATAACTATATATTTTTTTGTTGGGTACTTTTAAAAAACTACGAGTGCCCCAAAAAGTACCTCGGTTAAATACATTTAAATTCACTTCATATAAAAGGTATAAAAACTTCTTTTCAGCAAACCCTTCATATTATGCACATCAAAAAATTAAAAATATCAGGATAGAAACCAAGGTCATAAGGATTACTTATTGAAAAAGATAATATTAATGTAATTTACTTATGAATATAAATGCGCTATCATGGGTATTGGAGAAAAGATGCTTTAAAAATTTATATAGCCTTTTCAAAAAGATATTTAGGGGGATCCGCAAATGGCACAAGGTAATTTACACAACAGCCGCGCATCATTCGAAGTTAATGGTAAAACTTATAATTACTATGACTTAGCTGCGATTGAAAAAGCTGGCGTTGCAAAAGTTTCAAACCTTCCTTACTCAATCAAAGTATTATTAGAATCAGTTTTACGTCAATATGATGCATATGTTATCAAAGAAGAGCACGTAAACGAATTAGCAAAATGGGGTAACGGTGCAGATCCAGAAGCTGAAGTACCATTCAAACCTTCTCGCGTAGTATTACAAGACTTTACTGGTGTACCAGTAGTAGTTGACCTTGCTTCTCTACGTTCTGCTATGAAAGAAATGGGCGGCGACCCAAGCAAAATCAACCCTGCTATTCCAGTTGACCTTGTAATTGACCACTCAGTACAAGTTGACAAATACGGTAATGCATCTGCATTAGCAGCAAACATGGACCTAGAATTCGAACGTAACGCTGAGCGTTATAACTTCTTAAAATGGGCTCAAACTGCTTATGATAACTTCCGCGCTGTACCACCAGCAACTGGTATCGTTCACCAAGTAAACTTAGAGTATTTAGCTCCAGTTGTACACGTAAACGAAAATGCTGACGGTACTTTCGAAACATTCCCTGACTCAGTAGTAGGTACTGACTCACATACAACAATGATCAACGGTATCGGCGTTCTTGGATGGGGCGTTGGTGGTATCGAAGCTGAAGCAGGTATGCTTGGTCAACCTTCATACTTCCCAATCCCAGAAGTTATCGGTGTTAAATTAGTTGGCGATCTTCCAAACGGAACTACTGCTACTGACTTAGCATTAAAAGTAACTCAAGTATTACGTCAACGTGGCGTAGTAGGTAAATTCGTTGAGTTCTTCGGACCTGGCGTAACTAAATTACCACTAGCTGACCGTGCGACAATCTCTAACATGGCTCCTGAATATGGTGCTACATGTGGTTTCTTCGCAATTGACGAAGAATCATTAAACTACATGCGTTTAACAGGTCGTGACGAAGAACACATCGCGGTTGTAGAATCTTACTTAAAAGCTAACCACATGTTCTTCGATCCAACTTTAGAGCCAGTTTACACTGACGTATTAGAAGTAAACTTAGCTGAAATCGAACCAAACCTTTCTGGTCCAAAACGTCCACAAGACTTAATTCCACTATCTCAAATGCGTTCTCGTTACAAAGAAGCAGTAGTGGCACCACAAGGTACACAAGGTTTCGGTTTAACTGAAGATGAATTCGCAAAAACTTCTGTAGCTAAATTCGCTGAAGGTGATGTAGAAATCCCAACAGGTGCTGTAGCAATCGCTGCAATCACTTCTTGTACAAATACATCTAACCCATACGTATTAATCGCTGCGGGCTTAGTTGCGAAAAAAGCTGTAGAAAAAGGTCTAACTGTGCCTAAATGGGTAAAAACTTCTTTAGCACCAGGTTCTAAAGTAGTAACTGGTTACCTTGAAGATTCAGGTTTACAAACTTACCTTGACCAAATCGGTTTCAACACTGTAGGTTACGGTTGTACAACATGTATCGGTAACTCAGGTCCATTACTTCCTGAAATCGAAGACGCTATCAAAGAGAACGACTTATTCGTAACTTCAGTTCTTTCTGGTAACCGTAACTTCGAAGGTCGTGTACACCCACTTGTAAAAGCTAACTACTTAGCTTCACCACCACTTGTTGTTGCTTATGCACTTGCTGGTACTGTGGATATCGACCTACAAAAAGATTCATTCGGTAAAGACAAAGATGGCAACGAAGTATTCTTCGCTGATATCTGGCCTTCAACTGAAGAAGTTAACGCTGTATTAGGTACTGTAGTTAACCGTGAATTATTCCAAAAAGAATACGAAACTGTATTCACAGCGAACGAAAAATGGAATGCAATTGAAACATCAACTGAGTCTCTATACACATTTGATGACAAATCAACTTACATCCAAAACCCACCATTCTTCCAAGGTCTTGCAAAAGAGCCAGAAGCTATTAAAGGCTTAGAAGGCTTACGCATTATGGCTAAGTTTGGTGACTCAATTACAACTGACCATATTTCTCCAGCTGGTGCAATCGGTAAAGATACACCTGCAGGTAAATATTTAATCGAAAACGGGGTTGCAATCCGTGACTTCAACTCATACGGTTCTCGTCGTGGTAACCACGAAGTTATGATGCGTGGTACATTTGCAAACATCCGTATCCGTAACCAAGTTGCTCCTGGTACAGAAGGTGGTTTCACTACTTACTGGCCAACAGGTGAAGTAGAGTACATCTATGACGCATGTATGAAATACCAAGCACAAGGTACTGGCTTAGTAGTACTTGCTGGTAACGACTACGGTATGGGTTCTTCTCGTGACTGGGCTGCTAAAGGTACTAACTTACTTGGTATTAAAACAGTTATCGCACAATCTTACGAGCGTATCCACCGTTCTAACCTAGTAATGATGGGTGTTCTTCCACTTCAATTCATGCCAGGTGAATCAGCTGATACTTTAGGCTTAACTGGTAAAGAAGAAATCTCTGTTAACATTACTGACAACGTGAAACCACGTGAAATCTTAACAGTAACTGCTAAATCTGAAGACGGTTCAGTTAAAACTTTCCAAGCTTTAGCTCGTTTCGACTCAGAAGTAGAAGTAGACTACTACCGTCACGGTGGTATCCTACAAATGGTTCTACGCGCGAAAGCTGCTCAGTAATCATTTTCATAAAAAACCGATCTCTTAGGAGGTCGGTTTTTATTTATACATAGAAAAAATTCGCAATGGGGGATTGGCTTTGCAAAAAGATGAACTAAAAAAACGCGCTTTATCAATTGTTTCATTACCAAATCACTATAAACTAATCATCGAAGACTATTCTGAAGACGAAAGAGTGATGTTCACCTGGGCGAATGAACAACAAGATGAAAGTATTACTATTGAATTAGATGGCACCGGTCACCTCATATACTTATCAATTGAAAATAATGATACTGTTTCTGTGGTAGATTCTTTATCTATTGAGGAAATGAGAAAAATTGCGGAACAATTTTTGCTTAGTCATTATCCATCTGCTCTGGAAGATTTGGCGTTTTCAAAAGTTAAAGAACTATCTAGAGTGGACCGTTTTTATTTTGAACAAATGGTCATGGATCTACCGTTAGAACAAGCTGGTTGTTTTGTTGATGTGGATGCATTCGGAAGTATTACTGGATTTAGATACTACGGAGTGAAAACGAGTCCTGAAATACCTTCGCAGTTAGTTTCCAAAGAAGCTCTGATGGAATATGTAAAGAATGCGTTGGCGCTACAACTAGAAATAACAAATTTGTCTAGTGATGTTTACAATGTGAAGAAAAATGGACTTCAACTCGTGTATGAGATAACTTCATTTTTACACTTTAAAGCAGATGCTTTAGAACCAACACTAAAGGTTATTCATGATGAAAATGAACCTGAAAGTTATGTTGCTCTTCCTCCTTCTCCAGCTAATTTGAAGGTCAACGATTTTACGATGGAAGAAATTATCGGCATAACAGATGAACTTGAGCTTATTCGAGAAGTAGATAGAGGACCAGATCGAGGGATAGTGTGGCGTAAACGGAATTGGGAAATGAACGATAAAGATTTATCGATCAACGGCTTTTTTAAAATGCAGTCAGAAGATACTGTTAAAGCGATTATTTCAAAGAAAACGGGTAAATTAAACAGCTTTGCTTGGATACATAAACGCTTGGGTAATTTACAGCTAAGTCAAGAAGCATGCTATCAAAAAGCAATAGATTTTTTACTGAAAATAATTCCTGACTACTACCCTTATCTTCAACGACTAATTCAGGAAGATGAGGAAGAGGACGAGAGAGAAACAGAATCTTTTATTTTCCCTGCCCATTACCAGGGTATATCTAATTTTGATATGGTCATCGTCGTTGTAAATCGTACAACAGGTCTGATTGATTATTTTAGAGGCCCAAATTTTAATTTGGACGAACTTAGCCAAGTTCCTACAGTTCCAGCTATTTCTACGGAAAAAGCGTTTCGTCAATTTCTAGAAAATGTTGATTTTCAACTGGTTTGGGACAAAAATTACGATGACGAGATAGAGTCTTATCAACTTGTCTATATAGCTTGTGATCGACATACTAGGTTACCTATCCGGTATATTGACGCAACAACTGGCGAAATTATTGTCAGTAATGTTTAATAAGAAGGCTGTCTTGAAGCTACTGTCTGTATTTGCAGGCGGCAGCTTTTTAAATTGTCCTTGCGACAGATGGACTCGGCAGAACGACGGAAAAAACAATCGAAGCGACGGATGCATTGCCAGAGCGACGGAAAGAGCTGTTAAAGCGACGGATAGAAACCAGAGCGACGGAAAGAGCTGATAAAGCGACGGAAAGAACTGTCGAAGCGACAGATAGAAAACAGAGTGACGGAAAGAACTGATAAAGCGACGGATGGAATCGCCAGAGCGACGGAAAGAACCTTCAAAAAAATAAATTGCCCCGATTGAATGAAGAATAATTCCGATGAAATGACGGATAACTCACCAAAATGAAACATAGAACCCAAAAGTTGCGACTCTAGCTATCCAAGTGATGAAAAGAATCATCAAATCGACGATTAGAGCCGCAATTTTTAAATTATTTTATACGCTAAATTTGCCCTTCAAACTATAGAATTGTAAAAAAATGGCGAATGACATTGAGATGACTGCAAAATAAATCAATGTTATTGTTCCAATCTGTATGGATACTACAATCCCACCTAAGCTTGCACCAATTGCGCTGCCTAGATAATTTACAGAACTATTTAATGCCACTGCGGAACTTCCGTTATTTGGCTGATATGAGAGTAAAATATGTTGTTGAGGTGCCTGGCATGCCCAGCCCATTGCGCCCCAAACAAAGAACGGTAAGTATTTTAATATTGGTAAGTTAATCATTAATGGTATACAAATAATGGATAAAATTAAAGTAAATAAAATAATTGTAACTAATGATTTTGGTTTCCCGAAATAGTCGATTATGTAACCAATCATTAAACTTCCAAACAAGCCACCGAACCCCCATGCCCAAAGGTACAATGTTAAATTACTGGAGCCTGTCATTTCCTCTAATAAGGGAGATAGATATGTATACAATCCAAGGCTAGCAACACTGGCGAAAAATGTTATACATACAGTGATAGTTACTCTTTTATCCAAAAACATTTTTAATCGTTCGTTAAGCGCAGGAGGCGGTGTTGCTGGGAAATCGGGTAGAAAAATAAACATACATAAAACAGAAATGACGCCGATCATGACTAATAGCCAAAGTGTTACTTGCCAATCAAATAAGTTCGAAATATAGATGCCTAAAGGAACGCCAAGCACTGTTCCCATACTCATTCCACCAATAGTCAACCCTAGGGCTCTCCCTCGCTTATTACTAGAAACGAACTTTGTAGAAGCCGCAACAGCTAATGGTGAAAATAAACCAGCCCCAGTCCCTGCAAGTGCTCTTGATAGAAGAAAAACAGAAAAAGTCGGCGCAAAAGCAGTAATGCTATTTGCTATTGTGAAAATAAGCATTGACCCTATTAGGATTTTTTTTATTGGTTTTCCTGCAAGTAATGAAGAAAATAACGGCGCTGAGATAGCGTAAAATAATGTGAAAATGCTCACGGCCTGGCCGACTTGTGATGTACTTTTTTGATACGTATCGCTAATTCCTGGAAGAAGCCCTGCGATTACATAGGAATCAAAGCCAAGAGCAAACATTCCGAATGATAAAAATAAAGCATTTTTCATATATTGAACCTCCATAAAATTAAAGATGCTAAGTATTGATGACCTATAACGGTATGTTATAATCGAAGCACCTTCTATATTTAATAGGTTACTAAAAACCCAAGAATATGGAACAATCACTATTTTATAAGGGTATAACAAATCGTTATAGGGTATGGGGGATACATATGAATGTAGAATGGTTACATAGTTTTATTGCTGCTGCCAATCAAAAAAGTTTTTCAAAAGCTGCTCAAATCACTAATCTTTCGCAACCGGCACTTAGTAAACATATTCGAAACTTAGAGAATAATCTTGGCATCGAGCTATTTCATAGAACATCCATGGGTATTGAATTAACAGAAGCAGGTGAACGTTTTTACACTCGTATTACACCAGTTTTGACTGAAATAACAGCTATTCGTGAAGAATTACAGCAATTTAGTCAAAGCAATCCAATTGCCATCGGGGGTCTGCCTAGCTTAGCCACTTACTATTTGCCAAACAAAATGGGTGGTCTTAAGCGACTTAGTCGGCCTATTACATTAATGATTCAAAATACTTCAAATGAACTGTTACAATCTTTAGAAAAAGGTAGACTTGATGCAGTCTTTGTTGATGCAAAATATACAGGAGCATCATTGTGGAGCTGGGAATTGTTTACCGAACCTTACTATGCGGTGCTTCCTTTGCATCATCGTTTTAATGCGAGAACAACAGTAGAGCTTGAAGAATTGTGTGAGGAGCCACTTATTGTTCATCAAGCTCCTTGTGATTCTAGGAAGGATATCGTAGAACAAATACACTCCCTTGGATACAAGCCAAATATTATAAGTGAAGTGAATTTTGGTGATTTTGTCTTTGGGGCTGTAACTTCTGGAATGGGGATTACGATTGTCCCAGAGTTAATGGCTAAAAATATCGGTCATCTTCAGCTTTTTGCCGTACCGATTAATAATTTTGGTAGAACAAGAACAATTTCATTAGTGACAAAAAACGAAGAACTTGGATTGAAGTTACATCATTTATTATCAAATTAAACGAATGAAGCTGTCTCAACTTAAAGCATTGAGACAGCTTCATTTTATTACTTAAACCCCATTAAATCCTTTACCTTTTTTGTATTTTCCATAGATGTTAGCATTTCTAGGAAGCTAAAGGCAACGTCGAATGCAGTGCCAGGATTTGATGATGTAATAATATGTCCAGTTTGAACAATTCGTTCGTTAACGATGTCTGCACCATAGGATTGTAGCTGTGTGAGTCGTTTACTTGTTGGATGATTATAAGTAGTAGCTTGACGATTATGTAGTACTCCGCTATGACCTAAAATTAGGGAAGCTACACAGATCGTTGCAATTGGTTTTTTGTGTTCATCGAAATGACGAACAACTGCCTGGAACTCATCGCTATAAGCATCATCATAAAATCCAGCTTCTTCAAAACCTCCAGGAATCGCTAGTGCATCAAAATCCTCTAATGAAATTTCATGAAGCAACTTTTCGGGTGTTACGTTAAAATTCCATGTACATTGTAATTGATTATGCAATCCTACGGTCACGACTTCCGTTGTGCCGTCGCCCTCCCATTTATTCCAGCCAAGTACATCTGTAAAAACACTTGCTTCAACAGCTTCAAATCCATTTGCTAATAGTAATAATATTTTTTTCATATTGTGAAAGCCTCCTTTATTATGTTTAATTGTAATGAATAAAGCTATTCAATGACAGAATCTGTATAATGTATTTTAGAGAAATGGCTTTATAATAAAAGGAATTTTATTAAATCTAATTTATTAAAAAAGGTGGATACTTATGGATCAAATAGATACAGAAATTTTAAAGCAATTGCAGAGAAATGCAAAAATGTCGATGAAGGAATTAGCGGCGACGGTTCACTTATCGTCTCCAGCAGTGATTGAGCGCGTGAAAAAGTTAGAAGAGCAGGGGATTATTGAGGCTTATAGCGCAAAAGTAAATTTAAAAAAGTTGAATCGCGATATTCAAGCTATTATTTTATTTAAATCTATTGATTGTAAAAGTCTTTCGGATTTTTGTAACGCACATCCCGATGTCCTTGAATGCTATCGTGTAGCGGGGGAAATCAGTTATATCGTAAAAATTGCAACGAATTCAGTAGAAACACTAGAGCAGTTTATAGATGAGGCGATGCCTTATGGAACGCCATCAACAAATATTGTGCTTTCTTCAAATAAAAAAGCGGTCATTGCTCCGTTCTCTGATAAAAATTAGAATAAGTGAATTCGGAATGTATCCAGATCTTTATTTAAAAAAGACAAAAAAAGCAAACCTCAATATCGTGAGCACCGTTTATAGGGTAGAGAGGGGGAGAGGTGTTGCTTGAAATTAACGAACTCGAGGAAATAATGCAGCAGCATACAGAAAGGCTCATCCGACTTGCCTTTTATTACGTCAAAGATTTACAAAGTGCTGAAGATATCGTTCAAGATGTATTTATCAAATTTTACGATAATCAGCAAAACTATGAGGAAAGAGGAGAATTACGGGCATATTTATCGAGGCTCGTCATTAACAAAAGTAAAGATTATTTACGCAGCTGGACATACCGAAAAATACAAGTTCAACAGAAAATCTTTGCTAAGCAGGCTGTCAAGAAAAGGGACATGCTAGTGCAGCAGGATGAACAAACCTTAGTAGAAAACGCCATCTTAGCACTACCATTAAAACAGCGTGAGGTCCTTATTTATTATTATTTTGAGGAAATGTCTGTTATTGAAATTGCCGAGCTTTTAAGTATTCCGGAGAGTACGGTGAAAACAAGGCTACGTCGTGGACGAGAGCTATTAAAGCCAAAGCTACAGCATATTGAATGGGAGGTCCTGCTACATGAGTAAAGTCGATGTTAGGGTATTAAATAATTTAACCGAAAGCAAAAAGCGTGTTATGAGCAATGTTGTACAGCATTTAGAACAGCGTGAGATGAAAAAAAGATCTTGGCGTTGGCAATATAGTGTAATGTCTATTATTTTAACAGTTTGTATTGGACTATTTCTGTATACCCAATTCAGCGGAGGTCAGGAGCAATCAGCAAGTATACCAACTGTTTTAGATGAAAAGTTTCTAAACATCTATTTGGAATCGGATCCCCGAGTAAAAGATCAGAAAAGGTCCAATGATGTAAAGAAGCAGAATTTTGAATCCTATTTGCAGACTGAATCTTTATATGCTTACGCTCGATCAAAGGGAATAGTACCTACGCAAGAACAAATTGGTGAACAGCTTGAATCATTGGTGGAAGTAAGTATAAATCAAAACGAAGCAATTGCTGAACAATTACAATTGTTGAATCTTACAAAAGAAGAATTTATCGAACAATATATTAAACCATTATCTTATAAAGTAGCTATAATCAATTCACTAATGGAGCAGGAAAAGAATCAATACAAAGATGTCAATAGGCCGATTTTATATTTTCTAGTTGCGAAAGATGCTATGAACTATTTAGAGAAGCACTATAGTCAAGAAATAGTAGCCTTACGTGAAAAATTTGATATTCCTGTTGGGGAAAAAGAACTTCATTCTAAAAATGGGTTAATCGTAGCAATCAAGGAACATGAATTTTTAGTAGTTTCCTATGCAGATGAATCGGATATTGGTAAATTATCAATGGATGACATTGTACAAAAACACGGTAATGGTACGTGGTTCCCATTAATCGATGCTCCTACAACATTGTCGCTTGGAGATACTGTAGAAGTGAAATATAGTACAGATTTAGGAATGGAAAAAAGCGATTCTAAAATAACCTTTGCAGATATAGATAGCATGAAAATACTCGAAGATCATAAATGAATCAAGGCTAGACATTCCAAATTTCAAGAATGTCTAGCTTTTTTATTATCAATCATAGTCTATTTTTTAAAATTGGTTTAAGGTACAATTATTGTAATTATTTGTAGGGTGGTGTTGTTTTCTTAAAAAATAGGTACTGGGAAGTGAATAAAGCATTGATAACTGTAATAATGGACAATTCGTTAGCATTTATTCTATCTATTTCACTTATCTATTTTAAAAGTCTTTCCCCGGAAAATTCAGTGCATTTCATGAACAAGTAATGAAGGGGTTGAAGATAGCTCTGACCGTCCGCAATATTTTATAGAAAATAGTGTTACGCCATCTACTCTACTTTCTTTGTCAAACCAAATTAATGAGGTCAGAAATGGAAAGGTGCATGCGGCAACCTTCCCTTGGAAAAGCAAGGTAATTGTTGTAATAGACAACGAACAGCAGAAGGAGTTTAAGTATGTACTGTTTAATGAGGGATGGAAGCTTGATGGTATTTATCATGAAAGTGGTTTTTGATTATTCGAAAAGCAAACATGAAAAGGAGAAAAACCGTGCGTATACTACAAAATGAAAACTTTTTGAAGGAAGATGAATTAAAAGAAATACTCAAAGAATTACAAAGTGGAGCTATTACATGGCAGCAAAAGAAACATATCAATCTCATACAATCAATGATGCTACATATCGGCTCATTAGATAGTGAACTACGAGATAACTTAATTTATGGATCGTTTTATGAATTGATCCATGAAAAAAACTTACTAGAGCATTCACTTTTAACGGAGCTTTTAGAGGAATGTTTGAATAATTTATTATGCAAGGGTATTGAAGAAAGCGAATCAGATTTAGTTTTTACCCGTACATTTACGTCGCTATTGATTACTCTAATATTATATAGAGATAACGCAGATGATTTTTTATCCCAACAGAAAATCTCTGATTGTAAAGATAAAGTACTAGCTTATTTATCAGCTGAAACAGATGTAAGAGGCTACGTGCCAGGTAAAGGGTGGGCTCATAGTGTTGCACATATGGCTGATGCAATCGATGAATTGGTGAAAAATCCGAAATTAAATGAAGCCTATTATAGTGAAATTGTAAGCGCATTATACAACGCCATTTTGCAAGAAAAATATGCTTTCATTCACAATGAAGATGAACGGATCTTAGTACCTATTTTTACAATGCTGGAACAAGGTTTACAGGAGCAAGAGATCATTAAATTGCTGCAACAATTGCCTACTATTTTAAACGTAAAAAAAGAACAGCTCGATGTACAACATCACAGAATCTTAGTTTTTAACTGTAAATCCTTTATGAAAAGCTTTTATATTAAAACAAATGGCAAGCCAAAGTTCGCAACTCTTCATAAAAGCATCGAAGCATGTCTCGATGAGTTATAGGAAAATAGCTTCCAATCTTAGTACTTTGAAATTATTGACAGACAAAAATTAGTTTGTTAAGATGAGTGACAATAAAAGCATACAAATTCGTTGATGAGAAAGAGTAGTGTTTCATTTTGTTCTACAGAGAGCCGACATATTGGTGGAAGTCGGTGTGCAAGTGTTACATGAAGATCCTCTCTGAGAAGATTAGCTGAACATAGTAAGCTAATCCGGGTGTCTACCGTTAAAAAGAACACGTATGATTGTACGTTGCTGAGTGCTATTGAACGTTGATTCAATAGAATTAGGGTGGTATTCGCGGTTAACCCCGTCCCTTGCTTGGGACGGGGTTTTTTGTATGCCTTTTATACAAAATTAATTGTATAGGAGGAACTAATATGCAAGCAGGAAAAAAGAAGGAAACAACGGTCGAACGAGAAACGCGGATTCGAGCATTGTGGGAGCAAGAAGACACGTTTGCAACATCCGTGACCAATCGTGTTGGACAGCAGCCTTTTGTATTTTACGAAGGACCGCCAACAGCAAATGGCTTACCACACGTAGGTCACGCATTTGGCAGAACGATTAAAGATGTCGTAGCTCGTTATAAAACGATGCAAGGCTATTTAGTTGAGCGTAAAGCTGGTTGGGATACGCATGGTTTGCCTGTAGAGTTGGGCGTAGAAAAAAAGCTGGGTATCTCTGGTAAGCAAGAAATTGAGAAGTATGGTGTCGAACAATTTATTCAGGAATGTAAGGGAAGTGTCTTTACCTACGAGAAGAAGTGGCGCTCCTTTACAGAGCAGCTTGGCTATTGGATTGATATGGATGACCCCTATTTAACATTAAGTAATGATTACATTGAGTCCGTTTGGAATATTTTAAGTCATGTGCATAAGGAAAAGCTTTTATATAAAGGGCACCGCGTTTCGCCATATTGCCCTAGCTGTCAAACATCCTTAAGCTCTCATGAGGTTGCACAGGGCTATAAGGATGTTAAGGATTTATCTGTAACAGCAATGTTTAAGCTTACAGATAAAGATGAATATTTTCTTGGCTGGACAACGACTCCATGGACATTACCTGCCAATGTTGCATTAGCCATGAATCCTAAGCTCATATATGTTCGAGTGAAGCAGCACAATAAAGTCTATATCTTAGCAAAATCACTAGTAAATAAAGTTTTTACTGATTCTGTTGAAGTGTTAAGTGAACATGAGGGGCATGAATTTGAAGGTGTGTCGTATTCCCCACCATTTTCTTATGTCACAGTTGATAAGGGGCATGTCGTTGTATTAGCAGATTATGTCATAGAGCATAGTGGAACTGGTATCGTCCATATCGCACCTGCATATGGGGAGGATGATTATAAAACGGTACAGCAAAATGGGCTATCATTTGTCAATGTTGTTGATTTGAAAGGCTGTTATACCGAAGAGGTTCCTGAGTTGGCCGGAAAATTTGTAAAGGATTGTGATGTCGACATTATTAAAATGCTCGCTAAAGATGAACTATTGTTTGATAAGGAAAAATATGAGCATAGCTATCCTCATTGCTGGCGCTGTGATTCACCTTTGCTTTATTATGCAACTGACAGTTGGTTTATCAATATGTCTACATTGAAAGATAAACTTTTACAAAATAATGAACAAGTAACTTGGTATCCTGATCATATTAAACACGGTAGATTTGGCAATTTCTTAGAAAACCTAGTGGACTGGAATATTAGCCGAAATCGTTATTGGGGGACCCCACTCAATGTGTGGGTTTGTCAGGATTGTGGTCATGAAGAAGCACCAAACAGTATGGCATCGTTAAAAGAATTAGCAAAGGATACTTTACAAGACGTAGAGCTTCACAAGCCGTATATTGATGAGGTTATGTGTACTTGTCCGAAATGTAGTGGTGATATGGAGCGTACACCAGAAGTGATTGATGTATGGTTTGATAGTGGTTCCATGCCATTTGCGCAACATCATTATCCTTTTGGAAATCTTGATACGTTTAACAATCAATTTCCTGCCGATGTTGTCATTGAAGGTATTGATCAGACACGAGGCTTTTTCTATAGTCTGTTAGCGGTTTCGACTTTATTTACAGGCAAAGCACCTTATAAAAATGTCCTTTCTTTAGGGCATGTTTTAGATGAGCATGGACAGAAGATGTCGAAAAGTAAAGGCAATGCATTAGAGCCAGTTGAACTGATAGAGCAGTATGGAGCGGATGCTTTACGATGGGCATTTTTAGTCGATAGTTCTCCTTGGAATCCTAAACGCTTTTCTAAAAAGATTGTGATGGATGCGAAATCGAAGCTAGTCGATACGCTAGATAATACGTTCAAATTTTATCAGCTATATGCAGAAATTGATGGCTTCCAGTATGATGCTCACAATACTGGAACTCGTACAAAATTAGATCATTGGATATTGTCTCGATTACATCATACAATTCAGCTAGTGACAAAATCTATGGATGATTATCAGTTTACACAGGCAACGCGTGAAATCGGCAAGCTGGTGGAAGAGCTAAGTAACTGGTATATCCGCCGCTCACGAGCAAGATTTTGGGCTAACGGATTGTCAGAAGATAAACGAGGTGCCTTTAGTACACTGTATGAGCTCCTAACGACAATTTGTCAATTACTAGCACCTTTCACGCCATTTATCGCAGAGGATTTATATCGACAATTAAGCGGAAAAAGCGTCCATTTACAAAACTACCCAACGTACAATGAATCGCTGGTTAATGCTAAGCTCGAAAAAGAGATGGCGAATATTTTAACAGTCGTAGAGCTAGGCCGTAGCATCCGAAATAGTCAAGGGATCAAGGTGAAACAGCCGTTAAGTGAAATGATTGTTTCTGTTGACGGCGAATTAACAGATTATCAACCATATAGCGAGCTAATAAAGAATGAACTAAATATAAAAGAATGTGTTTGGACAAATGTTTTCTCTGCATATGAAACGGTTCATTATAAACTTAATTTTAAAACAGCAGGAGCAGCATTTGGAGCAAAAGTGAACAAAGTAAAAGATTATGTAGTGAATTTAAATGATGAGGAGAAAAATGTATTACAGCGAAAAGGTTCAGTTTCGTTGACAATCGATGGGGAACAAGTAACATTGTTAAAATCACATGTGTTAACTGAATCTATCGTGAAGGAGTATTACATCTTAGCCGAAGTTGATGCTTGTCGAGTTCTTATGAATGTTCATCTGACAGCAAGCTTACTTGAAGAAGGACAGATTAGGGAACTAATTCGTACAATTCAAGATACACGTAAACAATGGAAACTACCTGTTGAGCAATATGTATCGATTTCGATTACTGGAAGCGCCAAAGCAAAAACGATCATCCAGCGGCATGAAGAGTTACTAAAGGCAAATGTGTTGCTAAATGAAATTCATTATTCGGATGACAATCATGGTGAACGATATATAGAGACAGAAGTGTTTGATGAAAAAGTTACTGTTTATTTTAAGCTGTAAAATCTTAAATGCTCGGGTAACAATATTTGTACAACATTATAATTTGCTATGTTTAAGCTGAACTAATTAGTTCAGCTTTTTTGTGTTTAAAGAAATAGTTTGAAATATTTAAAAAAGTATAGTATCTGAAATTTTTCTAACGGAGAAATATCAAAGTGCAGTACATCACTATATTGAGTGAATATCTGAAAGAAAATGGAGAAATAAAGTTGTTTTAATAATCAATTACGGTGACAAATTCGCAAATGATATAATGGTATATTGTAGTAAAAGATAAGGAGTAAAACTATGAATAATTTTAAGAAGACGTTAGCATATGTAAATGAATTACTGTATGAACCAAATCATTTAACTATACAAAATATCCGAGAAGAAACTCAAAATTCTGATTATGGGGCTGGGATTTTTCGGTTAAATTCTAAATCGGTTAGGTTTAGAGTTGCAAAAATAACACCTACTAAGATAGGACAGTTTGTTTCCTTTTGGGAAAAGAATGAAGCTAATAAAAACCAAGCATTCTCATATGACAATGCTACTGATTTATTGGTAATTAACACTTTTAATAATAATGGTGATTTTGGCCAATTCATTTTTCCGAAAAATGTTCTTTTAAAACAAAACATCCTTAAAACTGCTAATTCAAAGGGGAAAATGGCAATTAGAGTTTATCCTAGTTGGGATACTCCTACAAGCAAACAAGCGATAGAAACACAAAAGTGGCAATTACCATACTTTATAAATTTGGACGATATTAACAGTTTGCCAATACATGAACTATTAAAATTATACACTAACTAAAATTGACATCCTATGTTTGTCATTCAAATATTTACTGCACAATATGAAGATGATTAATCGAAAGAAAATGTTCAGTCGATACAGAAAAAACCCCAGTTTTTTATACTGGGGAAGGCGGTTTGTCAGATTTAATAAATATTATTTTTCTGGATAATCTACATGTAATGGTGGTGGAACAAACCAACCTTTTGTTTTATTAAGACGTAGTATTTTTGCACCGATTTGAGCTTTTGCTGTATGGAATTGGGCATACATTAAGGCAATATCTTCTCGAGTAGAAATACCCATTGCTTGACTGCATGCAACTAATCCAGCAGCAAGGTCGGCACTAAGTGCAGCACTAATTTCTGGATCATTAAACTTTGCACCTGCAGGGATATCTTCCATTCTTGCTACCGGTCTTTCAGGTGAAGCAGGAGGTAAACCAATCCCATTTGTTTTTAGAATTTTCTCTAATTGTTTTACTTCTTCCCTGCAAAGTTCGACGATATCTTCAATTATTTTTTTTAGATCTTCGTCACCAGCATGATTATAAAAAGTTTGATAGCCAGAAATCATACCATAATCTGCAATTAAATTTGACCAAACACTAAACACTTCACCGTAATGCAATGGCTCGTTTTTTGGATTTCCACCAAAAATACCCATACTTTCACTTCCTTTTATTATTTTAGATAAAGCAAGGATAGTATGGGTGAAAAAAGAAATATAATTCTGTTTTTTAGAAATAAAAAAGGGTCATTGAGTTGAAAATGACCCTAAGTAAATAAATGAGGGAGGTTGTGACGGTCAACCAACGCCACAACCTAATAAGTGCGTGCGATACACTCAACATTAATTTGTGCAAATTGAGGCTACCTATACATAAAAAAAGCCAAAGCGCCGTCGCGCGCTACAGCAAAGTAATGAACAATCTGAGCAAATAAACTAAAGGGTCACTAGGTTGGAGTGACCCTAAATAAAAAATATTATGGGAATTTTTTAGGGTTATCAACTTTGATTGAAGCAACCTCTCCGCAGTTTTTACAAAAAGTCATAAGCAATGGTGAACCGAATGTCATGATAGATCCTATTGGTCTTATATTGCCCTGACTACTATTACCACCAACTTGTCCAGTTGTAAATGAATCACTGCCACAAGCTTTACAAACTAATTTAACGTTTTCCATTCTGTCACCTCGTAATGAAATATATGTAAATTTTATCATGAAAAAAGCCACCACGTCGCTACAACAAATTAATGAACAATATGCTATTTCTTTTCATATTTTTTACTATCCCACGCCCAATTTACGAAAGCGTAAATGATCGCTACCCATAAAGAAAAGAAAAGATTATTAAGCAAATCCCAATTACCTTTTCTGAAATAATCCCGAATAGATGAAAATAAAAACATTGTTACGAAGTAAAAAATATATTTGTGCTTTCTAATAAATAAAATTATAATCACCTCAATATGGGATTTATGTAAATTGTAACATAAAAAAACTGCGTTATGTTTACACGCTACATAGAGAGCTACTGAACCATATGGAGAAATTAGTAAATTACTAATATATTACCAATTACGAAATCAAGAATTTATGAAGAATCATACTTGAACTAACGTGCAGGATAGTTGAAGAAGGGAAAATTTGGATTTAAATCGAATTAATAAGTTAGATTGGGGTGCTTAAAATGATTAAATTCTTTGAATATAACTGGCAAATAAGAGATGAATGGTTTGACTGGTGCAATCAACTGACTATGAAAGAGTTGTTAAAAGAGCGCAGGGGTGGAGTAGGAAATATATTATTTACACTTTTTCACATAATTGATGTGGAATATAGTTGGATTCGTGGTATTCAAGGCAAAGAAGATGTAGTATTTCAGTTTGCTGATTTTAATACAGTTGAAAAGGTTAAATCACTTTCGGATAAATTACGAAATGAAATAGCTGAATTTATAAATACAAATGTAGGAGATTTAAGAGAAAAACTAGTCAGCGTTTCTTGGGATGAAGATAAATACACTGTGGATGATATATTACACCATATAATTACTCACGAAATTCACCACATAGGTCAACTTTCTGTTTGGGCAAGAGAACTAGAACTAAACCCTGTACCTGCTAACTTTATTGGAAGAGAATTAACGAAGGGAGGTATTAATGAAAATGAATGAAAAAACTTATTTAAGTATAGAAGAGATTATTTCAATACCAACCTTAACAGAAACAAGCATTAGTGATGATGGCAAAAACGTAGCATTTGGTAAGAAGATAGCTAACTGGAAAGACAATAACTATAGGAATCATGTCTGGATATATGAAAAAGATAAGGGGCAATGTTACCCATTAACGACTGGGGATATAGAGAGCACATTCCCAATATGGTCTCCAGATTCCAGAGAAATTGCATACCTTAGCCCAGTTGGTGACGGGGATAATAAGAAAAATCAGATCTTTGTTAGGTCCATAGATGGTTATAGTGGGGTTCAAATTACTGATGAGAAAGAAGGGGTCAGTAAATTTAAATGGGAGCCTACTGGTAAGGGTTTTTATTATGTTGCGCAGTCAAAAGAATCTGAGACGATTAAAAAACGTAGAGAACAATATGGAGATTTCCATCATACAGGTAAGGAATACAAAAATAATTGTTTATATTACATTGAAATAGATAATGTGATACAAAATGATAAAGATGAATACGAAAATAGCGTTGTTTATCAACTAACAGATGGGAAGGATTTTCATATCCATGAATTTGATATTTCAAATTGTGGAAAAAAAGCTCTATTTATGGCTACACCAAGTTCAAATATGGAAGATTTTATTCAGGGAGATCTTTACATACTGGATATTGAAGCAGGTGAGCTACAAAAGTTGAATATAGATAAGTTGTTGGGAGGGAACGTTTGCTTTTCTCCTGATGGCAGCCAAATATGTTACTCAGCAAGCATAATGGAGAAGGATTACTATAAAACTCATATACAAGACAGTACACTAGAGATCTATGATATTAATAATGGAGAACTAATGCATCCTTTAACAGATTTTGATAGTACGGTTATTCCAATACGGTGGACAGCTAAAGGAATTTTAATTAGATGGCAGAATAAAACTAATTATCTTATTGGGTTGCTATCTGAGGATGGCACTGTGGAAATGTTAAGCGATAAAGTAGATGGTTTTATAATGGATGCTTCTATAACAAGGGATGGAAATCATATATCCTATAATAAAGCTATAACAAATGAAACCTTTGAGATCTATTTAGACGATAAAAAAATAACGAATGAAAATAGCTTTTTCAAAGGAAAGCTTAAAAGTAACAGGGAAATGATCTCGTGGCAAAGTAGTGATGATCTTGAAATAGAGGGGGTTTTATCAACTCCAGTAGAGTTTGACGCAAATAAAAAATATCCCTTATTAGTGGTAATCCATGGTGGTCCAGCTTGGGCATCCTTTCCCATATTTTCAGACTGTTTTAATGAGAAATATCCTATTGAACAGTTCATCGAAAAAGGCTTTATCGTTTTAGAACCAAACTACAGGGGAAGTTCTGGTTATGGTAATGAATTCTTAAAAGCAAACTATAGAAAACTGGGGATTGCTAACTATGATGATGTTATATCTGGAGTAGATAAACTAGTCGACAAAGGGATTGTAGATAAAGATAGAGTAGGGGTTATGGGATGGAGCAACGGTGGATATATATCAGCTTTCTGTTCTACTTTTAGTAGTAGATTTAAAGCTATTTCCGTTGGAGGTGGAATTACTAATTGGAGTACACATTATGTAAATACAGATATACCTTACTTTATAAGGATGTATTTAGGAAATAATCCATGGAATGATCCAGAGATCTATACGAAAACATCACCAGTGATATATATTAAATCAGCCTGTACTCCTACTTTAATTCAACATGGCGAAATGGATGCAAGAATACCAACACCAAATGCATATGAGCTATATCAGGGATTAAGGGATATGGAAGTTGATACAGAATTAATTATTTTTAAAGGAATGGCCTATAGTTCTGACCAGCCAGGAATTAATGTGGCTATTATGAAGCAGAATTTGATGTGGTTTTCCCACTATATTCTTGGAGAAAGTATGAAAGATTTTAGGGTTTTGTGATGGAGATCCTCTAATAATTGGCTAGTTATTGGCGTGATTACTTTGATAGTTTTTCATTCGACAAAGGGAGTGCGAATGTTCAATTAGATCAACTGCTTCTTGTGTAACGACTGAAATGATAGAAAAAGAGATTTGAACAATTCAATAAATAGATCACCTATATCTTTAAACATAAATAAAAGCTGAACTACTATCGAAATTAGTTCAGCTTAAAAATTGCATATTAAGGGTGCACATTGTATATGGTATCCTGAAATATTAAGAGTATTACTTAAACTCTTTGTTTTTAATAGCTACAGTAAACCACTAACAAGATAGAGAGCAGTTCCCCAAATAAAAATCGCGGAGCATTTATTAAAAATATTCATAAGCTTCCCAGAGCTATCAAGTCTTTTCAACGATGCTCCCGCAATGATAAGACCGAAAAACCATAACCAAGAAATCAAAACGCATGCTGCAGTGAACAACATTTGCTCCATCCCACTATATTTTAAAGCACTCGTCCCAATAACACCAATTGTGTCTAAAATTGCATGTGGATTTAAGAGAGAGACAGACAGTGCGAATACAACTTGTTTTTTTACAGGTAGCGCCTCGTTATTATCGGCTGTCACTGGATTTGAACGCCAAATTGTATAGCCCATATAAAGTAGGAAAAGTATACCACCACTCATTAAGGCGATACGTAACCACTCGAATTGCAACACGATGATAGATAAACCAAAAACCGCTAGTAATATTAGAAGCGTATCACAAATTGCGGCTGTTATGCCTGCAGGAAAGGCACGAACTAGATGTGGCTGTGTTGCACCTTGAGAAAAGACAAAGACATTTTGTACGCCTAAAGGCAAAATAAGGCCAAATGCTAAAATCATTCCATGAAAAAATGCTTCCAATGAGATTCACTCCTTTCATTAAATATTCTAGATATGTTATAACTAAAAGAAAACGACCAATTGGATGGTTTTTTAGCCATCCAATTTAGAGGTGAGACGAATGAATTGGCAGCCAAATAGACAGGGTGAAATGACATTACAGCAGCAAATTATACAGTGGATTACTGAGCAGATAGAACGGGGAGATTGGGTGGCAGGAACAAAGCTACCGACGCAAAGACAGCTAGCTATGCAGTTCGGAGTCAATCGGAGTACTGTTCAGCAGGCGTTAGAGGAGTTAAAAGCAGCAGGTATATTGGAATCGAAGGTAGGTTCAGGTGTTTATGTAACTGATAATTCCTGGGATTCATTCATTGCACAAACACAACCAAATTGGCAAAAATACATAGACACCAGTCTCCATAAGCCTAATTATCATACCATTCAAATAATCAATGAATACGAGCAACGTGATGATGTCATACGATTGGGAACAGGGGAACTAGCGCCAAATTTATTGCCGACCGTGGAAATTGAAGCGTCATTGAAAGATCTCTCCTTGCAGCCAAAAGCTTTAGGGTATTCATCACCACAAGGTAGCGAAAAACTTCGAAAAGCGATTTGCGAATATGTGCAAAAAAGGGGAATCCATGCGAAACCCCAAAATGTATGTATTGTCTCTGGTGCACTACAGGCATTGCAGCTTATTGCTGTAGGGCTACTTGAGCAAGGTTCTATTGTATTCCAGGAACAAACATCTTATTTAAATTCAGTCCATCCATTTCAATCTGTAGGTATGCAAATGATGGCTATCTATCGAGATGAACAGCTTGCACAAACATTAGCTCAACGCAAAAGAAAAAGGCAGGCTGTATTTTATGCTGTTCCTACGCTAAACAATCCGACGGGAAGGGTGTGGACGACGCTTGAAAAAAAGCAACTTTACGAAGCATGTAAAGCGTCGCGCATTCCCATCATTGAGGATGACGTATATCATGAGTTGCTCTTTGAAGCGGCTACACCTCCAATTAAATCAATGGATGCTAGCGGGCAAGTCCTTTATATTGGGAGTGTTTCAAAAACCTTAAGCCCGGGACTTAGAATTGGCTGGTTAATTGGTCCAACAACAGTGATTGAGCGATTAGCAGATATAAAAATGCAAACAGATTACGGTTCAAGCGCTATCTCACAGGAGATTGTGTTGCACTGGCTGCAAACCGGAAAGTATGAAAAGCATATTAAGAGTTTACGAAAAGAATTATTATGTAGAGCTAATTTTGTCGAGGGGATATTGCAAGAGAGTTTTGCGGATATTGCTAGCTGGAGTCAGCCAAAAGGGGGCTTCTACATTTGGCTGAAGTTTCATGAGCCGATTGTTGATAAAGCGTTGTTTACCAAACTATTGCATCGACAAGTTCTCATTAATCCCGGCTATATTTACGATCCTAACGATTCCCAGCATATTCGATTGTCGTATGCTTATGCAACGTATGAAGAGTTGAAGGTTGGTTTACAAACATTATATGAATGCGTTTTTGAGTTAATAGAATGTAATAAAGAATAAACCATCGCACCTCAAGGGGGCGATGGTTTAAAAATTTGTTCATTATCTTTTTACACTTATTAAATTATATTTAAATAATAGTGTCATGCCGATATTCATCAAAAAATGCACAAGAAATGGTACTAAAATATTGTTTGTATCAAAATAGATCCATCCGAAAATTACACTTGGAATGGTAATATTTATTAACATAATAGGTTTTTTGAAGTATTGAGTATGCATCCCTAAGAACAATAAGGTTGTGATTATAATGGCCATCCACTCGTTTTCTAGCAATACAAGAAGCTCCTCTAAACAATATTTCTTCAAATAATGCTCCTATCAGCATAAAGGCAATTATCCCTAACAATGAATAATTTTGATAACTATTGTTAGTTTCGTCAATGTATTTTGAGGGAATCAACAATGTTAATATTACGCCAAACAAAAGTAATCCGAATGCAGCGAGAACTACACTCCCAATCATTCTGGATGGCTGATCAAATGATAGGAAATTTTGTACAGTGAATACATCATAAACGATAAGAACGAAAATGACTGCCACACAAACGAATGTAAAAGAAGAGAATACAAAAACAGCGTCTTTTGGGCTAAAATCCTTCTTAATCTTTTTTGGTTTGTTTTTTATATGCTCCATAACAATTCCTCTTTCTTGGGGCTGTAGAATAAAAATATTTTAGCATAATATATCAGCGGAAAATATAGCCTTTATTTAAAAGTTTTTTCAGATGTGGAGTGGATTTCACTTAGTTATGGTTATTTTTATGTTAACTAAATATTATTCAAATTTCTCATTATACAGTAGTGACTTTTAGGCTTTACATATATCAGTCTCTCGTAAAGTGAGGAAGCTCTTATTTTATAACCGTTTACTTGTATAAAGTGATGCTCAAAAACAAATCAAGTTTTGAGCATAAAAAAGGAGCTGACGACTGCGGAGGGTATTGAAAAAGTCCATATTCTTCTCACTTCGCGAGGTATTCAAGATTAAATCATTGATTACCCCGATTTTTCATTTGGCAATGTGACGCTACTGTTGTTTTCCGAAGCATTCCGCTCGCTTTCTGCGGGCGAGCGCCGAGCCTCCTCCTAGGCTACGCTTCGTGCGGGGTCTCATCTGTCACGCTTTCCCGCAGGAGTCGAGCAATGCTTCTCCAAACAACGCAATGTATCATACTGTTATTTTAGTGACGCTTTTAAAAAGAATTAATGTGCAAGTGGGCCCTGATGATTTCAAATCAAGAAACCTTTAATTTAAGTCCATACATGGCGATCTACGATATTGTTGTGCCAAAAGATAATATACTTCGCCAGAGCAATGAACTTGTTGATTTTTCATTTTGTTAGTCGGTTACTGAACAAAACTTTAAATATGATGAATAATTATTTTACAAACCCAAGCAGCAATGATAATCCAAATGATTATAAAAAGAATGCCAACAAACCAATTCTTTGGTTTTCCAGATTGCTTTAACTTTTCTGCAGCTTCTTTATTCACTTCAATTACATGTGGAGGGATTAGTTTTAAAGCGAGGCTAATTCCCAAGGGTACGATGATCAAATCATCAAGATACCCTAGAACAGGAATAAAATCTGGGATTAAGTCTATCGGGCTAAAAGCATAGGCAACTATAAGCATTGCCAAAAGCTTAGCGTACCATGGTGTTCGGGGATCTTTATAAGAAAGATAAAGTACAAATAAATTTTGTTTTATTTTTTTTGCAAAGGCTTTTAATTTGGATATTAAGCTGTTGTTCATTGAAAATCGTCCCTTTCGTTACTATGAAGTATAAGTTATCTAGGCAAAAAGGGGAATACTAATGAACTATAGGAGAATCGTGTTAGCAAGAAGGGAAGACAATATGGTTAGCGTTTATGACGACTGTACAAATGAATCGCTTTAGTAAAAAAGGACAATATCAGGTGTGTTGTATATGCGTAAATCTTTCCAATAAAAAATGTGTATTCAGTCAAGAATACACATTTTAAGAAAAAACTAATGATACACGGAAGTTGAAAGATATTTTCTACTGTGATAATCCACAATATCATTATTTTTGTTAATTCGGTAATAATTAACGATATCTATGAGTGGACTAAAAGGTGAATAACTCAAAGAAGTGAAGTGAGGAACTTTTTTATTCACGGCACCTTCTTCACCGATATATGCTAGTTTGGTAGGATGCATATCATGTATACTATTTAACCATTCATTATCAATGTAAAGATTTTTTACATCACTGTGATATGTACGGTTTTTGTTTGCAGTCCATTGCGTATCCGTCATTTGAGTCTTAGCGACTGGTAAAGCATTAAAAGTATAGACGCCGCTAATTTTTTTCTTTTTGATAGGACCATAATGAGTAAATTTTTGGTTTGAAACTACTGTTATTCCAGCACGAACGTCTAAGTATGACTTCGCTGCTAACCATCCACCTAAAGAATGTCCTGTAAAATACCATTGGTAGTCTTTATAACCAAATTTATCGTAGATATAGTTAAGGTAGAGGTGAGCTTGATGTACTTGGCCTGGAACACTACCATTCAATAAGGACGATGCTGCTGTTGCATAATCTGAAACATTTTCTGAACCGGCAAAGGCAATGAATAGTTTCTTGCTACCATTTGGATCTGCTATAACGACAGTCATGGCTTTAAAACCAGTTCTATCTAAATTGTAACTAGGAGCTCCCATCGGATGATTTTGATTAGAGTTAATGTCAACTGAATCAATCACTTTAAATTTATTTGGACCGTGCTCAAGATTGATTGCATGTTGGATTTCAGCATTTGTCTTTTTACCGACATTGTAAACTTGGTCTGCTAAATCATAGTATAGCTTACTAGGATTATCTGTATATCCTGCTTGTGCTTTACTTGTACCCATAGTAAAGGTAACTAGTAGTAGGATAGCAGAAAGTAAAACTGTAAAACCTAATTTCTTCAACATAAAAATGATTACCTCCTTTTTCATTACATTAGTAATTATCTGTTATTTTGGTAAATAAATCCACATGTTTTTGAGTTCAATAAATAGATTCAGTGAACATTTTGACAATTAAACGAAAAAGAGCGATAAATACATCGCTCTAAAAATCTAATCTATTGAACTTGTTGTATTAATTATTTTTAAATTTAAGTTTGTTAAATAACCCATTAACGAAAGTACTGATAGCTTTTAGTAAAGCAGGAATAGATATTCCATTCATCGGCACAATTCCTTTACTCTTTTTAGAATTACATATTTTAATTAAGATTTTTTTTTTCCAATAATGAAACAATTAATAATAAAACGATAATAAAAACAAAGGGAATAGAATAAGGGATTTTTGAAATAAAATTAGGGATATCAATTATTTTTAAAAAGGTTAAAAGCGAAAAAAAAGCCATTATGCCTAAAACTCCTGATAACATTAGTCTTATTTTTTTAAGCATAATTTATGTTCCTTTCGTTAGTAGTTTCCGTTTGCTTTACCTACGCAATACATAATATCTGCTTCAAATACTAATGCAGCTCCTACAGCACATGGTACACAAAGTACTGCTGTTGCACAAGCAATTCCACAAACTACTGTTAGTGTTTTATAAACCCAACTTGGAACACCTTGATCATCTAAACAATTAAAAAATTTGGATGCCCAACTTGCAGCTTCTGCAGTATCAGGTTTTAAAAATGATAAGATTGAATCTGAATTTTTTTCTTTCTCAGGTGTAATCATAAAATCTTCTTTTGTTAATTGTACATTTTCTGATTTAGTTAATACTCCATCAGTATAGATTTCTATTTGAGAAGTATAATTTTTATCATCTGCTACAATTTTTCTTTCGTCATAATTAACAAGTTCTCCTTTGTTATCAAAGATAACTGTAAGGGCCGAAATGTTAAGCATAGATGCTATGTTTTTGTATTCTATAGGCATATATAGCACATTATTCTCGCCATTTTGCTTTGATTGTATGTCTTTAAAATCTAGTTCACCATTTGACTGTAATTTAATAGTTCCTTGTTTAATTAATGTAAGTAATTCTTTCTTTAAATCGTTTGTTTTTTCTTCAGGCATTTCGGAATAATTTTTATTAAAATCCTTAAAAGTTTCAGCTAAACTATTGTATTCTTCGGGTATTGATGTCTGTGCTAGAGTTAAAGGAGTAATTGCTGTAGTAACAAATAAAGTGACGATTAGTAAAAAAGATAGAAAAATTTTTCCGAACATTCTTTTGTTCATTGCTATCAATCTCCTTTCCATGTTCCTCTTTTTTTTACTTTTCCCCGGGTATGTTAATAACATATCATTAGTTATGAATATTAAGAAATCAATTTTTGTTGATAATTGAACAAAAATTAAGAAGAGTCAGTAAATTAACTGTTGCTTCCGAGAAATTTGTTTTAATTTTGCTTGTTTTTGTAGTGTAATAAGTTACTATCTTTCACTTAATCTATATTTTGTATTCATATCTACATGAAAATAGTTCGCAATTTAAATCATGTTTTCCGCCTTCTTTGCTTTTTACCAATCTTTGTCATAAATAGAACAAAAATTGATAAGTTCAAAAAAATATTCATCGACAAAAATTTCGGGTGACAAAATCGGCGATCTGTTTCTAAACGTAGCCGAAGTAATAAGCTATTACTGAAGATCGCTATGTCACATATATTAACAAAAACTCTTTGATTAAGGCTGCTTTCGTATAGATTGTTACTCTGAAAATACGGATTGTTTATGAAAAAGGCGGAGAATTACAAAGAGCAAATCAACTAGTTAAGGCAATGAAACAAGATCTATATAAGGAAATTACCCAAGTTTCGATTCGCGAAAAAATCAGCCTAGAAAAGCAAATATGAAATTTAAAATCCTAAAGGTGGTTTGTCGTTATATTAACTAAATATCGCTCCAATACATATATTCCGGAATTGGTGAAGGCTAGTAAAATGTTAGCTCAAAGACATAATTTCGAGTTTTCATGTTCAGATAAGGCCGGAAGATTGTTGTCAGTGCTTGTTGGTCAAATCATGCATGGGAAAATTCTTGAAGTTGGGACTGGCTACGGTGTAGGCAGTGCTTGGATTCTTTCTACCATTGCACCAAATGTAAAGTTTGTTTCAGTGGATCATGAGAAGGAAAAAATCGATGCTACTGCTCAAACAATTTGTCATCAGCAGGCAGAATTTTTAGTTGGTGACTGGAAAGAAGTGATAGCAAATGGTCCTTTTCAATTTATTTTTGCTGATGCAGCAGCTGCTAAAACGATTGAATGTGTACAACTATTAGAAGCATTAGCTGTTGGAGGTATGTTATTAATGGACGATTTTACGCCTGAAGAACTTTTTCCTGAGGAATGGAGAGGGAAACCTGATAAGGTCAGGGACTTTTGGTTAAATCATAAAGAATTAAGAGCTACAGAAATTTACTTAACAGCAACATCCTCGGCTATCCTCGCAACTAAGCTGAAAGGAAAAGAATAATCCTAGTTAAGGTACCATACATATTGAAATGACGATTTCTTTATGAAGAGGTGACGCATTGGAGAACATGCCAGAGGGCTATTCTTATGTTCCGCAGCCTATTCGGAAAGATGGGGCAGGATGGGTGGATAAAGGGCCGAGAGATATTGTGAGGGATCTGGAGAATCCCGATTTGCTTGTCCCTCCAAAAACAGATGCTGGACTTGTGCCAAATTTAAAATTTTCTTTTTCTGATACACATATGGTTTTAAAACATGGAGGGTGGTCTCGAGAAATTACTGCTCGTGATCTGCCAATTGCTACGACATTGGCAGGTGTCAATATGAGTTTGACACCGGGAGGAGTACGGGAGTTGCATTGGCATCAACAGGCGGAATGGTCGTATATGCTCCTTGGTCATGCACGCATTACAGCAGTCGATCAAAATGGGCGAAATTTTATTGCCGATGTAGGACCGGGGGATTTATGGTATTTCCCACCTGGAATCCCTCATTCCATACAAGGTCTTGAAGACGGTTGTGAATTTTTGCTAGTGTTTGACGATGGGCATTTCTCAGATCTTAGTACATTTTCAATATCTGATTGGTTTGCTCATACTCCAAAAGATGTGCTGTCTTCTAATTTTGGTGTGCCAATAAGTGCCTTTCAACATATCCCGAATGAACAGGTCTATATATATCAAGATAAAGTACCAGGACCTCTAAATCTACAAAAAGTACAATCCCCATACGGAACAATCCCTCAAACTTTCAAACATCGTTTGCTTGCACAGACACCTATTGAAACACCTGGTGGTAGTGTTCGAATTGTGGATTCGACAAACTTTCCAATTTCTAAAAATATTGCAGCAGCACTTGTCGAGATCAAGCCTGGCGCAATGAGAGAGCTGCATTGGCACCCGAATAATGACGAATGGCAATATTACATTCAAGGTCAAGGGCGTATGACAGTGTTTGCTGCAAATGGTGTGGCTCGAACATTCGATTATCGTGCAGGAGATGTAGGGTACGTGCCGTTTGCAAATGGTCACTACATTGAGAATACCGGGACTGAGACATTATGGTTCCTTGAAATGTTTAAAAGTGATAGATTTCAGGATGTTTCATTACATCAATGGATGGCTCTTACTCCATCTGAACTAGTACAAAGCAATTTAAATATTGGCCCTGATCTTCTTCATGTACTAAGGAAGGAAAAGTGGCCGGTCGTGAAATATCCTGGTTTTTCGTATTATCCAAAGTGAGCATATAGAAAAGCAGGTGAGATTTTTCCCACCTGCTTATTTTAATATTGATATTTATTTCTAGTAGTAAGCAGTATACCGATTGCTGGAACTGTACAAATAAGCATTGCTGCAAATGATAGTCCAGGTGAAATCTCGTATAAATAGCCACCTAAAAAAGTAAGGATTGCTGTACTCAATCCCATTGCTAATGCAGAGTAAAGGCCTTGTGCATTTGGAATTTGCTCCTTCGGCAATGTTTTTGTTAAATAGCTGATAAAAGCGTAATGCGCAAGAGCAAAAGATAATGCATGTAATGTTTGAGAAGCGATAAATACCCAGACATTTGGGAATAAGTAAATGAGTAGCCAGCGTAATGATGAACCACTTGCTGCTAAAAGTAATAAAGAAGATGAGCGCCATTTTTTAAATAGTGTATCAGCCTTCATAAAATATAAAATTTCGCAAATAACGGCGATGTTAATAATCATTCCCATATAGAACGGATCAACATGTAAATCACCTAAATATATATAGCCATAGCTGTAATAAGAAGCATGCGCACCTTGGAGCAGAATAACGACTAATAAAACAATAGGGAAGCCTTTAATTGTCCATAGTGTTTTCATCGACAATGATTTTGCACGTTGTTCTTTCGTCGGTACAACGAGTAATTCTTTTGGTGTAGCCATTTGTTGCATCAACAGCATACCAATCAGACCGACCACCATGCTCCAAAAGATGATGTCATTGCCAAGTGCACCTGTCAGCATACTAATGATTAATACTGCAATGACAAAGCCAAGGGAACCATAGGAGCGGCTTTTACCATAGTGTACATTTCCATGCTGTACGAGCGTTGCAGCACTACTTTCAACGGCAGGGAGCAGAGCTGGATAAAAAACGCTAAATAAAAGGGTAACGATAAGAAGCGAGATAAAGCTCGTGCTTGGTATGTAAAGTAAAGTTGTGATTAGGGCACCTATTGCCAGAACGCTAGTAAGTCTTTTATTATTCACATATTTTGCAAGCGTCGGGAAGAAAAATAGATTTGATGTTGCTCGTGCTAAAAGACCACAGCCCATTACGACGCTAGCCTCTGAAACTGTAAGATGTTTGGCATCTACAAGCCAACCAGTCCAATAAGGTAAGAAAATCCCCCATGTAAAGAAAAATGCAAAGAAATTTTGAGAAAGCCATCGTTGATTGTTCATAAATTTTCCGTACCTCCAATTTAACTAAGTTGAATAATAACATGTTCATCGTTACAATAATGTGAGATATCTCACATTTTTTGGAGGAGAGAATAAAAATGCATATACTGACAGCTGAGGAACGTTCATACTATCTCGATAAATATCCAATTGATGATTTTTTCTCATTTGATATAGCTCCATTTTTGGAAGTATGTAAGTTTGACAAAGGCGAATGGATTTTTCAAGAAGGGTCATTTCCAGATACGCTATACTACATGATCGAAGGAAAGGCGAAGCTTTACATGACACATAAGAATGGCAAGGTCTCGCTTATCGATTACTTGAAGGCACCACTTTTTATGGGAGAAATTGAGTTGCTTAATGAGGCAAGATATACGAAGGGGATTCAGACTGTAACCGAGACGATTTGTTTTTCGATTACACAATCTTGCAAAGAAAAGTTACTCACGGATGTACTATTTTTACGTAAACTTTGTGTGTTTTTAGGGGAAAAGGCGTTCAAAATGACGTCGAAATATACTCAAAATCAAGCATTTCCACTTGAAAATCGACTTGCTGCATTTATTCAATTTTCGTCAGATCAAGGAGTCTATAAAGAAAAGCATACTGAAATCTGTGAATATTTAGGAGTTTCCTATCGGCATTTATTATATGTACTTGCACAGTTTTGCGAAGAAAAAATTTTGGAGAAAAGAAAAAATGGCTACCACATTATTAATGAAAAGCGTCT
This sequence comes from Lysinibacillus sp. Bpr_S20, assembly GCF_023337835.1. Classification (NCBI taxonomy): domain Bacteria; kingdom Bacillati; phylum Bacillota; class Bacilli; order Caryophanales; family Bacillaceae; genus Lysinibacillus; species Lysinibacillus sp. Bpr_S20. The sequence continues at coordinate 217,799 of NZ_JALNLQ010000005.1, forward strand.
TTCCGAATTAGCACAGGAGATACAGTGAGGAAAGGATGTAGTAGCTCTTTTGACAGTCAACCTTTATAGATGGTATTATTTACTAGCGTTTGCTAAAAAAGTTTTAAATGAAATGAATAAAAACAGTGAAATTAATTATTTGATGCTATGGCAAAATAAAGACATGCCATAACAAGTGTATTATTTTAAAAGGGTGGACTTAAATGAGTAATAATCATACAATACTAAATTTTTCGAAGACCGATAAAGTTATAATGTGGCTTGGTTTCCCACTTATCGGTTTAGTGCTAGGGTGGTTTCTTCCGAGTATTGCTAAATGGGCTAGTACTTTACCGTGGGTACCTTTTCAGGGACCTTTAAATTTAATTGCATCTTATAATGGAGCATGGGTAGGTTTTGCTACAATGGCCCTTGGTTTGGTTGCGGGAATTGCATTAACTTTTTTGTCTTTTCATGAAAGTTTAGAAATGATAATAGACGATGAGAAAATTATTTTTAAACTTAGAAATGATGAAATGAACTTTAAAAAGAAAGATATATCACTTGTTTTTATGGATGGAAAGCAAATAGTATTATTAGGCAATGATGAGAAAGAACTTTTCCGATATAAACAAGAGCTGAATAAAAATACAGTGGCTGCGGCATTTTTAAACCATGATTATCTTTGGAGTGATAGTGAGCCATTTCATGAAGATTTTAAAAAATGGGTAGTAGATTGTCCCGATCTATCACCGGCTGCGAATGCTCTATTTAAAGCAAGGAAAATAGCTATTGAAGATGGCGAAGATGAAGAAGTATTTCAGTTAGCTAAAGAGCTTTGGAAACTAAGAGTATCAGTAAAAGAAATAAAGAAGAGCCAATATTATCGATAATAGAAAAAAAGTAAAGATTTGAAAAACAAGTTATGCCGAAGAAAGCTTGCAACGTCAGTTACGACGGATACAACACCCAGAACGACGGAAAGAAGAGTCAAAGCGACGGATAAAACAGTCGAAGTGACGGAAAGATTGGGCGGAGCGACGGAACGGACATAAAGCGACGGATACAGCTGCAAGAACGACGGAAAGAATAGTCAAAGCGACGGATAAAACAGTCGAAGTGACGGAAAGATTGGGCGGAGCGACGGAACGGACATGAAGCGACGGATACAGCAGCAAGAACGACGGAGCGAAGAGTCAAAGTGACGGATAAAACAGTCGAAGTGACGGAAAGATTGGCCAGAGCGACGGAACGGACATGAAGCGACGGATACAACACCCAGAACGACGGAAAGAAGAGTCAAAGCGACGGATAAAACAGTCGAAGTGACGGAAAGATTGGCCAGAGCGACGGAACGGACATGAAGCGACGGATATAACACCCAGAACGACGGAAAGAAGAGTCAAAGTGACGGATAAAAGAAGTGACGGAAAGATTGGCCAGAGCGACGGAACGGACATGAAGCGACGGATACAGCAGCAAGAACGACGGAACGAAGAGTCAAAGTGACGGATAAAACAATCGAAGTGACGGAAAGATTGGCCAGAGCGACGGAACTGATACGAAGCAGAAGTCTCTTCCCTCTATAGAAGATGAGACGAATTTGGATTTAAGTTATTTTTCAGCGGGTGTTAAACATCCGCTGAAATATCTATGCGACAGCAACAACAACACACGTCTGAATGACTAACATCACGTTGACACAAAGCCTCTGACGCCATTATGCAGAGATATAATTGATGTAAGCTACTATCTCCTAACAATTCCAATTTCTTATAATATATTTAAATTCTCCGTTTTTACTCCTTTTCAATTACACCAACCTAAAACATTGCGAAGAACAAGTTAAAAGTAATTTTTTGCATACAGATAGTGGCAAAATAAAAGGGCAAATGACTAGAGACCCTTTGCTGAAGAAGTAAGGAAATGTATCTTAGGTTTGGTCAGTCCTAACCTTATTATATTCATTTTTTTTAACCAACCAGCGTGCAATCTCTTTGCCTCTATGGTAGAAGTTAATCTCATTGATTCTTTGTTTTTGTATGGATGTATCTAGGGTTTCTTCTGTAACACCAAAAGGTATAACTCCTATACATTGGTGTTGGTCAGGTGGAGATTTTTTGTGTTTTGCCTTTGTTTCAATATGAGCCTTTGCAGATTTTTGTGCATTTTGAAATGGACAAGCAAGTAAGTCTCCTTGTACCAATGTTGTGCTAGGTGAAAAACCATTACCTTTCATTCAACATGCCCCCTTTGTCGATAGTTTTATTGTACAAGACATGCAGTCGGAAAAGTCTGGATTTACAAGGCTTTAACGAAAACTTAAAGGTTAGTCATTAAATTCGAAAGATGTAAACGCATTCATGCCATACGCGAATAGAAATCATAGAAAACTTGTATAATTTCGAGAGAAAAACACGTACTCAAACTATTGTGAATTTTCCTAACACAACGTATTATTGTAATTAGATTTAACGTGAAGGACTTCACAAAGTCACGTAATCGTGAGGAGGAATTTTTAATGAGTGCAATTCGAGTAGGTATTGTTGGTTATGGAAATTTAGGGCGCGGAGTTGAGCATGCTATTTCTCAAAATCCAGATATGGAATTAGTGGCGGTGTTCACACGTCGCGATCCTTCAACTGTAAACATTGCAAGTAATGCAAGCGTATATTTAGTGGAAGATGCTGAAAAATTCCAAAATGACATTGATGTAATGATTTTATGTGGTGGCTCAGCAACAGATTTACCAGAGCAAGGACCGCACTTTGCACAATGGTTTAATACAATTGATAGCTTTGATACTCATGCGAAAATTCCTGAGTTTTTTGAGGCTGTAGATGCAGCAGCACAAAAATCTGGTAAAGTATCCGTTATCTCGGTTGGTTGGGATCCAGGTTTGTTTTCATTAAATCGTATACTCGGGGAGACTGTTCTACCAGTAGGTACAACTTATACTTTCTGGGGAGACGGTTTAAGTCAAGGTCACTCAGATGCTATACGTCGCATCGAAGGCGTTCAAAATGCTGTACAATACACATTGCCAATTAAAGAGGCTGTAGACCGTGTTCGCAACGGTGAAAATCCTGAACTAACAACGCGTGAAAAGCATGCACGTGAATGCTGGGTTGTACTTGAAGAAGGTGCGGATGCTGCAAAAGTTGAACAAGAAATCGTGACGATGCCTAACTATTTTGATGATTATGACACAACAGTGAACTTTATTTCTGAAGAGGAATTTAAAGCAAATCACACAGGTATGCCACATGGTGGATTCGTTATTCGTAGTGGAGAAAGCGGCGCTAACGAAAAACAAATTCTTGAATTCTCATTAAAGCTTGAAAGTAATCCAAACTTCACGTCTAGCGTTCTAGTAGCTTTTGCACGTGCAGCTCATCGTTTAAACCAAGCAGGAGACAAAGGTGCAAAAACAGTATTCGATATCCCGTTTGGACTGTTATCACCAAAATCAGCTGCTGAATTACGTAAAGAACTTTTATAATAGTAAACTACCCGATTATCATAAAGTTGATAATCGGGATTTTTCATTTTAAGAAAGTTAATTCTTATAGAACATCGTCATTCATGGTTAATATTGTGCATAAGCTTCGAACTTAGATAAAAAATTCTTTAAATTGTTTTCTACTTCTTTCAAATCACCATATATATGTTGGTCCGCTAAATAAAAAGCATCTGACAAGTACACCATTTCACGCTCTATCCACTCATTACTTTCTTCTAACTGTAGATGGTCAATTAATCGAGTTAACATTGAAAAAACGTCTGAAGCGTTGTTGGTTGAAAGAAAATAATCATTCAGCAATCCGAGTAATATTTTAGAAGGAAGGTCATCATTATTTAAACCTTCATTGAACAATTTTAATTTCGAACAGACATCAATGGGTTTTTTCTGGGAAGATAATGATACTTCAATTACTTCATACGGTGGATGATCAAGACGTTCAATAACATTATCAGCCCATTTAATGATATCCTGAACAGTATAAAAACCTATTAAAATTCCTAACCTATATACTTCTGCCGTTACTTTTATATCCATACTAGAACTCCTTCTTTAGTAGAACTAGTTAACTACTCATCAAGAATTTAATTAACGCCTAAAAATTCGTCAATGTGTTAACAATCAACATTTGCCCTTACTAGAGCCTTCTTTTTTAACAACCATAGTACTATGGTTAATATTAGGAGTACAATGGGTGTTAGTCCGATGTATTGGAAAGCATTTACTGCACCCGAAAAATAATAAGCTATAGGTAAAAAGGTAATTGTACTTATTAGCATATAAATCCACGAGAGCTTAACGATTGCTAGAATGAAGGCAAAAATTGAGATAATGAAGGAACAGCTCCAAAATAATAGCATACACATTCTCCTTTCATTATTTGTACATGAATTTTCTGATTTCCTTAATTATACATTTAATAGGTGTCAAATACAAAATGCCAGGGAAACATATATTAATCATCAGAAACCTGAAAAAAATATGGTATCGGTAAAATCAATTTGATAAACTTGGAATACAATGCGAAAACTCCTCTCGTGGTTTGTCTCAGCAACAATTGCGATACGTGAGTTTTCGCTTTTCTTTTATTTTTAAATGTAAATTTGTAACCTACATAACCAGTTTAATGGGGAGGTTAACATTTTAAATGACTACAGACATTATTATTCAATCAAAATGTATTCCACCGAGTCCGTCCAAACACTGTATTAGTAGATCTTCATTAATGAGAACATTAAAAAAAAGCCTAGATCATACTTGCACACTTATTCATAGTGGAGCTGGCTACGGCAAAACAACAATCCTTACACAATTTCTACATGCTCAATCGGGTAAATTTTCTTGGTATAGTGTGTCGGAGGAAGATGATAATATATTACCGTTTTTAAGGCATTTATTTTTCAGTATCACACGAATTGTTCCGAGCTTTGGTCAAGGTTTTGATGCATGGAATTATCTATCCCGTTTTCCGAAAATAGAGGAACTAACTCGTTGGTTTAAGCTGTTTGTCAATAGTTTGTGTGACATCGAAGGGTCGCTTTTAATTGTTATTGACGACTACCATCTAGTTGATCATGAATTTCATATTAATTATGTGATGGAAAAAATAATAGAGTTTTCACCTCCGAATGTTCATTTTATGATTGCTTCCAGAACGTTGCCGAATTGGGATATTACGAGGAGATTAAAACTACAAAAAAAATTACTCTTAATTTCAGAAAGAGAATTAACATTTTCTTCAGAGGAAATCGCTGTTTTTTTCGAGGATTATGTAGCGGTGCATTTAACAGAAGATGAAATAGCTAAGGTTTTGGAAATTACAGAGGGCTGGGCAATTAGTATTTCTTTATTAGCTGAGCAATGGAATAATGAGACATTAGCTCATTGGCTAAGCATCTCTACTAATGATCTTTTCACCTATTTATCAGAGGAAGTTTATCTGAAGATGTCTCCATTTGAGCAAAAGGCATTATTACAGCTGGCGATTTTCCCGACTTTCTCAGAAGAGATTATCACACAATTTTATGGTTCGGAAATGGCAGAGGCGTTAAAACTGTTTGTACAACGACATTTGTTTATTCAACCGATCACAACGGATGGTCTATATCGTTTTCATGCATTGTTCAGTCGATTTTTAGAGCTAAAATGGCAACAAAATCCTTCACAGTATATTGCATTGCATAAGCAAGCAGCATTGTATTATGTAAAAGAAAACAATATTCAAGCTGTCCTGCATCATGCATTTAAAACGAATGATCAGAATTTTTGTGGTGAGCTATTACAAAATTATGCTGAAAGTCTAGTCCGTGCTGGGCAATTTGAGTGGTTATTAGAGAAAATAAATCGTTTTACAGTTGATGAAAAATCAGACTATTACAAACTGTATTATTTTGAAGGGGAATGCCACCGCTATCGTGCTTATTATGAAAGAGCGAAGCAATCCTATGAAAATTGCGCAAACATCGCAAAAAGTAAGCATGATTATCTTTTTATGACGAAAGCGCAGGCAGGTTTATCACATATTTATCTCGATACAATCCAGCCGGCATTGGCAGAGCCGCATTTAAAAAAGGCATTAGAATTAGCAAATCATACGCCGTTAAACGAAGAGGAACTTCTCGAATTGCAACGACAATATGCTGAAAATTTAGTGAATTTAGGGAAGGCGAAAGATGCTCAAATTTTTACCGAAGAGGTTGCTTTGACGAAGGAAGTACTACAAAGAGCCAATGTCGATGTTCGAGTATTGTTAAGAACAGGTCAATTATTAGAAGCAAAGGAATTGTTGACGCAAAGGTTGGAATTACCACCACAGCTTGTAGCGACTCATAGGGAGAGTGAGTTGTTAGCCTCATTTGTTTATGCACTATTAGGGCTAGGGAAGGATGCTTGGTATGCCGCTCAGCAAGGGATTCGTAGAGGTCTTCGTGAAAAATCAGTGTTTATTGAGGCGGTCGGCTATATTCGCAAAGCGCATGCTTACTTATTAATAGATTTTCCAGACTATCATGGAGCCTGTCATGCTTATGAAAAGGCCCTTTCATTAATGAATACCATCAATATTTCTCGCGTAAAGGCCGAGCCGTACATGGGACTAGCAATTGTCAAACTTGCGCAAGGAGATATTGTCTCTGCTAAAAAATATGTAGCGCTCGGCTTACGAGAAACGGAGCAAGTCCAAGACGCATGGATGACTGCTCTCATTTTAATTGCTGAGGTGAAAATTACTATTTCTCAACATGAATTTGAACGAGCGCGACAATTATTATGGAAGACAAAGCGACTATTTAGCGACTGTGGCGATCAAAATGGTGAGATGCATGTCCTATTCTTTCAATCCGTCATTGCCTTCAAAGAAAACAAACCCCAACCATTCAATCATTATTTTCAACAGTTTGCACAGTTATGCATCACGAATGGCTATGATTACTTTTTACAAAGAAAGACCATTCTTGGTCCACCTAATAGGATGATTTTTTATGAGCTTTTACAATTTAGTAGAAAATGTGATGGGGAAAATGACGCTATTTTGAAGATGCGAAACACTTTTCAAGTGGAAGATAATATCGTTTATCCGCATGAGGAAATGCAGGTGAATTTTTTAGGAAGTTTAGACTTAATCAGAAAGCATCGGAAGCTTGAGGATAAGGAATGGAAGCGTGAAAAATCAAAGGAGCTCTTCGTCTATTTATATTGTCATCGCCATCGGTTTACACCTAAGGATGAAATAGCACAGGCGTTATGGCCTGAGCGGGATGTTGATTCACTAGACCGAGATTTTAAAGTTGTCTTGAATACGTTATTAAAGGTTCTTGAACCAAATAGAAATGCGCGTCAGGATAGCTTTTTCATTCAGCGAAAAAATAATATGTATCAATTACAGCATATTCATTTCCTGCAAATCGATGTCGAACGCTTTCTCTATTTTTATGACTTAGGGATGGAGGAATTCGATCCACAATTGTCAAATGAATGGTTACATCTTGCAGAAACGAGCTATGCCGATGTTCTTTATGCTGAAAAAAAGCAGATAGACTGGCTCATTCAGGATCGTGAAAAACTGCAGTCATTGTATATCGAAGTACTGGAAAGATTGGCGCAAAATGCAACGCGGCAGCAAAATTATAAGCAAGCTATTTTTTATGCGGAAAAAATGCTTCGTGAAGATGCATTATGGGAAGAAGGCTATCGCTTGTTAATGTATAGTTATTATCAATTACAAAACCGCTCCCTAGCGTTGAAATGGTATGAAAAATGTGTCGAGCAATTAAAAAGAGAACTAAATACAACACCAATGGAATCAACAATGGTTGTTTATGATTTAATAATGGGTTAGTGTATATTATATGATTGGTTATTTTTAGTAGATAGACTAACTTCTACAAGAAAAAAATTACAATAACTTTTGCTGAACATTTACGTAAATTAATCTTATAATTTTGGGGGAACTACTATGCCATTTTGTACGGTGAATAAGGCGAATATTTACTATGAAATAATTGGAACGGGAACACCTATCGTTATGCTCCATGGATATTCGCCAGACCATCAACTAATGAAGGGCTGTATGGAGCCTGTTTTTGCAGAAATAGAGGGCTGGAAACGAATTTATATAGACCTTCCAGGGATGGGCAAGACCTCAAACTACGAAAAGATCAATAACTCAGATGAAATGCTTGAGGCCGTAATAGAACTAATTCACTCCTTAATACCAAATGAACGTTATTTATTGGTAGGTGAATCTTATGGTGGCTATTTAGTGCGTGGGATCATGAGAGAGCATCATGAACAAATTTTAGGTGCTGCGTTTATTTGTCCGTTAATTATTCCTGATAAAGAAAGTCGAACAGTACCACCACAAAGTATTGTGTCGGCGGATAAAGAATTTTTATCGACATTAACGAAACAAGAGTTAGAAGATTTTAGCTCACATTTAGTTGTTTTGGATGAAGAAAATTGTCATCGATATACAAATGAAGTGTTAGCAGGCATAAAAAATGCGGATGTGGAATTTTTAGAAAAAATTCAAGAAAGCTATCGTTTTTCATTTCCTGTAGATGAGATTTCATTTGCTAAACCTTCCTTATTTTTGTTAGGCAAGCAGGATTCCATAGTTGGCTATAAGGACGCTTTTGCCATTTTAGATAAATTCCCAAGAGCAGCCTTCACCATTTTAGATAAGGCAGGGCATAATTTGCAAATTGAACAAGCAGGTTTGTTTAATAGCCTTATGCATGAATGGTTGGATAGGGTGCAGGAATTTAATGATTGATATTGACAGAATGAAATCCCTTGATATGTTGAAGAATTCACCTACTCAATAAATTCAAGGGATTCTTTTTGTCTAATTTCTTATCTCGTATTTTCCTCATTGGAATCTATATCAATTTTTAAAGTCTCCAGCCTTTGTTTAATGACTTTCCCCTCGTTATCCAAAGGCCGAATTACTGGCGTAATGAATATTACGGAAGCATCAGCATTAAAAGTTGTATTTATGATGTACCTTATATGATACTATTAAATTACTAAAAAATAAGCAAAATAGTAATATTATGTTAAATTATCAAAAAACAAGGGGAATAGTAAAAGTGTACTTATTTTTGTTAACTGTAGTTTATTGTTTAGTATCATGGGTTTTGAATATATCTTATGAACTTTCCATGGGAATTTATTTGATAGGATTGGGATTGGTTAAGGGATTCTTTACTGATGAATTAAAGGATGTTTTCAATCTAAAAAGGGCCAAGTATTTGTATGAAGAAAGAGGATTTAAAAATTCTACAATGGAATTATTATCTTTAATTTTGATTTTCATTAATTCCTATTTAATCTCTGATGATCCTTTTTCCCTTTTTGAATTTGTTTATATGTTTTTTCTCATAGCTTTTGTATATCGGTTTATATTTTGGGGTATTATACAGGCGATAAGGGAGAGAAAGAAATAGGTTTATCATTTGTAATGAAATATTCAACTATAGGGATTGATAGTTAAATAGGGTAGTATATGCTGCCTTTTTTATTTTCTCTCCCAAAAGCTAACTAGCTGCAGAAGAAAAAACGTAGCAATTGTCAACGGTAAATGTCTGACTGGAGCGATAGCAGAAGGAATTTAAGGAGTTTATAATTTCGCTGCACCCGAACCCTCTCTTGTGCGATGGGTTTAAGCTTCTGAACAGCTGTGAGCACATTATCGTTCATCTAACGTTGTGCAAGTCTATTAAAGAATGGTTTGCCAGCAGGAGAATTAGCACGCGACTGGGCTGGTACTGGTTTTTGGGGAAGATATTTCCCTGTGAGTACACCTTGTGCTAAAGGCGACCATACTACTTGCCCAAGTCCCTCACGTTGACAGGTTGGTATAACATCGCTTTCGATAACTCCCAACAACATTGAATACTGGGGTTGGCTTGCAATGATATAAAGCACTTTACCTTGTCTTACAAGATCTGCGAAAGCTAACATCGTTTCTTCAAGAGGAGTAGTTGGATCAAATCTGTGTGCATAATAGACATCTTTATAGTCTGTTTGTAATCGACGTAAAGATACATGACAATTTTCTAGAATATGATAAACCTTTATCGTTTTGCCCATTCCCAGTTGGATGGCACACCTTTGTACATAGTTCAATGCTCTCCCGACGTATATCTTGTAAAGACCTGCCGAGTACTTCTGCAGCTTAGTTTCTGAATAAACATCAGCGGTATCTAATGTAGTTATACCGACATCTAATGCTGCTTTAGCAAGTATCCTCATCTACTTTACCCCCATGATTTATCCAGTTTCCGTATGCAATCTTGCTTATTGTTAATCCGCTATTGCCAAGTTTACTAAACTCCATTCTAGTCCCCCCTTTTAAAAGTGCTATCTTCATAAAAACCAGATTTCAATATGGATAATATATTATTACTTATGAATTAATATGAAATTTATATAAAACTGTTGAAGAGGTTTGTTACTGTCGTTGCAGATAAAGTAACTCCCTACAATGTTCCGATAAATCGATGAAACATTCCGATAAAACAAAAATTTATTCCGATAAACCTCTCATCGCCGAAAAAAAATTCCCACTGCCGTTTCTGTAAAAGTAGCTCTCCACATGAAGGGAGATATCGATATTTTTCGAAAGTTGGGCGATAAATTGATAAAGTTGGTCGATAAATTAAAAAAGTTGGGTGATAAATTAAAAAAGTTAGGTGATAAATTAAAAAAGTTAGTCGATAAACAATCAAAAGTTCTCGATAAATCTTAAAATTGTCTCGATAAACTCTCATCTTGACGAGAAAAGGCAGCTCGCTGTCGTTGCGCTTCGCTGTACTTTCGCGACAGAGAGAACTTGCAGCTGTCGTTCCACTTCGCTACACTTTCGCTGCAGAAAAATGAGCTGCCCAAATAGGGCAGCTCATTAAAACCTTTTGTCGCTGTCGTTGCGCTAACGCTACACTTTCGCGACAAAGATAGTTGGTTCAGTAAACTGACCCAACTATCTTGTAACTAATTTGTAACTGAAGTTTTATATAGTGAACTTAGCAACGAAAGCGCTTTCTTTTTAGTTCATGATGAAGGGGGATAATGGGATGAAGAAGCATTGGTTAATGGTGCTTTTATTGATGATGACGATGTTGATGGTGGCTTGTAATTCGGATAAGTCGAAGGATCGTTCTTCAGGGGATGATACGAAGGGGTCTTCTGAGGAAGGGGGCACTATTAAAATTGGGGTGCTAGCTTCCTTGACGGGTGCTCTGGAGTCGTATGGGAAACAAACACAGCGTGGCTTTGACTTAGGGATTGATTATGCGACAGGTGGGACGATGGAGGTTAACGGGAAGAAAATAGAAATTGTTTATGAAGATACTGAAACAAAGCCTGAGGTTGCGGTCCAAAAAGCGACAAAGTTATTAGAAGATGACAAGGTTGATTTTTTAGTAGGATCTTCTAGCTCAGGTGATACGCTTGCTGTGCTACCACTTGCGGAAGAGTATCAAAAGATTATGGTGGTGGAGCCTGCGGTGGCAGATAGTATTACGGGCACTGATTTTAATAAATATATTTTCCGTACAGGCCGAAATTCTTCTCAGGACGCTTATGCAGCGGCGGCAGCGATTGCAGGAAAAGGTGTTAAAATTGCAACATTTGCACCGGATTATTCTTTTGGCTGGGACGGGGTAAAAGCCTTTAAGACAGCGGCGGAAAAGCTAGGCGCGGAAATTGTTTTGGAGGAATATGCTGATCCGGCAGCAACAGATTTTACATCTAATTTGCAAAAAGTAATTGATGCCAAACCGGATTATTTATTTGTTGTATGGGCGGGTGCAAACTCACCGTGGAATCAAATTGCCGATCTAAAAATTCAAGAAAAAGGCATTAAAATTTCAACAGGTGCACCAGATATTATTGCATTAAAATTTATGAATCCGTTAATTGGCATGGAAGGATTCTCTGTTTATTATCATACGTTGCCACAAAATGATGTAAATAAATGGTTGGTTGAGGAACATAAAAAACGATTCAATGAAGTTCCGGATTTATTTACACCAGGAGGCATGTCTGCTGCTATCTCAATTGTAGATGCTTTGAAAAAATCAAATGGAGATACAGATGCGGATAAACTGATTGGCATTATGGAAGGGATGACATTTGAAACGCCAAAAGGAAAAATGACTTTCCGAAAAGAAGATCATCAAGCATTACAGTCAATGTATTCGATCCGTTTAGAGAAACAAGAGGGTGTGGATTATCCAGTACCAGTGCTAATTCGTGAGCTTAGCCCTGATGAAACGGCCCCTCCGGTTATGAAATAGTGAAATAAGAGACAGATAAATTTTTATGATTCTGTCTCTCTTCATCTACTTTCACTTGAGAATGGATGAAGAGAGATAGAAGGACTAGAAAGGAGAATACGATGGAACCAATTTTAAGAACAGAAAACTTAACTATTCGTTTTGGCGGACACACAGCTGTCGACCATGTGAATTTTACTATGCCAGAAAAACATTTGAAATCAATTATAGGACCAAATGGAGCTGGGAAAACAACCTTCTTTAATTTGATTAGTGGAGAGTTAAAGCCGACTGCCGGGGATGTCTATTTTAAGGGGCAATCACTTGCGCAAAAATCAGCAATCGAAAGAACACGCATGGGGCTAGGGCGATCTTTTCAAATTACGAATGTTTTTCCGAACCTGACAGTTTTAGAAAATGTCCGTTTGGCTGTGCAATCGAAGGAAAAAATACGTTATCAAATATTTCGCCATTATAAAAGCTATCAGGCAATTACTGAAAAAGCGGAGGAGCTATTATCGCTAGTGTTGCTTGACAATAAAAGGGATGCCCTCACGACAATGCTTTCGCACGGGGAAAAGAGAAAGCTTGAGATTGCGATGTTGTTAGCACTGGATACGGAAATTCTTTTACTAGATGAACCAACGGCAGGGATGTCTTTAGAGGAGGTACCAACGATTTTAGAGGTGATTCGCACGATTAAAAAGCAAGGCAATAAAACGATTCTACTGATTGAGCACAAGATGGATATGATTATCGATTTGTCGGACTCAATTATGGTGCTATTTAATGGTCAGCTTCTTGCGGATGGAACACCAGAGGATATTATGCAAAATGAAACCGTACAAAATGCATATTTAGGAGGTTTGTACGATGAACACCTTACTGAAATTAAATGATGTCCACACATATATCGGGCAATATCATATTTTGCAGGGAGTCAACTTTGAGGCGATGGAGGGGCAGGTCAGCGTACTACTTGGCAGAAATGGGGCAGGGAAAACGACTACTTTAAAAACGATTATGGGGTTAACGCCTGCTTCGAAGGGAGACGTAGAATTTCGCTCACAATCTATTAAGAAAAACCCAACTTTTAAAGTTGCAAAATTAGGAATAGGCTACGTACCGGAAAACCAAGGGATTTTTGCAGATTTAACGGTAGAGGAAAATATGAAAGTGGCCATGCGAAAAGAAGATACAGCTACGTTAGAGAGACAAAATTATGTGCTGGAGCTATTTCCTGATTTAAAGAAATTTTGGAAGAAGGCTGGTGGCCATCTTTCCGGTGGTCAAAAACAAATGCTGTCTATGGCCCGGGCGTTTATTAACGATAGTAAGTTAATGTTGATTGATGAGCCTTCTAAAGGACTCGCGCCCATAGTGGTAGAGAAAGTTATGGAGGCCATTGTTGAAATGAAAAAGCAAACGTCCATCGTACTTGTTGAGCAAAACTTTATGATGGCGAGTCGCATTGGCGATACGTATACATTGATTGATGATGGTAGAACCGTTCACGCGGGCGAAATGAAAGATTTGATCCATCATGAAGAACTGAAAAGAAAATATCTTGGAATCGGATAAAGGTGGTGTACTTTATTGGAGCTAATCGTCAATTTAGTCATTAATGGCCTTGCAACTGGTATGCTAATTTTTTTACTGGCGGCTGGACTAACGCTAATTTTTGGATTAATGGATGTTTTGAACTTTGCACATGGTGGTTTATTTGTTTGGGGGGCTTATGCTGGGATTTTTACGTATATGTTCACAGAGAGCTTTGTCATTGGCATTGTAGGTGCCATCGTAACAGGAGCTTTACTAGGGCTTATGACAGAAAAATTAATTATAACACCTGTTTATGGCAATCATATTCAGCAAATTTTAATTACTTTAGGGCTAATGCTTGTGCTGCAGGAGTTGATTAAAGTAGTTTTTGGTCCAAATGGGGTGGCGGTGAAAACGCCTAGTTATTTAGCAGGTAGCTGGGAAATAGGTGACGTTATTATTATTAAATATCGCTTGTTTATTATTATAGTAGGTTTTATCATTTTCGGTATTTTCCAATACATGCTTAAGATGACGAAGGTTGGACTCATCGTTCGAGCAGGTGTACAGGATAAAGAAATGGCACAGGCACTTGGCATTCATATAAAGCGTGTATTTTTATATGTTTTTATGGTTGGCGCGGCACTAGCTGCACTTAGTGGGATGTTAATGGCTCCGTATTCAGGTGTCATCTATGCGGAAATGGGCATGGAGTATGCGATTTTAGGCTTTATCGTGGTCGTAATCGGTGGCATGGGCAGTTTTTCGGGCTCGCTTCTGGCAGCTATATTAGTCGGCTTAGCAGGAAGCTTTATGGCTTATTATGTGCCGGTGTTATCGCTTGCGGTCAATATGATTTTAATGGCCATCGTGTTAATTTTCCGCCCACAAGGTTTATTTGCTATGAGAAAGGAGAGATCAACATGAAAATCAAGCTTTCATTACGCCATCTAAGCTTTTTCCTCATGTTAGCCATTTTAGTGCTTCTCCCTTTCGTCAATGATTCAAGAACGCTCATAATTTTATTAACACAAATTTTTATTTTCGGTATTTTAGCGATGAGCTATGACATTCTTCTTGGCTATACAGGTATTGTGTCGTTTGGGCATGCTATGTTTTTTGGTTTAGGTGCTTACACAACGGCTGTTATGTTGAAACAAATGGAGCCAACACTGTCGACATTTTTACTATCTATAGTCGTTGGCATATTGCTAGCTGGCATTATTAGCTTCGTAGTAGGATTGCTGACACTTCGATTAAAAAGCCATTTCTTTGCGATGTTGACGTTATCTTTTTCGGGACTATTTTTAGTAGTGGCGGAAAAATGGCGTTCAGTCACATACGGAAATGATGGTTTTACGTTTAGAGCACCCGAAATATTTAGAGATCGAATGACGTTTTATTTCTTCGTGCTAACATGCTTAGTCATTATTTTTATGGCGCTGTATCGCTTTGTGAACTCGCCAACTGGTCGAATTTTAATTGCTGTTCGGGAAAATGAACAACGAACAAAATCATTAGGATACAACACTTTGTACTATAAAGTGATTGCTTCAATTGTCGCCGGTACCGTTGCCAGCTTAGCGGGCTCCTTATATGCTATCTCTTTGCGATTTGTCAATACGAGTGTAATGACGATGGATATTACGTTAGATGCATTATTAATGACGATTATTGGCGGTGTCGGCACATTAGTAGGCCCATTATTAGGGTCGGCTGTTATTGAATATGCACAGCATGCGCTTTCGGGGCTTGCGCGTGATTATCCAATTTTTGAACGGTGGATTATTTTCTTTGGGATTCTTTATATTTTAGCGGTTATCTTTTTCCCAAAAGGAATTATTGGCTCATTGCGCATGCTGTTCTGGAAATGGCGATGGAAGCATAAGGAAAAAGATCAATCAGCGGTGGCCTTGTCACAGGAAAAGGAGCGATTTGAATGACTGTTGGCATTGTAAGTACAGGACTCTATATTCCGAACACGAAAATGACATCTAAAGAGATCGCGGCGCTTTCCAATATTCCAGAGGATATTATTCGACAAAAAATGGGTATTTATGAAAAGCCTATTCCTGGTGAGCACGATCATACGGTTCAAATGGGGATATGGGCAGCACAGGACGCTCTACGCAAATCTAATGTCGACCCAAAGGACATTGATATTGTGATTTATATGGGAGAGGAGCATAAGGAATATCCATTGTGGACGGCCTCGATAAAAATGCAGGAGGAGCTTGGAGCTGTGAATGCTTGGGCATTCGATGTGCAATTAAGATGCGGCACGACCATTATGGCACTAAAGCTAGCGAAAAGTTTAATGGCCTCGGATGAATCTGTTCATACCGTACTTCTAGCTGGTGGCTATCGAAATGTGGATTTTATCGATTACAGTAATCCTCGAACACGCTTTATGTACAATTTAGCCGCTGGTGGCGGTGCTATTCTTTTACAGAAAGACTATGACAAAAATCATTTATTAGAGGCGGATATTATGACGGATGGCTCGTTCTCAGAGGATGTAGTCGTGCCTGTCGGTGGTACAAAAAAACCTTTGACGTCAGCTGATTTAGAAAATAATTTGTATCAGCTCGATGTGATTGACCCAATGGGTATGAAGGACCGCTTAGAGCAAAAATCTTTAAGCAATTTCTTGAAGGTAATTCGAACATCCCTGGCGAAAAGTGGATTACATGAGGGGGATATTAGCTATTTAGCAATGCTTCACATGAAAAAATCTGCCCATGATTATATTTTATCTGAACTCGGCTTAGAGCAGGAGCAGTCCATATACTTACAAAATTATGGTCATATCGGACAGATTGATCAAATAGTATCGTTACAGCTGGCATTAGAGGAAGGCCGTATTCATGATGGCGACATCGTTACACTTGTCAGTGCAGGTATTGGCTATGTTTGGGGAGCTATTACGATTCGATGGGGATAAGGGGGATTTCGATGTTAAAAACGGTTCAGCTATCAAATGGAGAAACAATTGCCTACCGTGAACGCCAAGGGGGAGAACGTGTTTTATTACTGATTCATGGCAATATGACTTCCTCCAAGCATTGGGACGTACTAATCGACGAGTTGGATGAAAAATATACAATTTACGCCATGGATTTACGGGGCTTTGGTGGTTCATCTTATCATCAGCCAATTTCCACGATTAAAG
This sequence comes from Lysinibacillus sp. Bpr_S20, assembly GCF_023337835.1. Lineage (NCBI taxonomy): Bacteria > Bacillati > Bacillota > Bacilli > Caryophanales > Bacillaceae > Lysinibacillus > Lysinibacillus sp. Bpr_S20. Next base: position 234,792 of record NZ_JALNLQ010000005.1, read on the forward strand.
ATTTTAGTGATGATGTGAAGCTTTTTGTGGATGCCATTCAATTGCAACATTTTGACATGATTGGCTGGTCAACGGGCGGAGCGGTATGTATGCAATTTGTTGCTCAGTATCCAGGCTATTGTCAGCAACTTATTTTACTAGCCTCGGCATCTACAAGGGGTTTTCCATTTTACACGGATTTAGGTACTGGCAATCAATCAGCATTCAAAAGGGCTTTTACCTATGAGGAAGTACTCGTCGATACATCTAAAACAAAATTAGTACAAGGCTTCTATGATTCGAAAAATGTACAGGGCTTACAGTCCCTCTGGAACGCACTTATTTATACACATAAACAGCCTAGCCCGGAACACTATCAGACATATGTGGAGGATATGCTGACGCAACGAAATTTAGCTGAAGTTTATCATGCATTAAATGTCTTTAATATAAGTGCTGTTGATCATGAGGTCGCAAAAGGTTCTCATGAGGTACAACAGATCACCATTCCGGTTTTAGTGTTAAGAGGTGATCGCGATTTTGTCATAACAGAAGGAATGAATGACGAAACATTGCTTGATTTAGGTGCAAATGCACAATTTGTCAGCTTAAAAGACTGTGGTCACTCTCCGTTAATTGATGACTTACTACAGCTGACTCTAGAAATTGAAGCTTTTTTAGAAACAGGAGGAAAAAACTATGCGTTTAAACAATAAAGTTGCCATTATTACAGGAGCTGCGAACGGGATTGGCTATGCTGCAGCCGAACGATTTATTGAAGAGGGCGCCTTCATTGTCGTTGCAGATTTTAATGAGGATGCTGGTATGTCAGCTGCCGAGCATTTAGGGGATCAAGCATTATTTGTGCAAGTAGACGTTGCAGATCGAGAGAGCGTCAAAAACCTAGTGGCAACAGTTATAGAGCAAAAGGGCCGTGTCGATATTTTAGTGAACAATGCAGGAATCACACGTGATGCGATGCTAACAAAAATGACAGAAAATCAGTTTCACCAAGTACTTGATGTGAATTTGACTGGCGTTTTCAATTGTACGCAAGAGGTTATTCCACATATGATTGCTGCCGGTGGTGGCAAAATTATTAATACATCTTCTGTTAGTGGGGTATATGGGAATGTTGGTCAAACGAATTACGCTGCCACAAAGGCGGCCATTGTCGGTATGACAAAAACTTGGGCGAAGGAATTGGGGCGCAAGGGAATTAACGTTAATGCGGTGGCACCTGGCTTTACTGAAACAGACATGGTGAAAAAAATGCCAGAAAATATTCTGGCACAAATGCGCTCCATCGTGCCACTGCAAAGATTAGGAACACCGAGAGATATTGCCAATGCCTATTTATTTTTAGCATCTGATGAGGCTTCCTATGTCCACGGTCACACGCTTCATGTGGATGGAGCAATTATGATGTAATAAGGGGGCTTTCAAGATGTTTGTAGAGCAATCCTGGATTTTAAAACGTGCATCGTTAACGCCCAAACGTATCGCATTGGTGAACCTAGAAACAAAGGAGCAGTGGACTTATCAGCAATTAACAGAGGAAATCACCAAATGGAGTCATTTTTTTGAATGCCAAAATTTGCAGGTAGGTAGTCGAGTGGCTGTATTCGCGAAAAATCGCATCCAGCTTTTTTCGATCTTATTTGCCTGTGGACTAAGAGGACTGATCTACGTGCCATTAAATTGGCGTATGAGTCAGAAGGAATTAGAGGAGATTTTAACGGATGCTACGCCTTCTTTACTGCTTTACGATGAAGAAATGAATTGCCCTGTTTCTTTAGAAAACATGCATTCTCTGCGTTTAGCTAGTGAAAAGGCTGTACTTAGCATTCGAGAAGTAGACCTTAATGATCCGTGGCTAATGATTTACACAGGGGGCACAACAGGCAAGGCAAAGGGCGTTGTACTATCCTTTAATTCTGTGAACTGGAACGCCATTAATACCATTATTAGCTGGGGCTTGAGTGATCGTGATTGTACGTTAAATTATATGCCGTTGTTTCATACAGGCGGTTTGAATGCCTTATGTATACCGCTGTTAATGGCTGGCGGTACAGTTGTGATTGGAGATAAGTTTGAGGCAGAAAACGCGCTTAAGGCAATTAATCAGTATAAAACGACGATTTCGCTTTTTGTTCCGACAATGTACCAAGCGATGATTGCGACAGAATACTTTAAGAAAAGTAACTTCCCATCCATGAACGTATTTTTATCAGGGGGGGCGCCATGCCCATATCCAATTTATGACGCATTTATTAAAAAGGGGCTATTTTTTAAAGAGGGCTATGGGTTAACAGAGGCGGGACCCAATAATTTTTATATTTCACGAGAGGCTGCTTATGTGAAAAAGGGTGCGGTAGGGAAGACCATGCAATTTAATGAAGCCAAAATTATCGATAGTGCTGGACAAAGTTGTGGGCCAAACGAAGTGGGAGAGCTATTGGTCAGAGGAAAGCATATGTTTCGGTTTTACTGGAATAATCAGCAGGAGACGGAAAAAATCATTCATAACGGGTGGTTAAAAACAGGCGACTTAGCCATGATGGATGACGATGGTGACTTTTATATTGTTGGTCGTAGTAAAGAGATGATTATTTCAGGCGGAGAAAACGTGTATCCACAGGAAGTAGAGCAATGTATTTTGCGCCATCATCTAGTGCAAGAGGTCGCAGTAATTGGTGTGGCAGATGATTATTGGGGAGAAATCGTGGCGGCTTTTATCGTTTGTCCAGATCAGGATGACACGATACTAGAGGAAATCAACGAAATTTGTAACAAGAATTTAGGTCGTTACAAAATTCCTAAAAAGATTATTGTCATCGATGAATTGCCAAAAACAAGTGTTGGGAAAATTGATAAAAAGGCATTGCAAATATATGCTAAATAACAAAAACGCTTGGAGTTCCAGGCGTTTTTGGGGGTTCTATAAATATTTCGAGAAGGGACAAATATCTTTAAAGATAGAAGAAGCTGTCTTTGCAAATATGTTAAAATATTGCGAGTGAAATCAGGTTCTAGAAACCTTATCATGTATCCTGAAACGAAGAAAGGTAAGTACTATTATGGAAAACGTTACAAATATAGAAAAATTGGAATCAATAAAATCTTTACAATCGACAATCCGTAAACTCGAAAATGCCCTGTCCCAGATGACCCAGAAAGGCGCAAATACTACCTTAGTAAAGAAACGCCTCAAAGCTGTTGTCATTGGCTTAGCATCGCTAGAAAACGTTTGGAATCAAAGCTCCCAATATTATACCCAGGAAGATTTAGCAGAAGCCCGTAATGTTCTTGCTGGTTTATTACCATCTATTGAGAACATCTATATGAAGTCAAAAGTTGGTAGTCCCCAAAGAACGCTTTTAGAAAGAAGAATTAAAGCGTTGGAACTGGCTGTTCAAGCGATTGATGAGCTTTTGATATAATGGAAAATAATAGTGCCCATCTTTAATAAGCTCTTACAATAATTGACAAACGAATGATAGTTAAATAAACTTAACTTAACTAAAGTGAGATAGGGGTTGATAAATCTGTGCACGATTATTTAACAATTATAGACAACATCAATCAAAAGTTTGAGCAGTTCAAATTGTTAGTTTTACAAGAAACCAAAGAAGTTGAGGAATTAGAGAACTTTCACTTAACTCCTCAACAAGAAATTATAATGTTTTATATCATTCGCAATGAGCCAGTAATCGCGAATGATATTGCACATCATTTTGGTATTTCAAAAAGTGCGGTTAGTCAAGTAATTTCAAAGCTAGAAGAAATAAAAATGATCGATCGTCAAGAGAATTCAATAAACCGTAGAGAGACTTTCATTTATCTTGGGGATAGAGGTCAAGAGTTTCATCAGCTTCTAAATAAAATTGACGCCATTCTTGTGGAAAAATATTATTCGAAAGTTACCTTAACAGAGTTAGAAAATGTTCTTGATACTTTAAATAAGATTGTCGGGACTTAAAACACAATGGGGGTTAAGATGATGGATAAAAATTTGAAACAACTAACAAATCGTATATATTATTTACCGCATGATCCTGGAACAGATCGACCAATACTGTCTGCCATTTGTGGGGATGACGAAACATTAATTGTAGATGCAGGAAATTCTGATAAACACGCTAAGTTATTTCTTGGTGAACTAAATCAAATTCAAATGGCTAATTATCAATCTGTAGTATTAACACATTGGCATTGGGATCATAGTTTTGGAACAAATCAGATGAATCTATTTACGATAGCACATGAAAACACAAAAATGCATCTTGAAAAAATGGCGGAATATGATTGGTCAAATGAAGCTTTAGATAATCGTGTTGAAAAAGGACTAGAGAATCAGTTTTGCTCCGACATGATAAAAAAAGAATTTGGCGAAGACAGAAATATCACCATCACTTTACCTAATACAACTTTTAAAGATAAATATGAGATTGATTTAGGTGGTATTCGGTGTGAAGTCAAACATGTAGGTGGAGATCATTCTGATGACTCATCCATCATTTTTGTAGAGGAAGAAAAGGTACTTTTCTTAGGCGATTGTTTGTATCCGAGTATATACACACAACAACCACAATATAAAATTGATAATGTTAGACGTCTCTTAGAAATCATTGAAATGTTCGATGCTGAAATCTATGTAATTTCACATGAACCCCCATTAAACAAAGAGGATTTTATAGGCTATATAATGTTATTGAAGTTAATTTGTGATTTAACGCAAAAACATCAAAGTAACCACTTGAATTTAGTGGATGAACTATCTTCTCAACTAAATCGTCCTTTAAGTCAGTTGGAAGAAGAAATAGTATATTGTTTTATTAACGGATTAACAGTTGATTAAAATAATATTAGAAGTGGTCTGTAGTTTTAAAACCGAAAAAACGCTTGGGAACCCAGGCGTTTTTCAATTCTATAAATGAAATTCTTCCTTAATACTCAAAGCAACTTCTTCGGCACTTACGTTTGTGTTGTTAATCTTGAGATAGTTTGCATAATTTATTTCTCCATCTAAGGAATTTAATCTGTACTTTTCCAATGAGCTTTTCAAGTCTTGTTCAGACCAATCAATATTTCTTTTTGAAGGTTTATGCTCAAGTCGATTAGCACTTTTATTTCGGTCCAGTCTTTCTACTACATCAGCTTCAAGCTAAGTAGACAGTCCCTCCTCTGGATTCAAAAAGCTTGGTGAGATCGTCCCATAGTCCCAATCCTCTTGCATTTTAAAAGCCCAGACATAAGTGAAAATTAAACCATACAAATTTCTTTTATACCTCTTCAAATATTTCCTGACGAAACAAATTCACTAATCGTTTTCCTTCAGTCGTACCATAACCAAAAAAATGACCAACTAAATCGATCGTCATATGATTATGAAAAAGTTTCAAATCTGTTACTTTAGCTAATTCCTGTCCAATAGTCATTTTCCCTACTGCTTGAGGACCAAATATTAAAACAAGTTTCATAGTCTCTCACCCCTTTTTTAGATATATTAACATAAATTTCAAACTACCCCTAATAAATGAAGGGATGTAGTTTTGCACTGAAAGTTGACAACTTTTCAAAAGTAATGCTATGGAAATTAACCCAACAAAATGAATATATATTATTTCCAACTCCGAACTAGAGCAACCTATATTGATTAAAAATGTTAATTTATTGATAATGTATTGAAACTATTTATAGAATCATGTTTAATAAACTTGGCTTACTTTTTATACATAATATTCCTAATAAATATGAGAAAGGATTGATGAATCTTTGCGCACTTTTAAAATTAGTACAAAATTTAATTTACTTTTAGTGGGAGTCATCCTATTTTTAAGCGTCATGATTGGTTTTGTATCCCATATACAAGTGAAGCAAATTATGCTTAGCAATTTTGAGCAGAGTGTAACCCATATTTCGAAGGTCGGCTATAAGCTTCTTGATGAAAGATTTCAGGGAGATTGGACTATAAAAGATGGGGAACTTTACAAAGGGGATACAAAAATAGTTGATCAGGATGCTTTTGTCGATGAAGTAGGAGAAAGCATCGACGGTGGCGTAACTATTTTCCAAGGCTCAAAAGGACTTATCACCAATCTAAAGCTAAATGGGGAACGTTTAGTTGGTAAAGATGCTGATCCAAATGTCGTTGAAAAAGTAATGAAAAAAGGGGAAACCTTCATAGGTGAAGCAGATGTAGTAGGCACGAAATATTTAACACTCTATGCACCGATTAAAGATCCAAATGGAGACATCATTGGCATGTGGTTTGTCGGTGAAACGATCGACGGCGTGAATGCTATTATTTTGGCATTTATCGGTAAGCTTCTTATTGTATTGTTCATCGGAGCTGTTATTGCAGTATTAGGTAGTGTCTTTTTCACAAGAGCATTTGTGAAGCCACTTCGTGAAATCAATAATCAACTACGAGACATCGCGGATGGAGAAGGAGATTTAACAAAACAGCTGCAAATTAATTCCAAGGATGAAGCAGGTGAGCTTGCACAATCTTTTAATAAAATGCTGACAAGCTTAAAAGTATTAATGCAACAAATAGCTCAATCCTCTAAACAAGTTGATGTATCCTCAGATGGATTAACGACTAAATCGCAGCAAACGGCAGATATGACGAGAAAACTAACATCCACTTTACAAGAGCTAGCGGATGGTTCAAAAACAACGTTACATAGCACGAGTGATAGCTTAACGGCCATGCAAGAAATGGCGATTGGCATCCAACAAGTTGCTGAAACTGCTTCAACGGTTTCAGATGCTGCAGATTTAATGAGTGATGAGGCTACACAAGGAAATAACTCGTTGAATCGAGTATTGAATCAAATGACAATTATTAACCAATCATCTGAACATGTAGAGGAGCAGGTTCGAATATTAGGTGATCAGTCACAGCAAATTGGCAATATCGTAGATGTCATTACAAGCATCGCTGATCAAACCAATTTACTTGCCTTAAATGCAGCCATTGAAGCGGCTCGTGCGGGTGAGCAAGGAAAAGGCTTTGCTGTCGTTGCAGATGAGGTTCGTAAATTAGCAGAACAATCAAAAGAATCAGCTGATCAAATAGCATCACTTATTCATTCCATACAAAGTGATACGGCCAATGTTATTACGGCTATTTCTAGTAATTCGAAAGAAGCTGCAGCAGGTATGGATGTTGTCGATGATACAAAACTAGCCTTCCATAAAATCATGCAGTCGATTAAAGGTGTTAGTACCCAATTGCATGACATCTCCGCTGTAACGGAGCAAATGTCCGCAAGTGTTGAAGAAGTTACAGCCTCAACAGAAGTGATGGCACGCATTGCAAGCAAGGCAACCGAAGGCACGGAGCACGTTACGTTAACTGCGAAGGAGCAATTAACTTTCATAGATAATATGGCTTCCTCAGCTAAAGAGATGGCACAACAGGCAGACGAGCTTCAAAGCTTATTAAAGAAATTCCAATATTAAAGATGTGAAAAATGTTTGATATCCTAAAGGTTTGAGGTACTTAACGAACAACACAACAACTAATTTTAAAAGAAGGATAGAAGAGCTTGAATCGCACTTTCTATCCTTTTTTACTAAGATGACTCTGTTTACTTTACCAACTAATTTGTTCGTTCAAGCTCAATATATTTAAAATAAATAGGAAATGTATGTTAATATGGTTATTTAATACATAGATGTGGGTTGAATATTTTAAAGGAGTATATTTATGAAAATAGTAGAAAAGTATGGAAAAGTGATAATAAACGACTTTGAATTTTATGGTGAAATTCAACAAGATAAATATTGTTCTAATTGCAAGTTTAATTTAGTATATTATGATGATTTTGATGCTTATTTTTGCCCTAAATGTGATAGTTGGACTGAATCAACATGTAGTGACTCTAATTGCAAATATTGCGCTAACCGACCAGAAAAACCTTTAACTCGCAAGGCGTAAATAAACTAACGGAGATTTAAATAGTGGAAATAAGATTAGGCAAAATCGATGACTTATCGCAAGTGTTGTATATATTGAATGAGGTTACATTAAATTTACAACAAAAAGGAATCCACCAATGGGAATACCCTTGGGATAATATTAAAATTAAAAACCAGATAAAGAATAACTTTTTGTACATTTTAATTGTAGCAGAAGAAATAATAGGAACGTTTTGTATAAATGATATAGAAAATATAAATGAATTTTCCCTTGATGATAAAGGTAAGTATTTATCTCAAATTGCCATTTTATCCAAGTTTCAAGGAAAAAACATTGGTTCTGCTATAACAAAATTTGCTTGTGTTTTTGCAAATGGATTAGATAAAACCCTGTATTTAGATTGTTGGGCTGGAAATGAAAAGTTAAAACAGTTTTATTCAAGGAATGGTTTAGAATATATAGGTGATTTTCCTGAAGAAAACTATTTCGTCAGTATCTTTAAATATAGCTAAATATATTTGCTTACCTCTGATGAGTAAGAAGTTTTAGAGAAAAAGTTAGTCTAAGTTAGTGAATCATGACTTAAACTATTGAGGTTTTACTTGAGGATCATTGAGGCTAACTAACGAAGAAGTCAGTTGGATAAGGGTGAAGTTTCGTCGGCTACTATGTAATGAATGTGAGATATTCAAATTTTAGAAAATAATATAACCAATATTATAGAGGGAGAAGGTATGATGAGTAAATTTCCGATCATAGAAACAGAAAGGTTAATATTAAGAGAAGTAACATCAAAGGATGCAAACGATATGTTTAAATACCTATCAGATAAAGAAGTTGTTAAATACATGGGGTTAGAACCATACAAATCCCCAAATGACGTCATGAGCGAAATAAGATGGTATAAATCTATACTGGAAGAAGGTACAGGTATAAGGTGGGGGATTACACAGAAAAATATTGATGTTGTAATAGGTAGTTGTGGCTTTCTCAATATGCGCCCTAACCATTACCGGGCTGAAATAGGGTTTGAATTAAATAAAGAATATTGGGGTCAAGGAATAGCTGGCGAAGCTTTAGAAGCTGTTATTAAATATGGCTATAAATACCTTGAAATGGAACGAATTGAGGCTCTCATCGAACCTGCGAATTTATCATCACAAAAATTAGTAGAAAATCAGGGGTTTAAAAGAGAAGGTTTATTGAGGCATTATGAATATACTTGTGGCAAATTTGATGATTTATATATGTACTCAATCCTTAAAGGAGACCTCAAATGAATTTAAAAAGGCGATGTATCCTTTTGCTGCTAACGGAGGATTTCACAGAGATCCCATCTTTTTTTACTAATGTTGGTCGTTTTTTATCAACTTGATTAGATGAATAATAAATAGTATCACTTCATTTATTTAACAATCTTGTATTACGAAAATTCGGGATATTAATCTGAGTAAGTGTTTAAACCTTTTACATGGTCATATGTTTAATGTAAAAGGAAGTGATGCTCATTATAAAAAAGGGTAAAATCACTATAATTGGAACCGTAGTCATTTTATTCGTTGTAACCTTTGTACTTCTCGATAATTCCTCAACAAAAGGAAAGATAGCTGAACAACCCCCTTCAAAAAATACTGAAATAAAAATTGAAAATGAAAAGAAATTAAAAGAAGTAGAGGATATTCAATCTCAACTTTATCAAGAAGATGGCCTTTTTGAAAATGTAAGCAATAAATTAACTGAGAAAGGCTATGTTTTTCGTATGTTACTAGCAGTTTATTCAAAAGATGATATTAGGGTGAAATATATTTTAGCAAATAAAGATGCTACAGAATCAGAACGAGAAGAGGTAAAATCCATTTTCTATAGGGCAGTTGAAAGTAATAATCTAGATCCCAATTCATTTAATCTGAAAGTGGCAGATCAAAATGATGGACCAGATTGGTAATGAAGTTGCTTTGCTAACAGGACTTCGTATTATATAGTTTTGTCAGATCAATCGAGTGTCGAACATGGATTTTGCTCCCTACTAGTAGAAATATGTAAGTGGCTGGTTGGGGCTTGAAAGGAGGTTGGTAACCTCCGATTCTTGACCACCATACTTTCGCATGCTGAAGAATGGGGTTTGCGCTTCGGACATCCTTTTGGTCTCTAGTTCGGCGTCTGGTAACGATAAAAAGCGTGGTGTTCCTACGAAAAACTGAATATTGAAATAATTGCAGATTCCATAGTATGCTTGTGATTTAATAAATCGTGTAATAATTTACTGAGAATAGAAATATTTATTGTAAGTGGCTAATTATCGCGTACCATATTTTAAATTAATGTGACTATGTTCTGAGGCTTTGGAAGGGTTGTTATTTCTACACTTTTTGTCAATTTTCTCATCCTCTTCAGTGAATATTCTTCCCGTGACTTTTCTTTTTGTGTCCAAAAACGAATAAGGATTTAATTAATTTTTAAAATTATAAAGCAAAACTCATCTTGACGATTACCAATCAGCCCCTTATCGGAAGTATGTTTATAAATTTGAATTTATTAAATTAAGATGGGATTTATTTTAAAAATTAATTAATAAAGACTGCTTCAAATTTGGGGGAATCATAGAAACGAGGTGATACTAGAATAAAACTCGCATGATTTCACGTTTAACCACGTTGTACGACAACAATGAGGCTGAAAACGAAGAACTCAACTCCATAAGAAATTGAGCGTTTAACCACGTTGCACGATAGCAATGAGGCTGAAAACGAAGAGACCTGACTTCAGAAATTCGGGGAATATAAAATCAATTTTCTTTTATAGTGGAGGTAAAAGAATACATGAAAATAACTAAAAAGATTTTATTGTTTTTGCTTGTTTTAATAGTAATGATTCCGTATGTAACCATAAACGCGAGCGCCAAGAGTACTGGCAACAACGGCAATCAATCTGATCCGATAGGTGAAAACCCAGCGTCTTACCCACTACATCAAGCCGATCAAGCGCCTATTGACTGGTTAAGTTACAGACAGGGCGAAACCTTTGACCTTAGTGAGAAAAAGGGAGAAACTGACTTTGTTAAAGGCTACACAGCTGACGGCGTGGGCATTTTCTGGCACTTTATTAACCCTGATAAGCTCGGCGGTTACGCGAACATCAATTTCGTTGACGAAAACGGCAAAATAGTAGAATTTAAAAACGTTCAATCTTACAAAAGTAACCAACACTTTGGTGTTGTTACCGATTATGGCTGGAAACTTCTAAGCGCAGAATATTTCCCGCAAGAAGCTCCTAAAAAAGGTGCAACACAGTTCAACCTGAGCCATACAGCCGGTAAATTGCCTGTAGTACAGCCTGCTGTCGGTTCGCTAAACGTAAATGTTGACGTAACAAAACAACATGAAAAAATAACATATCAACCTGTATGGCAAAAAAAATATCAGCCCGTCTGGCAAAAAGAATACCAACCTTACTACGCGCCCGTTTATGCAAAAGATGTATCTACTGACAACACAGACACATTGGTAAGCTTGTCTAGTAATGCATTTAAAAACGGTCATACTTATGTTCCGGTTAATGTGGCTGCTGCAAGTGCTGATGGAGGCAGTTGGTTTGATATTGCGGATTCAAGTCCTCAAAACAGACCGAATGGCTATAAATATAATGTGAAAATAGCGAATGGCAAACTAACAATTTCCTTTGATGATAGACTCATAGCAGCAAATGTCGGTGCTTATGTTGTCAATAACCCTAAGGATTTTCCAGGAAACGCTCCAGCCCATTTTGGTAATTCAGTTTCTGTCGATATGCCAGCAGGTTACGGTGATGTAGTTTATCTGTATTTCCATAATGCAGGCGGACTTAAATGGTATACAACAGGTAAATATGAATTTAAGGAGTATAGATGGGTACGAACTGATCTTGTAGCTGATTACAAGGTACGAGATGACCTTGTAGCTGATGAATTTGTACGAAATGATAAGGTCGGCAATGAATTTGTAAAAGATAAGTATGATGTCAAGTTCACGTTGGTTGTTACCGATGAAAATGGCAATGAGGTTTACAATGGTGGGATCAATAACGGCGACGAGTTTTCTTTAGATAATCTTAAACCAGGCAAATATACAAGTGTTCTTCGAGGCGACGACTTTGACGATGTAACTAAATCTGTAACAGTTGTTGCGGGTGAAAAAGCAAGCGCGAACTTTGACAATATAGTAGTAACAGACAAAGACTATGTGGAAGAAGAATATCTTGAAAAAATTTATCTTGATGTTATCTATCTTGATAAAATCTATTTGAAAGATATCTATCTAAAAGATATCTATCTGGATGATGAATATGCCATCTATCTTAACTAAAACAACAGCAAAAAATAAAAATCTACAATCATATGATGGTTATCCTCATTAGGTAATGATTTTGGGCATGAGTTCTTTGTATCGGACTCATGCCTTTTTATATTGTCTTAATTCGTATTGGACTAACGGTGTAGATTAGTAAAAATTTAGTTTTGTTAAATTATGGATTCTCGTGTTGTTAATAGGCTAGAATAAAGAATGTAATATAATCTTTATGTAAATAAGGGATTGGTAGGAAATTTGGTTATAAGAAGGAGCTATATGAGTATATACAAAACACAATCTGGAAGAGAAATGTCGCTAAAGCTTTATGATGCTCAATTGGAAAAATTGGATTATTCATGTAAGGATGTTTACGTTCATACTCGTTTTGGAAGAACACATATTGTTGAAACTGGCAATCTATCGGGTGAACCTTTGTTAGTATTTCATGGTGGGAATAGTACGACTGCCTATAATTTACTAGCTTACAGATTCCTGCTGAAGGAATTTCATATCTATGCAGTTGATATTATTGGTCACCCTGGAAAAAGTGATGAAGTTAATCTTTCTCCTTATAATTATGATTATGGAAAGTGGGCAAGTGAGGTTATTACAAAGCTTGGGTTTGATAAAATAGCTTGTTTTGGGACATCGTTTGGAGGCGGCGTTTTGGCAAAACTGATGTGTATCGCACCGGAAAAAGTAAAAAAATCAGTATTAATTGTGCCATCAGGTATTAACAATGCATTTCCAATCACTACTGTGAAAATGATAATACCACTACTCAAATATAAACTAACAAAGAAAGAAAAATATATAAAAGAAACAGCTCTATTTATGGCTATTAAAGAAGATATTCTTGATAAAGATACTTTGGATATGGTGAAAGATAGTTTTGATCATGTAAAAACAAAAGTAGGGATGCCATCTAATGTGAGTGAAAGATTAATGCAACAGTGTAAAGCACCGACACTTATTATAGCAGGAGAAAAAGATTGTTTATTTCCCGCCCAAAAAGTATTATCAAGAGCAAAAAGAATTATACCAAATAACACGGTTCATATGCTAAAAGGGTGCGGACACATGCATATGTTGCCAGAGCCTGAAAAGAAAATGATCGTTGATTTCTTAAGTGTTTAGGCACTTTAAAGTCCATTGAAAAATAGAACTCCCACGAAAGAACTTAACGATTTTTCATTTTCTATGGTGAAGTTCTTATTTTGGCGCTTCATGAATGGCTAACGGGGTGCGTTCGTTAACAAAAACATTTAAATGGATAAAAGTGAAAATCTGAATGATGACGAGAGAAAAGCAATGAGGGTCAGCTTTTTGCAATTTGTCGTTAAAATGATGACGTCTTATTTTAATCAATTTTCGAAATGTCATTTATTTTTTTCACAAAGGTTCCCATAATACGAACATATCAGTAAAATAGAGTAGGTTAGGGGGACTGTATTTTGAAAGATCAACGTTTTAAAATTGCGCATCGAGAGGCGCTTATCGGTATCGGACTTGTGATCGTTAACTTTGCGATTTGGTTTGGTTTTGCCTATGGACTAGGCTCTGGTGATCCGAAAAGCTATACGTATGTTTTCGGTTTCCCGGCATGGTTTTTCTATAGTTGTATGGCAGGGACAGGCTTTATGATTATTTTAATCTGGCTAGTCATGAAACTCTTTTTCAAAGAGGTACCATTTGACGATGAGGAGGTGGATCAATAATGCATTGGCAAGTTATTTTTCCACTGTTGTTATTTTTAGTCATTATCTTTGGTATTGGTATTTGGGCAAATAAGCATATACGCTCCTCTAATTCATTTTTACAGGAGTACTTCCTTGGTGGACGTGAAATGGGAGGCTTCATTCTTGCGATGACAATGATTGCTACGTACGGTAGTGCAAGTAGCTTTATTGGAGGTCCAGGTGTTGCTTATACGAAGGGGCTAGGCTGGGTATTACTGGCGATGGCTCAGCTTCCAGCAGGTTATTTTGTGTTAATGATTTTAGGGAAGAAATTTGCTATTATCGCAAGACGTTATCAAGCCATTACGTTAATAGACTTTTTACGAGAACGCTATAAAAGTCATACGATTGTTATCCTATCTGCCATTAGTATCATTATCTTTTTATTTTCAGCGATGATGGCACAATGGGTAGGTGGAGCTCGATTAATTGAATCATTAACTGGCTTAAACTACACTACTGCACTCTTTATTTTTGCGATTTCTGTATTAGCTTATGTAATTATTGGGGGCTTCCGTGCTGTTGCATTGACAGACGCGGTACAAGGTTCAATTATGGTCATCGGAACTGTTATTTTATTAATCGGGACTATCATAGCTGGTGGAGGAATTGATCATATTATGGCCTCACTTGTCGCTGAGAATCCCAATCTAGTGTCTCCATTTGGAGCAGAAGGTGAATTAACGCCATTATACGTTTCTACATTTTGGATTTTGATAGGTATCGGGGTTGTAGGACTTCCACAAATTGCAGTTCGTGCGATGAGCTATAAAAATTCCAAAAGCATGCATTTAGCGATTATCATTGGCACTATTGCCATTGGGACAATCATGTTTGGGATGCATCTAATCGGTGTTTTAGCACGACCAGTGATGCCGGGTATTGAAATTGGTGATAAAGTCATGCCGCTACTGACATTGAAGGTTTTGCCACCATTTTTAGCTGGCGTTGTCTTAGCAGCACCTATGGCAGCAACGATGTCTACAGTGAATGCGCTACTTATGCTTGTTAGCTCAACCGTAGTGAAAGATATTTACTTGAACTATATAAAGCCAACTGCTAATGACACAGAAATAAAGCGTGCGAGCTTTATTGTTACTGCAGTGATTGGTTTAGCCGTAATCGTATTTGCACTAAATCCACCAGATTTATTAGTATGGCTTAATTTATTTGCTTTTGGTGGACTTGAGGCAGTCTTTATTTGGACGGTCGTTTTAGGACTATATTGGAAAAAAGCCAACAAATATGGAGCAATTGCGTCAATGATTTCAGGGATGACTTTGTATATTGTCATTGATCGTTTTTATCCTTCCGTCTTTGGCATGCATACTGTGACAATCCCAATTGTCGCATCCTTCTTCATTTTTGTTATTGTTAGTTTATTAACGAGTCATAAATTTAAAGACGAAAAGTTGTTTATCTAGCAAAGAAAACGCCGTAGAGATAGAATTCTACGGCGTTTTCTATTGTAGGCAAAATGAATGAGATGGATAAAACCTTCGAAGCGACGGAAAGAATCTCCGAAGTGGCGGATAGAACCTTCAAAATAATGGATAGAACGTCCAAAGTCGTGGAAAGAACCTCTGGATTCGGGGATAGAACTTGAAACGACGGAAAGAATCTCCGAAGTGGCGGATAAAACCTTCGAAATGATGGATAGAACCTCCGAAGTGGCGGATAGAACCTTCAAAATGATGGATAGAACGTCCAAAGTCGTGGAAAGAACCTCAGGATTCGTGGATAGAACTTGAAACGACGGATAGAACCTTCGAAGTGATGGATAGAACCTTCGAAATGATGGATAGAACGTCCAAAGTAGTGGAAAGAACCCCAGGATTCGTGGATAGAACTTGAAGCGACGGATAGAACCTTCGAAATGATGGATAGAACTCGAAGCGACGGTTAGAATCTTCAAAACGACGGAAAGAATCATTGGAACGACGGAAAGAATCCTCGAAGCGACGGAAAGAATCAATGGAACGACGGATACAACTTGAAGTGGAGGAAATAATCTCTTCGAAATGAAGGGATAGAAAGTTCGTCGACAAACTAAAACGCCGTAGAGTTAGATATCTACGGCGTTTTTTATATAATCATACGCATTTTTAGTGAGCAAGGTAATCGTTACGATAATAAATAATATGCGAACAAAGCCGCTACCTTTTTTTATCGCCATTCGGGATCCCATAGTTGCACCGGCAATTTGAGCGATCCCCATCAGTAAACCGTAGACATAATGAATTTGACCTAAGTAGGCGAACATTAAAAGGCCCGCAAAATTACTTGCTAAGTTTAAAAATTTGGCATTTCCTGCTGCCTTTAAAAAATCAAAGCCGATTAATAAAAAGCTAAAAATTAAAAATGAGCCAGTTCCTGGACCGAGAAATCCATCATAAAAACCAATGCAAAATAACAATAACATGAATAAAACTAAGTGCGTAAATTTTAAATTTTTGACTGCAGCTACTGAACCCCAGTCTTTTTTGAAGATTGTATAGACTGCAACAGCTGCAAGCATTATAAGCATTAGTGGTTTTAGTAATTCAGGATTGATTAAATGTACGGTCCATGCACCAAAAAGCGATCCAATAAAGGCTAGGGGAAAGTATTTGAGTACCGAACGAATTTCTAGTTGACCGGAACGATAGAAGGAAATAGTTGATGTTAAAGACCCCATTGTACCAGCAAGCTTATTGGTTGCTACGGCTGCTGCTGGATTTAACCCCGCAAACATAAGGGCAGGTAATGCAATTAAGCCACCACCCCCAACGACCGCATCCACAAAGGCGGCTAAAAACCCAAAAGATAGTAACAATATGACTACATTTAAATCTACATCAAATAGCATGTTTACACCTCTTTAGATAGTTACTACTGAAATAGTAACTAAAATTCATTAAGCTGTAAAGACCTATTTTTTTCGTTGGCTTATCTTCATAGCCTTGTCTTATAATAGAGGAAATGGAGGGATTCGATGGAATTATTAATCGCCCAATTAAAAGAACTGGGATTCACAGAATATGAAGCAAAGGCCTATACGGCACTCGTACAAAATAAACATGTTAGTGCCTATCAAGTAAGTAAAAATTCCGGTATCCCACGCGCAAGAATATATGACATACTTAATGGACTCGTTGAAAAAGGGTTAGTATTAAAAGAAGAAACGGCAGATCAAACGACATACTCAGCCATTCCAGTTGCTGTGTTTTTACAACAAATTCAGCACCGTTGGCAATCGAATTTCACATCAATTAGTGATCAATTAGAAAAATTAGAGGTAGAAGAGCAGGAAGCGGAGCATAAGGTTGTCACCTTAAAAGGAAAAGAGGCAATCGTCAATTATTGTCAGTCATTATTAAAAAAAGCGGAGAAAAAAGTTATATTATCGATGTGGGAAGATATGTTTGAAGAATTGAGAGAGGATATACAAGAGGTCTCTCAACATATTCCGGTTCATGGCATTTCATTGTATGTGGATGAAAATATTGCTTCCATAGACCAGCATCGTATTACAAACTATACGAAGAAAACCTCCACACCGCATTGGTTTATCCTGTCAGTAGATAGTCAAGAGATGATTTATGGTCATTCACCGTCAAATCAAGAAATGGCCTTTATTACAAATGATCCTGTTCATATTTACTTATTAGAGGATTATATATGGCATGACGTGCTGGTCAATCGACTATTAAAGCGCGATGATCAGGAACTTGAGGAATGGATTACTAAAGAACGAAAAGCCTTTTTCTTAGATTAAAAAAAGAATCTGCAAGCCATCAGTGTAGTAAGCTACATAGATGACGAGCAGATTCTTTTTTGTTAAAAAGTATTTTTTATTTTAATAAAAAACTTTATCAACATTGTATTTAGCGCGGAATGTATTGATCGCGTATGTTTCGTAAATTTCACGTTCCATTGGATCATCTACTTCATACACTTCAATTTTGAAAACTTCATCACGGTGATTTTTCATCGGAGACACATTATCCTCAAAATGCTTTTTAATACGTTGGCGAATTTTACGTGCTTTACCGACAAATAATAATTCATTCTGTTCATTGTAGAATAAGAATATGCCGCCTTTTTCACGTGTGATTTTATGGAAGTCAATAAAACCGAAGTATGGAGTGATTGGTACATCACCTGGCTTTAAATCTTGTTCGCGTTGGCGAATTACTAAATCTGGTTTTGGGAATTCAATTTTAATCAAACTTTTCACGTTCCTCTCTGTTACTAAAGGTATATGTTAACATAATTACAGCTTGTTTACCATAAAATATGTAGACATAACTTTCACATTAGTGTTAAACAAATACCATAATGACATGCATGATTAATAACGAAATATTCTATGTATTATTGATATTCTTAATTGTTCATGTTACAATTCTTTTTAATTAAATAATCTTATCAAGAGAAGTTGAGGGATTTGGCCCGATGACGCTTCAGCAACCTCTAACAAAAGTTAGAAAGGTGCTAATTCCAGCAAAGGATTATCCTTTGAGAGATAAGAGTGAACGTGGACTTAATCCTTCTCATTCTATCTCATATGGAATGAGAGGGATTTTTTAATTTTAAGTCTTATTGAGGTTTGCGGGGTGCCCGTTGCACTAATTGATTTCAACAGAGAGAAATAAAAGAGAGGGGAATGCAAGATGCCAATTAATATTCCAAAAAACTTACCAGCTGGAGAACATTTACGAGAGGAAAAAATCTTCGTAATGGAAGAGGATAGAGCAAAAACGCAACAAATCCGGCCGTTAAATATCTTAATTTTAAACTTAATGCCAGAAAAAGAAAAAACAGAGCTGCAATTACTTCGTTTATTGGGGAATACACCGTTACAAGTGAATATTACATTTTTAAATACCGCTACGCATGAATCGAAAAATGTCAGTAAATCACATTTGCAGTTATTTTATACGACTTTCAATCAAATTCGCCATCGCCGCTATGACGGCATGATTATTACGGGTGCACCAGTAGAAAAAATGGCATTTGAAGACGTGAACTATTGGCAGGAAATTTCACAAATTATGGATTGGTCAAAGCATAACGTAACATCGGTTCTACATATATGTTGGGGCGCACAAGCGGCATTATATCATCATTATGGTATCGGCAAAATTGAGCTTTCTTCTAAATGTTCAGGTGTCTATTCTCATGTCATTACGGATTTAACAGTGGATTTAGTACGAGGTTTTAGTGATTTATTTACGGCACCACATTCTCGTTATACATCTGTTTCGATTGATGAAGTCCGCAACCATCCTGATTTACGATTACTGTCTTATTCAGAAGATGCTGGCGTTTTCATCGTGCAATCTAAGGATAATAAAAATATCATGATTACCGGTCATCTAGAATACGATGCGACAACGTTAGCTGATGAGTATAATCGTGATGTCGCGAAAGGATTAGATATTGAGGTACCGGTGAATTACTTCCCAAATGACGATCCAGTAAATGAACCACTTAATACGTGGCGTGCCCATACGCATTTATTATTCTCGAATTGGTTGAATTACTACGTTTACCAAGAAACACCATACGAATGGGATTTTGTTGATGAGATTGAATATCATATTTAATTTCTTTCAGCACTTGTCTTTTGTAGCGTAAGCTCAGAAGTAAATGTAAAGAAAAAATGATGACCTTGATTACGTCAGGGGCATCATTTTTTAATTTCTCTATACTTAAACTTCATGTCATTCACGGCTTCCGGAGATAAACTACTATGCTGTTATTTATCTGATGAATTTCCACTCCTATCACTATTTGGTGTATTGCCTGTATCACTTTCATTTTGAGTAGAATTATTGCTATCACTGCTACTGTCACTTTGGTTAGAATTATCGCTACTACTATCATTTTGAGTGGAATGATGGTTGTTGCTACTACTATCACTCTGACTAAAATTCTCGCTATTGCTACTATTACCATCCTGAGCAGAATTATTGCTATTGCTACTACTATCACCCTGAGCAGAATTCTCGTTATTGCTACTACTGTCACTCTGACTAGAATTATTGCTATTGCTACTACTATCACCCTGAGCAGAATTCTCGTTATTGCTACTACTGTTACTCTGAGTAGAATTATTGCTATTGCTACTATTACCACCCTGAGTAGAATTATTGCTATTGTTCCCGCTATCACTCTGAGCGGAATTATTACTATTGTTACTTTGCGTAGAATTTTCGTCATTACTATTACTTTCACTCTGAGAAGAATTACCGCCATTGCTGCTACTATTACTTTGTGTAGTATTTCCTTGATTACCGTTGATTTTTCGAATCATTGCAACAATTAATAATAATAGCGGCAAACTAACTGTGAAAACGCCTGAAAACAATGGCCAAATTTCTCTATTGTAAGTGTAGGAATGTACGATATTAGGATGAATAATTTGCGAAAGACCAATGGTAATTAAACCTATTGGAAAAATGAGTGGTCGATGATCTTTGATCTTACATACTTGAGCTATACCAATGACTGAAGCATAAAAATACATAAAAGTTCTAATAAAAATAGAGATAATCCACATGACCGCCATAATCACTTCAATACGCTGCACAAAATTTCCGATAGAAATTCTTTGGGCTAATGCATAGCTGGGGGATATGCGGGCAGCGGTATTAGCAGGACCTAGGACAAGAATACATAGAATGATGATGATAATTAAAATAAGCCCCCCGATCATCGAGCCAATGTAAAACCCTTTTTGTGCCGATTTATGGACATTGACAGCAGAAGGGAAAATCATTAATAGCACGGCAAGCGGGAATGAAAAAAGACTTATAAATTGAAACATACTAAAGCTAATCGATTTTGGGGATGCTTCCAAAATTGGCTTTATATTTTCTATATGAATTTGTGGAGAAATACAAATGACAAAAACAATAAAAATTAAGATGAATATTGGGAAAAGTATTTCCGTAGACCGTGCAAAAACTTCAATCCCTAGATATGTAGCATAGACGATGATGATACCGAACAGCAGTGCAAAAACCATAGTAGGCGTCTCAACCATTACCTCTGTTTTCATGAAAGCCCCTATAAAAAATAATAATTCACCTGCAGAAAGTAAGGTAAGAGAGATAAAACCAAGCGCGGTAATTTTTCCGAAAAAACGACCTAAGATGGTTTCATTCGCCTCTATAAATGTTTGTGTTGGTGTTCGATTTCCTAAAGCGACGAATAGCTTTACTAAAAGTAAACTAATAGCGACACCGATGATCGCTACAATCCAAGCATCTTGTTTTGATTCACTTGTTACAGTTGAAGGGATAATTAAAATGGCTGTACCAATAGAAAAGAGAAGGGTAATAATCATAAATTGTCTTGAACTAATTATTTCTTTTTCCATCATGAACATACCCCTTTCTCTTAATTCATTTTGTTAGGGAGATAATTAAATCTCTAATTGGTGAAAAAATAAAGGTAACCAAGTCTAGTGGGCTTGGGATTTTGAGCCTTAGTGAGACCCCGATATTTAATGCAGCACCGATCAATAATAAAATCGAAAAAATAACGATTGCTTTCTTTTCTTTATTCTTTTTTAATGTCGGAATGATGGCAAGGGCAATACTAGCTGAAATTAGTAGTATGACTATCGTCATAATCATTTCTTATTCTCCCTTCGGCTTATTCACTAATGAGTTTTCCATCGTCCCTGTTCCTTGTGTGTTAACATGTACTTCAACTTTCACTGGTAGTTCTTGAAATACGGTGAGCCAGTCTTTTTTTATTTTTTTCCACTCTTTCGGATTTGTGCGGTGGAGTACTTCACCAAATCCAAAAATATCGACCCGGTAATTTTGCTGAACGGTATGGATTGTTTCTTCGATTCGTTTTTTAATAAGTTCTTCTGTTTTTTTACTTACATATTTAATCGATTTTTCTTTAGTAAGATCTATATGGCATTCAACTTCTCCGACATTTTGGTCAATATCTATAAGAACATTGATTTTTGGAACTCCTTTTTCAAATTTACCTTTTATCTTTGTCTTGGAGTGCGTAATTTCTGTAGATAACGTACCTCCTTTAGGGCAAGCAATAATTTCAATTGTATTTTCAATTTTATCCCTTAAAAAGCCTAGACTTCTACTTTCCTCTTCTGTTAAAAGTCCAATAAGTTTATCTTCTTTAAATACAGCCAAGCCTGCATATTTTAATAGCGTAGAGGATTTCGATCTTTTAACATTTGTTTGCTCCTCTCCCATATTTTTATCCCCTTGTATTTCAATAGCTGACATGACTACACTTTTTTCTTTGTCATTTAATGTATTGATTAATTCGTCAATTTTAATGGATTGAGTTGTACCCCAAGTTTTCTCAGATGTTTTAAGAGAATTTAACATTTTATTTGCTGGTACTTTTTCGATGGGTGTTAATACATTTAAAACTTCATCAGCAGTCGCGTCATGCGCTACGATGACATCGAAATCATTTCTGAATTCATGATCTCTTGAAATTAAATCTAATGGTTCATTCATTCCTTCTTTTGCTAATTCATCACCGAGCACAACTATTTGAAGATGCGCAAAATAAAGTTTTCTGGCTGTTACTGTTGTCATTTTTCTAATTGCCTCAAAAACCGTTTTACCTTTTGAATGGTAGGTAATAACGGGGGATCGTCCTGTTGAAGGCTGTTTTGAGGAAATTTCACTAGGATCCACGACTTGAACAATTATTTCAAATTCATTATCTAATTTATCAATTCCTAATCCTACGACAATTGCTAATTCATTGAGCTCACGCTTACTCCAGCAACCACTTAAAAGTACAGTAAGAATCATTAGTAAACAAATTGCCTTAAATTTTGACATGGTTCATTCCTCGTTTACACTTTCGTTTGATTCCTTTTTTTCGTATTAAAATATTTCTGCCCCCTAACCGTGTTTTTTTGACTGATTAAGCGCGGTCTAGTCAATAAAGCTCTACGAGGGAACAACACGAGTGCATCTTTTTGATCTTGTAAAATTAATGGACCGAATGGACTTAAATATGGAACACCGAAAGTTCTCAAACTACATAAGTGTAGGATGATAATCATCAGACAAAACATCAAACCGAATAATCCAACTATTGCTGAGACAATCATTAATGGGAAACGCAGTGCGCGCACTGTATTGGATAAGCCATAAGCAGGGAACAAGAAGCTACAAATGGCTGTTAATGCCACAATAATGACCATCACTGCTGAAACGATTCCAGCTTCCACGGCTGCTTGACCAATCACTAATGTGCCTACAATGGATACGGCTGGTCCAATCGTTCTTGGCATCCGAAGACCCGCTTCTCGTAACACCTCAAAGGCAACCTCCATTATGAGTGCCTCTACAACGGCAGGGAAGGGGACTCCTTCACGTTGAGAGGCAATACTGATCAACATTGGAGTTGGTAGCATTTCTTGATGGAAGGTAGTGATTGCCACATAAAGGGATGGCGCCACCAAGGCTAAGCTTATTCCAAAAAATCTTAAAAGGCGTACAAGAGAACTAATCATCCAATGCTGATAATAATCTTCAGCAGATTGTAAAAAGGATGTAAATAGGGCTGGTACAATTAGGACAAACGGTGTACCGTCCACTAAAATAGCAATTTTACCGTCTAATATTTCACCAGCAATAACATCAGGTCGTTCAGAATTATAAACTGTAGGGAATATGGTGGTTTTAGAATCTTGAATAAAATCTTCAATGTAGCCGCTTTCTAAAATACCATCAATATTTATACGATCTAATCGGGAAAGAATCTCTGCTACTATTTTTTCATTCGCAATGCCGTTTAAATACATAACAGCAACTTCCGTTTTTGTTACTTCACCGATTATTCTGGATTTGATCCAGAGATTCGGACTTTTAATTTTTCTACGGATCAGGGCCGTGTTCGTACGTAATGTTTCTGTAAAGGATTCCCTTGGACCTCTAATGACCGACTCTGTTGATGGCTCCATAACGGCTCTATCTTTTGCGCCTTGAGTACTTGTTACGATACCAGTTGAAGATTCATCTACTAAAATGACCGTATTACCATTCAAAATTGAATTGTACAATGCTGAAAAATGAAAAATATCATTCACATCGCCGACTGTTAAACAAGAATCTCTTAAATATCGAATAATTTTTTCTATTTCTGCATCATTATTATCATCAATATCAAGCATTAGTTTATCAATTACAGCATTAGAAATGCTTATTTTATCGGATAAGCCATCTACATAGATGATGGCTAACGTAAATTGTTCGGCTTTTCCAATGGTAATTTCTCGAATGACAAGGTCATTACTATTCCCAAGTGTATTTTTAATCATTTTCAAATTTTGCGAAAGAGAACTATACAGTTGGTCATTGTTTTGGGAGGTATCAGCAATTTTAGAAATAGACATGTTCTTTCCTCCTCAAGATTTTACATAAATATAGAATGTACAACTTTGAGAGAAGATAAACCAAGGTTGGAAGTGTTTCATATAAAAAAAGCAGTGTTCCCTTCGCATAAACGAAAGGAAACACTGCTTTATTTTTTATATTCATATTTTAATTCGTCATTTGAAGCATCCACATCTACATATAAATCGTGATCATTGAAAAACCATAAATCTTTTTCATCAATATAGTAGGTAATATCGTCAATCACTGTCTTTACACCGATTTGGATTGGTTCTTCACGTGTCATACCGAGAGAAAAGCCTTCGTGAAAAGGACTGGAACCACCGTATCTAGCATAAAAACGAATTGTATCTCCGGATTCTACTTCCATCTCTTGTTGAAACCATTGCAGGGCTTTATCTGTTAGTGTGATATTCATTCGAATGTTCCTCTCCTCGTTATAGCCATTTCACCTTTGGTTCGGTACCATTTTTAATGCGGACAATATTTGCTCGGTGACGATACATGATAAAGGTAAATAAACATGCTACTAAAATACCTAACGCAAAATCACCGGTAACAAAATAATAAACGATTGAATAGATTAGTGCTACTAAAGCGGCAATCATAGAAGTTAAGCTTACAATTTTCGTTATTTTTAATGTTACAATAAAAGCAATAAATAGTAAGACAAATAGAGGCCATGAATAACCTAAAAGAACACCTGCCGATGTTGCTACCGCTTTCCCACCTCGGAAACCAGCAAAGATCGGGAACATATGACCAATTACGGCTACTAGTCCAAGAATTAGCGAGTGAATGGAGACTTCAGAGAATACAGGAAGAGCTGCAAGTAATACGGCTGCCGTACCTTTTAAGACGTCCATAATTGTCACGACAATTCCTGCTTTTTTTCCTAGAATACGAAATGTATTCGTCGCACCTAAATTACCACTTCCGTGTTCACGAATATCCGTTTTATAAAAAATTTTGCCTATCCATAATCCTGAAGGTATTGAGCCGATTAGATAAGCACATAAAATAATAAGTCCATTTAGCATAGCTGGACTCCTTTCATTCATAAATTATCACTTGGTACTAATAATATGTAACAATTATTTTACACTTTTTCTTTATAATCTACAATGTCATGAAGGAGATTTCTTCGTGTATCTTGAATTCATTACAAAAGATAACTATTTTGCAAGGATTTCTATGTATTTAAACTGAGGTTAGGCTTTTTGACATGATTCATGTAGACAGCATGAAAGCCCTTTCTAAAAATATAGGTAAAATGGCAATTTTGTCAATCACTCATTCCTTTGGTAGAATAGAAGTCTATCTTTAATTTCTAGAGTAAGCTAGTATGAATCTTCTTTAGGCAGAAGAAACCCATTTAGTATTGGACTGTATATTTTTCTGAGAATATTCAAATGCTTTTTAATGAAAGTTCAAAGCCTTCAGCGTTTCGTTAAAAAAGAGTAATGAGCAGAAGTTAGTCATTTGTTGTTTTATTTATGCAACTAAAGCTTGCTGCCCTACGTCAAGGGAATAGAAGAGTTCTTAATACATATTGAAGCAACTATTGCAAATTTTTCTTTCGGTAAACAGATCAAAACGACGAAGCTGTGAGGAAATTTTAAAAATTTATTGGGCCTGACACTAGATATTGTTAGGAAATGCTATTATTATTAGGAAGAGAATATAAATAGAACATGCGTTTGTTTTTTGGAGGGGAATTTTTTGGCGAATAAACAGTCACCAAGCGTCTATAATGATGACGCCATTCAAGTATTAGAAGGATTAGAAGCGGTACGAAAACGACCCGGCATGTATATCGGTTCTACAGATGGCCGTGGACTTCATCACCTAGTATATGAAATCGTAGATAATGCGGTGGATGAAGCACTGGCTGGTTTTGGTTCTCATATCATTGTCACTATTCATAAAGATCAAAGTATCAGCGTTCGAGACTTCGGCCGAGGAATGCCAACAGGTATGCATAAAATGGGGAAACCAACTCCTGAAATCATCTTTACAGTCTTACATGCTGGTGGTAAATTCGGACAAGGCGGCTATAAAACAAGCGGTGGCTTACATGGTGTAGGTTCTTCTGTTGTGAATGCTTTATCAACTTTTTTAGAAGTAACAATTCATCGCGATGGTAAGAAGTATCGTCAGCGTTTTGAAAATGGTGGTCATCCTGTTACGACATTAGAAGAGGTAGGACAAACAAAACAAACAGGAACGCTTGTTCATTTTCTACCAGATGACACAATTTTCTCTGTAACAAAATACAATTATGATACGCTTGCAGAACGTTTACGTGAATCAGCATTTTTATTGAAAGGCTTAAAAATTGAGTTAATCGATGAACGCGAGGAAGGCAAAAATGATGTTTTCTTTTATGAGAACGGAATTGAAGCTTTCGTTGCTTATTTGAATGAGGAGAAAGATGTACTTCATCCTGTAAAATATGTGGAAGGGATTCAAGATGAAATCGAAGTAGAATTTGCCTTCCAATACAACGATGGCTACTCAGAAACAATTCTTTCATTTGTTAACAATGTACGTACACGTGACGGCGGGACACATGAAACAGGAGCTAAGTCTGCGTTAACGCGTGTTTTCAATGAATATGCACGCAAAATAGGTTTGTTAAAAGATAAAGATAAAAATCTTGAAGGGACAGACATTCGAGAGGGCTTAGCGGCGGTTGTTTCTGTTCGTATACCAGAGCATTTACTGCAATTCGAGGGTCAAACTAAGGGTAAGCTTGGGACGAGTGAGGCACGTTCGGCCGTAGATAGTGTTGTTTCGGAGCAAATTTTATATGTGCTTGAGGAAAACGCTGAATTGTCTGCATCTCTTGTGCGGAAAGCTATTCGTGCGCAACAAGTACGTGAAGCGGCTCGAAAAGCACGTGAAGATGCGCGAAACGGCAAGAAGAGTAAAAAAGGCAGTACAATTCTTTCTGGAAAATTAACACCTGCACAATCTCGCAATGCAGCGAAAAACGAGCTGTATTTAGTCGAAGGTGACTCAGCAGGAGGCTCTGCAAAACAAGGACGAGATCGTACGTTCCAAGCGATTTTGCCATTGCGTGGTAAAGTCATTAATACGGAAAAAGCAAAGCTTCAGGATATTATGAAAAACGAGGAGATCTCAACGATAATTCATGCCATTGGTGCTGGTGTCGGTGCAGAATTCTCAGTTGAGGATTCTGCTTATGACAAAGTCGTTATTATGACCGATGCTGATACGGACGGAGCGCATATTCAAGTGCTGCTGTTAACGTTCTTCTATCGTTATATGCGACCATTGATTGAAGCTGGAAAGGTATTTATCGCGTTACCACCACTTTATAAAATCTCAAGGGGTACTGGTAAAAAAGAAGTGATTGAATACGCTTGGACCGAAAATGATTTACAAAAGGCTATTAAAAAAGTTGGAAAGGGTTACATATTACAGCGCTATAAAGGTCTTGGTGAGATGAATGCTGACCAGCTGTGGGATACGACGATGAACCCTGATACGCGTACATTAATTCGTGTAACAATTGAGGATGGTGCACGTGCTGAAAGACGTGTGACAACATTAATGGGCGATAAGGTAGAGCCGCGCCGTAAATGGATCGAAGCCAATGTAAACTTCGGTATGGAGGATGATTCAAATATTTTAGACAATGAATTCATCCAACAAGAGGAGGACCAACATGAGTAGTACTGAAAAGTTTCAAGATTTACCTTTAGAAGAAGTCATGGGTGACCGTTTTGGTCGCTATAGTAAATATATTATTCAAGACCGCGCGTTGCCTGATGCACGTGACGGTCTTAAGCCTGTTCAACGACGTATTTTATATGCAATGTTTACGGAGGGCAATACGAACGACAAACCATTCCGTAAATCAGCAAAAACGGTCGGTAATGTTATCGGTAATTATCACCCTCACGGTGACAGCTCAGTCTATGAAGCAATGGTCCGCATGAGTCAGGATTGGAAAGCGCGTCATATGCTTATTGAAATGCACGGGAATAATGGTTCTGTTGATGGTGACCCACCGGCCGCGATGCGTTATACAGAGGCAAGACTTTCTGCTATTGCAGCGGAGATGCTACGCGATATCGGCAAGAAAACGGTTGAATTTGTACCAAACTTTGATGATCAGGATATGGAGCCAACTGTTTTACCAGCGCGTTTCCCGAACTTACTAGTCAACGGCTCAACGGGTATTTCGGCCGGCTATGCAACGGATATCCCTCCGCACGCACTTGATGAGGTGCTAGACGGTGTTCTTATGCGCTTAGATAACCCTAATACGACTGTTGATGAATTAATGACAGTCATTAAAGGGCCTGATTTCCCAACTGGTGGTATTATTCAAGGTGTTGATGGTATTAAAAAGGCATACGAAACAGGTCGCGGTAAAATCATCGTGCGCGCGCAAGCAGTTGTTGAGCCCATTAAAGGCGGCAAAGAGCAAATCGTTATTACTGAATTACCATATGATGTTAATAAAGCGAATCTTGTAAAGAAAATCGATGAGCAACGCGTAGATAAACGCCTTGAAGGAATTTCGGAAATTCGTGATGAATCGGATCGTACTGGCCTACGTGTAGTGATTGAACTGAAAAAAGATGTGCCTGGACAAGGGATTTTAAATTACTTGTTCAAAACAACTGATTTACAAGTAGCCTATAATTTTAATATGATTGCGATCCATAATCGTCGTCCGACAATGATGACATTGCCATTGTTACTCGATTCTTATATTGCCCATCAAAAGGAAGTCGTAACGAACCGCTCCATTTACGATTTGCAAAAGGCTAAAGATCGTTCGCATATTGTGGAAGGCTTGATAAAGGCGTTGTCCATTTTAGATGAAGTCATTGCAACCATTCGTTCTTCAAATGATAAACGCGATGCCAAAACAAATTTACAGGAGAAGTTTGGCTTTACGGAAGTGCAATCAGAGGCTATCGTGAGCTTGCAATTATACCGTTTAACGAATACGGATATTACTGAATTACGTGCTGAACAGGAAGAGTTAAATAAATTGATTGCGAAGCTAGAAGGTATTCTTAATAGCGAAGCAAAACTTGTACGTGTCATTAAACAAGAACTACAGGATATTAAAAAGCGTTTTTCAGAGCCACGTCGTTCAAAAATCGAACAAGAAATTGAAGAAATCAAAATTACATTAGATGTCCTTGTGCCAAGTGAAGAGGTCGTTGTGACAGTTACAAAGGATGGCTATATTAAGCGTACATCTACACGCTCACATGCAGCTTCGAATGGTCAGGATTTTGCGATGAAGGATTCCGATTATTTATTATATGAAGCAAATTTAAATACACAGCATCATTTACTATTATTCACAAATCGAGGCAATTATATTTATCAGCCTGTCCATGAACTACCTGATATTCGATGGAAGGATCTTGGTCAGCATATTTCCAGTATCGTGCCGACTGGGGAAGATGAGTCTATTATTGCTGTATACGGTTTTGAAACATTCGAACAGGCCAATACGTATATTTTAACAGCTACGAAGGATGGACAAATTAAACGCTCCCCTGTAGCTGATTATGCTGTTACACGCTATTCGAAACCAATCAAAACGATGAATGTTAAGTCAGGCGATGAAATGATTTTTGCAGACATTGTGACGGACGAGGCAGAACTAATGTTAACGACAGATACTGCCTATGCGATTCGTTTCCCAATAGAGGAATTGCCGGTAACGGGTGTCAAAACAGGTGGCGTCAAAGGGATTACGCTGAAAGATGGAGAAGCATTAGTCGGCATCAATGTTTTACCGCCAAATGACACGGCCTATGTTGCGATTGTCACACATCGCGGTGCTGTGAAGAAAATGAATGTTGCCGAAGTAGAAATGACAAGTCGTGCAAAACGCGGCTTAAAAGTATTAACAGAGTTAAAAGCGAACCCACATCGTATCGTGGCTGTCAAAAAAGTTACTGATGAGGAACAGCTTACAATCGAGACGGAAAAAGGCGTACAAGAGATTCTTGATGTACAAGCATTAACCCGAGCAGATCGCCACTCCAACGGCTCCTTTAAAGTAGATATTGCGACAGACGGTGCCATTTCACATGTCTTTACAGTCAAAAAAGAAGAGAAATAAAATTCGTTTATCTAGCCCATGCTCTTTTTGAGAGCTGGGTTTTTTTTATTTGTTTTTTCAGCTGATAAACTAGGGCAATCGCTGATAAACTTCTGATATTCGCTGATAAAGTAACAGAATCGCTGATAAACTCCCAATTATCGCTGATAAAGAAAATTTCATCAATGGACTGGTCTATGTCAGAAAATGGAGTTTTTGAAGATAGAGATTTATGCTGTTAAATTTATATTTACTGCGCAATCGGTAAACAGAGCCTTGTCATTTCCGGATAGTTATGGGTATAATAATCATCGAAAAGTTCATATGGAAAGAATGTAGGGGGGCTGGTGTTGCCAGCTGAGATTGTGTCCGATAGATGCTGACCCTTTGAACCTGATTTGGCTCGTACCAGCGTAGGGAACATCTATTCAAAAAAAGAAAGTTTTTGATACTGATTGTATAACGTCTGGGAGGAATCCTAGGCGTTTTTTATGTTTTTCGGACTTTTTGATGCATGCACAGGCCTTTCGTATAAAAAGACTATGAATACGCTTTCTTCTGGTACAGACATTCATTCATGAACACTTTCACACTACTTACTTGGAGGATTCGGCATGAAAAAATGGTTATTGGTCCTAATGGCTGCACTTTTCACATTAGCGAGTTGTAGCGAAAAAGAGGCTAAAAAGGATGCTAATGGATTAACAAAAGTATCGGTGGTTCTTGATTGGACACCGAACACAAATCATACAGGTTTATATGTCGCGGAAAAACTGGGTTACTTTAAGGAACAGGGCTTAGATGTTGATATTGTATTACCTGGTGAAGCGGGTGCAGATCAGCTCGTAGCGTCTGGGAAGGCTCAGTTTGGCGTAAGCTATCAGGAAGGAATTACTCAGGCGCGTGTGCAGGATGTACCTTTAGTATCGATTGCAGCGATTATTCAACATAATACTTCTGGCTTCGCATCTATCGCATCAAAAGGTATTACATCACCAAAGGATTTTGAAGGTAAAACATACGGTGGCTGGGGTGCACCACTTGAAAAGGCTGTATTACAGTCACTTATGCAAACAGAAAATGCGGATATTAATAAGTTAGATATCGTCAATGCAGGCGATTTAGATTTCTTCACAATGATGAAAAAAGATATTGATTTTGCATGGATTTATTATGCATGGACAGGTATTGAAGCAGAACTTCGTGGTGAAAAGCTGAACATGCTTTATTTAACAGATTATAGCAAGCAGCTAGATTATTACACACCTGTACTTGCTACAAATGAAAAAATGATGAAGGATGATCCTGAGACGGTAAAAGCATTTGTCGCTGCTGTAGCAAAGGGCTATGAGTATGCAATAAATCACCCTAATGAAGCAGCTGATATTTTACTAGAAGCGGTTCCTGATTTAGATAAGAATCTTGTGCATAAAAGTCAGGAATGGCTAGCAGATAAGTATCAAGACGACGCTACACAATGGGGTGAGCAAAAACTAGCAGTCTGGGAAAACTACGCGAAATGGATGGCCGACAACAAAGTTTTAGAGGGCGAGTTTAACGCAAAACAAGCATTTACAAACGACTTTTTACCGAAAAAGGAGACAAAGTAATATGGCAAACTCATTAATAAGTGTACAAATTATCCCGAAAACTAAAACATATGAAGATGTGATCCCCTTTGTCGATGCAGCGATTGCGGTTATTGACGCATCAGGGGTGAAATATGAAGTGCATCCGTTAGAAACGACAATGGAGGGCGAGCTAACGACTTTGCTACAAATTATTGAAAAAATGAATGCTAAGATGGTTGAGCTCGGAGCAATCAATGTTATTACGCAAGTGAAAATTTTATATCAGCCATCTGGTATTACAATGGATACGCTAACGGAGAAATACAAGTGATGAAGCAAGCTTTCAAACAAGGAAGGACGATAATTTTTATCGCCTTCCTCTTATTCATCTGGGAACTAATTGTCCGTTTTGCTGATATTCCACATTGGCTTTTGCCTACACCGAGTGCCATTTTGAAAGAAGGTTCTCAATCGTATGAGACGTTTGTGCCACATGCTTTAGCGACTGTTCAATTAGCACTTCTAGGCCTTGCCATTGGCATATTGTGTGGACTAACCGTTGCCGTATTATTACATCGTTTTACGTTCGTTCGGGAGTTATTTTACCCTATTCTCATTATGTCACAGAATATCCCTGTACTCGTCCTTGCACCGCTATTGATCATTTGGTTTGGTTTTGGTTTATTGCCAAAGCTTATTATTATTTGTCTTGTGTGCTTTTTCCCTATTGTTATTTCAGCCATGGATGGCTTTCGTCAAACTGCGCCTGAGCTGAAGCATTATTTTGAAATGATTGGTGCAACGAAGGCACAAACTTTTTGGAAGCTTGAATGGCCCTATGCGTACCCATCGATTTTTTCGGGCATAAAGATTGCGGCAACTTATAGCGTAATGGGGGCTGTCATTGCGGAATGGTTAGGTGCGAAAAAGGGGATTGGTGTCTATATGACATTGGCACAATCTTCATTTAGAACAGACCGTGTATTTGTAGCGATTTTTGCCATCGTATTTTTAAGTTTACTATTATTTAGTGCGATTCGATTAATAGAAAAATTTGTTGTGAAGGGGAGAGGATTTCATGCTGAGCATTCAAAACATTGACAAATCCTTTGATGCTCTTCCGGTCATTTGTAATTTATCTTTTGAGGTGAAGGACGGGGAATTTGTTGCAATTATAGGTCCGTCAGGTAGTGGAAAAAGTACACTCTTTCAATTAATTGGTGGTGTTACTTCTATTGATGCAGGTGCTATTTTATTAAACGGTACAGATATCCAGCAAACAAGAGGAACGATTGGCTATATGCCTCAGCAGCCATGTCTATTACCGTGGCGTACGATAGTAGAAAATATCACGATAGTGGATGAGCTTCAAGGAAAACCAAATGTCAACGATGCGAAGGAATGGTTAGACAAAGTGGGACTCGCAGCGTTTGAACATGCGTATCCTAATGAGCTGTCGGGTGGCATGCAACAGCGGGTATCGTTTATTCGCGCCATCG
Source organism: Lysinibacillus sp. Bpr_S20 (assembly GCF_023337835.1). Classification (NCBI taxonomy): domain Bacteria; kingdom Bacillati; phylum Bacillota; class Bacilli; order Caryophanales; family Bacillaceae; genus Lysinibacillus; species Lysinibacillus sp. Bpr_S20. The sequence continues at coordinate 268,338 of NZ_JALNLQ010000005.1, forward strand.
TTAGTAACAAACCTATTTTGTGCTTAGATGAGCCATTTTCTGCACTGGATGAGTTTACAAGGCTTGAAATGCAGGCCTGGCTTTTATCAATTTGGGAAAAATATCGAAAATCTATATTGTTCGTTACACATAGTATTGAGGAAGCTCTCTTTTTAGCGGATCGTATCATTGTACTGACGAAGCGGCCGGCGACGGTGAAAAAGGAAATTATCGTACCGTTTGCAAGACCACGACAAGAAGAAATTCGCCATTCTGCTAGCTTTACGGCATTGAAACAACAGTTATTCACGTATTTAAAAGAAGAAAAGGATGAGGCGAATGTTGATTGATGCACATATTCATTTAGATCAGTATGAGGAAAATGAGGTTCCTGCTTTACTAGAGGAAGCTGAACATGTAATTGCCGTTAGCATGAATCTTCCATCATGTGAGAAGACGTTGAAGCTGTCGAAAGCCTACGCAAAAGTAAACGCAGCGTTTGGCTTTCATCCGGAACAAGCTTTACCTAGTGAAACGGAGGAAGAGGCCTTATTTGGTTGGATTCGCAAACATGCGCATGACATGGTGGCAATTGGCGAGGTAGGGCTGCCTTATTATTTGAGGCAGGAACAGACTATTGATGATCATCCGTATGTGGCATTGCTAGAACGATTTATTGTATTGGCAAAGGAATTGAATAAACCGATTGTCTTACATGCTGTTTATGAGGACGCGGCGATTGTTTGTGATTTGCTAGAAAAACATCATGTAACAAAAGCGCATTTTCATTGGTTTAAAGGCGATGAGGAAGTGGTTGAACGGATGATTTCTAATGGGTATTTCATTTCTGTCACGCCTGATTGTACGTATGAGACTGAAATTCAACAACTTATTAAACAATACCCAATCGAGCTCATGATGGTAGAAACAGATGGACCATGGCCGTTCGAAGGTACTTTTGACAATAAACGAACATCACCTTGGATGATGGATCATTCGATAGAGGTTATCGCATCGATAAAAGGGCTTACAACACAGGAAGCGGCACACATCATTACAAGAAATACGACCACATTTTATCATTTATAGCGAATTACGCAGCTGTTCTTTAAAAGAACAGCTGTGTTTTTGTTTAAAGTATCAGAATCGCTGATAAAAGAGTTAGAATCGCTGATAAAACGCCAAACATCGCTGATAAAAATATTAGAATCACGAAAGGCCCCCGTCACTTTGAGAGTGATAGTGCCAATGTAACAAACTTTTTTACCCCTTCACGTAGTTGTTTTTCATTTGTATAAGAATAGCTTAGACGTATCCAGGATGAAAGTTGTTTCAATGGATCACAAATTTGACCTGGTACAAAGGATATAGAGTTTTCGATACTTTTGGTTAATAATAACTCTGTTGGAATATTATCTGGGAGTTGCACCCATAAATTAAGACCTCCTTTTGGACTGGTCCATTTCCAATCTGTTACTGCTAGTTCTTTCTCCATGATTTCCTTACGAATCTGTAGGGCAATCCGGATTTTCTCCAAGTGCTGCTGCAATCTTAGTGATGAAAAGTAATGGAGAAAAACTTTCTGATTGAGAAGTGGTGAACCATTATCGGCTAACGATTTTACTGTTAGTAGTGATTTCATTAATGATGATTGACAAATAACAGCTGCAATTCTCAAGCCAGGTGAGATATATTTGCAAAAGCTTCGGATATAAATGACTGTCCCAGCAGTATCATATGTGTAAATGGGTGGTGGCGGGGCATGATCAAAATAGATGTCGTGATAGGCGTCGTCTTCAATTAATAGACATCGATATCGTTCAGCTAATTCTAATAATTTTTTGCGCTGATCAACTGAAACAGTGTAACCAGTCGGGTTATGGAATGTTGGGTTGAGATAAAAAAGAAGTGGTTTATATTGTTTCATATATAATTCAACCTGCTTTAAATCGTACCCGTCTGGATGGATATCAACCGTTACAATCTGAGCTCCTTGTGCTCTAAAAATATCAATCGCAGCACTATAGCTAGGACGTTCAAATAAAACGACGTCATTTGGCTTAATGAAAGTTTGAGCAATTAAGTGGATCGCTTGCTGTGAGCCAGAAGTGATTAACAGATCATCTGCATTGAGATGAGTTTTATACTGATTGATAAAATATTGAGTAAGTGTTTCACGTAGCTCTAAATCACCTTGCACAGTTGAGTAGGTTGCAAGAACTTTTGGATAAAGATCAAAGACTTTCTTTACGTAATCTGAAAAATAATGATTAGGCAAAAGATTTGGATCAATTAATGCCTGAGAAAAATGATAGGAAACCGGTGTTTGATGGATTTCAGATAAATGATTTTTTTGTACGTATGCAGAAACAATTGGATTGTCCAGATATAGATATTCAGGATTTTTTGTCTCATTTGATTGGACAAAATAGCCTGCTTTATCTTTTACATAAACTTTGTCATGCTGTTTCAGTAATTGATAGGCCTTTAATACAGTTAATCGATGAACATTCATTTCAGATGCTAATTGCCGGACGGAGGGAATCTTTTCATGTTCTTTCCATTCTTTACGTTCTATTTTGTGCAGTACATAATCATAAACCTTCTTAAAAAGATAATTTCCATTTTGAATCGCTTTGCTCACATCGATTCCTCCTATTCAAGACGATTGTACCACGATCTAATCTAATCTGTTCTATCCTTTTCAATCTGTTCTATTGTCTTTCTTTTATGATAGAAAAAAAGGAGGAGTTTTATTTGGTTATGATTAATTATTTCTTCATGTGTTTGATTTTTGGAACGACATTTTTAGCGATTAAAGTTGGTGTTGATGCAGGAGTGCCTCCATTTTTATCAGCGGGACTTCGTTTTTTCATTGCTGGTTTTCTGCTATTTAGTTTTATGGTGTGGAGAAAGAAAACGACAATAAGGTTATTATTTCGGAAAGAGATGTTTTTTACCGGAGTAGGTTTAACCTTCGGGACGTTTGCCATGTTATACTGGGCGGAACAGTATGTAACATCAGGGATTGCAGCGGTCTTATCTGCTACAGGTCCAATGATGATCATCGTTATTCAGACATTCATCTTGAAGCAAAAAGGAAATCGGAATTCATTCATTGGTTGTGTCGTGGGAGTCATTGGTGTCACGCTCTTGATCTTACCTAGCTTTTCAATTGAGATTAGTCCCTTCTGGATGATTGGGTGTTTCGCTATTATATTGGGTGAAGCATTTTATGCATCTGGAACGATTTATACGAAGCATGTCATCCAAAAATTTGAAGCGACATCTCCGATAGCTTTAAATGCAGCGCAAATGATGCATGGTGGGATTTTATTAATCATTTTGTCACTTTTTACCGAGAACATTCAGCTTGATTATTTTTTAAGCCCAGCTTCAATCGGCTCTATTCTTTATTTAACTATTTTTGGTTCAATGATTGGCCATAGTCTTTATTATTGGCTTGTCTCACGGACAAATCCTGTTTTTCCTTCAACATGGCTGTATATCTCACCATTAATTGCCGTTATACTAGGTGCTACTTTCTATCATGAATATATTTCTTGGCTAACAGGTATAGGAACTTTGACGATTATTGTTGGAACGCTTTTAGTTAACTTCGAAACATTACGGAAGCTACTTTCGGGAAAGAGGGCTGTTTTACAGGATGTTAAAAATTAACCTGCTAGGTTTTGTTCCGGTAAATTAGATGGGCTAAATAAAATCAACTAGTAATTACATATTCGTAAACGGGCGCGATTGTGTATAAATTTATCCGGGAAATAGAACAGAACAGCAGGGAACTTTTATGAAACAAGTCAAATCTAAAGGATGTTTGTGTTATATTCAATTAATTTACAGCTTAGTGAAAACTAATTATAAGGGAGTGTAAAGTTATGGAAATTTCTAAAGGTGTAGAAATGCTCCAGCTCGAATTTCACGGAAATATTATTCATCCCACTCTATTATGGGATCATGAAATGGCTGTGTTAATTGACACTGGGTTCCCTGGACAAATTGAAGATATACGAGTGGCAATGAAAAAGATAGGAGTGTCGTTCGACAAACTAAAAGTAATCATTTTGACGCATCAGGATATAGATCATATAGGTAGTCTTCCTGAGATTTTACAGGAGTGTGGAAGGAATATTAAAGTTTATGCTCACGAACTAGATAAGCCTTATATCCAGGGAGATGTACCTCTTTTGAAAGATGGGCACATAGAGAATCCGCCGAAGGGGAAAGTGAATGATACCTTGATTGACGGCCAAGAACTGTCATATTGCGGCGGAATTCGAGTCATTCATACTCCGGGGCATACCCCTGGCCATATTAGTCTATATTTGAAACAAAGTAAAACATTGGTTGCTGGGGATTCGCTGTACAGTGTAGATGGAGTAATTGGGGGAATTCATGTCCCAACAGTACTGGATTTAAAAGAGGCTCGACTCTCTTTGAAGAAATACCTAGACCTCGACATAGAATCTGTAGTTTGTTACCACGGTGGATTAACGAAAGATAATATTAATGATCAGATACAAAAAGTAATTTCAAATTAAAAGTCGAGAACTAAATCGGCGCGATTATTGAATAACATTTTATTTTACCCCCATCCAAAATTGGACGGGGGTATGCTTGTGGAAATACTTAGCATTCATTTACATTGACATTATTTTCATTAAGTACTATTATTAAATGGAAAATAAGGAAAACAAAAATATTTTTTCATTTTCCTTTAGGTAGGTGATCATCTTGAAAGATAGAATTTTAAAGGTATCAATAAGTGAAGCTGAACGAAAAGGATTTCGGTTTACGATGGGGGATTTAGCAAAGCAACTAGGTATGAGTACTAAAACATTGTATAGTTATTATCCTTCAAAGGAAGAATTACTAAATGAAATGATTGATCTAGCAATTCATGAACTAAAGTTGAAAGAAAATGAAATACTGCATGATGCAACATTACATCTTGTAGAAAAACTACAAAAATGTCTTGTACTAATTCCAGCCGATTTTACATTTGCTCAGCTCCAATATTTAGAAGAGCTTCAACGATATTATCCAAAGCAATGGGAGACCGTTGATAAATTTATTCATGAACAATGGTCAGGCATCGTTACGTTAATAGATGAAGGAATTGTAACAAATAAAATACGTACCTTTCATAAAGAGATATTTATAGAAGTCTATATTGGTGGGCTTTATCGATTGATGGAACGTGCATCCCAAAACAGAGATATGATGTCACTTCAGGATACAATGCAGGAAATGGTAGACATCCTGATGCTTGGTATTCTTAAGGGTAATGTTAATGAAGAAAACTAAATGGGGGCTGTAGATGAGTAAAAGTTTAAGACTACTATTTTTAGGTACAGATTTCTTTTTTATACTTTATTGGCTTGTCACGTTTTTTCAGTTGATTCCAGAAGACTATTTATATCAGGATTATCAAAATGAATTATTAGTTATCTGGAATTGGTCGTTTTTCCCGCTAGATATTTTAATTTCAGTTACTGGTTTTATTAGTCTTTATCTATTTAAAATAAAAAATGAAAAGTGGAGAGCGTTTGCCTTAGTATCACTGACACTAACATTTTGTTCTGGATTACAGGCGATTGCTTTTTGGACAATAAAGCTTGATTTCGATCTTACGTGGTGGATACCTAATCTTTTTCTTTTACTGTATCCGTTATACTTCATACCAAAACTAATCACTTTTAAAGTTCAAAATGTCTCCATACAAGCAAAACACAACCACTAATGATCCTCCATGTGGTTGTGTTTTTTGTACTTTGTAAAATTATGTTCAATGCTTTCTTTTTTTGTTTTTGTTACACGTTCATGTGTACTGAAAGGGGACGTTTGACGATTTTTTTCGACGTCCTTTCCTTTAGTGCGTTTAACATGCATGCGTTTCTTCTTTGCGTTAGAGTGTGACATGTTACCTACCTCCAAGTGTCATTTGTAAATATAGTACCGAATACGGAAGAAAAAGTAAAACCTCGTAAGTGTTAACTTACGAGGCAGTTGTCATATGATTAGTGAGATACGTCCTGTACAGAAATACCTGTGTTTGCTTTAACATCCACTTCACGATATTTCTTATCATTTGTTTCTTTAGAAAGTAATGTTCCGATGAATCCTCCAAGGAAGCCAAGTGGTACAGAAATGATTGCTGGGTTCGTTAACGAAATTAACGGATTCCCAACGAAAATAGCTTTTCCTTCTACTGGATTCCAAAGGTTTGGTGAAACTGCTACAAGAATTAAAGCAGAGATTAAACCTGTTAACATTGCTGTAATAGCACCAGCTGTATTAAAGCGTTTCCAGTAGATTGTATAGATGATTACTGGTAGGTTAGCTGAACCTGCAATACAGAATGCGAGTGATACTAAGAACGCTACGTTTAATGTTTGTGCACCAAGTGCTAAAAGGATTGAAATAACAGCGATTGTTATCGAACCAATACGAGCGGCAAGTACTTGCTCTTTCTCTGTAATTTTTCCTTTTTTAATGATTTGACCGTAAATATCATGTGATAGGGCAGATGCACCAGAAAGTACAAGACCTGCTACTACCGCTAAGATTGTTGCGAAAGCTACCGCACATACGAATGAGAATAGAATGTCCCCACCAAGTGCTTCAGCAAGAAGTGGAGCAGCCATGTTACCAGCAGCATTTGCAGAAATAATCGCTTCTTTACCAACAAATTTCGCTGCACCGAAGCCTAAGAAGATTGTAAGAATGTAGAAAATACCTACAATCCAAGTAGCCCAAATAACTGAAGAACGTGCAGTTTTCGCATCTTTTACTGTAAAGAAGCGCATTAGGATATGTGGAAGTCCCGCTGTACCTAATACTAAAGCGATTAACATTGAAATAGTATCAACGCCATTTTGATATTTAAGACCTGGGTTCAAATAAGCTGCACCGCTATCAGTGGCAGTTTCCATTTCTTTGAACATCGTAGCAATACTAAAGCCGAACTCTTTTAATACTAAGAATGAAATAATCACAGTACCTAACATTAAAAGACAAGCTTTAATAATTTGTACCCAAGATGTTGCCGTCATACCACCGAATAGCACGTATGTCGTCATCATAAAGCCTACGATTAATACGGCAACCCAATAGTCGATCCCTAAAAGTAATTGAATAAGTGCTCCTGCACCAACTAGTTGTGCAATCATGTAGAATAAAACAATTGTAATAGTGCTTAAAGCTGCTGTTCCACGAACTTTAGCGCTATCGAAACGCGCTGTAATCATGTCAGCTAATGTAAATTTACCAAGGTTACGTAATGGCTCAGCAACGATGTATAGAACCACTAAGTAAGCTACTAAATAACCGATAGAGAAGAAGAATCCGTCAAATCCAAATAATGCAACTGCTCCGGCGATTCCTAAGAAAGATGCTGCTGATAAGTAGTCACCAGCGATGGCTAGTCCATTTTGCCAGCCTGTTAACCCACCGCCTGCAGTATAGAAGTCACTTGCAGAAGACGTTCGTTTAGATGCCCACCAAGTAATAACTAATGTTAAACCAACAATGGCTACGAAGAAGAATATGGCTGTTAAACTCATCCCGTTACTCATCGGCGGCCACCTCCATTCTCGTATTCAGCGATAATTGCCTTAGCCTCTTTATCAAAGCTATTTGCTTTTGCTACATATAAGTGACATAAGCACCAAGTCATGATGAAAAGTCCTGCTGAATATACCCACACCCAAGTAATTTCCCCAAATGCCTTTTGGTGTAGTACTTTTGTGTAAGAAGTAAGAATTGGTAGCAACATGTATGCTGCTAAGAAGATTACAGTCATTGACCAAAGAAATGAATTCTTTCTTCGCACAAGTGCTTTAAACGATTCTTGATTTGCAATCGCGTCATAGTCAATCATGATGCTCTTATTCTCTTGATTGTTCCCCATTAACATTCCCCATTTGTGTTTATTTTTACTGCTTAAAGACTTAATTTTGCTAGTTTAGTGAATTCACATCTTCATTTTATGAGGAAGTTCACAAAATTGCAATACATTTCAGAAAAATTATGAAAAAATAATTTTCTGAAAAATATTCCTGAAAGAGAATATACATGACAAAGCCAAGAAATAAAAGAGTTTTGGATAATTCTGAAAATATATGGAGTTAGGCCAATGCTAGACTTTTTAGGAGAAAAATACGGATAAAATTTATAAATGAAATTGGTTTTTTATAAAAAATAAACACTATTTACTCAGTGGAAATTAGGTTTTTTTCAAGGAGAATAATATTGCTCGATAAATAAATTGGTAAATATTTATAGTAAAAAAATTAAAAAACTCGACTTAAAACCGAGTTTTTTAACTTGATATTTTTATTAAGTTGAATAGGATGATTGATAGATATTTTTTCAATAATTTGGATGGTTGCAACCAATTAATGCGAGATATCAGAAACTGATACACCTGTGTTCGCTTTCACACGAATTTCCTTATAAATGCGATCCGCTTCTTCCTGTGGTACTTTGCTAGAAGATAGAACAGTCCCTAAATAACCAGCGATAAAGCCAAGGGGAACCGTAATGACCGCTGGTACAGCTAACGGCACGATAGGATTACCAACAAAGATTGCCGCTCCTTCCACAGGACTCCATACATTTGGTCCCATTGCACCTAATACTAAACATGATAATAAACCAGTGACCATCGCTGTAATAGCACCTGTTGAATTGAATTTTTTCCAGTAAATTGTGTAAAGAATAACCGGTAAGTTTGCCGAAGCACCGATACAAAATGCAAAGGATACTAGGAACGATACATTCAAGTTTTGCGCAAATAACGCAAGGATAATGGATACAACGGCAATAGAAATCGAGCCTGTGCGAGCTGCTACAACTTGTTGCTTTTCCGTTAATTGACCACCTTTAATAATTTCACCATAAATATCATGCGAAATTGCTGAAGCTCCTGTTAAAACTAAGCCCGAAACAACAGCTAAAATGGTTGCGAATGCTACTGCACCGATAAATGCCATTAACACATCACCGCCCAAGTAATTAGCAAGTAGTGGGGCAGCTGTGTTACCAGCTTTACTTTCAGCAAGAATTTTATCGATACCTACAAAATTTAATGCTCCAAAACCTAAGAAAATAGTTAATGAGAAGAAAATAGCTGTAATCCATGTCGTCCATGAAATAGAAGAACGTGCAGTTTTAGCATCTTTAACTGTAAAGAAGCGCATTAAAATATGAGGTAACCCAGATGTACCTAAAACAAGCGCCATCATCATCGAAACAGAATCAATAGTACTTGTATATTTAATTCCTGGCACAAGGAATTCCTCACCATGATCCGTGGCGATCGTATCAAACATTTTCATAAGAGAGAAATCAAACTTTATGAGTACTAATGTAGCTAATACGCCTGTCCCAAATAAAAGAAGGCTAGCTTTAATAATTTGCACCCAAGAAGTAGCTGTCATACCACCGAATAATACATAAGTAGTCATCATAACACCTACTATTAAAACTGCAATCCAATACTCAATACCAAACAATAATTTAATAAGAGCACCGGCACCAACTAATTGTGCGATCATATAAAGAATGACGATGATAATTGTTCCTGACGCAGCAACACCGCGTATACGTTTTTCATTAAAACGGGCAGTAAGCATATCTGCTAAAGTGTATCGACCTAAGTTACGCATTGGTTCTGCAATGACATAAAGAAGAACTAAGTTAGCTACTACATAGCCTACAGAGAAGAAGAAGCCATCGAAACCAGTTAACGCAATTGCACCGGAAACTCCGAGGAATGCCGCTGCAGATAAATAGTCACCGGCGATTGCAAAGCCATTTTGCCAACCTTTTAGACCACCGCCAGCAGTATAGAAATCAGCTGCAGAAGACGTACGCTTCGCTGCGATATAGGTTACTACAAGTGTTAAACCAACGATTGCTAAAAAGAAACCAACGGATACTAAATTCATTTAATTTCCACCTTTCGCCTGATACTCAGCTAGTATTGCTGCGGCAGCTTTATCGAATGATGCTGCTTTTTTCACATAAACTGTACAAAGAACGATAGTCATTATGAATAATCCTGCTGAATAAACCCAAACACCCGTAATATTTCCGAAGAATTTTTGTTGTAGTACAGGTTGGAAAGCAAGGATTGGTAACAAAATATAAAGTGTTAAAAAAACTGCTGTGATCGAGAAAAGAAAGGTGTTTTTCTTTTTCACGAACTTGTTGAACGATTCCATAGCTTCAATTGCATGATAGTCAACTGAATCTATATTTTTGTCCCCAGAAATGTTTGCCATTATTATTCCCCCCTAAAGTTATATATTTCTGTCTTAAACGACATATTTCTTTTTCTCTCGTCGTTATATTCACTTATTTTATGGGGAAGATTCTTATAATGCAATACTAAATTTTGAGTTTTTAAAATTTTTAATCACTTTCGAATTGAGGGAATAACATAGAAATAATAAGGTTTTGCTAGAAATAATCTGTATGAGAGAGAATTGAATTGTCTCTTAGAATAATATTCCTATAATAGTTTGAGAATGATAATTTTGAATGTTGGAGAAAATTTGAACATGAAAGAGAATTTTTGAGGATTTATTATTGTTCATTCATATCGCGTATAAATCTAAAGAGTAAAAAATATTTGTTATATAACAATCATGTGATAGCCCGGGAAATAATCGAAATAATAAAAAACAGCTTCGAAAAAATTCTAAAAAAGTATGAACGATCTTAAAAATTAAGGACATTAATATACCAAAATTGTACAATATACATTGGATTGTCATAAAAACTTGAAAGGATAAGCTCATATCTTGTATTGAGTAACTATAATTTATACAATAAATAACGATGGTAAATTGAAGGGAAGTGAGTAAATAAATGAAAAAGAAAAGTGTCATGCTCGTGTTGATCCTAACATTAAGTAGCATACTGTCTGCTTGCGGAAGTTATAAATTTGAACCTGAAACGAATATAGAAGTTCAAGATTTCTCGGTAACCAATCAAAAAAATGAAAAGGTTAGCCTCAATGATTTTAAAGGAAAGCCATGGTTAGCGATGTTCGTCTTTACTAATTGTAATTCTATCTGTCCGCCAATGACATATAACATGACAGAAGTACAAAAGGCACTTCAGGATAAAGGCGTCGAAGACTATCAAATTGTCGCATTTAGTGTTGATCCTGAGGTTGATAAACCAGAAGTTTTAACGAATTATTTGAAACCGTATTCAGTGCCGGATGCAAGCAAATGGCAACTATTAACTGGCTATGATCAAAAGTTTATAGAACAGTTTGCCATGCAATCGTTTAAATCACATGTAAAAAATGATCCGAATTCTGATCAAGTTGTACATACGGGAAGGTATTACCTAGTAAATGCTGATGGGTTTGTTGTGAAGGATTATGTCGCTACAACAGATGTACCAGTTGAGACGATTGTGGCAGATATGAAGGCGTTAACGAAATAATAAAAAAACAACTTAGAGGTTGAATTAACCGCTGAGTTGTTTTTTTATGGATACTTAGTTAAGAAAGATGTAGCCGGTTGAAGATGTTTCATACTGATTAGCAAATCAAAAAGGATTAGGAAAGTTTTTTACACTGACCTTTAAATGTCAATAGGAGTAAACTGTGGAAAATATTCAGTTAAAATCCGCTTGTATTTAGCTTTTCTCAGCTTCATCTTTTTTACTTCTAAGTAGCAATGCCATGAATAAAAAACTTGCTACCCAAAAGGAAAAGAAAAAATTTTCAAGTAAAGCCAAATCACCATTTTTGATAAAATCCCAAACTGTTGTAAATAAGAACATTGTGACAAAGAATGTGATATATAAGCATTTTCCGAATATAGTCAATTAAAGCACCTCTATATGTAGAATTAGTAATTTAAATAACTAGGGTCATGGGGATGGATTGACCCTAGTTAACAAATGGGGTGGCCGTGACGGTCAACTAGCGCCATAACCATATAAGTGCGTGCGATACACTCAATATTAATTTGTACAAATTAAAGTTTCTTATACATAAAAAAACACAGCGACGTCATACGTTCTTTCGGAAAGCATGCTGCTGATATTCTTTTAGACAATGAAAAATTCATAGTAGAGGTTAACCAGCGCTTTAAAAGAACGCACGCTTCAACGTTCTTCATAGCTGTTTGTCAAAATGGATAAATTTAAATTTAAATTGAGTGAAATTTTTGGGGAGCCTACGTGCTTCCTTTTTTATTTGGCTGTTTTCTAAAAATTTGTTGCTGTTTAAAACATAAAAACAGAGTTAATCTACAAAATGCGTAAGTTCTACTTTGTTTTTTTGTTTGATATTTCGTAAATCGAATATTTAACTAAAGCATACCATTAGTTGAAGTTGAGAGCGGTTGAAAAATGCAGATTTACAGCGTTGATAAATTGTCTTTTTATACATGTTTTTATTCACATAGCACACTTGTCGTAACTATGTTCATACAAAAAGCCACAAAACACTAATTTAACAGCATTTGTGGCTTTTGAAACTAATTTATTCTTTAGTAGCGAACCATTTATCACTTAAGTATTGAGAAAACCCGATAACAATCGTGCAACTAATGCCAATTAAAATAAATCGTATATCATTATTGGGTAAAATTTTATTTATGATAAAAATAGGAATCATTAAAATAAGTGCAAATGATATTGTAAAAAGTGTTTTTTTCAGCATTCGTGACACCAACTTTTTCGAATTTATTCTTTCATATACCTATTATACCGATTTTCGGGTTGTTTTCTCAATGGGATTAAAGCGTCCTAAAGCGTTGTTTTGGCACATTTCTTTACTTAACGTTTAAATCCGTATTTTTCTGACGAGAGCCATTTATCTTCGTTCTTATAAACAATTCGAGAATAGTTTCAACAATTATTTTATTATGTCTACTAATAGTTGAAAATGGCTGGAATTTAAAGTGTATTTTTTACCAAACATGTATAATTTTAATTTTATCTACTTATATATTATTAGAAGATTTTTAAATCATCTCTTGAAGTGATTAACGGTTTTGATAATGTAGCGAAGTCCGCAACTCTAAAATATACGACAAAAGTTGTTTATTTTAGAGTTACTTTACGTTGATAAAAAATTTTTTGAGGGGATGAAATAAATGAAAAAGCTAATTGAATTTAAAAACGTAACGAAAGAATACAAAACAGGGGAAGTTCTAATCAAAGCCCTTAATGGTGTTGATTTTTCCATATATGAGGGGGAATTCGTCGTTATATTAGGGGCAAGTGGAGCGGGTAAAAGCACGATTTTGAATATTCTTGGTGGTATGGATACGGCTAGCTCAGGTCAAGTGTTTGTTGGCAATCAAGAAATAACAAGATTGAACGAAAAAAATCTAACGGAATATCGTGCGAAGAAAATTGGTTTTGTTTTTCAATTCTATAACTTAATTCCTAATTTAAACGCTCTTGAGAATGTTGAATTTGCTACAGAAGTTTGTAAACACCCTCTAGACGCTAAAGAGATTTTACATAAAGTCGGATTAGCGGATCGTGTGAAAAATTTCCCTTCTCAGCTTTCTGGTGGAGAACAACAAAGAGTTGCTATTGCTAGAGCTGTTGCAAAAAACCCTTTACTTTTACTCTGTGATGAACCAACCGGAGCTCTGGATTATGTAACTGGGAAGTCCGTATTAAAGCTGCTACAAGATTTAAACAGAGACACGAAGAAATGCGTTATTTTAGTGACACATAATTCTGCGATTGCGCCTATGGCAGACAAAATTATTAAAGTTAAAAGCGGAGAGATCGAAAGCGTTACGATCAATAATGAAAAACAAAGTGTTGAAGGGATTGAGTGGTAAGTATGAAATTGTTTTTAAAGTTATTGAGGGACATTAAACAATCTATGGGGCAGTTTATAGCCATAACGATTGTGATTGCAGTAGGTGCTTTTTTTTATGCAGGATTAGTAACCTATAGTAATACTCTTAGTGCTTATACAAAGAATTACTTTCAAGAACATCATTTGAGTGATTTAAATGTGTATTACAGTCAACTTTTTAAAAATGATGTGACGCGTTTACGTAAAATTGAAGGCATCGATAAAATTGAAGGACGTTATACATTTGATGCTACGCAAACCTTTGAAGATGACAAAACGGTATTAAAAATTCATTCGATCCCTGAAAACAATGAAATAAATACGCCTACTATCATTGAAGGGAATCTACCCTTAAACAAGGGTGAGATTTTATTAGATTCTCGTTATGCGAAAGAGCATCAATATCGTGTTGGTGATCAAATCACAGTAAATGCAAATGACAGTAATGTTAACTTTACAATTAGTGGCTTGGGTGAGAATGTAGAACATGCAAAAAAGAACGAAATTCAAGACCATAAAACGTACGGGGTTGCATATATTGCTGAGGAAACATTACCTGAAATCTTAAATGGCTTATACTTTAATGAATTGATCGTTGATGCTAAAGAAGGGTACGATATTGACAAATTAGGTAAATCCATTAAAGCACAATCTGAAGGGCTAAGTTATTTAGATCAAGTAAAGAAGGAACGGACTTTAAATTATTCTAAAATCAATCAAACGATAGATAATAATAACTTAATGAGCAAGATTATTCCTTTAGTACTCTTTTTGATTGAGGCAATTATCCTGTTTTTGGCCATGTCGAGAACTATCGATTCTCAAAGGAATCAGGTTGGTATTATGAAAGCTTTAGGTGTGAAAAATAGCAACATTATGCTTCACTATATGGGATACCCCGTGCTGGCAAGTATACTAGGCTCAATCATTGGTTGTGCTCTGGCCGCTTTTGTTTTTATCCCTTTAGTAACAACATCGTGCGCAAGGGCCTACTCTCTGCCTGACATTAAATTCTCACTGTCTCTATTTTCAATTGTTCCACCTATTATTTTCTCAAGTGCTTTTGGCGTTCTAGCATGTTACTTCAGTAGTAGGTCTGTACTAAAAGAACGCGCAGCTCAGGCTATGCGTCCTAAACCGCCAAAGAAGATGAAAAAGCTATTAATAGAAAGAGTTCCAAGTCTTTGGGGTTCTATTTCTTACAGTTATAAACTCATATTGAGAAATATATTTTTAAATAAGCGAAAGGCTATAGCGAGTTCGATGGGGGTTGTTGTTAGCACCGTTTTACTGATCACCGCTTTTGGTACTCAAGCCTCCTTACTAAAAGTAGCTGATCAAATTGAAGAAGTTTATACCTATGATTTAAAAGTAGATTATACGATCGGTACATCTCTTCATACGGTAAAACAACCATCTGGAATAAAAGAGAGCTACTTTTTATCCTCTTTTCCTATTGAAATCATAAAAGATAATGAAAAAGAAAGCGCAACTTTAGTTGTTACTGAGGAAGAAAACAATCTCATTCATTTCTTTGATGAAAAGGAAAATGGGCTATCTTTAGAAAATAATGGTTTACTTGTACCCAAGTCTTACGCAGATAAATACCATATTTCAAAAGGGGATACCATCAAAGTAAAGTTCACAGCGCCAGAGCTTAAAAATACTACTGTAGATATGGAGGTTTTAAATATATCTACACAATATTCGAATCCATCGTTTTATAGTACACCAGGATACTTAAAGAGATTCAACATAGATTACAATCCAACCACAATTTTAGTTCAAGCAAATAGCTCCGCAGATCTAATGAACGTTCGTCATTTTTTTGAACAAGATCGTACTGTAGATACAATTGCTGATAAGAATGACATAAAAAAATCAGCTCAATATATTGTCAAACAAAACAGTTTTGTATTTATCATGTTCATCATAAGTGCCATCATACTCTCCTTTGGCGCCATTTATACGATATCTTCCATAAACATTTATGAAAGGAATCGGGAGCTTGCAACGCTTAAGGTATTAGGCTATCAAAAAAATAAAATAAACAGACTAATCTTTTTGGAAAACATCCTACTTACTTCATTTGCGGTCATCGTGGCTTTACCAATCAGTGGCTATGTTTATAAATTGATTGTAAAGGCTCTATCAAGCACCCATCAGCAAATCCCTGATAAATTGAATAGTTTCATCATCTTGGTTGCTGTATTACTTGCATTTTTACTAACGATTGTCTCTAATTTACTTCTTAGAAGAAAAGTTACGAAAATAAATATGATTGAATCGTTAAAAAGTGTAGAATAAAGCTTTTATATCAATGGAATTTAAAACATTGACTATCAGTTGGCGGTACAGGGGCCATTGGATAAATAGACTTTCCGTTCCTAAATCGCAACCTACGTCATATTTTAAACCGTAGGATGTTAAAAGGGATTATTCTACTTGTATTGGAAATTATATTGTAGCGAATCAGCTCGATTGTAGGGCTGATTTTTTATTTTGACTAACATGCAGAAAGGGAAAGGATACAAATCAAAAAGATGACATGCCAAGAAACCGCTAAAAATCATGGTTAGACAGCGTTTTCTAACATGTAATGGCTACGTTATATGCATGAACATATCATTAACTAAGGAGTAAAAGAAATAGGGAAGAGGGAATACCATATTACAACCAAAACAAGAAGACTTCTGATAATCATTGTAAAAACGTAATGGCGGAAACAGGCCATAGGGAGGTAACTTGAGAAGCGGCGCACATAGCAATGGCATGTATGGAACGCAAAATGGGTAGACAAAGATGATCAAGCATCAATTGGTGTATTTTTTCTCAGGGGAAGAATTGAAAGACTTTACGTTGACGGAAGATACCGAATGGGATTACAGACGAGTGATCCCATCACCAGAATCAAAAGTCATTATTTACTGGAGGATACGATGGTTATTTCATCTGGGTGATGCAGTACGATATATAAAAAGAATCCATTTTGACAAAAGATTGATCAAAATGGATTCTTACCTAGCAGATTTAAGTTTAGTTTTTATAAAAAAGTTTAATCACTTTCGAGGTGCCTAAAGTCTATTTTCAACTTAGCATAAATGCAATCGTGACGCCTATTACATAGCGTGAGGGTCAAAATATTATCTTTTTGGAAACGGTGCAACTTTTTAATGCATCGCGCCTTTCTTATTAAGTAAGGGTAAGCTTATTAAAAGCATAATAATCCCTATTGCTAAAAAATAGAGTGGCATCGCAAGGACTGTTCCGTTATGGAAAATGCTCATACCATAAATTGTAGCGCTGACGAGTAAATAATAACCTAAGCTAAATATCGCACCTGCAGAACCAATGACGTCTTGAAAGTCAATGAGCGCTAAGCTTAAACAGTTTGGTAAAGCGGTACCTGTACCAAATAAAATAATAAACACACTAACAATCATGGTTGGCATTTGTAATGAAATCGGTAAAAAATGTACCGATGTAGCGAGCAATGTACCGATGAGCATAATGACTAACCCGTGTACGATAATCTTCTCAGGTTTTGTGTGGCTAACGAGTCGTTTAGATAGCATCGCACCTGCAATAGAAGCGAGCGCAACGATAATGCCTAAAAAACCATACATCGCACTTGTTAGTGTAAAATATTGCGTAAAAATAAATGGTGCTTCGGTATAATAGCTAAATAATACACCGTTAATACCGCCAATTAATACGCCGTAGCGCCATAGACGCACATTTGCAATCATGCGCTTCACAATTGGTAGTATAGGCTTCATTTCGATTGTAGTAAGCGCTGTTTCAGGTAAGCGCAAAAACGCATAGCAAAATACAATAATGCTCATAGTAACTAACACTAAAAATACGATTTTAAAGCCAAAATAATAATCGGTAAAACCACCGATTAACGGACCAATTGCAGGCGTGAAGGCAAGGGCAGCTGAAATTTGAGCAAACAATTTATGACGCTCAACACCAGAAAAACTTTCACGTAAAATTGTTTGTGTCACGACAGAGCCAACACTTGCACCAAACGCTTGAATAAAGCGTGCGACTAATAAAACCGCCATTTCATTTGCTACTAAACAAAGTACATTACCAACAAAATATAAAAACAGCCCATAAAGCATTGCCTTACGACGACCGATTTTATCGGATAAACGCCCAAAGAAAAATACCCCGAAGGCAAATGAGATAAAGTACACACTCATCGTAAGCTGTGCATCACTCATAGAAGTTTCAAACACTTCTGCGATAGAAGGTAAGGATGGGCTAAAAATCGTTTCACTAATTTGTGGGAAGCCTACTAATACGATCAGTAATAATAAGCTAGGTGTTTTGTTTCCGATGTTTTTCTTCAAAATAATCCTCTCCTAGATAATTATAGGTTTGAAAGAAAAACATCGTAGCTTGGGAAATGGTGGCTTCACGAGTTTGATTTTTTCTAAATCACTCATGAATTCACTTCCTTCTAAATTAAAGATACGTAAAAATTATATCATCCAATTACAGGTACTTCTAGTAATGAATTTATGAATAGTTAATCGTTAGCATTTTCTTTTGTACATGAAGACTCTAAAAGGGAAGAAGAAGGTAATGTTCTTTTGTTGAAGTGGGCTTTTGTGGTAATTTCGGTATATATTTAACATTAAAAGATTGATCCGAAAGTAGAAGTTACAAACTATGAGGCAGATATGCTTGCAAAGGCAAGTGAAACGATGAATGAAGAAGGTTTAGTATTTGTGAAAGAAGACTTGGCTTCTCCTTATACAGAAGAAATCGCAGTATTACAAGCATGTTTTGTGTTATTCAATATTCCGCAATCGGGTGCTGTTTTTCGCTACATGGATGGCTAGGGGAAAGAACAATGGAATTGAGCTAAAAATTGCCAAATTCAATTTTAGTATCGAGGAATTACGCTTTTAGAATTAGAATTTCCCTAACATTGTAATTCCGCATTTTCATAAACTACATCAATTTGTAGGTGTAAAATATCGCATAAAAAAGTGCAAAATACCTCCTGAAGCAACCCGTCCTAGATTAGAACGGGTTAGCTTTATAAAATTAAATAGCTATATTGTCACTTTATATTACTTCATCTGGTGGTTGTGTCTTTCTCCACCCATAAAACTGCATATCGTCTTTTGATCATATAAATCATTTCAATTCCCACCTTTCATGTTTTTTAATTAACAAAATTAATATTGACGAATACGAAGATAATTTTCTACTTTTCTTCGGTTCTCTTCAAAGATTTTTTTCACATTTTCATTATGAAGTGCTTTCTCAAGAGAAATCTCACGTTTTGTAATAGTTATCGTGAGAGAAAAAATGTTTAATATCATTTATTATCACCTCCTTAAATTACCCTGAAAAATGAAAAAAACCGTAGAGAGACTCCCCCACGGTGAAAAAAAGGCACAAAAAATACCGCAGGGGCACACTTCTCCCTGCGGTATGGGTATGCTTAATTACAAAAAAAACTTAAGCGATCCATTCCAATCCGGTCGAATGTGTGAATTTCATTTTTACTGAAGTTGTTAATGACATCAATTTAACGATTACGATCATTTCACTCGACCTCCTTAAGAATTTTTTGTTTACTTTGTAAGTATATCTATCTTTAAGCTGTTTGTAAACATCTTTTACTAAGTTTTCCTGATTGTGTTAACGACTAGAAAAATTCTTTGCTGCTTTACATTGTTAGTTACCTGATTTTTTCGGAGGGAAAGGTGATAAAGAAAGGGGAGTGTACTTTAATACCCGCTGTTCTATTTAATATGCGTTGCATAGCTGTGTCGTAATTGACCAAAAAAATATTTGTTTTCTTTTCAAAAATTTATGAACCTAGCGTTAAAACACAAGTGAAAAATTGCAAGCCATCCAAAACAGTTTTAGGATTCAGTTCAACTTTGTTCAAAATGAGATTAATTTTTAGCAGTAAATCAATTAAAGTATAGCTTTTTTGATCAATTTTTTTATTAAACTAACAAAAATACTTGCAACACCCATTATAGTACTGTACAGTACTAATTATGACAAGAGTAAAATTAATGAATCAAAAACGTGTGATTGAAGTAGCTGCAACATTATTTTTAGAAAAAGGGTTTGCTTATACAAGCATGGATGAATTAGTTCGTGTAAGCAAAGTTTCAAAGTCTAATGTGTATTATCACTTCTCTAATAAGGAAGAATTGTTGGAAGGGGTCGTTGATTATTGGATTGAAATGTATCAATCTGCAATTGATGGCTTACTATCTCAAAACCAATTATTAGTTGAAGATCGTATCCAACTGTTTTTAAAGCAATTATCCCAAGGAGTTCAGACGAGAGAATATAAGGGGAGCTGTCCATTTATTACGCTTTATATTCAAAGCCCTACAAATGCCATAAAAGTAAAAGAAAAAATAGGTCTTTTTTTTGTAGGATTACAAACGAAAGTTTCTCTATTACTTAAACAAGGGATAGAGAATGGAGAATTTAGAAAGACAATTAATATTGACGAGGTTGCATCTCTTTTTATTACAAATCTTGAAGGAGCGCTATTTATTTCAGAAACACTGAAGGATGCAACTGTAATCATGACAACAGCAGATCAATTTTTTAACTTGCTTCGATAAATGAAGCATTTTTTTTACATCAAATTAGTACTGAATAGTACTAAAAGGAGGATTTATATGAGAACAGTATTTTTAACTGGTGGAACAGGTTTTATTGGAAAGCAATTAGTGAAGGAATTAGCCAAAGAGCATGTTACAATTCTTCTATTAGTGAGATCGAAAAGTAAAGCAACACGCATTTATCAAGAAAGAGGCATCTTAAATGAGGCAGTTATGCACTTTATTGAAGGTGATTTGACGAAAATAGACTTAGGTCTAAGTGCTGAAGATAAGGAGTGGGTATTGAAAACGGATGTGATTATTCACGCAGGAGGCCCCATGGATATTCAAGCGACAAGCAAAGAGGCAGCTTCCGTATTTTTGAATGGTGCCCAACATATTAGTGAATTGGCTAAAAAAATTCATCAATTGAAGGGATTGCAACAATTTATTCATGTTGTAGGCTATATGAGTCCCTTTGATGATAAAAATAGCAAGATTGCGATAGATGTGTTTAAAGAAGGAAACAATTTTTTGAAAATAAAAAATCCATATGAGAGAACAAAGTTTTTAGCAGATCTTTATATCCGTCAGCAGGCATCAACAGTAGGTTATCCGCTTTCAGTAATTAATCCACCAACTGTAGTTGGTAGTAGTAAAACAGGGAGTACGGAGCAAACAGTAGGCTTAGGCTTGCTTGTGATGAGTATGCGAAAAGGGCTCTTGCCAGTGATCCCTGGGGGTAAGAAATATAGATTACCACTTATTGCAAACGATGAACTAGCAAAGTTTATTGTGCAGGTTTTCAGATTGGAGCAACCAACTATACAAACATATACACTTGTTGAAGATAAACAACATGATCAAAATATTTCAGAATTATTAGATGCTATGTCAGAAAGTATGAATATGACTGCACCTAAAATTTCTGCCCCATTGCCATTTATGAAAGCACTTATGAATAGTGGCGTAAGCAAAATAACCAAAATTCCTGCTGATGGGCTGAACTTTATTACAAATCGAACATTTTCAAATGGTTCAGCGAAAAAAATTATGGGAGAAGATTGGTTTAAGGAGACAAATGTAATGAAATATTTCCCAGCGGTAATAGCTGATCTGGATTATCGCATGATGTATCAAAATGGCCAGCACAGTCATTTATTTAAACGAACATTATGTAATAATACTACCATTTACCAATCACAAGGAGAGGGTAAACCGTTTATTTTATTACATGGTTTATTAAGTGATGGAGAGGATTTATTTCCTTTAGGGAAAGAGCTTCATGAAAAAACGGGTCGACCTGTATGGATCATGGACCTTCCAGGTTTGGGACGTTCTCCTTTTAAACGAGAGAAAAATCTTTTAAATATCTATTTAAATGTATTGAAAAAGTTATTGGAGAAAGCTAATAATGGTGCCCATCTAATTGGCCATTCATTTGGTGCGTATATTCTTTTGGAAGCATTAGTACAAAAGTACATAGATAAGAAGTATACAATTACTTTACTTCAGCCACCTGTTGCTAAAAAAAATGCTAAATCGATAAATGTTCCTCAATTTATGAACAAATGGACATTGAAATTGGCAACTACTAATTTGATAGAGCGTTATTTATTAAGTAATGGTTTATTTGAAAGTACTGAGAGCATCCCTGAACATTATATTGAAAAAATAAGTAACAGTTTTACTTCTCCTAGAATTTTAAATACTACGGTTCAGCTTAACAGTTTACTATTGAAAAACGTTCAAGGTGATTTCAATGAAGTAACAAAGTATAATCTTCGCATTATTTGGGGGGATTATGACAGAGGCTATTCTGCTCCTTCGCATCTTGGTAAGGTTGATTTTGTTCCATATGGTCATCATTTTCCTCTTAACCATCCGAGTGAAACGGCTAATTTGGTAATAAAAAATAGTAGTACTAGCAGATGAGAGTATGGGATAAATAAAAAGCGTGTAGTAAGATCGTTGTGTCTTTGAAATAAAGTCGTACTGTTTGAAAAAAAGATTGTCTACATGAACGCTGGATATATTTACTTAAGAATCTAACAGCTAATCAATTACAGCGTACATATCAGTATCCTGGGGTAGTAAAAATGAGAATTGAACAAAGTCTTGCTACTTACGAATGATATGTAATCACCTTGTGGAGAAATTACTTAAACTCCCATGAAAGAACGTAATAATCTTTCATAAAACAAACAGATTATTTAATGTTGCATGTAGTCGAGCTATTAAATCTTTAGTGCTGATTATTTATACAGCCAACCAGCAAAAAGTAAAAAAGTTTTTTATAGAAAATGAATTTGCAAAAGAAGATGAGATCTTGCTTCTATAAAAACAAATGTTTAGTATCCTTTTTACAGGTAGAAGTGAAAATTGCTGATAAAAAAGTATACACCTAACCAGTTGTCGAAATTTAATTGACGACTGGTTATTTAGTATTGTTCTTCAGAAAAAATGTTGTTTATTATAAGTAGTTAATCATACAATTATTTCCATCGAATGAATAAAAACTTTATGGATGCCTATATAGAATGATTAGTTTTTTATAGATAGGTGGGGAGTATGATATGAAAACTAACGACATCGTAATTAACAAAATAATTAATTGGTTAGAGGCTGAGGATAAATCTTATGAATGGCTAGCTGAACAATTAGATGTAAGTAAAGGACTTGTAGGATTTAAAAGGAGATTGTACTTTAAAATCGGAACGTATTGAACAATTTGCTAGGATAATGAGGATTACGACAAAAGAATTGGTTCATATAGATGCAATAATAGAAGACCAAAGGAAGATCACAACACACATTTAATTACTCTAAATATTTAGGGTATCTTTAAGGTTATTGCTTTAGTGTTGTTTTTCCTTGGATAACTTACGCTATGGCAAGCAGTTTTAAGTGATATCGGGGCTGCATTATATGTATTAAAAGAAAAAGAAGTCCAAAACTAAAGGTTTAAAATCAAGGGAAAATATTTTATTTTTAAGGACAGAAAGAATTTTGAAGCTAGAAATTAAATGATAAAGACTCATGTGAATTTTGGTGTCTAAAACTATTTGTCTCATCTGACCTTTTACAACACGTTTTGTCTCACTGTTATTAGTATACTTTTCATTGAAACATAACTTCCTATAATTTATATTATGTAAACTAAAATTATTTGGCGTGGAGGGGGGCTTAGATACGTCAACTACCCATAATATCTGTACTTGTATTGTATATTGAGATTGAAAAAAATTACTCGGAAAATACGGTTACGAGTTATGAATACGATTTACAGCTCTTCTTAACCTTTTTAACGGACCATGGCTGTTCAACCTGTTTAAATGAGATTACCAAGACCCAAGTACGTCGCTTTATCCAATATCTATTAGGATCTTTAAAACAAAAACCTCGTTCGGTGAACCGAAAAATTTCTTCCTTAAAATCGTTCGCCAAATATTGTTTAATAGAACGATACCTTGCTAATGATTTTACGCACGGGATTGAATCGCCAAAGACCGATGATAAACTTCCTGTGTATATGACATTAACGGATCTAAAGCAGCTATTTGACTATCTAGAACGCGCCAAATCGCGTTTTTCGATGCGGAATGAGCTCATGTTTAAATTATTAGCAACAACAGGTATAAGACGTTCTGAACTTGTTTCATTAACATGGGAACAAGTTGATCTGGTAAATGAAACGATTCGAATTGATGGAAAAGGGAAAAAAGAACGGATATTGCCCCTTCATCCACACTTAATACCGCTTCTGGCATCCTATAAAGCCTCTTTAAGATCATATCAAATTTATCCAACAGAACCTGTTTTTCTAAATAAAAATCGTAAAGCATTAGATCCGCGGGGTTTACATGTCATTTTTAAAGATGTATTGAAAAAAGCAGGCCTTCCACCTACCCGCTTCTCGCTACATCACTAACGGCATACTTTTGCAACATTGATGTTACAGCAAAATAAAGAAAACGTTGATTTACGAACACTGCAAGAATTACTTGGCCATGAAAGTATTACATCAACTCAAATCTATACACATGTTGAGTTTGAATAGAAAGTGATTCTTTTTGAATATTTCGATTTCTTGTTCTTTAAGAAAGAAGCAACTACCCGTAATTGGGTAGTTATTTTTTATTTGAAAAATCGTAACCGTTCAAATAATTTGGATAGATAGACTGATAATGATTAGTTGTTAACTGCGGTTGATAAGCATAATTCATATTTGTTGTCGGCATTGTAAAACCTTCTGATTGAAACCCGACTTGTTGACGATAAGAATAAGGGTTTCAATCAGGTGTCTGAATCGGTGATGTTACATTTTTACCTTCTATTGAAGGATTAATATATGGATTATTTGTCAATTAAAAATGGCGTTTTTTTATTGATTGTTGTTTTTGTTGCCCTTTTTAAATATAATATTCGTGTTTATTTAATTATTGAAGTGTTCAGACTGTGGATGAATAGCACTTTCACCACTTAAATACGAATGTTTTGGATTATTCAATACAATATAGTTCGCTATGTTGCTCAAGACGCCCTTTCATTTAACGCTATGAAACGTATCGAGATTAAGTAACACGTACCGTTGCCCATTCCGATCGCTCTCACAGGGCACAATAAAAGTATTTCGCGTTTCCTTATTTTACATAATCCAGGGTGAACACCTCATTGATTTTCTAAAACTATAGATTGCAGCTTTTCCTTATTCCTTCAATATTTGTATGTATTAAATAACTCATAAGCAATATATAATACTATCCTTATTTCGGTTTCACTTTGTCTTCTATTAGATTTTGCAAGATCATACTCAACTTTTTTTCAAGATACTTATTATCGAAATTTAAAGTGTCAAATTTAAAGATAAGACTTGGTGTATTCTTCCAAGTCTTCAGTAATCTTTTTCTTTGATGTTGCTACCAACTAATTTGACTAAACTATCCGCAAAATCATTTCATGCTAATAAAAAAGGCAAGCCTCCCATCTACCCGCTTCACGTTGCATCACTTACGGC
Organism: Lysinibacillus sp. Bpr_S20; assembly: GCF_023337835.1. NCBI lineage: Bacteria > Bacillati > Bacillota > Bacilli > Caryophanales > Bacillaceae > Lysinibacillus > Lysinibacillus sp. Bpr_S20. The sequence continues at coordinate 293,806 of NZ_JALNLQ010000005.1, forward strand.
ATAATATCCCCTTTTCTTAGCCGTTAAGTGCTTAGCAAAAGGGATATTATTGTTTATAAAAATGCTTATTGGATTCGTTAAATATGTTAGCGCTTATATTCGGGCTGTTCTAAAATAATCAGATTCGGATTGCTAAGTACCCATTGCACTGCCAACTCGCATAGTCTCGCAGGTTCCACATCTCCATCGCCATTGTGAAGTTCTTTCGCTAAAGTGATAGACTCCTGAATTTCATCTGGATGTAATGGCGTACCTAAGCTAATGTAATGGTTCAAACTTTTGAGCATTTTACGAAAATCATTATCCCAGTTGATGCCGCCGTTATCTAAAATTTCGTATGAGACTTTACCAGTAATACGAATAACCTCTCCTTGTACAGTTTGCGCATGTCCTTGCGAAGGAATTAGTAAATTCCAAAGTTCATTATGTTGCGCGTGCCAGCCCTTTGTACATACTGTTATTGGAGACGTACCATCATGCGTTTTTCGCTTCTCTACTGGTGGAACCTCAAATAGCTCATAAAGCCGGGAAAGTGCCTCATCCGTTTCGTTCAAATATTCTTTATTAAAACCTTCTCTGTGAAATTCGAAGTCTTTTCCAATTCGCTTAATAGAATTTTTCATTTCCGGCGTTACAGCTATGCCCGCGCTCAGAAAAATCTCAGAAATTTCCACTAGTTCAACAATATTTATATTTCTACATACTGCTAAAGCTTTGTCCAAAGGCGTCTCATTCATCATATTCACCGCGCTAATATTTGCGCCTTTAGAAACCAATGTGCGCACCGCATTTGGTCTGAAAAAAGCAGCCGCAGCAAATAAAGGTGTTTCGTTTTGATAATCCAAGGCTTCTATATCTGCACCTAACTCAAGAAGCAATTCAATATTCCCCCGCCAACTTATTGCCTGATTATGTAAAGCCGATCTTTTGTAATTGTCTCTCGCATTTATATTTGCCCCCTGTTCCACGAGCCAGCGAACCAATTCTTCCGGTACATTGAAAAAGCTTAAGGCTGTTGTTTTACTATAACCACCATATGCATCTAGCTCGCACTTTGTAAATACCTCTTGTAATGCCGCAATATCACCTGCTTCAATTAGTTCATTAAAATTTTTAGGTAACGTTTTTCTCTTCCTCGCCATATGTATTTTCGCTCCTTAAATTAGATTTTGAATATAGTTCATCACGTCATTTACCATATACATACCAATCTATATTTTACCATGTTAAAATTTCTTTGCTAAGAGAGTTTACAGTTAATTAAGAAAAGATGAAAATTCATATAGTTTAAATAGCTCTGTAAGTTCTAAACCATTTTGTTCTATATAGGGGTCTCGTCAGATTTATGCGGATTTACAACGTTAAGAAATATACACGATTTTATGCAAAGTGAAGAACAAACCAAACAAGTAAAAATACTGATACTTCAACCGTTTATGCCACCTGTATAAAAAGACGTATAAACAATGTTCATAAGAAAAGCCACGAAACGTTAATTTAACAACATTTCGTGGCTTTTTGGTGTGTTTCCAAACTTTTGTTTGGCAACGTTATTTTGTATGTGATTGTATAGCTTAAATAAACGTATCAATCGAACTTGATGTAGGCTTTACTCGCTGTTGTGCTTCTGCTTTTAAAGCATTGATTGTTTATTTTATCCGACTTTAGATTGAATGTTTTTAGTGTTCTTTTTTAATCCCGTTGCAATCCCAATCATACTAATTGTTATTGCAAGAGAAGACCAATTGAAAGTGCCTAACTTAACTAAATCATAAGTAAAAGTGATAATAGCAAGAACTGCGATAGTGTAATAAAAGTAAAGTAATAATTTCATAAGAAATACCTCATATATTAATATAATCCTACATATTGTAACATTATTCCTTTTTTGTTTCTATATCAGTCAAATAATTTCTAAACAAGTTCCAAAACGTCGTTTAGAAAGCTTTCTTCGTAGAGTCACCAAAGTCTGACTGGGGAACGTTATTAGGTTTATTTATGTATAAGTTATTAAATCCTAGTTGCACCAAAGACTCCGATAGATTAATAAGTCTTTAGTTTTGTCCCCATTTATTTTCGAAAATAAGATGTTCTAAAGAACGTCTTTTTTCCCAATTAGCTAACTCTAAAATGGGCTTTTCTGGGTAATTTTCAGTATAACCGATTGATATAAGAGCAATGGGATCGATGTGTGGTGGTATTTCTAAAATGTCTCTAATATCATTCTTTTTATAAAAACTTACCCACCCCATCGCAAGTCCTTCAGCACAAGCTGCTAACCACATATTTTGAATAGCACAGGCTGTTGATAAAATATCTGTTTCAGGAATTGAATTTCGTCCTAATACATGGGAACCTCCTCTTGTAGGGTCACATGTAACACAAATAGTTATAGGAGCTTCTTTTAAACCCTCAATTTTTAAATCAAGGAATTTCATTTTTTTCTCCCCATCATAATGAATAGCTAATGCTCGGCTTTCTTTTTCTGCTGCCCAAGCCAATTTTTCTTTAATTTCGTCAGTGGAAATCAAAATAAAGTTCCAAGGTTGCATAAATCCTACTGAAGGTGCATGATGAGCTGCATTTAATATTCTATGTATAATGTTTTCAGGGATAGGAGTTGATAAAAAACTTCGAATATCTCTCCTATTATAAATAACTTTATAAATAGACTCTCTTTCTTCATTAGAAAACATAAATTTCTCCCCTTTTCTTTACAAATGTTTATTTTAAATATTAACTGATTTTTCATTATTCTGCCACGTAAGTTGAAGTAAAAATGCACCAAAAAGCGTGGTTTGGGTGTGTTTGTCCTTATCGTTGTATCCGCATAAATCTGACTCCACCTCTTCTTAATTCGGATTAACATTCGTCAAATCGATTACCATATTTCCGTTCAGTTTCATATTATGGATAATTGCACCATTAATGATAGACCGGTTTAAAGACACCTTTTGCAGATTTCACAATTGCCTTTGGCTGCTGAATCGATAGTCCTTCTAATAGCCAACGAAGCTATTGCTGTGAGAGAGTTCATACTTCAGCGTGTTATCAATTTAATGTATAAAAATGAACAATTGATTGGGATGAATTATTTATTTTACGGATTTGGCTTAATTCAGATGTAACGAAGTTTATTCGTGGAAAATGTAACAGTTTTTCACTTACATCTAACGCCGAATCTAAATCTTTATCAAAATGCGTTTTTATACTAGAAATTTCAGATTCCATCTATAACACCTCTTCTTTCCTTACATACCGTTAGAGCATTCTGAATAGTAATTAGTTGCATAAAATTAAATTATTTTTATTATTCTATTTTAATCTAAGTCTGGCTACAAAGCAGCATTCTATCGCTATTTGAAACAAGAGCAAACACAACACCTAATAAGGTTGTGCTTGCTCTTGTTTATTCATATTTGCCTTAACGTTGTAAATCCACATTTTTCTAAAGGGACCCCGTTTAAATCTAAATGCTTCACCAATATTTTAAAACAGATTTATCAATTGTTCTATATATTATGTAACTAATTAAGAAGAGTCGAACATACAAATTTACACGTTCGACTTCTCAAATATTCCCGTTCTAATATCAATAATATATGTATTTATTCTTCAACCAACATGTATCTTGATTCTGTAACAACCAGCTAAATTTGTCACTCTAATGAATATTTTTTATGAATATTGGACAAGTCTAGATCGAACGATAATTAGCATTATTCAAACGAATAATCCCCCTTTGAACGATAAATTATGGGAAACATCCGATAATTAGAAAGCTGTGACCAAAGTATTTATATTATGTAAACTAAAATTATTTGGCGTGGAGGAGGGCTTGAATATGCCAACTTCCCATAATATCTAAATAACATATACATATAAGATTCGATATTAAAAAGCGTCAATTCAAAAATACACGAAGTATATCACAAATTAACATTAAATGTTTTTTAGGAAACTTATCTATAAAATCCAGCTAGTAATCCCATTATAAAAGTAGCTAAAGCACTAATTGATACTACACATGCAGCTTGTACAGGCGAACCAGTAATTTGAAAGGCTAAATTTGCTAACGCAATCATTAATTTACGATAAATAAAAAGAATCCATTTTGAAAAAAGATTATCAAAATGGATTCTAAAAAAGATCGATTATTTTCTACCAATAAGCTTTGGATCTACAGGTTTTTCTAGTTGCTCTGGCCCTTCAGGTGTTGCTCTATTGCTACTGGTTGGGATTTCCGCCTTTTAGAACAAAAGCAGTTTTACTTTCCACACCTGTAGCAGATATAGACTTTATACCATATGTGTATACTTTACTATTATTTGCAATAGTATCTACATAAACAGTATTACCTTGTGTGTTATAAACCACGTCTACTATATTTTTAACGTCTTTATATGATCCTTCTTTTGTTCCCTCAAATCGGTATATTACATATTTCCTTGGTTGAGTACTATTTTTATCTGTAATAGTAAGCTTCATGCCGAAAGACTCTTTACTCAATTTAACATCAGTTGGACATAAAGGTATTGCAGAGCCTTTCCAATAAATTGTAGGTGTTAAAGCTTTATAATTGTATAGTTGCTGTTTTAGATAAGAAGCATATCCAAGAGCGTTATTGTTAATACTTCTTAGAGAAAAATGCATTTGTCCTTGAGCATTTTTATTTGCTCTGTTGGCGATTACTTGGCTGATAAGTTCCGTCTTATTATTCCATGCAGTATCAGAATCATTTCCAACTTTATGATTGGCCATGCCAATATATAGATTTATAGGATGGACTTTTGCGTACGTTTGAACTTCTCTTCCCCACCAATCTAATAAAACAGAGTAATTTGCTGCTTTATGATTTCTAGACCAATAGATTTGAGGCGCAATATAATCGATACTTCCATCTTTAATCCACTGTCTTGTATCAGCATAAATATCATCGTAGTTACTCATTCCATTCGTGTTACTACCAGTCGAATCTTGTCCTTTGTTTCGCCAAATTCCAAACGGAGATATTCCATATTGAACATGAGGTTTAATTGCCTTAATGCTTGCATAAACCTTTTTTACTAATTGATTAACATTATTTCTGCGCCAGTCTTCAATATTATTGAATGAGCTACCATACTTTTTAAAAGTTCGTTGATCTTGAAAAGTCTCTCCTTTTATTTTATAAGGATAGAAGTAATCATCCATATGTACAGCGTCGATATCATAGTTGCTTACTAATTCTTTTATGGTTGATAATAAGTAATTTTGAACTTCCGGCAACCCAGGATCTAAATAGTATTGTTTACCGTATTTCACTACCCAATTAGAATTTTTACGGGCTACATTATTGGCAGCAAGATTAGACAAAGATTGCGAAGGCATAGTGACCCTATATGGGTTTACCCAAGCATGAAGTTCTAATCCTCGCTTATGTGCTTCGTCTAGCATTATTTGCAATGGATCAAAACCCGGATTGGTCCCTTGTCTATTGCCTGTTATATACGATGACCATGGAGCAAGCTTAGACGGATACAGTGCATCATTTAATGGCTTAACTTGAAAAATAACTGTATTAAAGTTATCAGCTTTTAATTTGTCTAAGGTACTTTGAACCCATTGAGTATATTGGGTTTTACTCATACCAGCCTTCATATCAATATTAGACACTGTTGCAATCCAGGCTGCACGCATTTCATTTTGAGGTAGTGAATTAGCTGTAGCCTTTTGATTTGAAACAGGGATAAGTAAAAGTAAAACAAAAAAAGTTACTAAGCACTTTCCAAAAAAATTTTTAAACATAAATAATGAAATCTCTCCTTTTAGTTCTCAGCTATTAAAACCTAGCTGTTACTATAACCTAAGTAAATACCATTTCAGCCTATTCTATAAAAGTAGGAACTGATTTATCCTTCTAAATTTTGTCGGCAGGCCCCCCTATTGGTAATTTCAAATTGTTTGCGAAGCTCGTTGGAAAATTTTATTCTGTTTCTTCGCTCACTATATAATACCACAAATCCCCAATTATTCTCCCTTCACCGGTAATTTCCATTTATTTAAATTCTTGACGCCAATTTTATGATAGCGTTGAATGGCAATCATTTGGTCAATTGTTAAGTTTGTTTGATAAAGTGGACCATACGGTGGAAGGATTGGAAGAAATCTTCACAAGATAAATATCAGTTTTAACATAAATGTCCAATAAAAAAATCATCTCAAAGGATAACTGAAGAGATGATTTTTATAAAACTTTATTATTTGTTTATCTTAGGATACATAACTGCACCAGCTGGTCCGGTTCAGATAATAATATAGTCAAAGTATTGGTGATAAAAATTTGAATCACTCATCGCTGTAATCCCCTTTACGGAGATGGCGATGAGGACTTTACTCATCCTCGTCATGATACTTTATACAGTCACAATATTTATGGCCATGATCGCAGCACTGGGTAAATGAATCGTCCAGGCATACGCCTGGAATAGGGATGCATGGGTCAAAATCATGGTTTTGGAGTACTTGGTACGGGCGCATCATATCATGATCTTCATGTTCAAGGATATGGCAATGCCATATATATGTTCCGGTAAACGGCCCAAAACGTGCAATAATACGGGTAACTTCTCCAGGGTTTGCACGTACGGTATCTTTCCAACCCATTTCATTCAGATCCGGTTTCTTTGCTTTCCCTACTTTAATGATATTCCCATTTTCATCCACGGTAATTGGTGCTCGATTAAGAATCTGGAATTGAACTAGATGCAAATGAATCGGATGAGTATCGGGGGTTAAATTATAAAGTTCCCAAATTTCTATTGTGCCATTATATGGTGTTTCTGTAATAGGGTCGAACCACCTCATGTTATTGAGTTCAAGCAACGGTCGACCAAATTCATCAGTATTTTCAACTAAAAGGTTTTTTCTTACATGGATAGCATCTTTAGGATCAAGTTTTCCCAAGCAACTTAGTCTTTCAGGTATTGTACTTGTATCCGGCTTGGAAGATTTTTGGTTAACCTTAAATTCCATAATTTGCGAAAGATCTGGAGAAGGGGGGACGCCATCAGGAAAAGGGGTTGGAGCATCATTTGTCAGTATGATATTCTGCCCTCTATGTTTTGAAAAATCGATGATTACATCCGCTCGTTCTGCTGGAGCCAGTATGATTTCAGAAACTGACACAGGTTTTTCTAATAACCCGCCATCCGTACCGATTTGAACGATATTTTGACCTGAACTCAATCGCATACGGTAAAAACGGGCATTAGAACCATTGAGGATTCGAAATCGGTATTTTCTCGGTTCAACTCTAAGATAGGGCCATACCTTCCCATTGACTAGAATTGTATCTCCAAAAAATTCTGGAACAACCGATGGATTCGGAAGATCAGGATCTATTGGAGGTGGTGGTTGTGGTGCAGGTGGTGGTTTTTGTCCGGGCTGGGAAGGATAGAACAGTTGACCGTCATCATAGAAGGAACGATCCTGGATAACTAATGGAATTTCAAATTCTCCTCGGGGGAGATTTAGTTTTTCTTCTTCCTTGTCTCGAATAAGGTAAAACCCTGCTAAGCCGGCATAAACATTTAATCGAGTGATTCCAAGGGCATGGTCGTGATACCAGAGAGTTGTCGGACGCTGACAATTCGGATAGTAGTAAACTTCATGCACGAATTTGCTGCCAAAGTTTTCAAAGTTTTTGGTAAACCATGCTTCTGGATATCCGTCATTTTCAGGGCGAACACGCCCCCCATGCAAGTGAACTACCGTTCTGACAGGTGGTTGACTAGGATCAGCACCGTGAACAGTAGTATCCACTGGCAGAAGATGTGTAAAAGGTAGTTTATTTTCCCACTTCACAAGAATTGGATGGTCCCTGAGAACATCAAATGTCGGCCCGGGATACAAACCATTAAATCCCCAAACTGTTGTCGGTGGTAAGGCCCGATGTAGCTTTTGTTTTATCTGCTGCATCAACACCTCATAGTAAGGGATTCCATCATGTATTCCGGTTGGTTTAATAGTAGGTGGAATCGGTAATGCATCAATAAACTTTTTTAATTTCAAATTAATTTCCTCCTTATCATTTTTATATAATTTAATTCAATAGTCATAGTTAGACATAGAATCTGTTGACTTACTTTATTAAATGTATAAGCAGATAAAAATGTTTAGGCAAAGGAGGAAGGACAACATAAAAGCTCTAATTTCTTCTACTAAGACGCCGTTAGTTGAGTTAAAGGTAATTAGTTTTATTGAGATAAATGTTTGTAATCAAATATTTCAATTTTGAAACCGTAAGTACATTTATCCATATCAATCTTGACACTATAACAGGGTGAGGAAATACTACCTTAACATCAACTAGATTTTTCGAAGGAATTTTAATTCTTACCGGAATAAATCAAGCAACCTTGTATCGCCATATAAGGCAATTTACTTTGTATCACACATTTCACAAAAAAATGTCCCCTTTCCACAATAAGCAGACATTCTTATTAAAAATAAAGTTTCTAAAATGACTGGTCATGGAGTTCATTCACTTCGAAGCAACCCTTAAACCCATTGGTTACTCCGAAACATTTCCAAATGTTGTTATTAGTAACCATAAAAACTTTAATGTCATATAACTTATCTCAAGCTTTTCTAGAATTAAGGATATAGACCTAACCAAAGAGAATATTCATAGTAAATAAAAAAATGTTTGTGATATTCCTTACTTAGGAATAATAGAATCAAATTTATAAAAGAAAAACTCTTGTGATACTTCTTAAGTGGTAGTGGTAACTGGTGGTGCAACAGGAATTGGGAGTGCAACCTGTTTAAAGTTATCTTCTCTAGGGACTAAGGTCGTTATAAACTATTCAAATTCGGTACAAGAAGCACGAATACGTTCAATCAATTATCAAATCCTGGGCTATTGCATAAAGCCGATATTAGTGACGAGCATCAAACGAAAGAAATGATTCTGGCTTGTATTCAAAAGTTTGGAAAGTTAGATTATCTCGTTAACAATGTTGGTATTACGCATCAATTGGCTATGATTTTGATGGGGCGACTGATTCAATCTGGGATAAAACTTTATGATGTAAAAGGATAAGATTCAGCAATTGTTAATGTTGGAAGTATAGCAGGAATAACCCGCTTAGGCTCCTCGGTCCCATATGCAGTAACAAAATCGGCTGTTCTTGGACTAACAAAATCACATGCGTTTTCACTATCGTTAGGCATAAGAATTAATTGTATTGCTCTCGGTGCTGTCGGTACAAGATGGTGGAAAGGAAATGAAGAAAAAATGGAAGCCGTAGCTGGAAATATTTTATTGAAAAGGATTTCCACTCCTGAGGACATTGCTGAAACCATTTGTTATACACTTCTTCAAAAGTCACTAACAGGACAAATCATTACAGTAGACAATGGGCAAACTATGTAAGAATAGATTTCCTTTTTATTGAAAGTATTGAAAAGATGTTTACTGTTAATAAAAATCCATTAGTAAACTAACGGGTTCTGTTTTGAAGTACAAAAAGCAAAATCGCAGGTTAAAAAGACAATTAATTAGCATACAAAAAGGTACTGGAATAATTCGCAGTACCTTTTTTGTACAACTTAACGAGCGTTTAATTCTTTGAATACTTTTTGATGACAAATAATAAAGGATGTTTTCGTATAAATTTTCGATTCAGTAAATATCAAATCAATCTTTGCTAAAGGCTGTTTTCTCAAAGATTGTTACTGTTTTAAAAAAAGGCAGATTTAATCTACAAAACCAACGTGTAGAATAAATTCTGTCTTTTTTGAATCGAAAATTTAACTAAAGCACCCTGTTACTTCAATAAGGGGGCTCGTCAGATTTATGCGGATTTACAACGATAAGACTTCAATTTTTTATACACGATTTTATTCATCAAAGACTATGGTGCAACATTAATTCAAATGCTTCAAAACCTTTGCTATGACTGACTTTTAACAAAAGTGATTAAAACAACACTTAAACAATATTCATAAGATAAGCCACGAACGTTGATTTCACAACATTCGTGGCTTTTTGATGTGTTTCCAAACTTTGATTTGGGAACGGTTATTTGATTTATTTTGTATGCTTTATAAATCCTAGTGAAATTTAAGCACGCGTTAGCTAATAAAGTATCTTTTCATACACTTCTAACCAGTTAAATTTTTTTGGTCTTGCGATTTTCAAGAAAATTGAAAATTGAGTATGATACTATTAAGATTACCCCAATTAGGAATGCAATAAAAAAACCAAATATTCCTATAAGACCGACCCATCCAATCGTGAATGTAAGGAAAAATAGTGCATAACAAAAACCAACTATTATTATTGCAATAGGTACGTTAAAAGGAAATAATCGTTTCCAACCCAAAGCTAAAAAAGACGAAATTGAAAGTATAGCAACTGAAATGATTGTGTGTAAAAAGAACCAACGGAATTCCGCACGAGATTGTCCTTCTTCACCATAAGTAGTGTCTGTATTTAAGTCATATAGCGTAATTGCTGCTGTAACAATACCCACCAATACAATGGTTGTGAAAGTTGTCCAGTTTATCGTTTTTAAAATGTTTTTATTTTTCATTTTACCCCCTAAAAAATTTATTCTCCTGCTGGTATTTCTATATTCTTTTCTTAAATTCCTTCTTCTTAAGTAACTTGCTTCGTTAGTTGAAGTACAAACCTTTCCAAAGTGTCGTTTGGTAACAATTCTTTCCTTAGCCACTATAAAAAAACTTGGTGGCTTTTATATTAGTTTCTTACTCGAACATCCAGTCTTTTCTAACATTACCTGCTTTTTGTGTGATCCTCATTATCTTAGCAAATTGTTCAATACGTTCCGATTTTAGAGTACGTTCTCCTTTTAACATAAATACTACAACTGTTTACACACCCGATATTATTAAAAGCATCTGTAAATCGATAAAAAGGTAATACAATTACCTGTAAAGGATATCCAAAATAGCTTTTAGCCGTTATTTATTTTGGCGCAATTACTTCTTTACCACCCATGTATGGTCTTAAAACTTCAGGAATTACTACGCTTCCATCAGCTTGTTGGTAGTTTTCTAAAATAGCAGCAACTGTACGTCCAATCGCAAGACCTGAACCGTTTAATGTATGAACATATTCTGGTTTTGCATTTGGCTCACGACGGAAGCGAATATTTGCTCGTCGTGCTTGGAAATCCTCAAAGTTAGAGCAAGAAGAAATTTCACGGTACATGTTTTGTGCTGGGATCCAAACTTCTAAATCATATTTCTTCGCTGCAATAAATCCTAAATCTGCAGTACACATTTTTAGTTTACGATACGGTAAGCCTAGTAATTGCAGTACTTTTTCAGCATGACCTGTTAACAACTCTAGCTGTTCATAGGACTCCTCTGGTTTTACAAAGCGTACTAATTCTACTTTGTTGAATTGGTGCTGACGGATTAAACCACGTGTATCACGACCCGCAGAGCCTGCCTCTGAACGGAAGCAAGCGCTGTATGCTGCAAAGCCTTGTGGTAATGCATCAACAGGTAAAATTTCATCACGATAGAAGTTTGTTACAGGTACTTCTGCCGTTGGAATCATGAAATAATCTGTTTCCTCTAATTTAAAAACATCTTCTTCAAATTTAGGAAGATTTCCAGTACCCGTCAAGCTATCACGATTAACAATGACAGGTGGTAGTATTTCTTCATAGCCATGCTCTTCTGCATGTAAATCCATCATAAACGTCATTAAAGCGCGTTCTAAGCGAGCACCAAGACCACGGTAGAATAAGAAACGGCTACCAGTCACTTTTGCACCACGTTCAAAGTCCACAATTTTTAAATCCGTAGCAATATCCCA
>NZ_JALNLQ010000006.1:0-267607 GCF_023337835.1 Lysinibacillus sp. Bpr_S20
AGGTAGATAGGTTCGAGGTGGAAGTGTGGTGACACATGGAGCTGACGAATACTAATCGATCGAGGACTTAACCAAAACGTTTGAAACATTCAATGCACCGTTTATCCAGTTTTGAAAGAATAATTCTTTCAATTAAATATGTCTAGTGATGATGGCAAAGAGGTCACACCCGTTCCCATACCGAACACGGAAGTTAAGCTCTTTAGCGCCGATGGTAGTTGGGGGCTTCCCCCTGTGAGAGTAGGACGTCGCTAGGCGCAAAAAGTCGCTGCTGATAAACTCAGTAGTGGCTTTTTTTATATCCAAAGAATATAAAATTTCAGCAATAGATAAAGGAGACATTTCAACCAAGTGATTGGTGAAATGTCTCCTTTTTTATTTTATACAGTTGCTGCTCGTAGCTCTATACGGCGAATCTTACCAGAAGTTGTTTTTGGTAGCTCATCGATAAAGACAATACTACGAGGATATTTATAAGGCGCTGTTAATGATTTAACGTGCTCCTGTAGTTCTTTTGTTAACTCGTCCTCATCACGATCTCTAAAGCCTTCTCGTAAGATGACAAAGGCTTTAACAATATGTCCTCTAATTTCATCTGGAGCTGCAACAACAGCACACTCTTGTACAGCTTCATGTTTATTTAAAGCATCCTCTACCTCGAATGGCCCAATTGTATAGCCTGAGGAAATAATGATGTCATCTCCTCGACCTTCAAACCAGAAGTAACCGTCTTCATCACATTTAGCTTGGTCACCAGTAATATACCAATCACCGCGGAAGGCAGCTTGTGTACGTTCAGGCTCACGATAGTACTCTTTAAATAGAGCAGGAGATGTTTTGTGTACGGCAATATCTCCAACTTCTCCAACTGGGGCTTCGTTGCCTTCATGATCTATAATGCGAACAATATTGCCTGGTGTAGGAACACCCATTGAACCAGGACGTAACTCAGTATTTTCAAGTGTGCCGATTAATAAAGTATTTTCTGTTTGGCCATAGCCATCGCGAACTTTGAGTCCGAAGTTATTCATAAATGCTTCGATGACTGGGCGATTTAATGGTTCACCAGCCGAAACAGCGCTACGTAGTGAAGAAAGATTATAGTCTTTTAAATTATCAATTTTCGCCATAATTCGATATTCCGTTGGAGTACAGCATAATACATTGACCTTTTCATCTTGAAGCAGTTGAAGGTATGTTTTTGCATCAAATCCTCCGTGGTATACAAATGCAGTTGCGCCTAACATGATCGTCGATAAAAATGGGCTCCAAATCCATTTTTGCCATCCTGGAGCTGCTGTAGCCCAAACTAGATCACCTTCACGTACACCAAGCCATTGAGAAGCAGCTGTTCTAATATGTGCATATCCCCAACCGTGCGAATGAACAGCTCCTTTTGGTTTACCAGTCGTGCCTGATGTATAAGAAAGAAATGCCATATCATCTCTTTTCGTCGCCGCCGCTTTAAATGTATCCGGCTGCGTACTAGCCAATTCATTTAAAGACGTCCAATCACCTGTAGCAGCACCTATAACCAGCTTATTTTTTAAAGCATCTACTGATGAAGTAATATGATCTACCTCACTAGTGAATGCTTCATAGGCAATTACTGCCCTTGCAGAAGAGTGCTCCATACGATATTCTAAATCACTTGCACGTAACATTTCTGAACATGAAATAGGCACAATACCAGCCTTTAGACAGCCAAGGAAGACAAAATAAGCCTCAGGCAGACGTGGAATAATAACTAATACGCGATCTCCTTTTTGAAGCCCCTTCTTCGTAAAGGCATTCGCATATTGATTCATTTTTTGAACAAGTTCAACATAGGAAATTGTTCGGCGTTCCTGCTGCGCATTTAGCCATTGTATTGCTTGACGATTACTATCTTGAGAAAATTTCTCCAATTCCTCTGTAATATTATAGAATTCTGGTGCAATTAAATCGTTTGTTGCCATGTGAACATTCCTCCCCAAACAAATTTAATAGAAAATTCATAAAACTATTCTCATTTTAACAATTACAATAATATACAGCAAGAATATTCTGCGCATAAAATAGAAATATTAGATTTTATAGAGAACTATTAGGTTTTTGGTAATGATCAGGAATGCTTAGATAAAAAATATTAAAATTTTCACAAAAAGTATTGCATAAATTATAATGCTTGCTATAATAATAAATGTACTTAAGAGGTTTTAAAAAACCGAATTGAATAGTATTGTTCCGAAGTAGCTCAGTTGGTAGTAGCACCTGACTGTTAATCAGGTTGTCGCAGGTTCGAGTCCTGCCTTCGGAGCCATTTTTTTGCTCATTTTTAAAGTTGATGTTATACATATAAAAAGTTGTAAAATAAGTATTGCATTGAACAGTAATAAATGTTATCATAATTCTTGTCTTGTTTAAGACATTTAAAAAATGGCCCCTTGGTCAAGTGGTTAAGACACCGCCCTTTCACGGCGGTAACACGGGTTCGAATCCCGTAGGGGTCACCATTTTTAAAGCATTGTAGTAATGCAAAGGCTTAAAAAGAAAATAAACTGTGAAGAAATGAACACCTGTTTTTATGGAGGATTAGCTCAGCTGGGAGAGCATCTGCCTTACAAGCAGAGGGTCGGCGGTTCGAGCCCGTCATCCTCCACCATAATGTGTTATTTCGGAGGGGTAGCGAAGTGGCTAAACGCGGCGGACTGTAAATCCGCTCCTTAGGGTTCGGCGGTTCGAATCCGTCCCCCTCCACCAGTTTTATTTTAATGATTGGGGTATAGCCAAGCGGTAAGGCAACGGATTTTGATTCCGTCATGCCTAGGTTCGAATCCTAGTACCCCAGCCATTTTTATTTTGAGCCATTAGCTCAGTTGGTAGAGCATCTGACTTTTAATCAGAGGGTCGAAGGTTCGAGTCCTTCATGGCTCACTTTTATAGAATAAAGTATATTCAAAAGTGTAACATTAACTACAGATACTAATCTCTTGCTGAAAACAGCAGGAGATTTTTTTATACCTTTTTTAATTGTATAAATATTCACGAAAATGTTGAGTTGAGCCAGGTAGGATATAGGCTTTACAATAGTCTTACAACTTAAAGGGGGTATGAAAAAATGAATAAACTAAATATTGCTATTATTGGAGTACCGACTGATTATGGGCAAACTCGTAGAGGGGTAGATATGGGGCCAAGTGCTATTCGTTACGCAGGTGTTGTGGAGCGCTTAGAGGCAATCGGACATGCAGTACATGATCAAGGGGATATACGTGTTAGTCAAAAAATAGAAGGTACTGTTGTTGATAAACAACTACTTAATTTAGAGGAAGTTATTGATGTAAGTACATCCTTGGCTAATAGTGTAAATGAAGCGATTGAGCACAAGGCGTTTCCGCTTGTACTTGGTGGCGACCATAGTATTGCTATTGGTACACTTGCAGGGCTTGGTGAGCATTATAAAAATTTAGGCGTTATTTGGTTTGATGCGCATGCGGACCTAAATACACCTGATACGACACCGTCTGGTAATATACATGGTATGCCGCTAGCTGTTAGCATTGGACTTGGACATGAACGGTTAGTGAAAATTCGTAATGATGTACCGAAAATTAAACCTGAAAACGTCATTATTATTGGAGCACGTTCTGTAGACCCAGGAGAACGTGAATTAATTAGACAGCAAGGGATTAAGGTGTATACAATGCACGAGGTAGATCGTCTTGGAATGACAAGAGTAATGGAAGATGCACTTGCCTATTTAAGAGAGCGCAATATAGATGGTTTGCATTTATCACTTGATTTAGATGGGTTAGATCCTCTTTATACTCCTGGAGTTGGGACACCTGTACCTGGTGGTATTACGTATCGAGAAAGCCATTTGGCGATGGAAATGCTTCAGGAATCAGGTATGCTAACATCTGCTGAATTCGTTGAGGTTAATCCGATTTTAGATGAAAAGAATAGAACAGCTGATGTTGCAGTAGCATTGATGGGATCTTTATTTGGAGAAACGCTCGTTTAAAGAAATTTGACAAAAAATTACCTATTGCCACATTGTATAAAAATCTTTTGTTATAATTAATAACAAAATGAAACTTTTCTTATCGATGGGTCGTATAGTATAAGACAGTTGTAAAGGTGGAGAAATCGACACAATGGATGCGTTAGTAAACAAGAAAATAAAACAAGTGCTTAAAGGCGATCAAAACGCATTTGCAGATATTGTGAGTCTCTATCAGCACAAACTGTATCAAGTATGCTATAGGATGTTGGGGAACAAGCAAGAATCTGAGGACATTGCACAAGAGGCATTTGTTCGTGCCTATATGAACTTGCATACTTTTGATCAGAAAAGAAAATTTTCGACGTGGCTTTATCGCATAGCGACAAACCTTTGTATAGACCGTATCCGGAAGAAAAAGCCGGATTACTATTTAGATGCGGAAGTAGCTGGTACAGAAGGGCTTGATATGTATTCGCAGATCGCAGCAGATGACCAGCTACCAGAGGAACAGATAGAGAAACTGGAACTGCAAGATCGCATTCAATATGAGATTGGACGTTTGCCGGATAAATACCGTTCAGTTATAGTATTGAAATATATTGAAGAATTATCATTACAAGAAATTAGCGAGATTTTAGATATGCCTCTTGGAACGGTGAAAACGAGGATTCACCGCGGACGTGAAGCATTACGTAAGCAATTAAACAATCTGTAGGAGGGGAAGCGTCATGAATACTTGTCCAGAGCATATAATAGACTATATCCATGATTATTTAGATGGTGACATTAGTCGTGAGCATGAGCAAGAGTTAAAACGACATTTGCATACATGCAGTGATTGTAAACAGTTGATGCAGGAATTAAGTGAAACAATCGCCTTTGTGAAGAGTGCTTCCCACATTACACCACCTCCGCGTTTTGAAGAAGCTGTGATGGCTCGTTTACCGAAACCTAAAAGTCGTGTAGGTATGCAGAAGTGGATTCGCCGACATCCACTCTTTGTGGCAGCAGCAGTGTTTTGTTTATTTATGAGTGCAACTTTACTAGGTAGTTTTATGGATGACCAACATTTCTCTGTGACTAAACAACCGAACCTAGTTGTTGAAGGTCAAACGGTTATTGTGCCAGAGGGAGAAGTTGTAAAGGGCGACATTGTTGTTAAAAATGGTGATTTAATTGTTGAGGGTGAAGTGGATGGCAATGTTACCGTTATTAACGGACAGTATATGGCATCTTCGGCAGTTGTTTCAGGAAAAATAGAAGAAATTGACGAAGTATTCGAATGGCTCTGGTATACGATTAAAAATTCAGTTAAGTCTGCTGTGACATTCGAGGAGAAACAAGCAACTAAATAACACTCTATACGTCCTAATAGATAGTGCACGTGAGAGGCTGAACGGTCTACTCTTTTGAGTAGACTTTTTAATTGAAAAAAGTTACATTTGATAAGAATGTGCTATACTTAAATGTGTATGGATTCGCAATGAAAAGTGGGGGATGCCACGTGCAAATTATCGAACATTTCGCTAATTTAACACCTGTGAATATTGTTATTAACTTATTAGATGTACTGCTCGTATGGTACGTTGTTTATAAAATTTTAACCCTCATTAAAGGTACGAAGGCTGTCCAATTATTAAAGGGAATTTTCGTAATTATTATTGCGCGCCTTGCTACAGAGTTTTTAGGGTTAGAAACGTTAGGATGGATGTTACAACAAGTTATCGATTTCGGTTTCTTGGCGATTATTATCATTTTCCAACCGGAAATAAGACGTGGTCTTGAACAAATTGGTAGAGGGAAGTTATTCCAACGTTCAATTAATCAAGTTGAGGAAGAACAGACAAGGCTTATTGAGGCGATGAAGAAATCAGTTAGTTATATGGCCAAACGTCGTATAGGGGCGTTAATTTCTATTGAAAAAGAAACTGGTCTAAATGAATATATAGAAACGGGCATAGGACTAAATGCTGAGATATCATCGGAGCTACTTATCAACATTTTTATACCGAATACGCCACTGCATGATGGAGCAGTTATTATGCAGAAAGATAAAATCTCAGCAGCGGCTTGTTATTTACCGCTTTCTGAGAGTCCGTTTATCTCTAAAGAGCTTGGGACGCGCCATCGAGCTGCACTCGGCTTAAGTGAAGTGACAGATGCCATTACTATTGTTGTATCGGAAGAAACCGGTGCCATTAGTCTTACAATGAATGGTAATCTTCATCGAAATCTTTCTCTAGAGGAATTCGAAGAACTGTTACGTAAAATGTGGTTCGGATTAGCACAGGAGTCAGATGCAGCCTCTAAGTTAACTTGGAGGGGGAAAAAGAATGGATAAAATGATGGATAGCCCTTGGGTTTTACGAATCGTTGCACTATTTCTAGCCTTTTTGTTATTTTTCTCTGTTCGTACCGAATTATCTCCTAAAAATAAATCAATATTGAATGAGCAAACAGTAGTAATTCGCGATGTGCCAGTAGATGTTTTTTATGACGATAAGAATCTTATTGTAACAGGGATACCAAAGACGGTGAACGTTACGATAAAAGGTCCAACGCCACTCGCTTTAAAAGCTCAAACTTCTAGAGATTTTTCTATATTTGCGGATTTGAGTAAATTACTCATAGGTGAGCATAATGTTAGACTACAATACGAAAATATTTCGGATAAGTTACAAGTTACATTAGACCCAGCAACTATTAAGGTAAACATTGAGGAAAAAGTCACGCAGGAGTTTCGTGTTGACCCTGAGCTAAATACGCGTTTAATTGAAGAAGGATATATTTTAAATAGCATGTCTTCTAATCCAGCTACGGTGTATGTTACAGGTGCCAAAAGTGCCATTGAAAACATTAGTTATGTAAAAGCTACTGTTACGGGTGAACAAGGCTTAAGAGAACCGTTCTCACAAGTAGCGGAGGTTAAAGTATTAGATCGCGATTTAAATAAGTTAGATGTGACAATTGAACCGGCAACGGTGAAGGTACAAGTAGATATTGGAGCTTACAGTAGAGAATTGCCTGTTGTGCTTAAGGAAATAGGGAAAGCGGCGAATAGTATTACCGTCAACCAATTAACAATTAGTCCTACAAAGGTGAGAGTATACGGTAAAAAATCTATCATAGATGCTTTAACTGCAATACCATTAGAGGTTGATTTATCAAAAATTACAGAATCAAAAACTTATGAATTTGAAGTGAAATTGCCAGAAGGTGTGACAAAAATATCTGATTCAAAAATTAAAGTGAAAGCGGATATTACGAAGGTAGAGCAGGAAAAAACAACAACGACAACAACAACAACTACCACTCCTGCACCTCCACCTACTCCTCCGCCAACTTCGGAGGAATCGAAAACGCCTTCTGAGGACGACACGCCGCCTGCGGAGAAAACAGAAGATATTGATTCTTAAACAATAACTGACTATAATTTTATTTTGATTCAGTAGAGAGTTCGTTCTCTATCGGTAAGGTTATTCATTTTCAGATTTGAAACAGTACGAGAAAAGTTGCCCAGGCTAAAATCAAAATACTCTAGCCAATTTATCTGCGCTGTTTTACTAGTTCAGATAAATTTACATAGGGGCATAATTAATAGTTACCAGAGAATGAACGAAAATAGACTTTTCCAAAAGTAAGCAGATGAGCGGTCTAGTTGTCGTTGTAGACAAGCGTGACAACCGTCTTGCATTGAAGGAGAGAATAATTAAAATGGGTAAATATTTTGGAACAGATGGCGTCCGTGGCGTCGCGAATAGTGAATTAACACCGGAGTTTGCATTTAAGCTTGGCCGCGTAGGTGGCTACGTTTTAACGAAGGATGCAACTGACCGTCCAAAGGTTTTAATCGGTCGCGACACACGTATTTCAGGTGAAATGCTTGAAGGTGCACTTGTAGCTGGTCTTTTATCGATCGGCGTAGAGGTAATGCGTCTTGGTGTTATTTCAACACCAGGTGTGGCTTACCTTACTCGAATTATGAGCGCAAATGCAGGCGTTATGATTTCAGCATCACATAACCCAGTGGCTGACAATGGTATTAAATTTTTCGGTCCTGATGGCTTTAAGCTAACAGATGCGCAAGAAGCCGAAATCGAAGCAATATTAGATGCACAAGAAGATACATTGCCGCGTCCAATCGGAGCAGATTTAGGTTCTGTAAGCGACTACTTCGAGGGTGGTCAAAAATATATTCAATACTTAAAACAAACAGTGACTGAAGAATTTGATGGCATCCACGTAGCATTAGATTGTGCACATGGCGCTACGTCTTCACTAGCTACACACTTATTTGCGGATTTAGAAGCGGATATCTCAACGATGGGTGCTTCACCAACAGGCTTAAATATTAATGACGGTGTCGGTTCAACACATCCAGAGGAATTAGCTAAATTTGTAGCAGAAAAGGGTGCTGATGTTGGTTTAGCATTCGATGGCGATGGTGACCGTTTAATCGCAGTAGATGAAAACGGTAAAATTGTTGATGGTGATCAAATTATGTTCATCATTGGTAAGCATTTAAATACAGTTGGTCGCTTGAAAAAGCAAACAATCGTTTCAACGGTTATGAGTAATATGGGCTTCTATAAAGCTGTTGAAGATAACGAAATGCATAGTGTACAGACAGCTGTAGGTGATCGTTATGTCGTGGAAGAAATGCGTGCCAATGATTATAATCTAGGCGGCGAGCAATCGGGTCATATTGTTTTCCTAGACTTTAACACAACTGGTGATGGCTTATTAACAGGTATTCAGCTTGTTAACATTATGAAAGCTACAGGTAAAAAACTGTCAGAGCTTGCTGCTGAAATGAAAATCTTCCCACAACGTTTAGTGAACGTACGTGTAACAGACAAGCATGCTGTGACGGAAAATGCAAAAGTTGCTGCAGTGATTGCTGAGGTAGAAGCAGATATGGCTGGTAACGGTCGCGTGTTAGTGCGTCCATCTGGTACTGAGCCACTTGTACGAGTAATGGTGGAAGCAGCTACAGAAGGGGACTGCGAGCGTTACGTAGAGCGTATTGCAGATGTAGTCCGTGCTGAAATGGGCTTAACAGAATAACTACAATTACGCCAAGGCGATAATGATCAACTCGATTTCCTTTGAAAGGAGGTCGAGTTTTTTTATTAGAATGGATAAAAGCGAAAGTCGTGGATAGACTCCTTTGTTCTTTAAATATTGAAAGCTCACCGACGAAATGAATGTTTTTGAAACGAATGGGAACAGTAGTACAGAGTCACAATTACAAGGAGTGTTGAATCGCAATGGCTAAAATTGCTACAGTGATTACCAATATGTTTGAGGACGCTGAATATACAAGTCCTAAAGGAGCATTAGAAGCGGCAGGTCATGAACTAATAACGATTGATACGACGGCAGGCATTGAGGTAGAAGGTAAGCATGGAGAGAAAGTAAAAATTGATAAAGATATCGATGAGGTAAATGCTTCTGAATTCGATGCATTATTCATCCCAGGCGGTTTTTCTCCTGATATACTACGTGTAGATGATCGTATTGTGGCATTTGTCAAAGAATTTATGGATGAGATGAAGCCAACCTTTGCTATTTGTCATGGTCCTCAATTACTCATTACAGCAAAAACATTAAATGGTCGTGACGCAACTGGCTACAAATCGATTCGAGTAGATTTAGAAAATGCAGGTGCAATATTCCATGACGAGGAAGTGTTTGTTTGTCAAAAACAATTAGTAACAAGTCGTACACCAGAGGATCTACCAGCATTTAATCGGGAAATTGTGAAATTATTAGAGAATGAAGAAGGCTAAGTTTAAAAGGCACAAGTGAATTTACCTGTGCCTTTTATCTATAAATTACTTCTTTTTTAACGCTATAATAGCATTGGTAATTTGCCCAAGTCCGATACCAATGATAATGCCAACACCGGCACCGATTGCAGTGTCGATCCAGCCTTTATCTAAAAAAGCTTCGTAGCCACCGCCAGTTAGAAAACCAGTTAATCCTCCGATACCTAATCCTAAAAACAGGAAGCCGCCATAAAACAACCCGATTGCCTCATAATCTGCGGGATCACGATTTTCGTAATATTGCTTGAAGCGCTCATTTAAATCCTCTGATTGCTCAGAGTTACTGGCGAATTGCAATTCCTCACTGGCCTTATTAAAAGCTTCCTGCTCCGTTAACCCCTGTGACATTAAATCATTCATATAATCACTCATATAGAGTATCATGTCGTCTTGCGCTTCTCGCCCCTGATCGGAACGCCCTTTAAATTTGGAAAGGTGCTTGTCGACCTTACGTTTAGTTTGCCCACTTTTTTTTCGCAGCTTTTCAATATAAGTCATTTCAGCGTCCTGCAAATAATTCTGAGATTGTTCTTTCGCAAAACGATTCATTCTATCCTGTATTTCACGACTAAAGCTCATGTTTGTTCCCTCCATTATCTCTTAAAATTTCAATACGACTACTTAAAAAATCCCATTTAGCCCAGAAGGACATCAGTTTCTCTTTCCCTTGTTCATTAAGCGTATAGAATTTTCTTGGTGGACCCATTTCAGATGGCTTTTTGACAATATTGACAAGACGATTTCTTTCTAACCGCATAAGTAACGCATAAACAGTTCCCTCAGCTATGCCCTCGAACCCCATTTGCGTGAGATGTTTGACAATCTCATAACCATAGATTTCACCACGGCTAATAATTTCTAATACAATACCTTCTAAAACTCCTTTGAGCATTTCACTCAGATTATCCATGAACTCACCCCCGGGCTTAGCTTTACCTGTACTAAGTGTTGCTAAGTACTGTATATAGTATTGCTAAGTAGTGACTTTGTCAAGTGATAAAAAAATGGGATAACCGTGTTGCTAACCCAAGGAAGATTGCATCATATTTTTATTGGGAATTTCAAAATATTGTTTTATAGCAGATAGTTTGTCTACTTTTTGTCATTAAAAAGTAGGATAAATAGGTGTTTTTTATAACGAAAATTTGACGTACAGCATATGATTGAGTATGATGGAGAAGTTGAATATGAGGTCCGACCTTATCATTTAACGAGAGCGCATAAGGAGGGAAGAAAAGCGCAAAATCGGAAAACAATTATAGCGCCTGAGCTGAAGAAATTGGACGAAACTATCTTCAGCAGACGAGGTGGAGGTTTATCGAGAATTCGGCGGATGCCTCCCGATCGACATACCCGATTGTCACTTTCCATTTTGAAAGCATTTGAGTGATTGAATGTACAGAAAATGGAGAAGGTATAGTTAAAGCAATAGATAAATAGAGAAACCTCACGTATCGAATGGTTACTATTCAGATGACTGAATGAGTGTTAACACTGTGCATGTATGGCATGCTAATTTTCATTAGCAAAGCAGTTACATTCACAAAAATTTCGATAGGTTGAGGTCTAGTTTGTCATTGCGTCAAATTGACGATATCGGAGGATAAGAAATTTATGTGTGGAATTGTAGGATATATTGGTGAAACAGATGCAAAGGAAATCTTATTAAAAGGTTTAGAGAAACTAGAGTACCGTGGCTATGACTCAGCAGGTATTGCAGTGCGTAACGAAGAGGGTGTAACAGTCTTCAAAGAAAAGGGACGTATTGCAGATTTACGTGAGGCAGTGGACGAGGACGTTGCTGCAAAAGTGGGTATTGGTCATACACGTTGGGCAACTCATGGTGTACCAAATCGCTTAAATGCACACCCTCATCAAAGTGCATCAGGTCGTTTTACGCTAGTACACAACGGAGTTATTGAAAACTATCATTTATTACAAAAAACTTATTTAAAAGGTATTCCGATGAAATCTGATACAGACACAGAAGTCATCGTGCAATTAGTTGAGCTATTTGTGAAAGAAGGTTTAAGCACGGCTGAAGCGTTCCGTAAAACGTTATCTTTATTACACGGCTCTTACGCATTAGCTCTTTTAGATGCTGAAGCGGCTGATACAATTTTCGTTGCGAAAAACAAATCTCCACTTTTAGTAGGTATTGGTGAAGGCTTTAATGTTGTAGCTTCAGATGCGATGGCGATGCTACAAGTAACAGATCAATATGTAGAGCTACACGATAAAGAAGTCGTAATCGTACACAAGGCTAGCGTTGAAATTACAAAGTTAGACGGTTCATTAGTAGAGCGTGCACCATACACAGCAGAGCTTGATATGAGCGATATTGAAAAAGGTACTTACCCTCACTATATGTTAAAAGAAATGGATGAGCAGCCAACAGTTATTCGTAAAATCATTCAAGCATACGAAGGTGAGAATGGCGAATTAACAATTGATGCTGATATTTTAAAAGCATTACAAGCGGCAGACCGTCTATATATTATTGCAGCCGGCACAAGCTATCATGCAGGCTTAATCGGTAAGCAATATTTCGAAAAAATGGCTGGTATCCCAGTAGAAGTTCATATTTCAAGTGAGTTCGGCTACAATATGCCATTACTTTCAGAAAAACCATTGTTTATCTTTATTACACAATCAGGTGAAACAGCAGATAGTCGTCAAGTACTTGTGAAAATTAAAGAGCTTGGTTATCCAACATTAACAATTACAAACGTACCTGGTTCTACGCTATCACGTGAAGCGGACCATACACTGTTATTACATGCAGGTCCAGAAATTGCAGTAGCTTCTACAAAAGCATATGTAGCGCAAGTAGCTGTACTTGCTGTAACAGCATATGTAACGGCGAAAGCTAATGGCAAAGGCTTAGAATTTGATTTAAAACAAGAACTTGCGATTGCAGCAAATGGTATCCAAACAATTATCGATTCAAAAGATGTATTAGAGGATATCGCAGAGGATTACTTAAAAATCGCACGCAACGCATTCTTCATCGGCCGTAACATAGACTTCTATGTAAGCCTTGAAGGTGCCTTAAAGTTAAAAGAAATCTCTTACATCCAAGCAGAAGGCTTCGCAGGTGGCGAGCTAAAACACGGTACAATTGCCTTAATCGAAGAAGGTACACCAGTGTTTGCCCTAGTTACACAAGCAGAAGTAGGATTGAACATCCGTGGTAACGTCAAAGAGGTAGCTGCACGTGGAGCATACCCATGCATTATTGCTATGGCTGGCGTAGATGAAGACGGTGACCGTTTAGTAATCCCTCAAGTTCATGAATACCTAACACCACTTGTATCGGTAGTGCCATTACAATTAATTAGTTACTACGCAGCACTACACCGCCGCTGTGATGTGGATAAACCACGTAACTTGGCTAAATCGGTGACTGTTGAATAATACGCTATTTATGTTGAGTATTGAATTTTGATTAAAAAAGAAAAGAGCCTTACTACATTCTACGTAGTAAAGGCTCTTTTTGGTAATGGATCATAATTAAACTATTTTTCTGAATAATAGGTAATAACATTAAAATCTTATAGTGCTATCGTATTTATATCAAATTACGATAGCACTACTATTATTATCTTTCTATAAAACGTTTTCCTTTATTTAAACTATGTCAATTAGTTTCTCATTTCTAAGAGAACCGGTCCTTCTTCTTCAGATTTCTTTAGCTGCTCATTTGTAATAGTTAAATCCGATTTATTGAGTTCTTTTAATTCTTGTTCTATTTTCTTTTCATGTCGCTCAGTTTCCTTCATCCAGCTATCATAGCCCACTTGAAGAAGTTCTTTATTATGTCTAGAGAAACTGATTTGCACAGCTTCACCTTTATCAGACTTTACACGGAAGGAAATGTCCGCATTTTTACCTCCTTGTCTATCTTCTGAGTACCCTTGTCCGCTATACTCAACAGCTGTTATTTTACCAGATAATAATTGATATTTTTCTACTGCCTCTTTTGCTAAAATTTGATATTCCTGATTATTCTTTAATAGATTTTTATCCATGCCTGCATTAATTTTCGCTTTATGGTAAACCCACTTTGCTATCAAATGATTTTCACCTGTTACTGCATCTAATTGAAAGGCATATGACAGCATATCATTGATTTTAATGTTGGCTTCCCATGTAGCACGTTGCTGTGTCTCATTATTTACTGGGTTATATGTCATTTCCACTGTTTTACCATTTAAATCAAGTTTGAAAACCTTCCACAGATTTTGACTCGCAAGCTCTGCTGCCTCTTTCATCTTCATGTCGTTTACTGTCGGTTTGTCTTCTCCAACTAACTTTACTTTATAATCTTTCTTCACATAATCTTGCGGTACGCTTTTACTTCCGATTTCTGCATAAGAAACATTGTAGCTAGTAGGGACCGTCTGCGTTTTACCAAGTTCTGCTGCCTTAACTGTGTGATTAATACCACTAAAGACCATTGTCGTCATAGCTAATGCTCCTACAGTTCCAAGTACAAGATTTTTCATTTCACTTTTTTTAGCCATATTCAATCTCCTTTTCATTTTAATAAGTGTGATCACAGTTATAATTGTATAAACAGTAGGTTATCAAACTATCATGAACTTATTATTAACTTGTAAAAGTTAATTTGGCTGTTGTTCCCTTCCCGATTTCCGATGAAAAACTTAACTCTGCATGATGGTTAACTGCAATTTGCTTACAAAGCGTTAAACCTAATCCTGCACCTCCAGCAGAGCGACTTCGAGAAGAGTCTACTCGGTAAAATGCTTCTGTTATATGATTAAGATGCTCCTTTGACATTCCTTTTCCATTATCTTGAACGACAATTACCTTATGTTCATTCTCTATATATGCATTTAGTGTAATCAATCCACCTGAACTAGAAGCTTTGAGTGCATTATCGATTAAATTAACTAGCAGAATATGCATGAGATCTGCGTCACAAAACAGTGTATTAAAATGATGCTCATAGGAAATCTCAATTTGTTTTTCCTTTGCTTTCATAGATAAAGATTGCTCAACATCACGAATTAGCTCGCTCATTTCAATTTTTTTTCGTTCACTTTCGCTTGTGCGAAGAGTTGCCATCTCTAATAATAAAACGGAAATATTTTGCAATCTGCGGCATTCAGACATAATATAATTTGTTGCAAATATCCTATCTTCTTCAGTACGAACGATCTTCTGAATATATTCTGCATAGCCATAAATCGATGTTAAGGGTGTTCTAAGTTCGTGGGCTAAGTTATCTACAAACTGCTGCTTCTGTTCCGCCGCAATAGCCAGTTGCTGCATCTGACTTTGAATTTCTTCAGCCATATGATTGAAACTCTGAGCCATTTCAGCGAGTTCATCATCTCCTTTAACCTCAATTCGATTTCCATATTGTCCATTTGCAATACTTTTAGAAGTAGACGAAATGAGCTGCAATGGCTTAAACACACGGTTTAGTACAAATAATAAACATACTGCAAGCAATCCACAAATAAGCATCCCAATCAAAAACAGCGTAACCGTCATTTTGTACCATGAAGAAATAACGTCAGATACATTATAATAATAGGCAAGTGTATAGGAATCATATGGTGCTGGCAGAGTACCAACCACTCTGACGTAGTCCTTATCTTCGAGCTTTTCAATTGAAACGAGCCTTTCACTCGCTTTAATATTTTCGGAAATTTCAGGAAGTTTGTAAGACTCTTCTGTTAAATTTGCATACAGACGCTTGTTCTCCTTTGAAATAGTCAATATCACTTTTTGTTTGCTATAAAAATTAAAATAAGAGCGATAAAGAGACTCCACTCCACTATCGATAGAAACATCTCTATTTTCTAATGCGTTTAAATCCTTTGCATACGACGTTGCGATAAAATAATGCTCTCGTAGACTGCGATCTTTAGAACTTTCTAGATTGTTTATAAGCGTCATTGATGAAATGAGTAAAATTCCGCTGTAAAAAAATAAAAGAAAAAGGATAAATGTGAATAAAAAAGTCTTTATTTTCATATTTACACTTCCAAACGATAGCCCATTTTATAGACAGTTTTAATTCTTGATTCCAGTTTTAATTTCTTTCTTAGCTTTTGAATATGAACATCTACTGTTCTTGTATCCCCTATATAATCATAGCCCCAAGCAAGCTCAAGTAGCTTGTCTCGTGATAATGCAATATTGCGGTTATTTACCAATACCTCCAGCAAATCAAATTCCCTCGGCGTACATTCAACTAGATTTTTATGAAGGAATACTTGTCTGCTTTTAAAATCGACTTCCACACCATCTAATTTAAAATTCCTTGTTTCTTTGTTCGTGCGTCTTAATAATGCTTCTACTCGCGCCAACAGCTCCATCATATCAAATGGCTTAACAAGATAATCGTCAGCTCCGAGAGTCAGCCCCTTTACCTTATCTGACAGACTGCTTCGAGCTGTTAAAAAAATAGTAGGGGTCCCATGAATCTGCTGAAATACCTCATATCCATCAATCTCTGGAAGCATAATATCCAACAATACAAGATCTATTTCTTGCTGTGCAAGCTCATCAATCGCTTCCATTCCATCAAAAGCAGAAATACATCTATGTCCAACTGATTGGAGATTTCTTTTAATAAGCTCATTGATTGGAATTTCATCTTCGACAATTAAAATGGTTGCCACTAGAATCACCTCATCATTAGCATAGCATTTTAATGTAATAGAGTTGTAAAATCGGTTCTTCACCAAAAGTAGTGGTTGTCAAAATTAGCGACCTATTCTCAAACGTAAACGAAGGAATGAATAGTTGCCGGTATGGAGCGTTATAATAAAGTCATTTGGCAAAAACAATGGTTTAAATACTAGCAATTCACATCCGTTCGCTGAGAATAAAAGAAGCGAACGGATGCTTTTTTAAATTTGGATGTTTCATGGTAATAAAGATTAGAATCGTTTAAAAGAGGGTATTTCCTTACAAAGAAATAGTGATTGTCCTAAGCCAATCCGGATTCTATAATAGTGAAGGTAGATTAATTAAATAACAAAGAATGAGGTGGATTATGAAAAGGCAATGGAACTTAATATTAGCAATAATTGTGGTCTTAATTATCGCGATTTTTTCAGTGATCAATGTTGACCAGGTAACAGTTAATTATTTATTTGGAAAAGCTGAATGGCCATTAATCCTCGTCATTATTGGTTCAGTCTTATTGGGAGCCCTATTAGTTGGATTAATTAGTATGATGAAAATTTATCAACTTCAAAGAGCTTTGAAAAAGGCAGGAGGGGAAATAGATCAGCATTCTTAAATGTTGATCCATTTTTCTAAGAGTCCTAAAATAGTTAAGTATTTTATATCAATAATTTTAATCCCGTCCTAAAAATTAGGGCGTTTTTTTGTATTTAAGGTTAGAAAATTAAAACTCTGTATACAAATAAATTTGTTGATAGCTCTGAGGTAGTAACTATTGGGAAGCAAGCTCAATTATTAAAGAAAAAAGAGAATGGTTATGTTAGATTTGGAACGTTAATCAAAATAGATATACCGTTCATTTTTATCGTAATGGGGACGGCCTTCGGTGTTTAGTGTTTCTGCGCGACAATGGGGAATCATTGTGCTGAATGTTAGTTTAAAACAAAGGCGAACTGCCTATGTTTAATTCCTAAAGGAGCATTTTTTATTTTTTGGGTTAAATAAAATATAATATAACATATAACTTATTTTTAATCGCTTAGGTGGTTGAAAAATTTAACAATGAAATGAGCGAGAATCGTATGCAAGAAACAAATAAATTCCCACTCTTATCGGGAAATATTTCATTAGATTTAGTAAATACTGAGGTAGTAAGATGGGGACAACGATATGATCTATTTATCAATGATGAAGATATATTGGATTGGCTCTATGCGGTAAAAGAAGATAATTCGTTTTGGAATGAGCCACTGTTTATAAAAATTAAGGAACGATTGAGCCAAGTAACATCAAATATTTTAGAAATGCGGAAGGTTATAAGAAAAGAATTTGAAGCCATTGCAGAACAACATCACATTTCGAATAGTTTTATCACTTTTCTAGAAAAGAAAATTGAAAAAGCACCTTTTACATATAAACTGACAGAACATAAATTAATCCCTTTTCCGATTGGAGAGATTGAGGATGTACTTTTATCAATAATTGCTTTTGATGTATTAAGTTTAATCGAAGAAAATAAACTTACTTTTCTCAAGAGATGCTCAAATCCAGAGTGTGTTCTATTGTTTATAGATGTGAATGGGAGACGTAAATGGTGTTCCATGAAAATATGTGGAAATAGAAAAAAAGCGGCAAGATTTCAACATCGAAAATTAGAGGATAACTAAAGAATCAACTTTTTGAGAGTTGGTTCTTTTATTTTTGCTAATTTAAACTAACCCTCCAAATTTATATTTACAGGTTAGTTTTGTTAATGTAGAATAAATTGTAAATATGGGGGCGATAAAAATGAGTAGTGAAACGGCCATCAATCGTGGAGACAAGAAATTAATCAGTGATCGGTACCTATCGAAGATGAAGGGAAAAGGAAGAAGTCCATTGCAAGTTAATGTAAAAGACTCCTTTACGGGATTAACTGGCGGATTTCTAACAATCGTTACTTTAATTTATTTAACTAATATGACTTCTACTGAATGGTTAATGGCTCCGTTCGGCGCAAGTTGTGTGTTAGTATTTGGTGTTTGGAACGCACCACTATCACAACCTAGAAATGTAATTGGTGGTCATTTTGTTTCAACATTCATTGGTCTATTTGTATATCATCTATTTGGTAATGAACCGTGGGCGATTGCTTTTTCAGTTGGTTTAGCGATTGCAATGATGATATTAACGAAAACTACACATCCGCCAGCAGGAGCAGATCCACTTGTTGTTATGTTTGGAGTACATAGTTGGAATTATTTAATTTCCCCTGTGTTAATTGGCTCCATCATTATTGTGTTTTTTGCATTGTTAATCAATAACATGCGTAGGAACAGAAATTATCCAACATTTTGGATATAGATTAATTATCTATATGGGAGGAATTTAAGTGGACCACTATATTTTCAAGCAATTGAGATTTGTTCGAGAAAGTACACTAAGTCAAGTTTTAGGAATGAAAGACGAAGAATCACTATTAATACCAAAAGGTTTTAATAACAATATTAAATGGAATTTAGGTCATATCTATGTGATACAAGAAAAGTTCGGTTTCCAAATTACAGAAGAGGAAACTCAATTACCAAATTATTTTATGGAATTGTTTGGTTCGGGTACTAAGCCTACTGAATGGGGAAATCAAGAGTTGCCAACTATCCATGAATTAATTCAGTTGTTAAGAAATCAATTAGACAGAATTGAGCATAATTTAGAAGGCCGTTTAGAGGATGAGATAATCCCTTACACTACTTCTACAGGTCTTTTCCTATCAAAGGTGAAGGAATTAATTAGCTTTTGTCTATATCATGAAGGAATGCATTTCGATGCAATTAAATCAATCAAAAGAATGATTTAAATTATGAAATCTAAGTTATCTCTACATTGTATAATAAAAGTTTAGTTTAAGATTGATCAGAGAAAATGATCAATCTTTTTTACAAAAGTTGTGCAATGTTTCGCAAATAAAGACCCTGTTTTGATCAATCTTTTTCCAAAACGGGGTCTTTTAAGTTAACGTAAAATGTGGGTTGTGAGGTATTTTTCCCTATGGGTCGATATAATTTTCGTTTGCGATATTGTCTTCATAGACTGATACGTTAACCAATCTGCATAATTGTCAATGAAGCGCCAAGCGTACCGTTACTAGCAGTCGTAGTATTTGTGTTATCATCATTGAACATCTGAAGAACGTTAACACCGGGTCCAGTATTCAGAATGTATGCACCGGAGAGTTGTGCATCGACCCCAACAGCGCCTCCGTTACCAACATGACTCCCAAAAAGAGGAACCCCGTTCAGGCGAAGCGCGAATCCGATACCGCCAGTTGGCGTCTCAAACCCTTCCAAATAGCTATCGATCCAATAGACGCTATTCGGACTTAGATTGATATTTGGTGATCCAGGTGTATGTGTAATACCGATTCCATTGCTATTTATTGTTGAATCAAACACATAAGGTGACCCTGGTGTAATTACTTGCTGAATGAAGCTTCCTACCTTGATGTTGTTGGCTGTAACCGTACTGCCTGTAGCTCCCGTAGCTCCCGTAGCTCCTGTAGCTCCTGTAGCTCCCGTAGCTCCTGTAGCTCCTGTAGCTCCTGTAGCTCCTGTAGCTCCTGTAGCTCCTGTAGCTCCTGTAGCTCCTGTAGCTCCTGTAGCTCCTGTGGCTCCTGTGGCTCCTGTAGCTCCTGTAGCTCCTGTAGCTCCTGTAGCTCCTGTGGCTCCCGTTGGCCCTGTGGCTCCCGTTAGCCCTGTAGCCCCAGTCGCACCAGATGGTCCTGTGGCTCCCGTTAGCCCTGTAGCCCCAGTCGCACCAGATGACCCTGTAGCTCCCGTTGACCCTGTAGCCCCAGTCGCACCAGTTTGGCCTGCTGCAGAAGAAGCAGACAAGATGTTTTCCAGTTTAGATTGAAGGAGCAGTTCTTTCTTAATTAATCCTTGCATGGTAGTTTGAACACTTGAATTAACCTGCAGCAATTCATTGAGGGTCGCCGGAACCGAAAGTCCTGGCAGCGTACCAACAGCGTACTGGATTTTCTCCGCTTCGGCATTAATAATGTGTCCTAGCCCTAATTCTTCAATTGCTATAGAAGCTAATAAGAGGTTCAAGGCGTCATCTCTAGTAATAGTAATGTTAGGGGTTATATTAGGAATATTTGCTTGCGACACTGTCTTCATCCTTTCTCGATTTTCAAAGTCTTTGAATTTATCGATCTAATAGAGAGGTCTCCCTCCTTTTAGTCGTATAATGCAGAATATGATTTTTTCTCGTTAACGGTATGAGCTTTCAACCCTTAAAGAAGCCATTTTTACAAATACATACCAAAGTATTGAATCTCCCTAGAGTCGGACACGAAGAGCCCTGAAATTAATATTTTCACTTTAAGAGCGTATATATTTTATCATTGACTGCGGAGCAGGAATTTGTGGTTACTTGGTTTACTTATCGATTTATAAATAAAAATATATGGTTTGATGTGATAAAGAATAAAGCGAATTTGGAAGATAGTAATTCCGAACTCGCTTCTTTTTGTTTGAGTATGATAAAGGTTCATGAAAATTATCTTATAATTTTCAAGATGTTTAGGTATTCGCTTCCATGGCTGGTTGCTTCTAGAGTCTACTCACATAGTAAGAACACTGTTAGCCTTTCTCCAGTGCTTATCGTGCCTAAAAGAGTAAAAGAACTTTTTGGTAAAAATTAGTGTACATATAAACATAAAAAAAATACAACCTAATGTTAATGTCGAAATTTTAGGAGGTTACCATGGCTAATTCAAGACAATCGAAACCAGATGATAGATCCAATAATGTTGAACGAATTCGTGATATCGTTAAGAACACGGAAGAAAAACTTCATGAAGCGGAAATTAGTTTGGAATTTGCAGACCCTATGCAAAGTGAAATGATTAAAGAAAAAAATAAGCGACGTCAACAGTCAATTGAAGGTTTAAAAGAAGAAATGAAAGATGAAATGGCAGCACGTAAAAAAGGAGAAGTGTGAATTACTTTATTTTCTCTTCACATCTTCGGAACTATATAGAATTGATAAAAACCACCTCATTAGCGATTTTGAGGTGGTTTTTTACTGGATATTTGTGTTAAAATTAGTGCTTGTCTTGTGGAATATTGATAATGAGCCATTTATCAAGAAGGTTAATGAAGAACAATATAACTTTTTCTTGTGGCGATTGTTCAATTAGAACGATTGCTTTTTGTACTAGCTATGGTTGATTAGTTGAAGTACATTTAAGAGGGAGAAATTATGTTTGAGATTTCATTGTGAAGCTTTAGAAGATATACAGTTATTCGTGGATAATTAATGAAAAATACGTAGTTACATATTGAATAATTTTAACTGTTTAAGAAGTAAAGAGCACATCTCCAAAAGTTATGGAAGACATGTGTTGAAAAATATACTATATAATAAGTTGATTGGCGTGCAGACTGGACGCTCCCTAGAAGCTTGGCTTTGTAGCGAAAGCGAAGTGGAAGTCTTAAAGTGCCCAGTAGGAACGGATATCAACCACACGCTTTGGTGATGAGAGGGTAAATATGAGAAAAAAAGTTATTTTATCATTAATGTTAATGACATTTCTTTCTGCTGTAGAAGGAACAATTATTAGTACAGCCATTCCCCGTATAACGAATGATTTGTCAGGCGTCGAACTTGTTAGTTGGGTATATGCAATTTATATGCTTGCCACAGCTGTTTCGACGCCAATTTACGGGAAACTGGCTGATTTATTTGGCCGGAAAAAAGTTTTACTGATCGGGGCTACTATATTTTTAGTCGGCTCTGCACTTTGTGGCGTCGTTACGTCGATGGAACAGCTCATCGTCTTTCGTGCTCTTCAAGGTTTAGGTGCGGGTGCCATTATGCCAATAACAATGACAATCATTGGTGATTTATATAGCGAAGTGAAAGACAGGGCAAAAGCACAAGGGTGGATTAGTGCTGTTTGGGGTATATCGGGTGTGATCGGACCATTAGTTGGTGGATTTTTAGTGGATTCCCTTTCTTGGCGCTACATCTTCTTCTTAAATGTGCCATTTGGAATTATCGCGTGCTTAATGATTACAATTTATTATAAAGAATCTATTAAGCCTGCTAAGCATCATATCGACTATCTTGGTGCAACAGTATTTTCATTGAGTACAATCGCTCTTCTATACGCATTATTAACAGGTAGTAGTAAGCAAAACTGGGGGGACATGACGATTGTTGGCCTCTTAATCTTTGCAGCTATTTCATTCATTATTTTCTTATTCATTGAGAGAAAGTCTCCGGAGCCATTAATTCCACTAGCACTGTTCTCTAACCGTACATTATCTACTATAAACATACTAACACTTATTTCTGGTGCAATGCTTATTAGTATTACAATGTATCTTCCGATTTGGAGCCAGGGTGTATTAGGGAAAAATGCGACAGACGCCGGACTCATTTTAATGCCACTACCTGTAATGTGGACATTTGGTACTATTTTTTCTGGTAAATTAGTGGGTAAATTAAATACGAAACAAATCATTCTATTGGGAGCTAGCGTTCTTTCAGTAGCTGCTTTTTCATTATTTACATTGTCAACAGATTCACCAGCATTCCTTATTTATGTTGCAGTTGGATTATTCGGCTTAGGAATGGGGCTTATTACACCGATCTACATGGTAACAATTCAAGCGGCTGTTCCAAATCATACGCGCGGGACGGCAATTGGCTTAAACACATTTATCAATACGTTTAGCCAAACATTAGGAGCGGCAGTTTTCGGCGCGATGTTTAACACGATGATTCATGCACGTGGTATTAAAAACCTTGATCTTGTATCTTCTAGTGGACATGGAGAAACGACAGCAAACGTAGTAACTGAGTCACAAGAAGCATTAGCTTCAAGTGTACATTTTATTTATATGGTTACTTTTATATTAGCACTAGCAACTTTAGTAATTGTTTGGCTTTTATTAAAACCATCCACACAAATTAGTGAACAATAAAAAAAATATATAAATAAGCTATGAAGAAATTTTTCTTTATAGCTTATTTTTATTTTGTTTGAAGATGTGTTGTTCCAGAGGCAGAGCTGCTTTTTTGTTCTGCTAATAACGGTCACTGAACTGAATTGTGATAAGATAAAATTAACATAACTTATGATTAAAGGAAGATTTAAATGGAGAATCGATTTTCAATAGGGGAAATGGCTAAGCTTCATAATACAACTATAAAGACTTTAAGACATTATGATGAAATTGGAATATTAAAGCCTATTCAAATTGACATAAAGAACGGATATAGATACTATTCAACCGAACAATTTGAACAACTAAACACAATTCTTTATTTAAAGGAGTTAGGTTTTTCTTTAAAAGAAATCAAAGGTCACCTGGAACATAGAGATATTAATGGTTTTTTGGATTTGTTAAAGAAACAAAAAGAATTAACTGAAATTAAAATTATGGAATTAGAACAAGTAAACCGTAGATTTCAAAATCGAATTAAGGATATTAATGAAGCACGAGAAATAAAAGAATTAGGAGTTGTATCTATAGAAACATTTAAAGCGAGGAAAATTGTAAGGTTGATGGAAAAAATCAGTTCAGAACCTCAGCTGGAAGTTTCTCTGCAACAATTGAAAAATTTATCTAATATGAATTCTTCTATATTTATTGGAGGAGTGGGTCTTACGGTAAGTATAGATAATATATTAAATAACAAGTTCAATGAATATAACTCGATATTTATTTTAGTCGAGGAAGATGATATTCAAAGTCCTTTAGTGACAACTCTTCCAGAAGGTAAGTATGCCTGTATTTATTATAACGGAGATCATAACAATTCCCTCGGAAGTTATAGATCCTTACTAAATTGTATTCAAGATAAAGGGTTCCAAGTTATCGGGGATTCTATTGAAAGAACGATAATTAATGACTATATTTCAGGAAGTAAAGAAGATTACCTAACAGAAATACAAATACCAATAAAGTGTTGACCCTCCCCTTGCAGGAGGGTTTATATTTTGGGTTAAAAGTATTATCTAATAGGAGAAATGATTATGATTGGAACAATATTTAATACAATGATGATAATAGTCGGGAGTATTGTGGGAAGCATCTTTAAAAAGGGGATAAAAGATGAATATCATAATATTTTAATGCAGGCTATGGGGCTAGTAGCTATGGGATTAGGAATAAATGCACTAGTACAACATTTACCTTCAAGCAAATATCCAGTGCTTTTTATTGTAAGTTTAGCTATAGGAGGTTTACTAGGTCAAAAACTAAAGTTAGAAACAAGATTTAATGCATTAGTAAATAAGTACTCTAAGGGTAATTTAGCTGAAGGGTTATCGACTGCTATCTTATTATTTTGTATTGGAACTTTATCAATTTTGGGTCCTGTTGAGGCTGCGTTAAAGGGAGACTATACATATTTGCTTGCAAACGGTATGTTGGATGGAATTACTTCGATTGTTTTAGCTTCCACCTTTGGTATTGGGATAGCTGTTGCAGGGATAGTATTATTTGTATGGCAAGGTTCTATTTATTTAATTGCGATATTAATGGAGAATTCTTTAAGTAATGATCTTCTAAATGAAGTGACTATTGTAGGGGGTATATTAATATTAGCTTCAGGTTTAAGTATTTTAGGGATCAAGAAATTTAATACGTTAAATCTTCTGCCATCATTAATGATTCCTCCTATAGTATTTTTGATTATTCACTTAGCCCATTTATAATTTTAATGAGATATTGCAAGAAAGCGGAGTGTAAACGAAGCGGCAGCCCAGCCGGAGCGGAAATCAACCCCACGTTATAATGGTTGAAAAATAATTTATTGACAATTCAAATAAAGGGACTATAATATTTAACAAGATTTGCATAACGAAAAATTGTTGATAACGATTTGGAGTATAAGAGTAAAAGCGTTGAAGAGAACGAGTAATTTTAATGGAACTTACAGAAAGTAGCCGGTCGATGAGAGGCGCAAGGAAAGTTAAAATGAATACATCTTGGAGCTGCGTACCGAACTTTAAGTAGGCTACGACGGGTTTGCATCCGTAATTAATGCAAAGGTATCGCTATTTAGCCGTACCTATTGAGAAGGGTTATGTGAATAACTCTTAAATTAAGGTGGTAACACGTTCATACACGTCCTTTAGGTTGATTCCTAAAGGGCGTTTTTTGCTCTTATAGAACTTGCAATATCAATTCAATAGTAAGGAGTTGTATTGTATGTTTTTAAAACCAGAGGAACAATTACAAATTATTCAAAAGGGTGTAGAAAAGATTGTTAATGAAGAAGAGTTATTAGCAAAATTAGACCATTCTTTTAAGGAACAAAAGCCTTTAACGATTAAGCTTGGTTTAGATCCTTCTGCGCCAGACATTCATTTAGGGCATGCTGTTGTGCTACGGAAAATTAAACAAATGCAAGACTTAGGTCATCAAGTTGTCATTATTATTGGTGATTTTACTGGTCGTATAGGAGACCCGACAGGAAAAGCCAAGGGGCGCGTTGCACTAACTGATGAAATTGTAAAAGAAAATGCTAAAACATATTGTGAGCAAATTTTTAAAATTTTAGATAAGGAAAAGACCACTGTACGTTTTAATAGTGAGTGGTTATCAACTTTAACATTTGAGGAAGTGATCAAATTAGCTGCGACGACTTCTGTAGCGCGTATTTTAGAACGTGATGATTTCCAAAAACGTTATAACAGTCAAGTACCAATTGGCATTCATGAATTTTTCTATCCACTAATGCAAGCATATGATTCAGTTGAAATTTTTGCTGATATTGAATTAGGCGGTACTGACCAAACGTTTAATATTTTAATGGGACGTACATTACAAAAGCATTTAGGGCTGGAGAAACAAATTGCCATTTTTATGCCGTTATTAGAAGGTTTAGATGGTGTTGAAAAAATGAGTAAAAGTTTAGGGAATTATATTGGCGTAAATGAAGCACCAGAAGTAATGTTCAAAAAAGTAATGGAAGTACCTGATGCATTAATTATTAAATACTTTGAACTTGCAACAGATGAGCATCCTAAAGTGATAAAAGAAATAGAAAAACGATTATTAAAAGGCGAAAATCCGCGAGATATCAAACTAGAGTTAGCAGAAATTATTACTACTTTATATCATGGGGAAGAATCTATGAAGGAAGCGGAGCAATATTTTGAAATAGCATTTCAAAAGAAAAAAATCCCGGATAACATCCCCTCCATGTTAATCGAAATAGGAAAAGAATCTGTACTAGATATTATTCCAGCATTAATTGCCAATGATTATATTCAAAGTAAAAGTGAATTTATACGATTAATGAAACAAAATGGCGTTTCTTTAAATGGTGAAAAACTTACAGTAGAGGATACTGATAGAATAGTAATGAATGAAGAAGTTTTGCAAATTGGGAAGAAACGATTTGTACGATTTATAAAATAAATGTCCTTTTTCTTTTCCTTTTAGTTTTCCAATATAATAATTATGCAAGGATGTCTCCAAAATTTTATACGTTAAACCGTTTAGAATAGCCACATGGTTACTATGATAGAAGGAGAATTATGCAATTAATCCAAGTGCCTTCAAGTGTAATTGCTATAAGAAGAATCTACTTTTCATGTAGTGTAAGTTCCTTGCCATAAAAGATTTTGGTATAAAAATACAATAAGATGTCATGTCAAATTAGAAGGATATGCTTTTCAACATTCCAACACTAAAATTGAATTTTTTGTTAATTTCTCTCTCATTTTACCATTGCTATGCAAATTAATGGTATGCTATATCACGATAATAGTTTATGGAGGCGGTATTATGTATTACAGTAATGGTAATTATGAGGCTTTCGCACGTCCTAAAAAACCTGTGGGTGTTGATGAGAAATCAGCGTACCTTGTTGGTTCGGGGCTAGCTTCACTGTCAGCCGCATGTTTTTTAATTCGTGATGGTCAAATGAAAGGTGAAAATATTCATATTCTTGAAGAGCTAGATATCTCAGGGGGAAGTCTTGATGGTATTTTAAATCCTACTAGAGGTTTCATTATTCGTGGTGGTCGTGAAATGGAAGATCATTTTGAGTGCTTATGGGACCTGTTCCGTTCAATCCCATCATTAGAAATAGAAAACGCTTCTGTTTTAGATGAATTTTATTGGTTAAATAAAGAGGATCCTAACTATTCAAAATGTAGATTGATTGAAAATAGAGGACAAAGACTTGAGGATGATGGCAAGTTTACATTATCTGATAAAGCGTCTGAAGAAATGATTAAACTTTTCTTTACGCCTGAAGAGAAATTAGACGATGTGAAAATTACAGATGTTTTCTCTGAAGAGTTCTTTGAATCGAATTTCTGGCTATATTGGTCTACGATGTTTGCTTTTGAAAAATGGCATTCAGCAATGGAAATGCGTCGCTATATTATGCGTTTCATTCATCATGTTGGGGGCTTACCTGATTTATCTGCATTGAAATTTACAAAATATAACCAGTACGAATCGTTAGTACTTCCTATGATTAAATATTTGGAAAGCCATAATGTTGATTTCCAATTTAATACAGTTGTAGAGAATGTTTTAGTTGATAAAGTTGGCGACAAAAAAGTAGCTCACACTTTAGTGTTAAAACAAGATGGTGTGAAAAAGAATATTGAGCTAACAGAAAATGAATTAGTGTTTGTGACAAATGGTAGTATTACGGAGAGTACAACTTATGGTGACAATAATACGCCTGCCCCTGTAAGCACTGATTTAGGCGGTAGCTGGTCACTTTGGAAAAACATCGCTTCTCAAGACGCTGAGTTTGGTAGACCAGAGAAGTTCTGCGATGATCTGCCAGAAGAAAGTTGGTTTGTTTCAGCAACACTAACTACATTGGATGATCGAGTTGCTCCATATATTGAAAAAATCAGTAAAAGAGATCCATATGCAGGTAAGGTAGTTACTGGTGGTATTGTAACGGCTACAGATTCTAATTGGATGCTAAGCTATACATTAAACCGACAACCGCATTTTAAAGATCAACCAAAAGACCAATTAGTCGTTTGGATTTATGGTTTACTATCTAATAAACCAGGTGATTTTATTAAGAAAAGTATTACTGAATGCTCTGGTAGTGAGATCGCGCAAGAGTGGTTGTACCATATGGGTGTGCCTGTAGACGAAATACCAGATTTGGCGCAAAATTCTTGTAATACAATTCCATGTTATATGCCATATATAACTTCTTACTTCATGCCTAGAGCGAAGGGAGATCGTCCTTTAGTTGTACCTAATGGATCTACTAACTTAGCCTTCATTGGGAACTTTAGTGAAACAGAAAGAGATACTGTATTCACAACTGAATATTCAGTAAGAACAGCGATGGAAGCTGTTTATCAATTATTAGATATCGATCGAGGCGTTCCAGAAGTATTTGCATCGACTTATGATATTCGTACATTGTTATCTTCAACAGCTCGCTTACTGGATGGTAAAAAATTAACGGATGTTGATGCTCCATTTATCTTAAAACAAATAGGTAAATTTGGTATTCATAAAACGAAAGACACGATCATCTATGATTTACTTAAAGACAGTAAATTGATCTAAAGATATATACTAAAAAAGCTGATTCATAATTGAATCAGCTTTTTTTGTTCAGTTAAATAGTGAATTTTTTCATTTCATCTCTTAAAGCATCGACCATAACGGTTAGATCCTTCGCTTTTTCAGAAACAGTTTCAATGCCTTTAAGCTGTTCATTTGCGGATGCCGAAACTTGTTCTGCTCCGGCTGAGGTTTCTACTGCAGAAGCGGATATGTTTTGAACTGCACTAACGATTTGCTCCTTGCGCTCATTCATCTCATGAGATAAATGTTTTACCTCTTGTGCCACTTCACTTGTTTGATCTAGTGCTACCTTTATTGTATGGAAGATTTCGCTAGTATCATTTGTAGCTTTTACATTTTGTTCGACGATGCTAAGGCTTGTACTAATTTCCTGCACAGCACTTTTAGAAATAGCCTGAATGGCAGAGATTTTATGTTTAATATCTTCCGTGGCTATAGATGTCTGTTCCGATAATTTTCGAATTTCATCTGCAACAACCGCGAAACCTTTACCTGCTTCACCTACTCGAGCTGACTCAATGGAAGCATTTAGAGCCAATAGATTAGTTTGCGTTGCGATCTCTGTAATTGTATTGACAATACTTGATATATCAGATGAAGTTTTATTTACTTCTTGAACGATGTTACTTACTTGTTGAGAAGAATCACGGTTCTTTTCTGACCAAATAGACAGTTGGTTGATCGTTTCTACACCTTCATTACTTAACTGATCAATATCATCTGTCATGGAAGCAATCTTCTCAGTGCGCTCAATAACACGATCAATATTTCCAGAAAGTTGATTTAATTGTTCTGCACTTTGTTCTGTATCATGAGCCTGCTCTTCTGTAGCTTTTGCTATTTCATTAATAGCTGAGCTAATTTCGTCCGTTGTACGTACCGTATCTTCTGCTACTTGAATAAGAATCTTTGAGGAATCTGATAACTCGGTGCTAGTATTATGAATGTTGACGGTAACATTCTTTAATGCCGATTGCATGCCAGAGATGCCTTTTGCCATCAAACCGATTTCATCTTGATGGTGTAATAGCTTCTCTAACTCTGGATTTGCGGTAAAATCTAAGCTAGTAGTTTGATGAATAATATTTTCTAGATTTTTAATGGCAGCAACAATGCGACCAATAATCCACCACATTAAAGCACCTATAATAATAAAACTCACTATGCCAGTAATAATCTGGTATATTAATACAGAGTTTGTAATAGATTGAATGCCGCTTTCAGGCACCCCAATATCAATCACTCCATAAAGCTCTCCATCTTTATAGATAGGCTCCATGATGTCATATGTCCATATACCTTGAACTTCAGCATACCATCTTGTAAATTGTTTCTTTCCGTGTTTAGCACCGTCGATTGTATATGTATCCTTATACGATTTACCTAATTTCCCCGTATCACTATGTGCCACAGCTTTTACATTCGTATCAATGACAATAGCATACGTTACATTCTCTTGTTTTGCTTTTAATTCTACAAAATCTTGTAAAGATGAGATGGGATCTCTCTCGGAGTTTAATATAGTTTCTGCTTGCTTGGCGATTTCATAGACCTGTTCATTAGCTTTCTCAATTAGAACCTCTTTACTATTTTTGCCGACAATCCATACACTTAATGCGGAATTGAGTACAGAGGACAATAACAACAAACTTAATGTAAAAAATAATAATCGTCGCTTAATACTTTTGCTTTTCAAATAGTTCCCTCCTTTGAGTTTTATTGGAACTTTATGCCTATAAAAACTCGAATTTTAAGTATAGTATTATGCAATAAAACATGAATGTCAATAATAAATTGACAGACTTATTACTTAATGTGTGTCGAATTGAGGTATAAAAGTCCTTTGTTTTTCGGTTTTTTTATAGAGGTTTGAAAAGAGTTGAAATACCTAATTGGGGAAAGAAAACAGCACCAGTTGTTTTAAATATCCTCCCATTTACAATTTAAGTAGCAACCGACTTTTATTTCGTCGGTTGCTTTTTAGTACTATAAATAATAAATCAGTGCAACTAACGATCCATCAAAATGCTCTAACGATATGAAAGAGAAAAAAGAGGTGATGGCATAGAAGAAGGCTGCTTAAGACAGTTTGAATGTCATAGTGTGACAGGAGAATGTAAAGATATGTTGATCTATAGTTTGTTGCATACAGAGTTTTCGGAGAAGAATATATAAGTTTTATAGTAATTTCAAATGGATCATAATAATCCTGGCAATCGAGAATGATAGGGATACTATGGTGAATATGCTTTGTGATATTTGTAGAAAGTATTTATGAAACGGATTGTTAATATGATTTATAAGTGCGACAAAAACCTATTTAGTGATTTTTGTCGCACTTTTATATAGTTTCTATTTTCCTCTATTTCAAAAATTCCTGTTAATATAAATTCCAATATGTGATAATTACCATAAATTAAGGTAAGAAAAGGGTGATGAAATGGAGAAAAATACTTTAAATTTCAAACTAAAAAGTATTAAATATAGCTTAATTAGTTATATCATTATTTTTATTGTAACCTTAATAATCAGAGGTTTGGCAAATGCAGAACAGTATCAAAACATTGTATCTAAGGACGTTATTGAGGTTTTTAAAGTGTTCGCAAGTGCATTTGTACAAAATATAGGGATTGCTTTACTACCCGCAATGATCATTGGTTTCGTTTGTTATTTTTATATTTTCCCTAAACAATCAAGACAGTAGATATAGATCGATTGAAGGACTTAGAGGGGTGATTTTTCTTAGTGTCAATATACTTTAAGTTTTCAAATATTGGGTTTGTGACGTATTTTAAAGAACGAGGGGATGGATTAGGTTGGAAATATCAATTAATAGCTTACAAGAATGTGACGCGGAAGAATTATTAGAGTTTGAAAAGAATAATAGACTATTTTTTGAACAAATGGTACCAAGTCGTGGGGAAGATTATTATAAGTTTGAAACGTTTAACATAAAGCATAGAAAGCTTTTAGCTGAACAAGAAGAAGAGAAATCGAAATTTTACTTAATAAGGGATAACGCAGGCAATATTGTTGGAAGAATTAATTTAGTAGATATAGATACAGCGAACAATACAGCAGAAGTCGGCTATAGAGTAGGTAAAGA
Source organism: Lysinibacillus sp. Bpr_S20 (assembly GCF_023337835.1). Taxonomy (NCBI): domain Bacteria; kingdom Bacillati; phylum Bacillota; class Bacilli; order Caryophanales; family Bacillaceae; genus Lysinibacillus; species Lysinibacillus sp. Bpr_S20. Next base: position 32,182 of record NZ_JALNLQ010000006.1, read on the forward strand.
ATATGGTGGAAAAGGAATAGGGGCGAAAGCCTTAAAGCTACTTTTAGAAACAGAGGTCAGTGTAAAAAAGATTAAAGCAAAAACAACGACAAATAATATTGCCTCTCAAAAGGTTCTTGAAAAAAACGGTTTTAAACAAGTGTGTACAAGTGGTGATGAGTTCGAAATGAATGGTCAAAAGATGCGGTTTATCGATTACATGTTGGAACTCTAAAAGCTATACAAATGTTGTTGGGGGAGTTTGTTAATTTGTTTTTGGTGGATAGTAAAAATCTTGTGAGGGGTAGTTGAAAGACGGTGTTTAAACGAATCTTGATACTTTTTTCAATTATTATAGCGATACTTTTGTTAATCATTACGACAAGTTATATTATTCATCACAACCAATTATCAAAGGAAGATCAATTATTTACGCCACCAGGGAAAATGGTAGAAGTGAATGGTCATCAAATGCATGTGTATACAGAAGGGAATGGAGAAGAAACGCTTGTATTTATGTCTGGAGGAGGCACAAGTTCACCTGTTTTAGATTTTAAATCATTATTTTCTCTGTTAAGCGATAACTATAAAATCGTTGTCGTTGAAAAGGCAGGCTATGGCTTTAGTGACATCTCAGATTCTGACCGTGATATTGATACAATTTTACAAGAAACAAGAGAAGCTCTATTAAAATCAGGTGTTGAAGGACCATATATTTTATTTCCCCATTCTATGTCTGGTATTGAAGCATTGTATTGGGCACAAGTCTACCCGAATGAAGTAAAAGCAATTATAGGGTTGGATATGGCTGTTCCTGCTACATATAAAGATTATGATCTAAATATGCCTCTAGTTCATGTAAGTGCCTTTGCTGCGAATATTGGTATAACTAGGTGGATTCCGGGCATTTCTGAAAGTGATGCCATAAAATATGGGACTTTAACCGATGAGGAAAAAGAATTGTATAAAGTGATTTTTTATCGTAGAACGGTAACTAAAAATATGTTGAATGAAATTAAGTCTATTCAGGCAAATGCTGAAAAGGTAGGAGCGGCTGGAATACCAAATGTTCCTATGCTGTTGTTCCTTTCAAATGGTCAAGGGACAGGCTGGAATGAAGAGGAGTGGAATGAATTTCAAAGAGATTTCATTAGTAAGCATAATGACGGCACATTCATAAAATTAGATTGCTCACACTATATTCATGATATTGAATTTAAGCGAATAGCTGATGAATCAGAAAAATATATAGAAGATCTTTAATCTTACACTATTCAAATTATGTACAATTTCAAAAGTCTACTGTCATTCAAATTGACGGTAGACTTTTCCTTTACTCAATAAATACTTGCCCTTTAATTCCTGACAAAACTTATGACCCTTTTTTTATAAAAAACATTAAATTTAATTTCCACTTGCAAAATATGTTTATTGTGTATATATTGTATATAAAGTATATACACAATATTTCGGAAGCGGAGTATTTTCCTGAAAGAGCTCAAGGAAATGCTTACATTATTGCATACGGAGGATGAAAGATGGAAAATGTCATTGAATTACAGCATGTTCATAAATCTTTTAAGGGATTTCAGATAAAGGATTTCTCTATCAACGTAAAAAAGGGTTTTGTAACTGGATTTATCGGGGGAAATGGTGCAGGGAAATCTACAACAATCAAGCTGATTATGAATTTACTAAGGCAAGATAGTGGTACTGTTTCAGTGTTTGGGATGAATTATAAGAAACATGAAAAAGAAATAAAGGAACGTATTGGCTTTGTCTATGATGAAAATGTCTTTTATGAAAACGTAACGTTAAAGGATATGAAAAGGATTATTAAACCGGCCTATAAAAACTGGGATGATGAAGCCTTTCAACGTTATGTTAATCAGTTCGAACTACCATTGAATAAAAATATGAAGACCTTTTCGAAGGGGATGAAGATGAAAGCTTCATTAGCTATAGCCCTAGCTCATCATGCAGAATTAATAATTATGGATGAACCTACTGCCGGGCTTGATCCGATATTTCGTAGAGAGTTACTAAATATTTTACATGAATTAATGCAAGATGAAGATAAAACGATTTTCTTCTCGACACATATAACAACAGATTTAGATCGAATTGCAGATTATATTACCTTTGTTCATAATGGTGAGCATATATTCACGAAGGAATTTTACAAGATTGAAGAAGAATATGCCATTGTCAAAGGGACATTGAATTTATTGGATCAGGAAACGGAACGAGAGTTTGTTGCCATCCGAAAATCGAACACAGGCTTTGAGGCATTAACTGCGGATAAAAATCGTGTGGCGAACATATTTGGGGATTCTGTCATTATGGAAAAACCGACGCTTGAAGATATTATGTACTATACGAAAAAAGGATGGTAATGGGATGGTTAATCTAATACTTAAGGATGTTTTAATTCAAAAGAAAATAATTTTAATATACATTGCTACAATTATACTTTATTTATTTATAGAGGTGTCCCTAGTAAAGATAGGATTCTTATATAGTATGGCTTTTATCACTCAGACCTTTGCTTATGATGAAAAAGATAACGCTAATATTTTGCTTAATTCGTTACCATATACGAGAAAGGAAATCGTTAGTTCGAAATATATAGGTGCATTGGTATATACGTCACTAATTATATTCATTACTTCTATAGCTGATTTCTTCTTAAATGGAAAAGAGGTATTGTTTTTATGGAAAGATATATTGCTAATTATCGGTCTTGTTATGGTCACTTTGTCATTTATACTGCCAATCTTTTATAAATTTAAAACGCAATCTTTAATGATTGCTGTAGGTGCTTTATTTGGAATATATATTTTAATCATTAAATTTTTATCCCCTAGTCTGAATGTTACATTAAGAGAATCGATACAAAAATTCATGACTTTACAAGAAACGCAAATGTATTTTGTAGCTATCCTTACAATCATTATTTTATATGTTGGATCGTGGCTACTATCTATTCGTATTTATACGAGAAAGGTTTTTTGAAATAGACTGTTTTCGTAACGATTATAGCTCTTCAACTAACTGGGCAGGTTACTTTATATGTTTGGGAGTAATAACAATTAGAGGGGGATATAACTTGTCTGATAAACAAAAAAATCCAATTCCATTTTTGAAAAAATCATGGGTATCTCTTATTGGTTCATTTTTATTGTCACAGCTAATATTTATTACATTTGAAGTAACAGGCTGGATACCTAATTTGAAAGACATTGATGGAACTCTATTCGGAAGAATTGCAAAATCCCCAATTTTCAATGAGTGGTTTTCTTTTTATGACACATCACATTTTAATTTATTTACTGTCTTTTTTGGTCTAGTACTTCTTGTGCCAGGAATAATAAATGCAATAATAGATATTTTTTTCACCAAGACTTCCAAAAGTAAAAGCAACAATCTTTGAGAAAACAGCTTGAGCCCATTGATGTAGGCTCAAGCTGTTTAAGTACGCTTAAACAAAAAGTCCCATATAATAAAATCTGAGTATAGCCGACCTTGGCTTCCGATGCCGATGTAACAAATGACAGTATACAAGCTGTCTGTTGTTAACATATTTAATAAACCGAGATAATTTTCGTAATAAAAATTCTAAAGGTTCATGCTAACGGAATAACCATCGTCTTCTGTACTGATCACATAAAAATAAAGAAGAGGTATTTGCATGCAAATTATTATTTCAAACAGTTCAAAAGAGCCGATTTATGAGCAGATTTATGCTCAGATCAAAAAGCTTATTTTAACAGGTGACCTACAAGAAGGGCAGTCATTGCCGTCTATGCGCCAGCTTGCAAAGGATCTAGAAATTAGCGTAATTACAACAAAACGCGCTTATGAAGAGCTAGAGAAAAATGGGTTTATTTATTCGATTGTTGGAAAAGGTTCGTTCATCTCTGAACAAAATAAGGAAATGATGAGGGAAAGAAAAATAAAGGTAGTTGAAGAAAATCTGTTGATTGCCATTCAAAATGCTAAAGAAATGAACATTGGCTTATCAGAGCTCAAAGAAATGCTCACGCTATTGTATTCAGAGGATGAGTGATGGAGAAAGCTACAAAAATCGTGGGACGAACATATTCGGAGATCCGATTATTATGATAAAGCCTACACGCGAAGATAGTTTGTATTATTGGAAAAAGGATGGTAATTGGATGATTAACCTTATACTTAAGGATGTTTTAATACAAAAGAAAATAATTTTATTTTACATTGCTACTTTAATAATCTATTTATTTGCAGGTGTACCCTCCCTAATACCTTTGGGAATTCTTTATAGTGTAATATTTATACTAAATACTTTCGCTTACGATGAAAAAGACAACGCTAATATGCTGCTCAATTCTCTACCATATACCAGAAAGGAAATTGTCAGTTCAAAATATATAGGTTCACTAATATTTACAACAATATTTATTTTCATGATTTATACGGGGGATTTCCTCATACATGGAAAAGGGGGTCTTTTTATATGGAAAGAGATGTTGCTTATTATGGGGCTAGTTATGGTCGCTATATCATTCATGTTTCCAATCGCCTATAAATTTAAAACGCATTATTTATTGATTGCTTTAGGTGTTTTATTTGGTATCTATATGTTAACAATTAGTTTACTAGTTCCTATAAATGATATCTTAAGAGAACTAGCACGAAAGTTCTTGACGTTACAAGAAACGCAAATGTATTTTGTAGCTTGCATTACGGTTATTATTTTATATATTGGGTCGTGGCTACTATCTATTTATATATATGAGAGAAAAGCTTTTTAACTTCTGCATGCCAAAGTACAAAACCGATTCCGCAAGGCATTATTGATCATAATAAAACGGCTTGAGCATAGGCTCAAGCCGTTTTCATACGCTTAAACGCAAGCCTCCATAGTACGAAATTCGCGATGACTAACGCGATTAAGTAAATGATTGCCCCATAAGTAGTATGAGTAGTCAGGAAGTAATGCAGTGCCGCTAGAGCACCTAATGGGATAAGCAATATAAGCGTTTTCCAGCTCTGAGCATCGCCAACTTCATTATATGGCTTTGTGAAAGGAATCTTGCTTCCCATGCCGATGTAACAAATGACGGTGTATATGCAGCTTGCTACTAAAACAATTAGCAAATCTGGGATAATTCTCGTACCAAAAATGAAGCAGAAAATGATGCTTAGAACAATATACAATGGAATATACAACTTAATCAGAAATGCTTTTAAGCTACCTTTTTTTAAATCTGTATAGTCTTTGATTGGAAAGACTTTATAGATCCAAGCTGCTTTATATTTTCCCGAATGTCCGAGCAAAAGTACAGCGGATGGAATAATTAGCATACTAAAATAAATATTTAAATAGCTCATGCTAATGGCATAATCAACCGTTTCGGACCTTGAAAAAGAAAACATAAAAATAAATGGAATAACAAAAGAATAGCCTAAAGATGGATATACTTTTAGTTTGAATTCTCGCTCCTGCTTCATCATAAGAGAGGCGAAGCGATAGAAAGCTCTTTCTTCTTTAGTTCTACAAATGATTGTTAACCAAAGCGTTTTAAGTCGATTGTTCTTTTCTTTTTTAGATTTGCTTGTGTTTAATAGTTTTTGAAGATTACGTTCAAAGGTTGGAATTAGTTTTAAATAAAGCCATATCGAGATGAGTGGCATAACGATAGCAAATATACTGAAGACCACTGTAAATATAGAATTGTTACCGTTTAGCAGTAGCTCATAAGGAGCGGCAAACCACATAGGGATTAGAAAAATACTCCACCAATGAAACACTACTGCCATATCAAAATTAACAAATTCAAAGGACCTAATAAGAACTTGATAGCCAATCATCAACATTAACGATAAGCCGATTTGTACATAATTGATGATATCTTTTAGCTTTTCACCATCAAAGAATCTTAAAATAGCTATATATAAAATAGCGGTTAATACAACAATAAAAATATTAATTAAAACTAGTAAGAGCACAGTTAAAATAAAGAATACAAACCCTTGTTGATATAGTCCCACCATAAGGGGGATGGCAGTAAATGCAATAGTCAAATACGTCAAGTAAATGAATATATGCATGAACTTGGCTGCATTAATTGTTTTAGCAGAAATCGGCTTGGTCGATAGGATACTTCTGTCCCGTACATCTAAAAGTACCGAAGAAAAATCAGAAATCAATGTCGTCATGATGATAAAAATAATCATGGCATAAGCAATACTCATCTGGAAAAGATAGTTTTGACCAAATCCCATAAAAGGAATGAGCATAAGTCCAATTAAAACGTAAATCCATAAAGATTTAATGTAGCTATATTTTTGCTCTTCCTTGTTTTTATTTGCTGATTGATTAAATATTGTTGGTACTTTACGCTCATCCATTGTTAGTTTAATATGGAGGATCTTTCTCATGCTGTCGTAATCAACGCCCATTTTCACAAAAATAAATTGAATCTTATCAAGCAGTTGTAGAACTTTGAAATCTTTCATAGTCATACCTCTTGTACAATAGAAACGAATTTCTCACCAATCTCCTGATGATCATGGAAGCCTGTTAGTTGGTTGAAAATCTTCTCCAGAGTCCCTTCAGTATTGTCTGCCTGTAGTTGGGCAAATGTCCCATCGGCAGCGATTTTTCCATCATTCAGCAGGATGATACGACTACTGATTTTTTCGACAACATCCATGATATGAGAGGAATAAAATATGGTTTTACCTTGGGCAGCTAGTTGAATCAAAATTTCTTTGAAGATCATCACACTGTTCGCATCTAATCCGTTGATTGGTTCATCTAAAAATAACAAATCGGGATTATGTATAAGACTAGCGATAATTAATAGCTTTTGCCGCATCCCTTTTGAGTAGGAAGATATTCTTGTATGATAGGCTTCTCCAACACCGAACAATGTCATTAAGGATTTTGATTTATCAGCAGCGACTTCGAATTCAAGGCCATAAAGCTGGCCGATGAAGGTTAAATACTCATAACCAGTTAAATTATCATAAACATCTGCTATTTCAGGTACATAGCCAATTTTCCTTTTATATTCAATGCTGTCTTGGCTGATATTCTCTCCGAAAAGCTTAACTTCTCCACTGTAATCGCCTTCTATCCCTAAAATGATTTTGACGGTTGTACTTTTACCTGCGCCATTCGGACCGATATAACCAATTATTTCTCCTCTTGAGACGTGTAAATCGATGCCTTTCAATATTTCCTTGTTACCATAACTCTTCGTCAAATTCGTAATCGTCAAGATTTCTTCCATGTTGCAGCCCCTTTCTGTTTATCCCGCAGTGCAGGCAGTAGTTTATCTGTACCGATAACCCTTAAAATCCCGATTAGTGAAGGCTAATCGGGAGAATGAAAAAATTCCTTGCAGATTGAAGTTTCACTTAATCTTATGTTTAGTGTAATTGATTTAGAGAAAATATCCATATATTTCACCGATTTACTTAAAAGCCTAACTCAACATCACGCGAAAGCGCGGAGGAGTAACCCCGTAATAGTTCAACAGATACTATTGCTCCTTATTGAATGCGTGTTTCTGTTTCTAAGTCAAAGAAATGCGCACGCGACATGTCAAATAGTAGATGAGCGACTTGGCCCTGTGTAATCTTTGTATCGGAGTTCACCCGTGCAATATAAGGCTGACCATTTAATTGGGCATGTAACATTAGCTCAGCACCTGTTAATTCGGATACTTCGATAGTTGCATCAACTGCTGTGAAGAACGGCTCGTGATTTACAGATGATTTTTCATAAATATGCTCAGGGCGAATGCCAAGAAACAGCTCCTTGTGTAAATAGCCTCGTTCTTTTAGTAATTTACTTTTTTCTGTTGGGATAGCTAGGGTCAAATCATCAATCTGAATCCCGTTTTCTTGCAAAGTACCCTTAAAGAAGTTCATTGATGGTGAGCCTATAAAGTCGCCAACAAATTTGTTCTCTGGTGTTTCATATACTTCTTCAGGTGTCCCGATTTGTTGAAGTAAACCATCTTTCATGACAACGAGACGAGTTGCCATTGTCATCGCTTCTGTCTGATCATGTGTTACATAAATCGTAGTCGTTTTTAAGCGTTGGTGAAGTTTTGTAATTTCAGCACGCATTTGTACGCGAAGCTTTGCATCTAAATTGGACAAAGGCTCATCCATTAAGAAAATATTTGCATCACGGACGATTGCTCGACCAAGTGCTACACGTTGTCTCTGCCCGCCTGACAGAGCTTTCGGTTTGCGATCTAAATACTTTTCTAAATCGAGAATCTCGGCTGCGTTATGAACTCGCTCTTTAATCTCCTGCTTAGAAAACTTACGAAGCTTTAAGCCAAAGGCCATATTATCATAGACGGTCATATGCGGATATAGTGCGTAGTTTTGAAAAACCATAGCAATATCCCGTTCCTTAGATGGTACATTGTTCATTTTCTTGCCATCAATTAAAAAATCACCAGACGAGATTTCTTCTAAGCCGGCAATCATCCTCAACATTGTAGATTTCCCACAACCAGAAGGACCAACAAGTACAATAAACTCGCGATCTTGAATAGTTAAATTAAAATCAGATATAGCTTTTACGCAGCCATCGTATGTTTTAACAATATTTTTTAGTATGATTTTTTCCATGTTCATAGTCCCCTTTGTTCATTTTTTTTCTAGGGAATATTCTTATTTTTGTTGTTGAAGTGCGGTGCAGCCATTTACGCAGAAATACTAGCATTTTCAGTGTAACATTTTGTATTTCAATGAACATTAGGAAGTATCAAAACGAATAGAAGGAGAGGTAGAAAGATTGATAACATTTTTGGAGGGCTATCCCATATAATTAATAGATAGACTATTTTTCGTTATTCAAATAAATGTATTTTTAATCCTCAGTTATAATAGGCGCAATTCTTCATTTTGAAGGATTGCATTTTTTGTGAGTTAGAAGCCATACCACAAGGAAGGGAAAATCCCTATACTGTGGACCTTTTGAGTTAGATACGATTATGCAAAAATAAAGCAAGGGGGTACAGAAAGTGTTTAATGATTTTAAGCTTATCGATGAACGCCCGGTTTATATTCAATTAAAAGATTATTTGAAAGAAATGATTATGAGGGGGCACTTGCTGGAGCATCAGAAGCTTCCATCTACCCGTGAACTTAGTAAATTATTATCGGTCAGTAGAAATACTGTACTGAATGCATATGCAGATTTAGAACAAGAGGGCATCATCTATGCAGTGAAAGGAAAAGGGAATTTTGTAGGGAAAGTCGAAACGTTGAAAGCTTCATCTATCGAATTTAATTGGAAGGAGAGGCTTAATAACGTTACCTTGTTAGCAGATGAATTAGATTTAATGAAACAAGATAACCACTGGGAAAAAGGGATGATTTCCTTCAATAGTGTTGCCCCTGAAGAAAAGCTTTTTGATGTTGAAAATTTTAAAAGAGCCTTTCTGACCCGGATGTCCCTTGAAGGAGATATCGTTTTGAATTATGGATATGCAAAGGGCTATAAACCTTTAATCGAGTACCTCCTTCACTATATGGAAATGAAGGGGATAAATATTTCCAATAAGGATATTTTGATTACGAATGGCTTTACCGAAGGATTAGATATTCTGTTATCTTCCTTAGCGAAAAAGTCTGGACGTGTTATTTGCGAAAATCCTACTCATCATGCAGCATTAAAGCTTTTTCGCTTACATGGATTTGACATCCACGGAATCGACATGAAAGATGACGGTATCGATATTGAACAAGTTGAGAAAAGTTTATCGAAAAAGGAATTTGATTTTGCTTACTTAATCCCGTCTTACCATAATCCGACAGGCATTGTTACCTCCTCCGAAAAAAGAACTGAAATTATTAGGCTTTTTTCACAATATCAAATTCCGATTGTGGAGGATGGATTTAATGAGGAATTACGTTATTCAGGCGCGCATTTAGCACCACTAATGACTTTTATTGGCGATGGTAACAATGTTATTTATATTAGTAGCTTTTCTAAAATACTTTTTCCAGGCTTAAGAGTTGGCTGGATATTAGCCGATAAGGAACTCATCCACTGTCTGGAAAGTATGAAAAGAGCACGTACAATTCATACATCGACGCTAGATCAAGCTGTGCTTTATCAATATTTACAGGATGGGTATTTTGAAAAATACTTAAAAAAAGCAAAGTTCGTTTATAAGAAAAAATATGAGTTAGCTCGTCAAGCCTGCAAACAATATATTCCTTTCAAAAGAATGACTGGAGATGGTGGACTTCATCTTTTTATTGAGCTAGAAGATGGAATGAATGCCCGTGCACTATTGGAAAAGTGCTATCAAAGGGGAGTTGTTTTTTATCCTGGTGACGTTTTTTACAGCAATGGCGAGGGCAGTAACACATTTCGCTTAGGATTTTCTCGGCTAAAAGAAGAGGATATTGTGCGTGGTATTAAGATTATTGGTGATACTTTGAAAAATGAAATGGGGAGTTGAACATATGAAAGTTGGCGTTATTATGGGGGGCGTTTCCTCGGAAAAGCAAGTCTCTATCATGACAGGGGAAGAAATTATCGCTCATTTAGATAAAAGTAAATACGAAGCGGTAGCTATTAAACTAAATGAAAATAACACGGCAGAGCTTATTGAAAAGGTGAAAGATATCGATATTGCTTTATTAGCGCTACATGGGAAATTTGGAGAGGATGGCACAATTCAAGGTGTACTAGAGACTATGGGTGTTCCATATACGGGAAGTGGTATACTTTCAAGCAGTATTTGCATGGATAAAAATATTTCAAAAAAAATTCTACGTTATGACGGCATTGAAACACCGGATTGGCTTCATCTTTCGAATAGCGAGGAGCTTCAGTTGGATGAACTAGACAGAATGGGATATCCATTAGTCGTAAAGCCTAATTCGGGTGGCTCCAGTGTAGGAGTAAAAATAGTTGATGATAGAGATGCCTTACTAAGATCGGTTGAGGAAGTATTCAAATGGGATTCTGAAATCATTATTGAGAAATATATAAAGGGTGAAGAAATAACATGCTCCATTTTGGACGGCGAGCTATTTCCAATCATTTCGATTCAACATACAGCGCAGTTCTTTGACTATAAGGCGAAATATGAGGATGCCGCTACGATAGAGGAGATTGTAGAACTTCCACCGGCAATACATGAACGAGTTGCTGAAGCCGCAAAAGGTTGCTATAAAGCATTAAAGTGTAGTGTTTATGCCCGAATCGATATGATGATCAAGGATGAAATCCCATATGTAATGGAAGTTAACACTTTGCCAGGGATGACAAAAAACAGCTTACTCCCAAAAAGTGCTTCCGCGGCAGGAATAACTTATACAAAGCTTTTAGATAGGATAATTGAAACTTCCTTACGGATTAGGGAATAAAGGCTTCATCATTAATTTAGAATGAACCATGCATATAAGTTGATTGGAGTGGAGACTGGGCGACTCCTTGGGGACCAGCGATATAGTGGAACGAAGGCTAAATGCATCACGTCCTGTGATAACGCCTTCGTGACCAACATCCTGTTGGCCCGAGACCCTGGAGCGAAGCGAAGCGGGAAGGGGAACGAAGGCTAAGAGCATCACGTCCTGTGATAACGCCTTCGTGACCAACATCCTGTTGCCCCGACGCCCCCAGGAAAGCGCCCAGTCGGAACGGAAATCAACCACTCGTTATGGTGGTGATAATCAAATTGGATAAGTATGAGTCTAAAAATAGCATTGAAAAAACACCTTTATGTTGATAAGAGATTAAACTCATTTTCAACAAAAGGTGTTTCTCAGTGGCCTAATTAAGCTTTAGACAATTCAATAAATCCATGTCCAAAGACATCTCGTACATCATGAATGGCAATAAAGGCATCCTTGTCTATTTCTTTGACAATTTTCTTTAGTTTTACAACTTCTTGTTTACTAATAACAATATACAGAATTTCTTTTTGTTCCTTCGTGTAATAGCCATGGCCTGATAGAACCGTCACGCCTCGATTCATAAAACCGTTCACATGACTGGCAATCTCTTCTGGCTTTTTCGAAATAATCGTAACGGCCTTTTTCGGGTTTACACCTTCAATAACAAACTCCATCACCTTTGTTCCAACATACAGCATAATAATAGTAAGCATTAATGCTTCTGCCCCGATAATAAAGTACGATGAAAAAGCTACAATTAAATCAAAAAACAATAAACCGTAACTAATACTCCAGCCTAAATATTTGTTCGTCATTCTAGCTAAGATTGTGGAACCTGCTGTTGTTCCACCAACTCTTATAATTAAGCCTATGCCAACTCCAGCGAACACGCCACCAAAAATAGTATTCACGATAATTTCATTTGAAGAAATTGACCAAGACTCTGTTAAATGTAAAAACAGTGAATGGAGGGAAACGGCAATAATCGTATAAATAGTTGTTTGTCTACTTAAAAATTTATAGCCGACTACCAATAAAGCTGCGTTTAACAAAAGGCTCACAATACTTGGCGACCATCCAAACAAATAATAGAAGATGATTGTTACACCCGTTACGCCACCTTCACCTAAATCATTAGGTATAACAAATAAGTTTACCGCCAGTGCAAATAACAGCGCTCCGACCGTAAGCATTAAAAAATCCATACTGAACTTCTTCATATATACACCACCACAACAAATTGATTTTTTCCTAAATACATACTATATCAAGTTCTAGACATTTTATATACTTTTTGGAATGTTCGTTTATGATAAATCTATACTTGTTAGTATGTCCTTTATTAGAGAAAAAGTCGAATTGAAAATAATCGCTGCTATTAAACAGTTATGTGGAATCAAGCTGAAATCAGCTTATAATATATACTATATCCGAACTTAAAATTAGACCGTTAGAGTTGTTTTAAAAAGAGGATGTGAATTGGGGGAAGGGATATCTTTAAAACAAATGATAAGGAGTGTTAGCAGCAGTTATGGATCAATCTTTAGCAATTCGTACTATGAAGATGAGTTTGAGAATATTAAATGTATTATTAATCGCTACTATAAGCATCATATCATCATGTGTTTTAGTACTCTTTGGTTTATTCGTTGTAGCATTAACAGTCTCGGGTGAGAAGATTATTAAATGGGTTTTAGATTCTAACATTGACATTTCTTTTAATTTTAATGGAATGACTGTTTTTCTTAATAAAGATGTAATGAGTAATTTTATTTATGATAAAAGTGAAGCAATCGTATTAATGTTACTTTTGATGATCTTTACGTTGATTGTTCTGTCAATTTTTATTTTATTATGGAAGTTTGTTAAATCGGCAATTGTTGGGGATGTATTTACTCTCAGAAATAGTAAAAGAATAGAGTTAGTGGGATATAGTTTGTTAATTTTAAGTGTTTTAAGTAATACGGTTCAAGCATACCTAGTTTCAACGGTACTACATATGCTTATAAATAATCATGAATTAGACAATATTGAATGGATTCAAACCGTATCTTTTAGATTTTTTGATATAAATTGGAGCATACTACTATGTAGTTTTATAGTTTGGACAATTGGTAGGATATTTAGATATGGCTCTTTTTTGCAAGAAGAGTATGATGCAACAGTATAGGAAGTGAAGAAATTGACGATTATCGTGAGATTGGATCGTGTATTGGCAGATAGGAAAATGCAATTAAGTGAGCTTGCGGAAGCAGTAGATATATCGATTGTCAATTTATCGAATTTAAAAACGGGGAAGGTAAAGGCAATACGTTTTTCTACGTTAAATGCAATTTGTAAAGCATTAGATTGCCAACCTGGTGATATTTTAGAGTATGCTGAGGATACTTTTGAGTAAAAAATTATATTGTTTAATTTTAGCAGTATATAGGATGGAAGTACGTATAAGTACATTTCTAGAACAAGTTGCATAGGATAACCTTATAATGTGTGAGGGGATTGAGAAAATGTACTACATTCCTTATTACGGAAACGTGCCTATGTATAACTATGGAGAGCAACTTGTTTATTGGCCACCTCCTTATCAGGTAGGGTATGCGAACAGAGTGGAACCTTCCCGTTTTTCCGATGGTGGAAGAATGGAATTAAAAGATTATGGGGCTCAGCCACTTGTCATCAATCTTGAAGGTGCAGCGAAGCAAAACGATACTTATCGTACGGCTCTGTGGACGGGAAAAAATTTGCAGATTACGTTAATGAGTATTAATGTTGGTGATAATATCGGTTTGGAAGTACACCCAAATGTTGATCAATTTTTATATATTGAACAGGGTGAGGGACTTGCTCAAATGGGCCCAAGTAAAAATAATTTAAACTATGAAAGAAAGGTCAATGAAAATTATGCTGTAGTAGTGCCCGCTGGAACATGGCATAACGTCACGAATACAGGGAATGTGCCACTAAAACTTTATTCCATATACGCTCCTCCAAACCATCCGTTCGGTACGGTACATGTGATGAAAGCAGACGCTATGGCCTCGGAAGCGGACTATGGTCAGGGCAATGAATAATCAATATAACCTTTTCTCGATCATACAAAAGACAACTCCTACTTAGAGAAGTTGTCTTTTTTGACGTCGTTTAAACGAAATATATATAGATAATAAGCCATTCAATGATAAAAGGGTCACCAGTGCTATGGCCAAAAATGCAATGTCAGGAGCAAAATATCGAATAGTGTGCCAAGGTGTTCCTGTGTTATAGCTTAATAATGGAATGGTGATTATGGCCAATACTAAAAGTAAAAAACCGAATATACCCGACACTCTTCCTTTATTCGTTTTAACCTTTAATAGAAGATAGATAAACATCACAAAAAGTAAACATATTATAGCAATTGTTATGACTTGAAATGTTGGTTTATATGGAGGTGCGTCAACGGGCTCTTTTCCCTTTAAAATATCGATAATCCCTTGTTTCAAGTATAGAAGTGACTCTTCCTCGAATATATGACTTTTGTTAGTAAGAATCACACCACCCCAATCGGTTTCAGGTAGATAAAATACTTCTGAGCGTGCGTCAGGGTTTGAACCAGAATGCCATATCATTTCTTCTTTAGATTCTGGATATGAGATTCGTACACCCAAGCCGTAATATCGATACTTACTAGTTTGAACAAAAGGCGATATATAAAGGTTTATCGCATTTTTGCTTAAAAAATTGTTATGCTCATGTTGACTTAGAAGTTTAATGTACTGCACCATATCTGTTGCACTTGCTGTTATGTACCCATATGGTGCTCCTCCATTATCATATGTGACTGCACTTTTTACAGGGTGACCGAGCCATGATTGATAGCCAGATAAGTATCCTTTTTCATAAGCCATGCTACTATTAGCGGCTGCATTTTTCATCCCTAATGGAGAAAAAACTTGTTCCTCCATAAACTCAGAAAATGTTTGATGGGTCACTTCTTCGATGAGAGCGCCAAGAATAGAAAAGTTAGCATTACTATACTGATGTTTTTCTCCAGGAGCAGCAGTCAGCTTCACATTCGATAAGCTTTCTACATTGTCCTTTATAGCACTTAAATCTTTAGATTCCTTGTCCGATATAGCTAAGCCAGAATAAGTGCTTATCCCACTTGTTTGCGTAAGTAACTGTTTAATTGTTATTTGAGAAGCGGCTTGTTGATCTTGCAGGGTAAACCACGGCATATACTTTTGCACGGGGTCATCTAATTGAATGATGCCTGCATCAACCAGCCTCATGATGCCTAAGCCTGTCAATGATTTACTAATAGAGCCGACTACAAATGGAGTTTCAGCAGTTACCTTTTCTTCAGATTCTCCGGTTACGCCCCACGATTTGGAATAATAGATATCATTTTTATGAACAATAGCAATAGATGCCCCTGGAATTCGCTGCTCTTCTAAAAATTTTTCAACATACTTATCTATAGTACTCTTAATGTCTCGTCCTGCTTCTTTTGCGGAGATTTGTGAGACTGGTTGAAATAGATAGAGTGGAATTAATATTAAACATATTAATATAGTTTTATAAAGGGAACTTTTTTTCATTGTTGTTTTCACCTATTTCCTCCGAAATTTTTCTTTCATAATCATGACCTTTAATCCAAAAATTAAATTTAACAAAAATATACACTTTTTCATAGTATATGATATTTGTTGTGTATACTATTCGAAAGAACATTGTTTTTAAAAGCAGTATATGATGTTTTGTATATGATGACTTCCCTTTTACACTTCAAAATCAAAACTTTCGGGAGGATTATACGAATTGGACTATAAACTATTCGAAGATGAAATAGAAAATTTGGTAGAATTATTAACTCAAAATAAGTGGATTTATCATACCGATCAAAATTTAAAAGAAGAATCCGTTCGAAAAGCGTATGCAGAAGGATACTATCATAGCGATCGGGAAACACATTGGCTAATTGATAATGAAGAAAAGGTCGGGATTATTATCATTCATGATATAAGTGATACGATCCCGTTATTCGATATCCGTTTAGATACGCGTTATAGAGGAAAAGGATACGGAGTAAAAACCCTCCGTTGGTTACAAGATTACCTGTTTGGAGAAAAAGATAAGATTCGTATCGAAGGTTATACGAGAGTTGATAATATAGGGATGAGGAAATGTTTTGCGAAAGCTGGCTTTGTAAAAGAGGGCTATTTAAGAAATGCTTGGGAGAACGCAGATGGTACTGTAACAGATAGTATTGTTTATGGTGCAATCAAAGATGATTGGCTTTTAGGTAGAACAACGCCTATTAAAATCGATGACATCCCATATTAAGGTAGAAAAGGACGCTGAAGAATGTATACAGAAAATGAAGTGTTAAGAGCTTTAAAAAATCCTGGTCCATTCAATCTAGCTCAAAATGGAGTATAGATAATCCTGCAAAAGGCCAATGCGGAGTCACAGCATTAGTTGTAAATAATATTCTTAGAAGCGAAATCTATAAAACGTGGCTTGATGAAGGTTGGCATTTCTATAATATCCTAAATGGGGAAAGAAAGGATTTTACACAAGAACAATTTTCGAACAAATTTAAGAAAGAGCTAGGGAGCGAAAGTGTTATTCCAGATGAAAATCCACCTTTGTTTATTTTTGAATTTAAAGCTACTCACCAAAAGTTGGGGATGGTATATGTGATGTAAAATAAGTTGATTGGAGTGGAGACTGGGCGACTCCTTGGGGATTAGCGATAGGGGAACGAAGGCTAAAAGCATCACATCCTGTGATAACGCCTTCGTGACCAACATCGGTGCTGCTGCCGCTACGTTAGCACTACGCTTTCGCGCAAAAAACATCTGTTGGCCCGAGACCCTGGAGCGAGCAACGCGAGTGAAGCGGCTCATCGGACGCCCCCAGGAAAGCGCCCAGTCGGAACGGAAATCAACCACTCGTTATAGTGATGAGCTATATTAATTAAGCAAAGCAGAGATGTTTTTATGATAACATCTCTGCTTTTTTTAAAACATTAAACAAACTTGTTGACGTAAATTAAACCGTCGTGTTATTATTATCTCGAATTCAAGATAACTAAATTCAAGATAAATGAATTCGAACCTTTTAATCCATGTAGAAAAGTTTTACTTTTCATCATAAGGAGGTAATCATAATGGGTTTTTTAAATAAATTATTTGCTTCAAAAAAAGAGGAGGAAAAAACAATGGCAGAATTAAATATCGGAATTATTATCGGATCAACACGTGAAGGTCGTGTAAGTCCACAAGTAGCACAATGGGTAAAAGAAATCGCAGATCAACGAGGAGATGCTAACTATACAATTATTGATATTGCAGATTACAAATTACCTTTACTAGGTGAACCAGGACAAGACGCTTCAGGCGCTCAAGCTTGGTCAGAAATTGTTACAAAACAAGATGGATTTGTATTTATCGTACAAGAGTACAATCACTCTATTACAGGTGCTCTCAAAAATGCACTAGATTATTTACGTGTAGAATGGAATAACAAAGCTGCAGGTATTGTATCGTATGGTTCTGTAGGTGGTGCACGTGCAGCTGAACATTTACGTGGTATTATGGGTGAACTTTTAATTGCAGATGTACGTGTACATCCAGCATTGTCACTATTCACAGACTTTGAAAATGGTACTGACTTCAAACCAAAAGAAGTACAAACAGATTCTGTTAACCAAATGTTAGATCAATTAATTCCTTGGTCAAAAGCTTTATATACAATTCGTTAATCAAGATTGAGGTAGAACGTTATTGGATAAAGTATAGGTGAGAAATACATTTATCATGAAAGGGACTGTTAACATGAAAAAACATACTGCGGGTATTCACCATATCACTGCCATTGTAGGGCATCCACAAGAAAATATTGATTTTTATGCGGGTGTATTAGGTTTACGTTTAGTTAAACAAACAGTAAACTTCGATGACCCAGGCACATATCATCTTTACTTCGGTAACAAAGGTGGTAAACCGGGGACAATTATTACATTCTTCCCATGGGCAGATGCTTATCAAGGTCGCATTGGTGATGGTCAAGTTGGTGTCACTACGTATGTTGTACCAGAGGGAGCACTACCTTTTTGGATTAATCGACTTGCGAAATTCGCTATTCCATTCCAAAAAGCTGAACGCTTTGGTGAACAAGTAATACAATTTGATGATCCACACGGACTTCATATTGAATTAGTGGCACGTGCGGAAGGTGAATGGAATGAATGGACATTTGGCGAAGTAACTCCTGAGGTGGCGATTAAAGGATTTGGTGGTGCAACACTTTATTCGAGTCACCCTGAAGAAACGGCAAAGGTCTTAACTGAAGTCATGGGGCTTGAGGAAGTAGCAACGGAAGGCGAGTATACTCGTTATAAATCCAGCGCAGATATCGGCAATACGGTAGATTTAAAAGTTGTTCCTGGTATGCGTGGTCAAATGGGAGTCGGAACGGTTCATCATATTGCCTGGAGAGCCCAGGATAATGCGGATCATCTAGAATGGCAAGAGTATGTCATGAATCATGGACAACATGTAACTGAAGTGAAAGATCGTAATTATTTTAATGCGATTTATTTCCGTGAACCTGGTGAGATTTTATTTGAAATTGCGACAGATCCACCTGGATTCGCTCATGATGAAACACCTGAAACTATGGGTAGCCAATTAATGTTACCAGCTCAATACGAACAGCATCGTGAACAATTAGAAAGAACATTAATTCCGATTGAAGTGCGTGTGCTTGATTAAGGAGGATGAGTCGTTTGATTTCGATTGATCCTACAAAAAATACTGAGCGTGAAAACTATAAATTATTAATTGGTAGCATTATTCCGAGACCAATTGCTTTTGTTACGACCAAGTCAGAGCAAGGGGTCATCAATGGCGCACCTTTTAGTTTCTTTAATATTGTGTCATCAAATCCACCGATGATTTCTCTGGCGGTTCAAAGACCAAATGGGCGCTTAAAAGATACTGCTCGCCATATCCATCATCAGCAACAATTTGTTGTGCATATTGTAGATGAGGATAATGTGAAGCAGGTGAATGAAACAGCCGCTTCCTTACCTGTAACAGAAAGCGAAATTGATCGAGCTCAATTTACATTAGCCGATAGCCAGCTTATATCTGTACCGGGTATTCAAGAGGCAAAGGTTCGAATGGAATGCCGTTTAGTACAGGCAATTCCTTTAATGAATGGGGACGAGCAGACAGGCGATTTGTTTATTGGTGAAGTCGTACAATATCATATAGATGAGGCCATTTATAATGAAGGGCGAATTGATCCAAGAGAACTAAAAGCCGTTAGTAGATTAGCTGGTTCGAATTACGCAAAGATTGGTGATATATTTGCGATAGAACGTCCAGAATAAAAAAATGCGAAAATGTTGATATAACAGCATTTTCGCATTTTTATTTTATGCTAAAACTCTTTCTATATTCACTAACTCTTCGTTTGTTAATAGGACATCGCTTGCTTTCACGTTGGTAGCTACCTGGCTCTTCTGTTTCCCGCCTGGGATAACGGCATCAACGCCATCTTGAGCTAATAACCAAGCAAGCGCAAGATTTGGTAATGTCGTTTGTTTTTCCTCTGCAATTCCCTTTAATGCATCCACTTTTGCTAAAGTTTGTTCAAATAATTCGCCTTGGAATAAAGGATCCGAAATTCGCCAATCTCCGGTACCTAACTTAAAGTTTTTTGTATACTTTCCGCCAAGTAGGCCGTATGCAAGTGGACCGTATGGAACAAAAGAAATATCATTTTTTACACAGTATGGCAATAAATCTTGTTCTGAAGAACGATTTAACATATTGTACGAAGATTGTAATACTGAAATATCATTGTGCACATTAGCTTCTATAAGTTGATCTAGTGTTACATTAGAAATACCTATTGCTCGGATCTTTCCTTCTTCTTTTAAGCGAGATAATTCACCAATCGCCTCCGCAAGAGGGGTCTCGTTGTCTGGGAAGTGTAAATAATAAAGGTCTACATAATCCATCTGTAGTCGATTCAAGCTATTTTCAAGTGCGCTTCGTAAAAATTGCGGATGATTATTTGTTTTTACTGAACCATCCTCAAACCAATGTCTACCACCTTTTGTTGCTAAAACGAAATCTTCCCTTGAGTAGTTTTTTAATACTTCACCAACAAGTTCTTCTGAACGCCCTTTCCCATATATATCTGCTGTATCAAAAAAAGTTATCCCTAAGTCAAGTGCAGCCGAGACTAGTTCCTTCCCATTTTGTTCATCCAAGTTTTCATATAAGTTATGGCCACCTACAGCATTCGTCCCAAGGCCAATTTCAGAAATTTTGATAGTCGTTTTTTTTAATGTATGAAATTTCATATTCCTACCTCCTCTGTTTTCTGTAATCAGAATAGAATAAAAAAGTTATTTTACCAACATACATAGTTATCGTTTCATATATAGAAACAAGAGCGTTTTAATTGCAAATACAAAACCAATTAATTTTTAACATGATGTTAATAGGTAATTGATTTCTTTCGTCAATTGCTGACTAGTCTCTTCTAATTTTTTTACAAACGACCTTATGGCAGATTTCTTTATTTGATTCGTTGCACCATGCAAAGCAATGGCACCGATGACTTCTTCATTCACATAAATCGGAACTGCAATACAACATTTACCTACATTCGTTTCTTCATTATCAACAGCATATCCCTGTGCTTTAATGACCTGTAAATGAGGAATCAACAGACCATAATCATAGAAGGTTTTTGTTGTGAATGTATTAAGTTCAATACTATTTAATATTTCACGTTGTTTTTTAGGTGACAGATGAGCTAAAACTACTTTTCCGAGTGCGCTTGAATGCATAGGTGTCCGAGTATCGATTGCATGAAAAGTAGGATGTTCAAATGGCTCACTAATCACATTTTTTATCGCCATCTCACAATCTTCCAAAATAGCAATATAAGTAGTTATTTTTTCTTGGCGGGCTAATTGATAGGGCGCTACGAGAGACGTCCATTGGATATCTTTGTGCCAATACAAGTGCTCATCCCTAAAAATATGCGGATTTAATTGATAAAACTTTTTGTAGTGAATAACATAATTCATTTTTTCTAGCGTATAAAGCATGCGAAAAACGGATGTCTTATTCATTGATAATTCTTCGGTAATTTCAGTTAATGTAAGAGAATGCTTTTGACGTAATACATCCAAAATCAAAAGGCCCTTTTTTAATGTCGATACTTCATAGGAATCCATTTTGTCCTCTCCAAACTTCTAGATTTATAGCTTGTACAATATCATCTTTAATTTTGATTTACTAGAATTTAAAGCCTCTGGGATGTTAAGAAATCAGAAAGGAGTTTATATAGGATGTTAGCTTAAAATCCTTGACCATGCTGTCCTAAGCATAAAGCCGATTTCGAACGCATTGTTTATCTGAGCGAAAGCAAGGCAACTCTACAATTAGGTAGGGGCATAAATAATTATAAAGAGTGCGTCGATTTACTCATTTTCTAGTAAAAGAGAAATTGCTATACTAATCTAATTGTTGACTCAGTTCGAAAATATAGCTAATATACTGATTATTGATAAAAATGAATAAAAATGAAAGTTATTACCTTTTTTGTTGGAAATGGAGTGGTTATTATGGCGAATTTTTTACGAAGAAAGTCAATCGAACAAGCCAATAAAATAACTGAAGTCGAACGTTTTAAACTAAAGCGTGAATTAGGGTCGTTACAGTTATTATTGTATGTACTAGGAGCGACAATAGGGGCCGGAATTTTTGTATTGCCAGGTACTACAGCTGCTCTACATGCAGGTCCTGGTGTCGTTGTTTCTTTCTTAATTGGGGGTCTTGTAACAATTGCAGTGGGATTAGCCTATGTCGAATTCGCAGCAATGGCGCCCGTCGCAGGGAGCGCTTACACCTATTCTTATATTGCGTTAGGTGAAATTATTGCTTGGATCATCGGTTGGGATTTATTATTGGAATTTATCGTTATTTCTAGTACAGTCGCAGTTGGTTGGAGTGGCTACGTAGATTCGTTTTTACAATCTGTAGGAATTCACTTGCCAGGCGTTTTAACAAAGGATATTGCTCATGGTGGGGTTGTGAATCTACCTGCTGTGGTTGGTTGGCTTATTGTAGCTTGGATTGCAATGAGTGGGATTAAAAACGTTGGCCGATCAAACATGTTATTTACAATGGCAAAAGTCGGCGCGATTGTCTTATTCCTTGCTATCGGGGCTTTTCATGTTAACCCTGTAAACTGGACGCCATTTACACCGTTTGGCTGGTCAGGTGTCATGGCGGGAGCGGCATTAGTGTTCTTTGCCTTTACTGGATTTGATGGTGTAACAACTGTTCTGGAAGAAGTAAAAAATCCACAAAAAACAATACCAAAAGCTTTAATTGGTGGTCTGAGTGTATTAACGCTTATATATGCATTTGTTGCACTAGTATTAACGGGTATTGTACCATTCCCTGAATTGGATGTTCCAAATCCTACAGTTTATGCACTGCAATCTGTTGGTATTCAGTGGGGAGGCGCTATCATCGCAGTATCAGTTATTTTTGGATTGCTTGCTACGATGATTGCCAACACAACAAGTGCAACACGCGTGCTGTTTGCAATGAGCCGTGATGGGCTTCTACCAGATCGTATTGCACAAACAAATAAAAAAACAGGAGTTCCTGTATTATCAACTTTAATCGTGGTTGGAACAGGTATTCTCTTATCAGGATTTTTATCAATTGGGGAATTGGCGGAATTTGCCAACATCGGAGGTTTAACTGCTTTTGCTTTAACGACAGTTAGTGTTGTTGTTCTTCGCTATACACGACCAGATCAACCACGTGTATTCAAAGTGCCAGCGTTATGGCTTGTAGCAACTGTAGGTATTGGAGGATGTATTGTATTAATTTTTAGTCTGCCGGTATTCACTATAGTGCGCTTTATGATTTGGTTAGCAATAGGTATAATTATTTACATAAGCTATGGATACAAGCATGCTAAAATAAACACTAAAAATGAAGATCTATAAATGAGATAAAGTGCTTGGACAAAATTTTAAAAGTGCGAGAAACCAATTTTGAAACGTTGGTTTTTCGCACTTTTTTTGATGTAGGTGAATTTTGCTAATCTTACAGGTCTGAATGCACATTCTCCTTAATTTCAACATATTATAAGAATGAATTACCTTATCTATCCAGTTGTCAATTTCAAACACGAAAGGTGATTGCTAAGAGTTCCTGTATTATTTCTTTTCTCTGAACAGTTTTTATTTCCCCAATCAAATGATCTTTGTTAAATCTTGAATATGTGGGCTTTCAAGATTCCTCTATATATTTTCCGATTCCAACTTCAGTTGAGCTAATGGCTCTTCAGGTGCAGTCACATCGTTTTCCATCTTTTCTATTATTGTTAGTTTAAAATTTTTATAAGAATATCATACTGAAACTAAGGAGTAATACCAAAATTTGTTCTTGATTCAAAAGTATTTTTTCAAATGAAAGCACATGGAAACGAAGGAGGCTCAGAGCTCTTGAGAAGCATACTTAAGGAAGTATGTGAATATTTTGGTGATGAGCTGAAACAAAAGAAAAAAATTATATTTTTAGTACCATTACAAAAGAACTTACATTGGCTATCATGGTGTTCATAGGTTTATAATAGACTAATAGAATTAAGGCTTGTAACGCTGATACGGCTTTCAAAAAAATTGTTATTAATATGATAAGGCATAATATTCTTTTCGCTCCTTGGATTCATTAAATTCTTATGAGACTTATAAAGTGCAAGCATTTAAGTCTTATTCTAAGTATTGATGGGAATAATAATCCAATGAAGGGGGGCATCTACATAAGAATGATACGTAATGTTTTAAATCAATTTATTAATTGCTTATGTTCATTTGATAGCGAAACCCAGGCAGTAAAGGCAGCAAAGCCGTATTGTAGAAGGAGTGAATACATGAGTAATTTCTTTCGAAGCCATGGATTTAAACGGTTTATAATCCTAGCTGGGATCGCTTTTGCACTATATATGTTGCGAAGTATGATCAATCTTATTCTTCTTACGTTCATCATTACTTACTTGATGAATCAACTTACCACGAAGACAACAAAAGAGATTCGAAAGTACGTACGGATGGGCGAGAAGGCTGTGACAGTTACCCTCTATCTTTTACTTCTTGCAGGTATTGTTGCAATTATCTACAAGTATTTGCCTATCGTGACCCAACAAATTACACAGCTCTTTGATCTTATTGCTAGCTTTAGTCTCAATCCAAATGATAACGAGATTGCAAGGTATTTAGCTCCTACCTTTGAGAAGATTGAACTGGGTAAATATTTAGAGCAGGGTGTAGACCTCACGCTGAAAAATCTGACGAATATCGGTAAAATCATTTTGCATATATTTATCGCACTAATTTTGAGCTTGTTTATTTTACTTGAGAAAAAACGTATTATAGAGTTTACGGCAAAATTTAAAGATAGTAAAATGAGCCATCTATACGATGAACTACATTATTTCTCAAAGATATTCATCCGTTCTTTCGGTAAAGTGATTGAGGCGCAGTTCATTATTGCCGCTGTCAACTGTGTTTTATCTGTTATTGCTTTATACATTATGGGCTTCCCACATTTAATTGCGCTGGGGATTATGCTTTTTATACTGGGATTAGTGCCAGTTGCAGGAGTCATCATGTCCTTGATTCCTCTAACGATCATTGCATACAGTATCGGCGGACCAATGTATATTGTCTATATCCTGGTTATCGTTATGGTATTACATGCTATGGAGGCCTACTTCTTAAATCCAAAGTTGATGTCTGCTAAGACGAATCTTCCGATTTTCTATACCTTCATCGTCATTCTCTTCTCAGAGCATTTTCTGGGTGTATGGGGATTAATTATTGGTATTCCTTTGTTCATGTTCCTTCTCGATATTCTCGGGGTAATGTCCTTAGATGATGAACTGCAACAGGCAACGGACATACAAGATGACCCAAAGATTGAATAAAATTTCATTCATAAAGGAATCAAGTTGTGTATGATTCCTTTTTGTTTTTTTCTTAGGAAGTTTGGAATTTCGTTGGAAAACAGTTACCCCCCTTTCGATTTGAAAGGGGGGTAACTTCTTTATAGTGAAATTGCATGTGGTTTGTTCTTCATAAATATAAAAATTAACAATGCGGTAATGCCTTCTGCAACAGGGAATGTCCACCAAATAGCCTGTGGGCCAAAGAATTTTGGCAATAGTAACAGAGCGGGGATGAACAATATAATACTTCGAAGTAACATAATAGTTGTTGCAAGACGTATTCTTTCAATTGATTGGAAGAATTCCGCAAATACCATGTTCACTCCAAGGAATACATACCCAATTGCAAAGTGTACGAAGCCTTGTGCTGCCATATTGCGAATTTCGAATGTACTATCACCAAATAATGCTATTAGCTGCGAAGGGAATAACGTAGCAATTATGACAGTAATGAAACCTAGGACAAATGCAGTGGCTATACCGATTTTCAATAACGCTGTTAATCTCTCTATTAATCTCGCACCGTGGTGATAACTAACAAGGGGTTGTAGGGCCATGCCAATACCAAGAAATACTGTTAATAGGACAGTATGAATATAGTTTACCATCGCGTAGGCGGTAACTCCATCTGAGCCCAAATAGTGTAAAAATGTCACATTATATAAAATAACCATAACAGCGACAGAGGCTTCAACGATAAAGCTTGGCAATCCGATAGCGAACATTTTCTTTACATCAGATAAGCTGAAAAATTTACGTACAAATTTTAATTCGGATTGCTTTCGATAAAAGTGAAGGCAAAGCACTGACATACCGATTATTGTGGAGAGTGCTGTAGCTAGGGCACAGCCAGTTACGCCGTAATTGAGCACGAAAATAAAGATGTAGTTTAAAATAATGTTTAACACAGATGTAGTGATTAAGCCCATCATTGCAAGCTTGGGGTTGCCATCATTTCGAATAAAAATACTTAGTAAGTTTTCAATTGTATAGAACACACCGAAAATCAAAATAACATGTAAGTACTCTTGAACATAAGGAAAGGTAGCATCACTTGCCCCAAATATATAGGCGATTTCCTTTAAGTTTAATAAAAGTATTAGAATCAGTGTTATAACGATAACAACCATTGTTGTAAATGCTAATGTAAAGAGCTGGTGTGCTCGTTTTTTATTGCCCTCACCGAGAGAGATTGAAAATAGTGTTGCTCCACCCATACCGATCCAAAGGGAAATAGATAGTAAAATCGAGAAAATGGGTACCGCGATATTTACTCCTGCTAAAGCGGTTGGTCCAACCCCGTGACTAACGAAAATACCATCCACTAAAATATTCACCGACATCAGCAACATCCCAATCATAGCCGGAAATAAGTATGATAAAAACAAGGGTTTAAGTGGTCTTGTTTCAATTGGATTAATGGTAGTCATGAGCATGTACCTCCTTTACCATCACCTTTTCGCCTTTGTCATCTAGCTCACCGTTAAAGATGAAGCCAAATTTTTTATATAGTTCAACAGCTACTGTATTGTTGTCATAAACACTTAAATATATATTTTGACAGTTGTATTTAGCGACTAAATAATTAATAAGCTGCCGTAAAAAGTATTTTCCCAATCCTTTTTGCTGATAACGCTCATCAATGAAATAGCGATCTAACCAAACACGTTGTGTATTGTCCTTGTGTGGGAAAACACCGTACATAGCGAAGCCAACTGCCATATCTTCCTTATACAATCCAATAGGTATAAAGCGTGTATCTGTTTCTGCCTCCGCTAAGCATTGCTGTGTGCTTTCAATAAAATCTTGCTGACTATCAGCGATGCGTAATGCTAATATTTCTTCTTTGTTTAAAGCTGTAATGTCACGAATTTCCGTGAACATAATGTCAAAACCTTTCTTTTATGCTGTGGCATAATTGTTTGTGAATAGCTACAATTTAATGTATATAGTAACTATACAGTCAAGGAGAGAAACTTAAAAATGTTTAATAAAAATGTAAAATATTTCACAACTGGTGAATTCGCTAAAATTTGTAAGGTAAATAAACAAACGTTAATTTACTACGATCAAATCGGTTTATTATCACCAATTATGAAGGATAATAAAGACTACCGTTATTATTCCATTGCACAATATGAATTTTTCAGTGTGATTGAGCTATTAAAGGCTGTCGGTATGTCTTTAAAGGATATTCAAAAATATATGGCAGAAAAATCACCTGAAAATTTCTTGGACTTGATGTATCAGCAGAAGGAAATTGTAGCGAGAAAACGTCGAGAGCTGGAGATGATTGAAAGCATTATTGATGTAAAAATTGACTTAACAAAAGCAGCTTTAAACCTTGATTTTGACAGTATTACGATTGAACATCTTCCAGAAGCGACATTGTATTTAAGTAAAAATATCGAGGATTCGACGGAAGAACAGTTTACGCATGCTGTTTCCGACTTTATTGATGAATTAGATCGCTCTCAATTGGATACAGGTTATCCCATTGGAGGCATGACAAGAAGAGAGCAAGTATTAGCCGGAAATTATGATAACTATAGTTATTTGTATATAGAGCAGCCGCATCCACGAGAAGGTCATCCTTATTTCAGGGCGATTGAAGGGGATTTTATTGTTGGATACCATATAGGAACGTCCGCTACACTGGGAGAATCTTACGAGCGATTATTTAAGGTGATGCGGGAAAAAGGCTTTGAACTAGGGCAGTACGTTTATGAGGAATATATTTATGATGCCGTGATTAAAAATCGTGAAGAGGATTATGTAACGAAAATTATGATAGAAATAAAAAAAGATACGTGATAAGTAAACTATCTCTTTGTAGCATCATTCAGATGTTCTATAAAGGGATATTTTTAATGGTCAAAATGACTAATAGTAATATTAACGAAAAAGGATCTAGAAAAGGTAGGGTAATTTATCATAACTTTTAAGTTTTTGGTGAGAGCAAAAAAGGTATTTATACATAAAATAGGCTTATTGCCAAAAGTTGTGGATGACATTTGTTAAAATATATACCATATTTAAGTTGATTTCTGCTCCGACTAGGCGACTCAGGAAAGTGGTGCTTAGTTAAAATTATGTAGCTTATTATGAGGAAGTATTTTAATTGGTAAAGAAGAGGCACAGGAGGTGAGCAAGGAAGCTTTTCATGGATCTAAAGTGAACATAACTCACTAGGTATAGAGTACTTTTCTTAACGCGGAGGGATCGTATTGCAAAAATGAATTGAACGATGGGCGTACATATTAAAGCAGCTTGAACAGCAAGGAGCTTGGGTGCATCCACTTGAAATAGCGCCTGTAGCTTCAGAGCAAGAGCTATCAAAAGTAGAGGAACGACTTGGCGTTCGTATACCTTCAGAGTTCCGCGATTTATTGCTACATTGTTCGCGACAAGTGGGGATGTATTGGTCTTTGCCAGACGAGGCCCTACTGCCTATTGAGCTAGGGGAGACGCCTTCAGGTGATTTTGGCTGGAGCTTGGAGGATCTGGAATTTCCTGATTTCGGCGGTAACGGTGAAAATCTAGATGAACAACTATATTTACAGTTTCACACAGCTGGCAACGGTGATGCCCTTCTTATTAGAATTGAGGATGGTTCCGTTTGGTATTGGAGTCACGAGGAAGATGAATTCGACCTACTTGCCAAGCGTTTTACTATTTATGTGGAGCGGGCTTCAGCTTTAGGATGTATAGGTGCGGATTGTGGACAGCATCGACAGTTTTGTAGTGAGGATGGGTTGGATTTGAGCCTGACTAGCTCTGAATTATGGCTAAAGTGGCTCGAACAATATTTCACACTAACCCTGAGCCAAGCAATGTCAAACTTGGATTCCTTATTAATATATGTATCGATGCATGGACTGAAAGGTAGCGTTAAGGAAGCATTTGCACAGTTTGATTCTAGTAAGGTGTATGATGCACTCCGACATAAAATTGAACAATCTCTGCCACCAGCCTATAAAGAAGCATGGAGTGAAGTGTTAGTAGAGATTTGTGCGGTTGAGGCAAGTGATTGGGTAAGGACACTCTGGAGTGACAGAAATGATATCCCTAGTCGGATTCGAGATTATTTAACAGCGTATTGTCTACCAGCAGAAGAAGGTTTATCTCTTGTTCTTCAAGATATCGAAAAAAAGGCAGTTGATGCCTATACTACTTTACACCGGCTACGCCATTTTCATAATCCGAAAACGATAGCTTGGATGAAGCCTTATGTTTCATTCCCAGTAGATGGATGGGGTGAACTTTTAGCAGAATCACAGCCAAGTGCAGAGACGTTATTTGAGTGGTTGAGTGGCAGTGAAGTAGAAAGGCTTACCGCGATACGGGCGGTATATCAAATGATGCAGCGAGAAATTGTACCGACAACGTTTGTAGATAAAGATGATTGGGGACAATTGCTTGCTTTTTGGAAGGAAAACGAAATACTACGAAAAAATAAACAGCTATTTAGCCAAGCTCTTGAAGGCTTAGATAGTTGGTGAATAAAGGGGAGAGAAAATTGAACTATTTCACAATATTTGCATCTAAGAACGACATCGATGATATTGAAGTTAAAATTTCAGATGTTTTCGCGAAAGGTTTTGCCATCGATAAAGATGATAATGAGTATTTAATAAAATCCAAGGCGCTGTTTAAAAAGTATAAATTAATCATTAGAGTCATGTCTGAAGATACAAATCCAGACTACTTCGCTAATAATATTCCTGGAATGATGGGCTATTACGATAACATTCCTTTTGAAGATGACCATTTAAAAGAATTAGTGTTAACGCAAATCACTGTTTTAAACACAGTGATTGCGATTGAATCGGAAAAAGAGATCAATGAAGAACAGATGCAGTTATTTACAAACCTGCTATCAAATATAGGGGGGATTGGCTTTCTACCGGATGGCACTTTACTAGACGATGAAGGGGCCGTTATTGTTTATCCTGAGGGGCAATCAGGTCCATCTAAATTTAGACCTCATGCGTGTACACGAAAGATTATGGGGGAAGAGGTGACATCAGAAGAAGGTGAGCAAAGAAAAAATAACACGATAGCCTATTTAAAGGAAAGAGCTATTCCATTTACAACTTCACTCCCTCAGCTCCCACCAATTGAAGATTGTCAGTTTAAAACCCAAGAAGACATTGCTAGAAGAGCTGTAGCCTTGTTAATTGTCATTCAATTTGCCTGTGATGTAGCGCAAGGGGGAAATATAGAAGAATCGCGAGACTTTTTCATCAATATGTTACGCACATATAAAGTGGAAGACTTTCTAACTAGCAATGAAAGAGACTTTTTACAAGCTTCAGAACCAGCTGTGCAAGAAGCCATTAATATTTCGTGGCAATATGAGGCTTATTGGACGCTTATTTGGGCACTTGGCCTTGTTGAAAAGCTTGATTTCCCTGATGAAGTATGTGATTGCGAGTACGCCATTCAAGTTGTTTCTAACTGTGAAACGTTTGAACAATTTTATCTTCAAACGGTCATGCGTAGTCAGAAAGAGATATTGGATGAAGCCGACAAGATTTACAGATACCAGTGGGCTTGTGTAGATAGTCGCATAAAAGACCAAGCGGCTCCTGCTGGGATGAATGAAAGCATCGTCATGGAAAGACGCAGAGGGTTGTTCTGGATGATAGGGCATCGAAGTGAAGAATGGGATAACATATCGATGGATACTTGAATATAAAGGAAAAATAGCAAACTAGAAGTAGAAACTAGTTTGCTATTTTTACATTTTTATTTAATATAATGAGGTTTACTTACTTTATCAATCAAAAGAAGACCATCATATTGATCGCGTGGAACAAGACTTTCCTGAATCATTCCCCAGCTATAAGATAAACGTGGTTCAAACATCCATGAGTTGCCTCGCTCATTTTGACGGTTTCGCATGTCGATAAATGTGTAAGGTTTATTTGAAGATGAAACAATATCCTCGATTGAGCCTTTCACTGTCGGTAAAACGGCCATAGGCTCACCCATATTGTTTGCTGTTTCCCCACTAGTCATATAAAGGCCAAGCACATAGCTATATTTCTTGTAGATGTCTGGTAGACGTTCACCCAGTAATTTTACAGGATATGGAGAACCCATTACTTCGGATTGTGCTTTACGAATATGGTCATTATGCGCCCAGACGATGAATTTTTCAGTTGGATAAATCTCCTCTGCTAACCAAAGTAGGTTTTCCATCATCGATTGGTCACGCCATTCCATTGTTTTAAAATAAGAATCGTATTTATTTTGTTCTACTTCAATGTTGGATTGAATTGATAATTCTACATATTCTTCTGCAAAACGGATACGGTCAGCTAAAGTACGTTCCATAAGCTTTACAATATGTGGTTCGCTCGGATAAGCTGCCTTTAACTCTTTTTCTTTAAGCTGTACTTGTGATTTCACTTGCTTATATACTTTAATAATGCTTGGTTTTACCTTTTGATAGCCCTTTAAATCCTTACCGTAGGTCCAGTCTGCAAGTTGCTCCTCTACTTCACCGAACTGTTTCGCCAGTTGACTATTTTGTAGCCAGTCACCGTTCGTAAATACATTTTGCTGTAGAATATCAAAGCCAGCCAATTTTAATGGTTTATCTGTTTTCTGTGTTTTTTTAGCATATTCGAATAACGTTAGTGTTTCTTTTGACCACCATACAGGATAAATAGCATCCTTCATCGTTTGTTTCGCTATTTGTTTATCAATTTGTCCTTGAG
Organism: Lysinibacillus sp. Bpr_S20; assembly: GCF_023337835.1. Lineage (NCBI taxonomy): Bacteria > Bacillati > Bacillota > Bacilli > Caryophanales > Bacillaceae > Lysinibacillus > Lysinibacillus sp. Bpr_S20. The sequence continues at coordinate 64,359 of NZ_JALNLQ010000006.1, forward strand.
CATTCATAGCATCCCCCATACCGCTTTCGAAAGCTAGGACATTGTAGCCCATCTCTTGGTGTAAAAATTGAATTAAACGTGTTTTTGCTAGGCTAAATTCGGCTGTACCATGTGAACTTTCCCCTAAAAAAACGATGCGCTTATCATGCAATAAAGGCTTTAGCATCTCTAAATCTTCAAATTTAGTAGATGGTATATTTTGTTTACCAACTGCTTCAGGCTGAATGGATGTTAAGCTGTAGGCATGGTCGTTTGTCCACTTTTTCCAATCCTGAAGTGTTTCATTGGATGTGCGAGCTGCCTTAACCTCTAATTTGTTATCGAAAGCTACGCGTTCTTCTATCGCTGGAACTGCTACGGATGCATTTGAAACCCCGTTGAAAGTTACAAAGCTTGTTAGTGCAATGCTTAATGATAATAAAACCTTACGCTTCTTACCTTTTGTCATTCTCTATCAGTCCTTCGTTATATGTTAAAACCAATTATAAGTAATTAAGTTTAAAGTAAAGAGGGACTTTGTTTAAATTTTATTTAAATTTGGGTGAATGTCATTATTCTAGGTGATTCGAATAGGGGTAGGCAAAAAAACATCTCCAAAGCTTAAGTAACTTTGAAGATGTTGATAGTTTTATTTATAGTGATACGCGCTAGCTCTTTGGTTTTTCCGCTGTATTTGATTGAACCATGCACGATCCTTTTCCTCTTGTTTTAATGTACTAACGATGGTTGAGGAGCAGCTGACACAGATTTTTGCCTGAGTAATTTGTCCACAGCGTTCACAAGGTGCGCCTAAATTAGGGAAAATTGATTTTTTCAATTTTCCTGCCTTTACCCATTTATAGAGTAGGTCTGATGAAACCCCAGTTAATGCAACTACCTCGTCGTTCGTTAAATAACGATTATTTTTTCTCAGTAAAAAATGGTGTAGTTCTGAAAAAATATCTTCTTCTCTCACATCAATCCTTTTTGCAAATAGCTGCATGTTTATTACTCTCCTCGTCTACTTCAATTGATAACTTCTTCTATACTTTCATGTATATTGTTAGGTTGCTCGTCATATTTATAGTTTTCCCAGCGATTTCGTGCTAGTTTCCGATATTTATTGGAAACATGTCGATCTGCAATTAATCGAGAAAATCCTTTTTTCGCCTCTGCAATATCTCCAAGTCGAAGGCTTAATTCGGCATGTAAATATTGAATTCTCTCTCCGCCCTCTTGATTGGATGCAAAAGATTTGCTGTAAAAATCTCTTGCAGCGAAGAGGTAGCGCAATTCCGACTCATGATCATTTTTTAAGCGATATAGCCAGGCTATTTTTAGTGCGAAATTGGCCATAAGAAGCGACTCTTCCATAGATGCTCTTGAAACAAGATAAGCTAATTTAAGGCTTACAATGGCATCATCAATCGTACGTTCCTTGCACATATCCATTGGTTTTTGTAGCTCTTTTATATACAATTCATCAATAAGAAGCAGAAAAGGTCCATACGTTCTTGTCATAGATTTGTGGTAAGCATAGCCACAATGTGGACAAACAGCAACCTCATACAATAACGGGTTTAAACCCTCATAAACAGGCATGAAGTCTGTTTGTTCTTCGATAATTTTATATCGATTAGGGCGTACTTTATATGTAGTAAAATGCTTTTTGCAAAACTTGCAATCTACACTACTTTCATAGTAGTAAATGTTAAATGCCATAAGAATAAACTCCTTTGCATCGTTTCTTTTGTTCTATTTATACGATGGATAGAATCGTTCAATGTATTTAATTAATTATCTTTTATATTAACAATTCTATGTTCTTTGGTATACTCCTTTAGCATTATTAAAATAAATATGTCCATTACTTTCTTTGTTATTTAAATTTCTATATGTACCCGTAATAGTATTTATCGGTGCAGTTGTAGCAAGTTATACATTTATTTTAGTTTGTCCAATTAATGTTAAATTAAATAGTAACTAATTTTACTGATATAAGTAATAATACCTATAGTGAATTTTAGTATAAAGATGTTACTTAATGTAAAATTAAAATTACAAATGTGTCGATTGGAGACAGATATTGGCCGACAAAAGAATCCTGTATCAGAATTTAGTGTTTTCTATTTAGATTCATCCCCAAAATGAAGAAGATCTATGTTATTAATATGTATCCTGTGTATAAGTTGATTAGGGTGGAGGCTGGGCGACTCCTTGGAGATCAGCGAAAGCGAAGCGGCAGCTATAAAGCGCCCAGCCGGAACGGAAATCAACCACACGCTTGGTGAAAATTATGTGAAACGCTAAGGAGGAGCGAACGATGGATTATAAAATTGTATTCTTTGACGTAGATGGTACGCTTGTTAATTATGAAGATGGTTGTATGGAAGAAAGTACAAGGAACGCTATTCAACAATTAAAGAGTAAAGGAATTCATATTGTTGCAGCTACAGGAAGACCTTTATCGATGTGCCAGGATTTAAGAAATGTAGGAATAGAGACGTTTATTACAGCGAATGGTGCATATGCTAAGCACCAAGATCAAGTCATACATAAAATACCTGTTGCACAAGAAATTGTCCAGGCCGTTAAAGCTTTCGCTGATGAAAATAAACAAAGTCTATCGTTTTTTACAGAACAATTATCAATGAATAACGTCCGAGAAAAAGAGACCTTAAAAGCCATGCAAGAAACATTATCTTTGCAAGAGTTTCCTGTTATCAATGAAGATATCGTTACGCAAGAGGTGTATTTAATGTGTTTATATGGTGATGAGGATATTGAGAAAAAGTATACTTCAACATTTCCTCATGTATTATTTAAAAGGTGGCATCCTTATATTACAAATGTTTTGCAACATGATGTTTCTAAATCTATTGCTATCCAAGCTGTCCTAGATTATTTCGACTTGAGTCCTGAGGATGCACTTGCTTTTGGCGATGGAGATAATGATATCGATATGCTGGAGCAGGTTGGCTTTGGTATTGCAATGGGTAACGGTAGTGAAGCATTAAAAAATGTGGCTAATTATGTAACAAAGAAATCAACTGAGGGTGGTATTGATTATGCTCTTCGTGAGCTACAAATAATTTAACGCCTTTCCGATTTCTGACGCAATGATGCCAAGGTATAGTTGCGTGGAGAAAATTGGATTGAAACCATAACACTCATAATGTTGTCTCTATTGAGTTATGATAAAGCTAACTATAAAAAATTATTATGCTTTAGGTGGGATGGATTTATGGCGCATCACGTGCAATCTCTTATTGAGCATTACGGATATTTTGGCATCATTCTTATCCTAGTTGGAGGGATTGTTGGGCTGCCACTTCCTGATGAGATATTTTTGACATATGTAGGGTATAGTGTATATCGTGAAACTCTCGCGCATATCCCCGCTTTAATCAGCGCTATTGTAGGTGCGGTAGGAGGAATTACCCTGAGCTACTATATAGGCTATAGATTCGGACTACCTTTATTACAAAAATATGGTTCGAAAATTCATATTACTGAGCAGAAAATTGATTTTACTAAACAGTTATTTGCAAAAATAGGGCCGGGATTATTATTAATAGGATATTTTATTCCCGGTGTGCGTCATCTTACAGCATATATTGCAGCTATTAATAATTATCCTTATAAAAAATTTGCTTTCTTTGCCTATACGGGAGCAACTATATGGACATTTACGTTTATTACTTTAGGTAAAGTACTGGGAGAGAAATGGCATTATGTTGGGGTATATTTATCTCGCTACAGCATTTATCTTATAGTATTATTCATATTAATGATGTTGATCGTTTATGTAGTTTTCAAAAGAAGGAATTCACCGAAATAAATAAAAGGTAAGATAGGTATGATTCAATATTCATCGAATCATACCTATTGCTATTTTAAGGTAATATAGCAAATGAACGGACAGGGAATCCAGATGCTTTTTCAGGCTTTGGTACAATATTAAAAATAACAGCGCCTTTTGGAGGTAGCTTGTCTAAATTGGTCATCAGTTCAATTTGGTAAGTATCTTGCTCAAGCACAAAATATTCACCGTCTAACTTACCATTTGTACGAAAATCCGCTGCTGAATCCGTATCAAAAGTTTCGTGACCGATAGCACTTACTTTGCGCTCGTTGAATAAAAACTGTAACGTTTCTAATCCCCAGCCAGGAATATGATTATGACCATCACCGTCCTTGTTGCTGAAAGACTCTTTATCTGGCCAACGTTTACTCCAATCGGTACGCAGGGCTACAAAGGTACCTGCTTCAATTTCTCCATACTCAGCTTCAAAATCAAGAACATCTTGAACACTTAACGTGTAATCGTTATTCATTTCGGCTTCCTTCGATTTATCAATAACGATGAGTGGTAGCACTAGTTCTTTTAGCTTCAATTCCTCTAAATAGCGTGTATCTCGCACAAAATGGATAGGTGGGTCAATATGTGTGCCGTATTGCCCAGGGAACGTGAATTGCTGTGCAAAGAACCCATCATCATGGGAAAATAATGTTTCAAATTTTGCATCATCAAACATAAAGAAATGAGGAGAATTTGGCCCAAATGTATGTGTTAAATCTACCCATTCTTTCGATTTCAATAGTTGAAGTGCTTGTAAAAGTTCGTTTGTCATAATATTCTCTCGCTTTCTTTTGAAATTTTGGGTGCTACCTTTTGCTTGATAGCAAGTAAAAAAGAGTCCTCCATGAAGAGGACTCTTGTGCAAAGTAACTGCAGTAAGTGTTCTCATCTTCAAGGCCGAATTTTGCCAATTGGAATTAGCACCATACCTATAGGCTGGTTGCTGAGACTTCATAGGGCCAATCCCTCCGTCTCTCTTGATAAGAAAATGCGATATAAGAATTTTCAGAAATAAAACTTACAAACACTTTAGCATATCTTTTTATTGTTTACAAGTTCAATAGGGATACAAGGTTAAAAGTTTGCATTCATTCTGCGAAAAAAGAGGCCCTCTTCAAGGGGCCAACTCTTCACCAACCCAACAATAATGTTAGCTTACAACAACTGCTCTCAGTAAATATTATACGTAATCCATCTGGTGTATAGGTTGTTTCAAATTTTATTGTAATGCCTGTTGACGCAATTAACTTTTCAACTTCTGTTTTATTGGATTGTTGTGCTGCGTCTATAAGATCATGTGCAAATTGCTCTGACTCATCAATTTTATCCGTAAGTAATTGTGCCTGCTGCATAATAGTCTTAATCCGTTTCGCTGAAGTCTTCAACTTATTTGTATTGATGGGTGGAAATGGGCTTCTATTTGTTGGCATTGCTAGATATCTAGAAGGTTGTTGAGTAGTTGGTTGATTTGCCATTACCCATGTTGGATAATAATTAGGATAGACAAAATATGGATAAGGATTGTAATACAACTAACTTCCTCCTATCCTATAGCTGATACATTATCTTATGTATAACGGAGACATTAGGTGTTAATGGCTACCGCTTTGAAAAGCTTGAGCGAAAAGGGGCTCAGTTCAACGGTTTATTATTCTTCTTCAAAAGGAGTTGTTAAGATGGATATTCGTGCATACATAAAAAATGGTTTTGAAGTTTACTATGAACGTTATAATCAGGTGTCTGAAGAAGGGTTTTGTAGATGGATGTGCCCAGATGTACCTGAAGAAATGAAGGTAGTTGATATCGACGGTGAGTGGTCTGTGTGGAGAATGATTCCTTCAACTGTAACGGAGGAAGATATTCAAGCTTTAGAAAAAGAGTTCGGACTTCATTTTCCCGAATGGTATAAAGCTTTTATTTCAACGTATCACCATTATTTTGGTGTAATACCTGACCAAAGTATAGAGGACCCTTTAAATAACGTAAGGGATATGTTTAATCCAACATTATGTAGTTTAGGATACCTACCATTTTCATGGGATACAGAGTATGGAAAAATAATTTGTATTGATTTAAATAATAATGCTGATGAAGACAATTGTGCAATATATGAAATTGAACATGAAATTTTATTTGATGATGGTGCCGATATTCAATCGTCATTAGACTATCTGTATCCAAATTTCAAGGCATATTTTGATGATACTTTCCTTGAATCTAATAAATAGCAAAAAGGAAGGGGCGTTTTAGACAGCACCTTCCTCACAAGCAACGTATTTATTTTTTGTTTCTATCAAAGATTAACCATAGTAACGTAGTAGCTGCGGCAAGCATCACCATGCCGAATCCGTATATAGGAGTATACGCTAATGATTGGTGGCGAACGATGATTCCGCCAATATATGATCCTAGAAAAATACCAATGTTAAAGGCCGAAATATTTAATGCTGAAGCCATTGAAATAGCTGATGGTATATATTTTTCTGAAAGCTGAACGGCATAAAGTTGTAATCCCGGTACATTCATAAACATAAATAGCCCCATCATAAAGACCATTATTAACCCAACGATTGATGATTCTAAAAAGAAATCGATGCCGAGTAGTGCTAATGCTAGGCCTATAAAGATAATAAAGATCGAACGTAAAGGGTTATTATTCGCAAAACGACCACCTAATGTATTACCGATGGCAACACAAATACCGTATACAACTAAAATCACGACTATTGCTTTCGGTGAGTAGCCCATATACTGCTCTAAAATAGGAGAAACATAAGTGTATACTACGAATGCGCCACCATATCCAATTGCAGTAATAAAGAGAATTAATAGCATTCTTATATTTCCTAATACTTTCCCTATATCACGAATGGATATTGGATTCCCTTTTGATAATTGACTAGGTACAAGCAGAGCATTACTAATTAATCCGATAATACCGATAACGACAATGAAAATGAACGACATTCGCCAATCTGTTACTTGTCCGATAAAAGTTCCTAGTGGGACACCAGTCACAGTTGCTAATGTTAGTCCAGTGAACATGAAAGCTATTGCACTTGCTCGTTTATTCGGTGCCACAACATCTGCAGCGATAACAGATGCAATGGACATAAACACACCATGTGCTAATGCTGAAATTACACGCCCAGTAAGTAGTAATGAGAATGAGGGTGCTATAGCTGCAAGTAAATTACCGATAATAAACAGTACCATAACGAGCAGCAACACATTTTTGCGACTAAGGCGCGATGTTAAGGCTGTTAAAAGCGGTGCCCCAATAGTTACACCTAATGCATATATGGATACGGTTAAACCCGCAGTACTCAATGTTATATCAAAATCTTCTGTAATTAATGGAAGTAATCCAACGCTTATAAATTCTGTAGAGCCGATACCAAATGCACTAATCGCAAGTGCGAGTAATGTTAGTTTGGCATTCGGCACTTTTGTATCTTTCATTCTATTACTATCTCCTTTGATTTTTTTTATAGTATATAGTAATATTCATACATACCTTAAAGTTGTATAGGGTACTTTTAGTTACTTTTGAATATTACAGGGGGTTCACAATGAAAAAAGTTTATAATATTGGTGTCGAAGCCACTCTTGAGGTCATTGGGGGCAAATGGAAACCTATTATTCTTTGTCATCTTAACCACCATGGTAAGATTCGTACGAATGAATTTCGCCGATTAATTCCAGGCATTTCACAAAAAATGCTAACAAGCCAATTGCGTGAATTAGAGCAGTCTGGATTAATTAATCGTAAGGTTTTCAATCAAGTACCGCCAAAAGTTGAATATTCGCTAACACCTTATGGTCAAGAGATGGACCCTGTGCTGAACATGCTTTGCACTTGGGGTGAAAAACATATCGAAATGTTACAAGATCAAGGTGAAGATGTACTGATCATGCAACGTGATGAAGATATCGCCATAAAGCATACATCTTAAATAGATTGGAAAGAGACTGTCTAAGAGAAGAAAATAAGACAGTCTCTTTCACGTTTATATAGCTAACATTTACATGACAAAATCAAATTCATCTGGGTTTGGTCCAACGCGTTGATCTAGATTCATGGCGTTAATGATTGCCATCTCTTCATCAGTTAGTGTGAAATCAAAAATATCAGCGTTTTGAATCATACGTTCTTTGCGCACAGATTTTGGAATTGTAACGATACCATTTTGAATATCCCAACGTAAGATCACTTGAGGATTTGATTTCCCGTATTTTTCAGCTATTTTTGAAATAGTTTCATTATCAAGAAGTCCACCTTGCATTAATGGTGCCCAAGCTTCTACTTGAATATTGTGCTCTTCGCAGAATGAACGTACCTCAGTTTGTTGTAATCGTGGATGGAGTTCCACTTGGTTAATAACTGGTTTGATACGAGCAATTTTAAGAAGATCCTGTAAGTGCGATACTTGGAAGTTACATACCCCAATAGCTTTAATTTTCCCTTGCTCGTATAAATCTTCGAGTGCTCTCCAAGCTTCTGCAAATTTATTTTTACCTGGCCAATGAATAAGGTAAAGGTCTAAATAATCTAGCCCTAATTTTTCTAAGCTGTCATCGTATGCAGCGATTGTCTCTTCATAGCTCAAGCCATCGTTCCATACTTTAGATGTAATAAATAAATCCTCACGTTTTAAACCAGTAGTTGCTAGTGCCTGACGAATACCTTCACCAACACCTGCTTCATTTCCATAAATAGCGGCAGTATCGATGCTACGGTAACCAACCTCAATCGCATTTTTTACCATCTCTGCTGTAACATCATTCGGTACTTGGAATACACCTAGACCCATACCAGGCATTTGTAAGCCGTTATTTAATGTAATTTTATCTTGTAAATGATTAATCATTTTTCTGTCCTCCAATTTTCGTTTGTGCTTTGCTGCTTTCTTATTATGCTTCCATGCTATTGCAAAAAAAAGTACGCACTTTTTAGTTTCATAGAAACGTAGAGGTTACTTTTGTGAGATATCAATGGTTCACTGTAAGAAATTTTTATTAGTTTACGTTGTTCGGTCTTTTATATTAATTGAAATTAATTGTGATAAAGCAAATATTTATAGTTTGTAGAAGGTGACTCAATGCCTGAAATAGAATAAGTAATTGAATCTTTTATAAAGGAGAGAGTGGGATGAATCGTTTAAATTTAATTACGTTGGGTGTAAAAGATATGGTCGAGTCTCTTAAATTTTATCGAGAGGGTCTAGGATTTGAAGTCATTGTTTATGGTGAAGAAACAAATCCAGATGTTATTTTCTTTAATAATGGTGGGACAAAAATCTCATTGTTTCCGATTGAGCGTTTAGTAAAAGATATAAACGAAGAAAATCCACCGGCTATCGGCAATGGATTTAACGGGGTTACGCTTGCTTATAACGGAAAGTCGAAAGAAGAAGTTGATCAAGTGTTTGATTTAGCTAAACAGGCCGGAGCTAACATCGTCAAGGAACCAGAAATTGTATTCTGGGGAGGCTATAGCGGCTATTTCCAAGACCCAAACGGCTACTATTGGGAAGTTGCTTATGGGGACATGTGGCAGTTTGATGATAATGATATGTTGATTATGACAAATAATTAATAAGATAGACGTATTTGGGGAATCCAAATACGTTTTTATTGTTATCGCCCAACTTTTTGATTTTATTACCCAACTTTTAAAATTTATCGTCCAACTTTTTAGTTTTATCACCTAACCTTTTTAATTTTATCGACAAACCGAGCTTTAGATGTGATTTATTCAATGACTCTCTCATTTTACTGACAATGATTGAGTGCAAACCGATGAAATCGTATAATACGAATACGCTCTAAATAACATTTATTTCAAATAAATAATCTAGATTGGGAGGATTACCATTTTGTATAACATATTGTACATAGAAGACGAAAAAGAGATTGGCCAATGGGTAACAAAGGATTTAACGGAAAGAGGATACGAGGTTACATGGCTTGAATCAGGGGAAGAGGTCGATCAGCATATAGCTTTTAAGGATATTGCTATATTGGATGTAATGCTACCAGGATTAGATGGCTTTTCAATTGGTAAAAGAATTAAGCGAGAGAATAAAGAAATTCCGATTTTAATGTTGTCAGCACGAACTGCTGTAGAGGATAAAATTGAGGGCCTTAACTTCGCAGATGATTATTTAACAAAGCCATTCCATCCAGATGAACTTATAGCTCGTGTGGAGGTTTTACTAAGAAGATATCAAAAAAATGATGATGTATTAGATCTGCAGCATTTAAAAATTTATACGAAAGAGATGCGAATTATCAACAAGCAAACCGATGAAGAAATTCAATTAACCGGTAAGCAATTCTATCTATTACAGTATTTTATTCGCCATTTAAATCAAATTTTAACGAAGGAACAGCTTTATGAAGGGGTTTGGGGAGAAAGTTACATAGAAGGCGATAAAACATTAATGGTGCATATTCGATACTTAAGAGAAAAAATAGAGATAAATCCAGCCAAGCCGACAATTATTGAAACTATACGTGGTATTGGATATAGGGTGAAACAATGAAATTTTTCCGATCTTTATTAGCTAAGTATATGGTAATTATTTTTTTAGCGATTTCTATTGTTCAATTATCATACTTTGCAATTGCCGTTTTTATGTTTGGAATAGGAAAAACTGGTTTTTCAAGTGAAGTTCTCAGGGAAAGCGAAGTAGAAGAGAAATGGCTTACAGAAGCTAAGAGTATCAAAAATTTCACAGAGGATACAATTGCACAACATTTTAAGGATTGGAAGGATCAGTACCCTAAATCATCCATGTTTTGGGTAAGTGAAGATGGTACATTACGAACAAAGGTGGACGTAAAGGAGCACCTACCATCAGAATGGACGCCAGCATTTACAACAAAGTTTATAAAAGAACATTATGGGGAAGATCCGTTTACAGTTATAGCTTTTTTAGGACAGGACGAATCGAATGGATTTATCGTTTTTGAAATTCCTAGAGAAGTGTTTAATCCACCTCTTAGAAATGTTTATGAACAGTATGGGTACCTTGTAATTGCCGGCACTATTGCGATTATCATATTTTTCATTGCTATATCTTTTTTATTCTTCAGAGGGATTCGAAAGCGACTATTGCACCTGCAGGAAGCAATGGAAATTCGTGATGTAGATGGCTTACCTATTGAAACGAAGGTCAAAAAGAAGGATGAAATCGGTCAGCTCGAACAAAGCTTTAACCGCATGGTGTGCGAGCTTAGGGAAAGTAGGAATCGCGAGCAGCAGGAAGAACAGTTAAGACGTGAATTGATTGCTAATTTATCGCATGATTTACGAACACCATTAACGAAAATACGGGCGCAATCGTATTCAATAAGTAAAGAAGTATTATCAGAGGATGGAAAACATGCCATTAAGGCAATGGAAACGTCGATTGTTAATATTGATACTTTAATAGAAAATTTAATGTCTTATACACTGCTGATGGCTAGTAAATATAAATTTGAACCGAAAGAAATCAACATTATACGTTTCGTACGTGAGCAAATGACTACATGGTATCCTGTGTTCGAAAAGGAAGGCTTTGAAATCGATTTTGGGCTAGATCCATTTGAGAAAAATGAATGGCAAGTGGATCCGATTTGGCTTGGACGTATAGTCGATAATTTATTTCAAAATATATTACGTCATGCAAGTAGCGGGAAATATGTTGGTGTGGAAACCGAATCAACGGAGCGTTATGATGCATTTATCATAAAGGATCACGGAAATGGAATGAAAAATGAATCCAATGCCAAAGGTGCTGGTATTGGCTTATCTATTGTCGATATTATGGTGAAGGGCATGAATTTAGACTGGGATATTGAGTCCAGCGAATCCGGAACCAAGATTAAAATTAAACACTACAAATAGAATAATTCGTGAAGCATGTTAAGGCATGCTTCACTTCATAATTGCCTAACAGTATGCCAGTAAAGTTTATGGCATGCTGTTTTTTTATTTTTACAGACTTCTTGGAAAAGTAGAATGGAGCAATACTTTATAGTAAGGCAATCGGAATTGTTATTTTCTTTTTAATGATCTGTAGCGAAAACGAAGCGTAGCGCCCAGCCGGAACGGAAATCAACCCCATGTTATGGTAAATAGCTTTTTAAACAAAATTTAACCTTGAACCTTACCTGTTTTTAACCTTCATTACTTATGATAATTACAGAGGTGAGGACAATGGAATATATCGTACAAACAGAAAATTTATCAAAGAGTTTTGGTAAAGAGCAAGCTGTATCAAATATAAATTTAAAAATACGCAAAGGTGAAATATATGGATTTTTAGGACCGAATGGAGCGGGAAAAACGACGACAATTCGTATGCTGCTTGGGTTAATGAAACCATCTTCTGGGACCATTAAAATCTTCCAAAAAGATTTAATGAAGGAACGAATGAATATTTTAGCAAAGGTTGGTTCATTAGTAGAGAACCCTTCCTACTATCCGCATTTAACAGCTTATGAAAATTTAGAAGCATTAAGAAAAATTTTAGGTGTACCGAAATCACGTATCGATGAAGTATTAGATATTGTTCGTTTAAAGGATGTCGCAGATAAAAAAGTAAAGGGCTTTTCCCTTGGGATGAAGCAACGTTTAGGTATAGCGGCATCTTTACTAAATAATCCTGAATTACTTATTTTAGATGAGCCAACGAATGGTCTTGATCCTTCTGGTATTATCGAAATTCGTAATTTGATTAAACGACTGCCTGAAGAATATGGAATGACGATTATTATTTCAAGCCATCTATTATCTGAGATTGATCAGATGGCTACACAAGTGGGTATTGTCACAAAGGGTAAAATGATTTTCCAAGATTCAATTGAAGCAATGCGTAGATTTGCTCAGCCGAAGGTAGTCATTAAAGTGAGCGATGGTGAAAAGGGCTGGCGTTCATTAGTGGCAAATGGCATTAAAGCAGAACATAAGGATGACCTCATTTTATTTGATGAATGCTCAGACGAAAAGGTAGCGCATATTGTACAAATTCTTGTACAAGAAGGCGTTTCGGTTTATCGAGTAGAGGAAGAGAAACGATCTTTAGAGGAGATTTTCCTTCAAATGACAACAGGAGAGCATGCGCTATGATAGGGAAACTGTTAACTTCTGACTTTTTGAAAATTAAACGCAAAGGATTATGGTTTTTAACAGCTTTAGGACCAATAGGTGTTGTTGCGATGCAAATGGTGAATTACGGTTTAAGGAAGGACTATTTGCTAGAGCAAAGCGAGGATGATTGGGGCTACTACTTATTAAATGTTCATTCTTTTACTCCACTTGCTATCGTTTTAGGGATTGCCATTTTAACTTCGTTTATGGCAAGTATTGAAAATGAAACGAATGCTTGGAAACAATTAATTGCTCTACCGGTATCAAAATTAACGGTGTATTTATCAAAATTCACTGTTCTAGCTATTTTATTGTTTATGTCTTCCACGATTTTAATGCTAATGACAATGGCCTATGGAGTGTTTTTAGACTTAGGAGATAGCATACCATATGCGGAACTTGCTAAATTTGCTTATTATCCATATTTTGCTTCGTTACCAATATTGGCACTGCAGCTTTGGATTGCAAGCGTTTGTCAGAATCAGGGGATTCCGATCACTGTAGGTATTTTCGGCGTGATTTTTGCCTATTCCTCTTATGTATTGCCAGATTGGATGATTTGGAAATGGCCATCTTTAATGAATCATTGGGATGAGCCCGTTATTAATGTCATGCTTGGCGTAGGCATTGGTATTTTACTGTATATTATCGGAATGATAGATTTTGCTAGAAGGGATGTAAAGTAATGGGGTCTATACTGAGCGCTGAATGGTATAAATTACGTAAATCAAAAGTGGTGCCAATCATTTTCGCGGGACCAATGATCGGACTTTTTATAGGGTTATCAATGAATTCAAATAATATTTTATCAGATGCTGAAATTAATGAATGGTATATTTCTTTAATCTCTATGAATTTACTCTATGCATTATTATTTCTGCCTTTAATTTCAGGAGTATTTGCAAGTCTTATTTGTAGATACGAGCATCAATCTGGCGGCTGGAAACAACTTTTAGCACTACCTGTGACAAGAGGGAAAGTATTTGTCGCAAAATATGCTTTAATTATGCTTCTTGTGCTGGTGATGCAGATACTATATTTATGTTCTATATATGCAGTAGGTCTTTTGAAAGGCTACTCAGATCCTTTCCCAATGGAAATTGTATGGAAGAGTATTTTTGGTGGATGGCTAGCGACATTGCCATTAGTCGCTTTGCAGCTATGGCTGTCCATCATGTTTAAAAGTTTTGCTGCTCCATTTGCAGTAAATGTTGTATTTACTTTACCGTCTATATTAGCAGTCAACTCAGCACGTTTTGGACCTTACTATCCATGGGGGCAGCCCTTCTTGATGATGAATATAGGTGGTAATACAGGTGATGTATTCTTCGTGCCTTGGGAGCAATTATTAACAGTTGTAGGAGGAGGCTTCGTACTGTTTTTCCTTGGAGGGTATTTATATTTCCAACGAAAAGCTGTGTAAAGTGAACTTTAATCAGTGGGAAGATATTTCAACCCACTGATTAAGGTCAGTTAATCCTAATACGCCTTCTAAAACGTGAACTACTGCCCGTTAACGCGGGATAACTTTTTTATAGATAAAGGGAGATTTTTTAAAATGGTATTTGTTAAAAGGAGTTTTTTATTAATTTCGGCACTATTTCTTTTAGTATCTTTAGCGGGATGCGGAAAGGGAGAAGCTGTGAAGGATGCCGCAAAATATACATCCGCGGTTGAAGATATCGATATTCCAAATGATGTGAAAGTAATCGGATTTGGAGAAGCGACACATGGAAACGTTGAATTCCAAACATTAAAGAAGGATGTATTTCAGGCTCTAATAAAAAATGAAAATGTCCGTGTTTTTGTATTAGAAGGCGATTTTGGTGGCGCTCAGCAAATCAATCAGTTCATTTTAAATGGTACTGGCACAGCTGAGGAAGCGGTAAAAGCTTTGGATTATGGGATCTATAAAACGGAGCAAATGATTGACTTTGTTCAATGGATGCATGATTATAACATGACTGCCGATGAGAAAGATAAAATTTATTTTTATGGAAACGATATGCAACGCTATGATTATAGTAAAAAAGAGTTATTAGCATATTACGAAGTGGTTAATAGTGAAGCCGCAAAGAAATATAAGGCACAGTTAAAAGATGTGACGAATAAAACAATGAGGGATTTATCAAGTAGTCAGCTAGAAGAGTTGGACAAAAATATTGATGCCATCATAAAGGATTTACAAACAAATAAAGACGCTTATGAAAAACAATCGTCGAAAGAAACTTATTTATTTGCTGCTCAATATGCACAAATCATGAAGCAACGGACGCAATTATTTTTAAATGACGGTAATTATATGAGTCTTCGTGATGAATATTTAGCAAACAACTTACAATGGATTGTTGATTTTGAAGCGGCTCAAGGTCATGATAAAGTACTTATGTCTGCTCATAATGGCCATATAGAAAAAACTTCTGCAACTGTGGCAGGATATAAATCTATGGGCCACTACTTAGACGAAGTATATAAAGATGCGTACTTTGCCATTGGGACTGACTTTGTTAACAATACGTTCCAGGCACAAAATGGATCTGGCGAAAGAAAAGAATATACAATTGAGCACCATAATGCATTAATAGATGCTTTTAGCGAAGTGAAGGAAAATATTTTTTATGTAGACTTTAAAAAGGCAAATGAATCTCAGGAGTTAGCGGACATCGTGGCTAAAAAACAACGAATGGGTAATATCGGAGATGATTTTAGCTTCTGGTACAAGTTCACGCAGATGCTTTATACAATTAAAATGACACCTGCTGAGGCATATGATGGCATGATAATTGTTCAAGAGGCTACACCAACAAAGGTTATGGAATAACAATATAATCATGCAATAGAAGATACTATAGGATTCATTACAACATTACTTATATGGATTGGGTTCTATAAATAAGTATTAAAATACCTCGCTTTTGTTAATGATAACAAAAGAGGAGGTGTGGAAACGATGGCACAAGAAATTCTATGTGAAGTCAATAACTGTACATTTTGGAACTCTGGAAACAGATGTGGTGCAGAAAAAATCTATGTTGTAAGTCAAAAAGGACAACAGGCATCAAATAGTGAAGAAACAGATTGTAAAACATTTAATCCTGAAACACATTAAAGTATTTAAGGGTAACCATATCAAACGGTTACCCTTTTCTCATCTTTATAAATAGACATTTATTTTTTCTTTGTTAAACAGAAGTGTATGAGCATTTTTCACTTTTTCCTCTACATAATCTAATGAATACTGTCCATAGGAATCTGTTAAATCGCCAATGGCATGAGATAAATTATCAATAACAGGAATCAATGTTTCTAAGTGAGTAAGTTCGCCACCTCTATTCATTTCATCTGTAATTTCATGAGCAAGGTGTTGAATATTTCTTAGTCGCAATTTTTCAGATTGCATGGAATCCTCCTTATTGAGTGAGCTAATTTATGATGCTTAAATATATGTAAAACAATACGATTTCATGAATGGCTCTGGTAAAGTGATTGGGTCCTTCAGAAAATTGCTCAGGTCCGCCCCGAAAGTGATGAGGTTCACCAAAAAACTGCTAGGGTCCACCGGCCAACTACTCAGGAGGAGTCCAAAAATGTTCAATTCCCATATTATCCTTTGGGTAATGTAACAATAAACGTTGTTCCATTAGAAGGTTCGCTCTGTACTGAGATAGTGCCATTATGAGCTTGAACGAGCTTAGAAACGATCGCCATACCTAGTCCAGTACCTTCAGATGAAGATTCTGTAGTGGTTCCACGATAATATTGTTGGAATATATTCTCCATCATGTGTTGAGACATCCCTATGCCATTATCCACAATGTGAATTTCTACATGCTCTGTTCTATCAAAAATCTGTGTATAAATATCTGTATTAGGTGGATTGTGGATAACGGCATTCATAAGAATGTTTTGTAAAATGCGTTGCATGAATTTCGTATCAAAGTCAGTGTTTATAACGGATGTATCAGTTTTAAAGTGCAATATATAGTCATTGGCCTGTGGATTGTTGCTTATAGTAGCAACGATTCTCTTTGTGAAATCCACAATATCCTGCTTGGTTTTGTGCAAGGGTAACTGACCTTCTGTAGTATTAAACTGAATGACGAGACTTAAATCTTGAATAAGTTCCTCCATATGCTTGCCTTTATCTGCAATCTCTTGAATAAAGGAACGGGCTTCCTCCTTGGACCAATTGTATTGATCGTTTAATAGTAGGGTAGAGTAGCCTGTAATATACGTTAATGGCGTTTTTAAATCATGTGAAATACCAGCAATCCATTCTTGTTTTGCTTGTTCCACCTTTTCACGTTCTGTTTCAGCAGCTTTTAATTTTCCTGATAAGGATTGTAGGTGTTGAAGTACCTCTTGATATAACATATAACGCATACGGAGCTTTCCTTTGCGTGTATAGATTTTAGATAGTCCAACAGGTTGTTTGTAGTTTTCCTGTGAGAGCTGATAAATCCAAGACATGATAAAACCAAGAGGACCACCAAAATACCAACCGAATACAGCAATACAAGCAAGAGTGCTAAATCCGAAAATCCATGCGACTAGTAGACTCTGATAAGCTTCACTAACAGATTTTTTAAAGAGTGGGAGAATACCTTCGAGCCCGATCACAATACAAATACCACTCAAAAGTATCCACAGAATAATCCCCATTGCAAGATGCAACGTAAATCGAGTGTTTATTCGCATAGTGAATCCTCTTTTGGTGGAATGAATTTATAGCCAATGCCCCTTAAATTCACAATTATTCTAGGTTTACGCGTATCATCGCCAAGCTTTTTCCTTAGCTTTGAAATATGAATCGTTACGGTTTTCTCCTCACCATATACATCATTTCCCCACACGAATTCATAAAGCTGTGAAGTGGTAAAAATACGATTTGGGTTTTTACAAAAGAAGTGTAGCAACTCAAGCTCTTTAGCTGTACATTCGACAAGCTGATTGTGAACGGTTAATGTAGCGGATTCAGGATTAAGAGCAAAATAACCGAAATCAAATTTTGTAGTCTGCTGTTGTTGAGAACTTTCATACATTTTTTGACGTCGAAGGATGACTTTTATTCGAGCGACGACCTCTAAAGGATTAAAAGGCTTTGTAATATAATCATCTCCGCCAATACCCAATCCCGTTAATTTATCAAAATCAGTAGAGCGAGCACTGACAAAAATGATGGGTGTATTTGAATATTTCCGTATTTCCGTACAAAGCTCAAAGCCACTTATATCCGGCAGCATGATATCGAGCAAAATAACATCGTATTGATTGTCCTTTACAAGCTGTAGTGTACTTTTTCCCGTTGAAGCAGTATCGATATTTATAAAGTTTTCTTTTCGTAACGTAATTTCTAATAATTTTAATATACCAACCTCATCATCTACGATTAGGATTTTTTCTGCAGTTTCCATTTTTATCCCTCATTTCAATTTCATCATAACAGCTTCTGATCTTCATATCCTTACTCTCTTGAAAAAATTACTGTCATTTTCCACCGAGTTTACTTTGTTTTTACTTTCGCTTATTAAGATTAATGTAACGAAATCAAAATTGTAAGGAGTACACAACATGGAAACTGTTATTCAAATACAGCAATTAACGAAGAGCTTTAAAGGAGTCGAAACGGTCTCGAATGTCAATATGAATGTTAAGAAGGGAGAGATTTATGGCTTTTTAGGTCCGAATGGAGCTGGTAAAACAACAATCATGAAGATGATTTTAAATTTAGTAAAACCAACTTCAGGTGAAATTAAAGTATTAAATCAATCCATTGCTAATACTTCCTATCAATACTTGAGCAAAATAGGCAGCATTATCGAGTACCCGGAATTTTACAATAGGCTAACAGCGAAGGAGAACTTAGAGCTTCACTGTAAGTATATTGGAGTTTATGAAAAAGGAGCTACAGAAGAGGCATTAGAGATAGTAGGTCTTAATGGTGTTGAACATAAAAAAATACATGAATTTTCTCTAGGGATGAAGCAAAGATTAGGTATCGCACGTGCCATTGTTGCCAAACCGGAAATTCTTATTTTAGATGAGCCGATAAATGGTCTAGATCCAATTGGTATTAAAGATATTCGAGAGCTCTTACTACATCTAAAGGAGAAGCTTGGAATCACCATATTAATATCTAGTCATATCGTGTCAGAAGTAGAATCAATAGCAGATACAATCGGCATCCTTCATCGTGGTCAATTATTGAAAGAGGTAAAAATGGAGGATATTCGAAAAGAGAATATGGAGTACCTGGAGATTAAAATAGACGATGTGAAAAAAACAATTCATGTGTTAGAGGACAAGTTAGGTATCCGAAAATATGAAATGATCAATGAGCATTGTATTCGAATTTTTGAACATAACATTTCTCAATCTCAAATTAATAAAGAACTTATTTTCAATAACATTACGGTCAATGGCATTGAAAAGCAGCAACAGCATTTAGAGGAGTATTTTTTAAATCTTATAAATGGAGGGAATCAAATTGCTTAAACTATTAAGACTTGAATGGAAAAAGAATAGTATGTCTAGTTATTTTAAAGGCTTAGTCATTTGTATTGTTGGAATTTTTGCGGCAGTTGCACTTATGGCAGTTGGTTCTGAAGATGAAAAGATGTTTCAAGATTACACAGATTTTATGTCTTTGACAAATATATTAATTCGCATTGTTTTTATCATTTTTTCGAGTGTAATCTTATCTCGTTTAGTCATTGATGAATACAAAAATAAGACGGTTCAATTATTATTTACGTATCCATTAAAAAGGAAAAAAATTATTTTTGCTAAGCTGTCTTTAGTATACGGATTTTGTTTCTTTAGCATTATTATTGCGACCTTAATGATGAATATCGCTGTTTATTTTTTAAATCCAATGATGAACTTGTTTGAAACACCTGTTGAGATACAGGAGATGGTAGCTACAATGCCTTCTACCTTTATCAATGCATTTATGATGGGTGGGGTAAGCTTAATTCCTTTGTACTTTGGTATGCGAAAAAAATCAACAGCTGCGACAATTACATCCGCTGTTTTAATTGGATTTTTGATTAATGCAACGGTTTCAAATGGGGGTACATCTGCCAGTTTATTTCAATTTATCATTGTCCCAATAACGATGTGTCTCTTAGGGCTTATTATCGGCTATCTGTCCTATTATAAAGTCGACAAAGTAGATTTAACCTAAAAATGAGAAATGAGGATGTAAAGTGAAAAAAGCAATCATAGCCTTAATATTCGTTATTGCGATTGGAGGAATATTCTTCACTCTTAAAATCAATGGAGAACAGAGCATCACTGAAGAACAGTCCTTTGATGTAGAGCAAATTAAAGAACTAGAAATAAACATTGAGTCTTGGAATATAGCATTAGAAAATACGGAATCTGATAAACTAACAATTGAATTTGAAGATAAGCAACAAAGCAATCCTGTTGAAGTTAAGAAAGACGGAAATATAGTAAAAGTACTTCAACAAGACAATGAAGAAGGAGTTATGAAAAACTTTAGCTTTGGAAAAAAAGATACTATTCACATTTCTATCCCTAAAAATGCAGTGAATAAGATTGCATTAAAAAACAGCTATGGCGATATCAAAATTAACAATATTGAAACGGAAGAACTATCGGTTTCAACGGATTCTGGCGCTAAGACTATTAAGGGGTTAACGGCTAATGAAGGGACAATCACATCAAAAGATGGTGAATTGAGCATCGTAGACAGTACTTTAAACGAATTAACAATAGCTGCTACAAACGGTGATAGCTATATGACTAGAGTCAACAGTCCAAAAACGAAAATTACTTCGACTAGCGGTGAAGTTTTTATGAAGGAAGTCATCGAAGGAAAAGCATTGTTTGTGGAAACTGCTTCAGGGGATATAACAATATCATACAAAGAGGCACCAAAATCATTAGAGCTTATAGCGAACAGTGAATCATCTGACATAAGCGTTAATTTAGAAGGTTATCAGAAGGAAGAACATACGGATCAATTAAAGAAAGGTAAGATTGGTCAAGCGTCAAATAAATTGGAGCTAATTAGTAAAGAAGGTATAATAAGCGTAAAGTGAAAACTTACAATCTGTGAGGTTAATGAATAATGTTAAGACGAGAACTTGTTTCAAACTGAGCAGATAATAATGATGTCGGTTCTCCATATTTCCTCTAGGAGGTTAGAAATGGCCAAATATATATATGTAATAAGGCATTGTGAAGCCCAGGGACAATCGTCGGATGCTTCTTTAACAGTGCATGGTTTTCACCAGGCTGAAGTTTTAGCCGAGTTTTTCGCTGACAAAAAAATTGATCGAATTATTGCTAGTCCCTTTTTACGAGCAATTCAAACAATAGAACCGCTAAGTAAAAGGGAAAATATAAATATTGAAATTGACGAACGCCTTGCAGAACGCATTTTAAGTACAAGAAATTTACCGGATTGGTATGCAAAGCTTCAAGCGACTTTTACGGATATGGATTTAAAATTTGACAATGGCGAGTCAAGTAACGAAGCGATGGAACGTATCGTTAATGTCGTAGAGGAAACTATCAAAAGTGAGTCTGAACATACAATTATCGTTAGTCATGGAAATATAATTACTTTACTTTTGAAAAATTATAATAATGATGTTGATTTTCGATTTTGGACTCATCTAAGTAATCCAGATGTTTTTCAGATAAGTGTTATGGATTATGAAGTGACTGTAGAGCGTATGTGGGAAATATAAGCAGTAGCGGGGGGAGAAAGATGGATAAGTTATTGCAAGAGATCGTTACTTGGATCAACAAGAGAGATAAACCAACTGTTATCGGTATTTCTGGACATGGTGCTGCAGGAAAAACAACGTTCGCCAATAAGCTTATTAACTGTTTAAACGAAGATGAAGTGAATTATATGAACACAGACCCGTATATTGTTAGTTCGGATATACGAAAGCGTGCAATTATCGACTATACTTATCGAAACGAACAGCATCATTTTAAAATGACCGCTTGCCATCCGGCGGCGCATCATTTACCTTCTTTGGAAAGAGATATTCAGATGGTTAGAGAGGGTCTAGATTTATTGACAATTGATACGCATTATATGAAAAGTGCGTTTATTTCTTCAAAAACTAAAGTAACCATTGTTGAGGGAATGAGTGTGGCATTTATTAATCCAAAATTATTTGATTTAAAAATTTATTTTTATACAGATAATGATACGGAAATTAAAAGAAGGTCGAGCCGTGATGTACTTGAAAGGGGAGCAGATATCAATTATTTAATGCAATCGCATGAAGAGCGTAGAATTCAATATGAATTGTATATGCATTCGTATAGTCAGCATTTTGATATCATTTTTAAAACTTTAGATGAAACAGTACATCTAGAAAAAAATACATTTGAATTTTAACCTATAAATAATTCATGTTATCCAGGCAGAAGGCTCACCTTACTGTTTACTATAGAAGAAACTTTTTTACCTTTTGAGTTTTTTTAACAATTTATCATGTAATTTTGTAAATAGTAGTAAAGTCAAAATTGTCCCTAGAAAAGCCGAAAGCATGTCCCATTGTGCATCCCAGCGATCTCCCTGCATGCCTAAAAAATCTTTGGCTACGTTACTACCTTTTGAAAATTTTGTACTGAGCCATTCAATTATTTCATAAAGAGCAGCAATAGCAAGCATAATACTTATTGTGATGCCTGTTAACCATGCTCCTTTTACTAGTGGGGTTTTTCTTATTAATATTTCCCTTATGACAATGGCCATTAAACCTTTTAGGAAATGTCCAAATCGATCATAGTCATTTCGTTTTAAGTGAAACTCCTCTTTAATCCAGTTAAAAAGAGGTACCTCCGAATAAGTATAGTGCCCACCAATAAATGTAAGAATGGATAAAATGGCAATAATAATATAAGAAAATGTAGTAAAGCGAAACTTGTTATAAATAGCGACTACAATAATAATTGCAACGACAGCAGGACTTACTTCTGCAAGCCAATCCAAATAGGATGCTGGTTTTATGACAGACCATATGAAAATGATAAGTACTATGAACAGCAAAATTACATGTATTTTTCGATGTTTATTTTTATCCAAAACGAACACTCCTTTTGTCTAAAGTATGAGGATAGCGTAAATAGCTTATACATAAGACAGTAAAAAAGCGTTCAGTCGTAATCACTGACGCTTTGTAAAAACTTGTTATACCATTTTTAATAAAGCCTCTACACCAGACATTCCCTCAGTAATACCTAACTGATGCGCCTCATATGTCACGGACTCTAATGGAGCCGTCAATAGCTCATCAATTGTTTTTACACCAACTGCTCGACCGGCAATAATTTTCCGGTCTGCCAAGCGATCATTTAATAGACCAACATCTAAAGCCCCGCACATAATGTAGCCCGTATCATTTGAAATTGTCAGCAGTGTTGTTTTTGGTAATTGCACAATGATCGCAGTGAAAAAATGGCCTTTAATCATAATAGGCTCAATTGTTACCATCCGAAATCACCCCTTTTCTCTATATACATATGGCAATAGATAAAAAGGTGTTCGACATTTTTATTAAAAATTATTTGCTACCAAAAACGAACAGCGCCTCTCAACTAGTATTCTACAAAATAAAAGAATCAACTCCGTTACATCAAGAGTTGATTCTTTTAATTATTTTGTATAAGAAAGCATCGCTGTTTGTTTGAAGTTTTTTAATGCAACTGTTGCCTCGTTTTTAGTTTTATACTCGAACATACGATAAGTATTTTGTTCAAAAACTGTAATAATCCACATAATGAAAAATCCCCTTTGTTGTTTTATTTGTACTATAACAACAGGAGGTTTAGTCGGTGTTTTCTCTCGTTGTTATATATCAGTTGTGTCTTTTATTTTACATCATTCTGCGAAAAAATAAAGTACTATGTGAGTGTTTTCACATTTCGTTCAAAATATAACAGGGAATTTTTATGCATAAATTGATTTTTGGAGATTGTTTTGAGGAGAAAACAGCCAAACCTATACAAGTATAATTCATTGTAATTCGTAAATAGTAAGTTGACGGAGTTATGTGAATTTGAACTTGGGAGGTGATGCTTATGACACGTAAATATGTATTGGTTCTATCCCTTTGTTTTTTAATCATTTCGGTATTTTCTACAGGGTTAACAACTTATGCGGATAAAGGTCGACCTTACTATGAGGAGACAGGGGAAGTTGTATGGGACATTAACACAAAAGACAAAATAATTGCCCTAACCTTTGACGATGGACCTCATCCAAAATATACTGCAGCTATTTTAGATTTATTGGCAAAGTATGATGCAAAGGCGACGTTTTTTATTATTGGGAAAAATGCAGAAAAATATCCAGACCTTGTTTTACGATCTTATTCAGAAGGGCATGAGCTGGCCAATCATACGTATTCACATCCGTTTAAAGCTTCCGTAGCTGAATTAAAGGGACAACTTCGTAAGACGAAGGAAATAATTTATGGTATTACTGGATTTGCACCAGTTTTGTTCCGTCCTGTAGGTGGTTACTATAATGATCAAATGATAAATGCCGCTGTTAAGGATGGCTACAAAGTAGTTATGTGGTCTTGGCATCAGGATACTCAAGATTGGAAACAGCCGGGGGTTAATAAAATTTCCCAAAAAGTGCTGCAGGGATCGAAGCCTGGAGATGTTATTCTGTTCCATGATGGAGGCGGCAATCGCGCGCAGACTATTAAGGCACTGGAAGAAATTTTGCCAGAACTTAAAAAACAAGGTTATACATTTGTCACAATATCCGAGTTGATTAAAAGCAAGCAGCAACAAGAGCAAGTGCAATAAGGAAAATAAGCCATCTCATTAGATTGAAATGGCTTATTTTTTCTCAATGACAGAGTCTGTCATTGCGCAGCGGATAGTATAATTAGTCATTTCAATATTACCAAAATAATAGTGGTGCTAAGGCAATTCCGGCAACTGTCCCAAGTGCGATACCAACTCCAAAACCTGCTCCTGGTCCCCACCCCCAATAACCTAAACCATAACCGCCAAATCGTCTATCAGGTAGAATCCACACCTGTCTTCTATCCACCCTAGTTATTTCTCCATAATGTACTCTGCCACATGTTTCTGTAATTCTTACACGTTTACCATGATATTGACAACAAAGATTATAAGTATCAGCTGGATTCACAAACTATCCCTCCTTTCGACTTCCTTACAAGCTAATATATGCGGTTACAAACAGTATCACTAGCCGATTGTCTACTTCCGTCATAAGCTATAGTAAGGGGGGAATGTATGTCAGTAATACCAACAGATGAGTGGTTGAATGAATTAATAGTTAGTCAAAAACTTGATAACAGTAAAAATCTTGAAGACTTACAACGCACTATTCTTTGCAGTCGTTTAGTAGAGATTTTTATTGGTGGATCTCCAGATGAAATACAATTTGAACTACAACAACAGGGGCTATTTCAGTCACATGAAAAAATAGACATTCACAAGTTAAAAAAACAAAACGTTTGGGAAGTAGTCCAGAAGGAATTTATCTATTTAAAGGAGAAATGGAGCGGTCCCAATATACCAATCTATATTTTTCCGATCACACAGGAGCAAGCGATTACTAAGAAAAACGGCGTTGCCTATCCAAATGCTCTGTTTTTATATATAGAAGAGCTTGAAAAGCAGGAGCTTAAAGCGTTATTTACACATGAGTATAATCATGTTTGCCGTCTGCACTATTTAAATAAATCTTTAGACGAAGTGACTTTATTAGATTCATTAATTTTAGAGGGGTTAGCTGAATGTGCAGTGGAGGAGATTTATGGTGATAAATGGTTAGCACCATGGTTGAAGTATTATTCATTGGATGAGATGTTAAAAATTTGGGAGGAACATTTTTTGCCTCAAATGAATAGTCAAGGATTAAATAATCATGTTGAGTTTTTATATGGTGGAAAGCTGCCTCAATGGATAGGGTATTGCATTGGTTATGAAATAGTAAGGACATATATTAAAAATTATTCATCCAATAAACTGCATGTAAAAAGCTCGAAGGAAATACTCGCTGGCTCTGATTTTCCTTTATAATCAATGTCTATGTAAAGTTTCACCGGTGAAAAGAAGGGGAAGACACTTAATTGAACCCAGTCGGAACGGAAATCAATCCTACGTTACGATGATATAAAATAACCAGTTGTCGAAAAATTTACGACAACTGGTACTCTAAATAATTTAGATTGCAACAATTCCTAATGCTACAGCAATGAATAGTAAAGTAATGCTCAATCCCCACATCCAGAAGAAAGAGTACTTTAAGTGTTTCCCCATTTCTAATCCTGATAAGCCTAAAGCTAACCAAACAGCAGGGGCAAGTGGCGATACAAATGTACCTACAATATTACCAATAATCATTGCATAGGCAGTCGAAAGAGAATCAATATCGAAAGATAGACCAATCTGTTCAACTACAGGGAATAACGCGAAGTAATATGCATCCGTACTTAGTAATAAATCAAATGGTACGCCCAATATCCCAATAATGATATGTAAATAAGATGATAGACCAGACGGTAAAATATTTACAGCATTGTTGGCAATCGCAGTTAACATCCCGGTACCATTAAGTATGCCTAAGAATAATCCAGCGGCAATGATGATAGACGCCATTGTTAAGGCATTTGGTGCATGTGCTCGTACGCGTTCCATTTGTTCTTTAGGAGAACGATAGTTGATTGGCAAGGCGATAGCCACACCAATTAAAAAGGCTAATCCCGCTGGTAAAATACCTGCAACTAAAACGCCGATAACAAGAATCGTAATAATTGCATTAACCCACAAAAGTTTTGGTCGTTGTAAGCTTGTGTCTACTTCTGATGAAACAACACCTTGTGTAATAGTGTGATCATCATTTGTGAAGTCAAGGGTACCATATTGTTTCAGAATACGGCGCTTTTCTCTAAAACCAAGGAACACCGCTAAAGCTAACATTAACACGACACCTATGATCTGAATAGTGATTAGAGGATACCAAAGTTCCGTTACATCTGTCTCTAAAACCGAGGCAACACGACCTAATGGACCACCCCAAGGAATCATATTAATTACTGCTGCAGATCCCCCAACTAATAACAGCAATAGATATGGATTCATGCGTAAACGTAAATATAAAGGCAATAATGCTGGAATTGTAATTAAAAATGTTGAAGCTCCAGATCCATCTAGTTGCGCTACTACAGCAATTATTACTGTTATTACGGCAACGACAATAATATTTCCTTTTGAAAGCGCAATCATTTTATTGATTAATGGTTCGAATAATCCTACATCCTGCATAATACCAAAGAAAATAATAGCAAAGATAAACATAACAGCTACGCTCATCACAGAGCTTAATCCAGAATTAAAGAATTCCCCTAATTCATCGAAATTAAAGCCAGCTATAAACGCTGCTACGATAGGTGGTATCACCATTGCTACAAGTGGTGATACTCGACCACTAATAAGTAGAGCAACAATAATAATAATTGTGATAAATCCGATTAAACTTAGACTCAAAAAAATTTCCTCCCTTTGTGATTAATCATTCAGATTATTAAAAAAATATCACAGTGCTAAAGAGAGGAAAATAATATAGTCATATGTTAAATAAAGAACATACAATTAGTTTTGTTCATAAGTTCCATGAAATACATATTTTCGTTCAGGTCTTCCAACAGTTCCGTAAATTAGTTTTGTCTGTAAAAACTGCTCGCCCACTAAATATTCTAAATAACGTCGAGCAGTTGAACGACTAGAACCAATGAGTTCGCTTA
Organism: Lysinibacillus sp. Bpr_S20; assembly: GCF_023337835.1. Taxonomy (NCBI): domain Bacteria; kingdom Bacillati; phylum Bacillota; class Bacilli; order Caryophanales; family Bacillaceae; genus Lysinibacillus; species Lysinibacillus sp. Bpr_S20. Next base: position 92,131 of record NZ_JALNLQ010000006.1, read on the forward strand.
ATTGTGAGGCTGTGAGCTCTTGGGTTTGGTGATCTTCAAATAGGCTTTTAACAATTTGTAATGTGTGCAAATCAATACCTTTTACAAAAGGTTCTTCATCTTCTATTTTATTGTTTGATTCACTATAAAATAATGAATCAAGGTCATTTTGAGTGACATTTTTGCTTTGTTGAAATAATCGAAGTTCCTGCAAATATTTTTGAAATGCACGTTGAAGTCGGTGCTCTTCAAAGGGTTTTATTAAATAATCTAAAACGCCTAAGTCTACTATATTCTTTATTAAATTTATTTCTGTCGCTGCTGAGATTACGATGATTTTTATAGATGGATAGAGGTGGCGTAAATGGCTTACTAATGAGCTACCTTCAACATCAGGAATATATAAATCTGTTAATATAATGTCTGGCAAGCTAGAAGTTGTTTTCAGCTTTTCAATCGTTTCTTTTCCTGTACGTAAATTTTCAGTGACGATAAAACCTTCTATATTATGAACATAATCTGCGTGAATTTTTGCTACTCTAAAGTCATCTTCAATAATCCATACACTTTTTAATGTTGTCATTCTCAATGTCTCCTTTAGGAACTATAATTAAAAAACAGGCTCCTGATAAATCACCTGAATCTAATAAAATTTCCCCGTTTATCTCCTGAAGGGCTTTCTTGCTTATAGCAAGTCCATGTCCACGGTCTAACCCTTCTTTAGTAGATACCCCTTTTGTGAAAATTTCATCGTAAATATTGTTATCAATACCTGGTCCATTGTCTTGGATCTCAAATAAATAATGATTTTTATAATTGTTGATGGATAGTTGAATCACTTTATCCGAGGATTCCCAGCTTTTTAAAGTTTCAATAGCGTTTTGAAGTACATTACCAAGAGCTGTTAGGATAGCATTTTCTTGTTGTTTAGATAATTCGATAGATGAAGAAATCTCCTTTAGCTCGAGTGTAATCCCCAGTTCTGCAGCTTCGGCAATTTTCCCCTGAATTAAGGCAAGTAGAAGAGGGGTAGTCACATTGCTAGTTAAAAAAGCTTGATTTTTGAGCTGGATGTTTCGTTCTTCTTTAATAAATTCAATTGCTTCATGATAATGTTTATGAACAAGTAAACCTAAAATGATATGAAGCTTATTTGCAAATTCATGAGTATAGGCCCGTTGAACATTTGCATACTGCTTCATCTGTTTTAATTCGTCTGTGATTTTTTGTATATCTACTTTTTTTCTAAAGGTGTATAACGAGCCAATCTTCCTTTTCTTTTCAACCAAAGGTGCTTTATTTAAAATGATAATATGCTCATCAAGCGGTAGCTCTAAATTATGAATGTTTTTCTCTGCAACAATTTTAGGCGTGAAAATATCTTCAATTTTTGTACCCATCCAATCTGAAAGAGGCTTATAGTGAGCTGGATCTAGCATTTCATAAGCACTTTTATTAATGGTAGTAATTTGATTAAAGTGATCGACTGCCAGTATACCTTCTGCCGTTGTTTCTAAAATGACCTTGTTTTGTTGATATAATTTAGCAATTTGAATAGGTTCCATATTAAACAATAATTTTTTGATATAAACAGAAATAGCTACTGCACCTAATATGCCTATGAAAAGGATAATTGCGGTGTATTTGATCCATTTGTGGACATAACTTTCAATGATTGTATCGATATTTTCTGTTAAAAAACCGACAGATACAACACCGATAATTTTATTGTCTAATATGATAGGGGCTTTCCCTCGAATTGATTCACCTAATGATCCTATAGTTTTAGAAATATAAGCTTGTCTATCTAGCAATGCAGCATCATTGTCTCCACCAACCATTTTTTCTCCAATTTTATCTTTGAAAGGATGTGAATAACGAATTCCTTCAGAATTTCCAACGACAATATATGCTGCGCCAATTTCTTTTCTTAAAGGTTCGACGATGGGCTGGATGATTTCACTTGGATTTTCTTTATCGAAAGCCGTAATGATTTCTTCCATAGATGCGAGGGTTTTTGCAATATTTAATGCTTCTACTCCCATCTCTTTTTCTGTCGTATCCCGAATATGTTCCTGCAATAAATACATAAACAGTCCACATATTAAAAGGATCAAAATACTTATTAAAAAAATCATTCTAGCTGTAAGAGACTGGAACCAACTTCTCATATTTCACCTCTATGTAGTTTAAAATACTCGTCATTTATTAAAGTGACAGCATGTTGACAAAAACATCTTAAAAAGAGTGCATTTGATTTAGTCTATCACAAATATCCAACAAATAGAGAAAGACCCTTTCTTAGGAAAGCGCCCATTGGGATTATGCCCTTCAATGACATTGAAGCAAATTTTCCGCTACAATATAAGGAAGGAGGGACTATCATGTCAAATGAACTTAAAAATGTATTACCACCAGTTATTGATGGATCAACAAAGGTGCTAATCGTAGGCTCAATGCCTGGGAAGCAATCATTAGAGAAGCAGCAATATTATGGTAACCCACGCAATCACTTTTGGCCGATTATTGGGGAAATCTTAGAAGTAGATATTCCTCAGGATTATGGAGAAAGATTACAATTGCTAAAGAACCACCATATTGGTCTTTGGGATACAATAGAATCGTGCGAGCGTAAAGGAAGCTTAGATGCAACTATTCGTAATGAGAAACCGAATGATTTTAAAATGCTTTTTGAACATTATCCTACTATTGAGTTGGTGCTTTTTAATGGCGCAAAAGCGTTTGAGGTTTTTAAAAAGCATATTGGGCTTGAAGTTTTAGATGGTCGAGCATATCAAAAAATGCCTTCGACTAGCCCAATACCAGGGAAGAATATTAAATCCTTTGAAGAAAAGATTGAGGATTGGCGAGTAATGTACTCTTATTTGTCTAGATAATTACATGATAAAATCCCCACCGATTAGTGTTGCTTGCCGGAGAGGATTGTAAGCATTATTTAATAGATGAGGATGATATTACTGCCATGTGTTGTAGTAAGATCCTGCTGGGCTATAAAAGAATTTAAAATGATATTTTTCAGCTAAGGCCCGACTTTTCTCTTCGTCGTCAAATCCGATTGTCATCACCTGAGTACCGAACTTTTCTCGGATTTGAACTAATTGCTGCATCTTATCAAATGCCCATTCATCTTCTCCGACTACATCATATGAAAAGTTTTCCCACATAACAAAATCGATATATGGTGCTGTATAATCAGCTAATGTTTGAAAGCCCCAATTTTGAGCAACCGACAAGTTGTTATACTGCTGCTTTATGTTTTTTATAAAGGCAAGCATTGCTTCATTTTGCGCGCCCTGTTCTTTTTCGGGTAAGTAGGAGTCGATATTGCCAACAGTATCTAAAAACACACCATCCAACCCTTTTTGAACAATTTGTTTTTGAATTTCTTCTAGTAAAAGCGCTTGATAGTGTTTAGATGTCATATCCATTAAATACGAATCCCACTCAGAGAAATACATCTTTTCTCCGTGTTCGTCTTTATAAAAATCCTCTTCTTTCAATTGGCTATAGAACTCTATATTCCATTTGTCTGCTTCCATTGCATTAATATAGCCATAAATTAATGTTCCATTTTTTTGAGCCTGTTTAATATACTTCTGCTGCATTTCGATAGGCTCCACAATGACCAAATCTTCTTTAGCCATTTCCTTTCCAATCTTATCGTTCCCTTTATCTAAATAATATTTGTATTTTGTAACAGCAGCTAGCTTGTTTTGAATACTTGTTGATTCTGCAGAAGGAGATGTAGAGTTGAAAAATAGCCAGATCCCAAAGGACAATAGAATTGTAGTAATTAGTAAAAGTATTTTTCGCATAAGTACCCCCTTTTTATTGGAATATATACCCTTTATTATACGATATTGGGTGTGGAAATACGAATGCAGCTTAGGACGACTAAATACTAAGTTAATAGGCAATTGCTCAACGGTTATTAGCCCTCTTACATATATTGAGTTATGTAAAAGGAGGGGTTTAGCATGTATCCATATGAAGAAATAATGCCACTTCCAGAGCCTGGATTCGAACCGTCATTCGGATTGCCTGGTGTTGGAGCACCACCATCGTTTGGTCCGCCAGGTTTTGGCCCACCACCGTCGTTTGGTCCGCCTAGCTTTGGTCCACCGCCTTCAACTAGACCACCAAGTTTTGGTCCGCCACCACCATTTGGACCACCTAGTTTCGGTCCACCGCCAGCAGGTCAAATGCCTCTTGGTCCACCGCCTAGCTTTACGCCAGCGATGCCATCTTGGGGAATAGGTACAAGTGGTATTCAATCTTGCCTATTTAGAAATACGTATATATGGATGTTTAATGGATCAGGCTTTTGGTTTTTCCTAACTTCTGTAGGAAGAGAGTTTATTACAGGGTTCCGATGGAGTAGTAGAAGTGGTTGGCGCTTCCAAACTATTGCAAGAAGAAATATTCTCTCGTATGAATGTTCGAGATGGTAATTAAGCGTATATCTACTCGTCCTTGTTTAGATGCAGATAGTGGAAATAGCTTGCTTAGTAATGGAACATAAACGAAACTATGTGCATAAACTTAATTGTGTATGATATTTTTGCGACTAATCCTTCCAAATTACTTGGAGGGATTTTTTTATCCACCAAACTTACCTTCAAGGGAGTAAAATTAGAAAAAACACATACCATTTTCTTAAGAAGGGTGATAGAAAATAGGTGGGAGCTTAAATAACAAAAAGTCCCAGTTGATTACTGGCGGGGAAAAAGAAATAAAGGAGGGCTATGCCATGAAAAAAATCCTTTTTATCTGCATGCTTTTAAGTGTCAGTATAGTAAGTGCATGTTCTGATAAAGATGAAAAACCTAACGTGCCGGATCAGCCACAAGAAGAACAACAAGCTAATGTGCCGAGCAAGCCACAAAAAGAACAACAATCACATGAACATCAACAGGAACCACCCAAAACAAATAATGAAAACACAGTAGCATCTAATACACCGACTGGGGCACTAATAAATATTAAGGACCAGCTCAAAACGAATATATCGATAACTTTACCAACAAGGCTTCCAATCACAAAAGGTACATTTTTAACCGCAATAACGAAGTCTGAAGCTAACCAAGTTGAAATAGTATTTTTGGAAAGCAAAGAGTATATAACCATCAATGATAGGCAACTGAAACAACCAGGTAGAGCGACGGTTATTGCTCGGCTCTCCGTGAAGCAATATAAAAATACAGACGAAGCAAATGAGCAAATTTCCTTTGAGAACTATAGCAAAAATGGCGGTCAAGAAGTTGATCTTGGATACAACATTAAAGGTTACCAGGATGCAGGTGTTGGCTCTTTATGGACTGGTTGGAATGAGGGAAGATGGGCAATAGCGACACATACAAGAACAGAAAATCCAGAGGCGGGTGTGAAGCTTGCTAAGCAGGCAGTACAATTTTTAGAAACACATATGCTGCCTATTCCGAAGCAGAACGGTTTTGCCCATTTAGATGTTTATAAATCAGGGAATTTAATCGTATGGCAGGAGGGCAAACTTGTCTATACACTGGATTCAATCAAGGAGCCACTAAAAGCACTTGAAATTGCTACAGCTTTTTATCATTAATCATATTTTAAGTACTATATCGATGAGTCGCCCAGTCGTAACGAAGATCAACCATTTCACAGGGCATGTATCCTCTCGCATGCTAATTTATAGTGAAAAATGCAAAAGCGAAGTGCAGATGAAGCGGCAGCAATAGTATTATTATCCGTGCGAAAGCAAGTAACATGGAACGAAATCAACCTCATTTAAATACCGCACCATTGATCAACACAAATAAACTCCTAGGGCATTAAATTCACACCTTAGAAGTTTATTTGTGAAATGCTTAAATTTTTTCTACGTCATCCACAAGTTGCTTATACTCTGCAAACCATTTTTGCCATTCCTCCATCGGGAATGCTTCATGTACAGTTCCATTCAATAAGTCCGAAAGCAGGTTTAAGCATACATGCCAACCTGCTAAATCTTTAGGCGTATGCTCAGTTAGCTCACGAATCGATTCAACTAATACTAATATGGAGCCGCTACTAGTAGGAGATAATTCAAATCTTACTGTATCTTTGCCCCAATCAAATTCAAGTACTTCCGACTCAACATAGTCTGTAATCGTTATTTCCATAGATGCATCTGTTCCATCATTCATATTAAAACGGATTTTACCGTTTTTTCGAAGATCTATGATTTCTAAATTGTTCATCCATTTTTGAAGTTTTTCATTCTCCGTTAATACTGCCCAAACAGCTTCAACTGAATGTGACAGAGGACGGTTAAATTTAACGACATAGTTATTCTGTTGTTTTTGAATAGTAGCGAGCATTTGATATCCCCCTTAGTTATTTTTCCTCATCATAAACTGCTTGAAATAATCTTGTCACGCCTTTTTCTATCTCATCCTTCTTTAAATGTCCATACCCTAAAATAATCCGATTATTATAGTTCCCTTTCTCTATCGTATGATCCTCTACAGGGTATACCTTTACACCATACTGCTCGATTTTAAACAATACCTCTTTTGAAAAATGAATATCCTCTAATTCAGCAATTAAATGTAAACCAGTAGAGTAACCGGAAATTTTCACTTTATTTGAAAAGGTTGTTTGCAAACATTGGATAAGAAAATCTCGCTGGTTTTTATAAAACTTCTTCATTTTTGCAATATGTCGTTCTAAGTAGCCTTCCTTAATAAAATGAGCGAGAATAAGCTGATCTAATGATGGTGTGTGTAAATCGGTAAACCATTTCAGTTGTCGACATTTTTCAATTAGATGAGTTGGAAGAACGATGTAACCTATTCGTAATGCTGGAGAGAGGATTTTACTAAAAGAGCCGATATAAAATACACGTTCTGGATCTAAGCCTTGTAAAGAGCTGACAGGCGGACCTTCATAGCGAAACTCACTATCATAATCATCTTCAACTAAAAAGCAATCATTCCTCCTAGCGAAATTGATTAATTGGATTCTGCGCTGTATGGGTAGCGTACCTCCTAATGGGAATTGATGAGATGGAGTCAGGAAGACAAATTTAGGGTGCAAATTTTCTGGTATTAAGGATGTCTTCATGCCATCTTCATCTACGGTTATTGGATAAATAGAGGCACCTGAAGATTTAAAAATGGTTTGAATATCATTCGTAATAGGATCTTCCATAATGGCTATATCCTTAGGCGTTAAAAGCAACCTTGAAACAAGGGTCATTGCTTGTGTAGCACCTGATGTAATAATAATTTGTTCTGGGTGACAGTTAACACCTCTAGTTCTTAATAAGTAGTGTGCCAGCGTTTGTCTTAATTCTAAACGACCTTCTGGGGAATCATATCCAAAATTAGTTGATTCAATATCATTCCACAGTTGATGTGATAGCTTAGCCCATGTTTTACGAGGGAATAGATCCAAAGCTGGAATACCTGAACGGAAATTAATAATATGATTTTTCACCTTTTTTTCATCGACTTCAAATAAAAATGGTGCCTCATGCTGCGTTAAAAAAGCTCCTTCTGCAACAAAGGTACCAGATCCTCTTCGTGCCATTAAAAACCCCTCTGCTAACAATTGATCGTAAGCTTCCAATATGACATTTCTTGAAACCTTAAGCTCGACACAAAGCTTACGTGTTGATGCTAGCCTTTCACCTGCGTGAAGATGGCCATTTAATATGTTTTCCCGAATTTGCTGATAAACTTGCCGGTTTAGAGGTATATCTGAAGAACGGTCGATTGGTATCCATAACAACTTTGTTTCGCCTCCTAGTTAAAGTGGTACTTTGAAAAATTCTATAAAGTGGCTCTTATGCTACCAATTTTATCATGTTAAAGTACTGGAAAATAGCTAAAGGAGGAATAAAGATGAATAAAGCAGAAGAATTAGTGGTTCAAGCATTAAAATCGGCAGCGAGAGATGAGCGGATGAAACATACTGTTCAACAGTCAACAGAACTCTATCCATTATTATGGAAAGCGGCAAAACGATATGTCACGGGTGAAAAGAGACAGGATGCTCTTCGGGTGGCCATGGAATGTATCGGCAATGATTATCAAATATCCCTTGAATTGTTGGGGGAAAATACAGCGGATTTGTTGGAATGCCAAAAGGCCAAAGATGAATTTTTGCAACTTATTGAGAGTATGGGTGCTTCGTCAATGAAACAAACCGTCTCGTTTGATTTGTCTCATATTGGTCTTTCTATCAGCGCAGAACTTGCTTATCAACACTTGATAGAGCTTGCTCAAAAAGCACAACAATATGAAATTACTTTAATGATTAGTATGGAGGAGTCATCAAAAACGAGCGATATTCTCGACATTTATAAAAAAATAGCTAACCAATATTCCAATGTCGGGATTACACTACAAGTGCATCTCTATCGTACAGAGGAGGATATACAGCAGCTCATTCAATACCCAGGGAAAATACGGCTTGTTAAAGGTGCTTTCCAGGAACTGGCTGACGTTGCGCTAAAAAGATCAGATGAACTGAATGAACGTTTTCTTTATTATGTAGAGCAGTTGATTAATGCTAATCATCCAATCTCGATAGCTACGCATGATGAAGTATTGATTCAAGAAATGGAACAAAGGCAATATTTTAATCAATCAAATGTTGAGATAGAGATGCTTTATGGCATACGGCCAGATTTGATTCATCAATTAAAAGCGAAGGGCTATTGTTGTAAGGTTTATCTTACGTATGGGAGAGAGTGGTATTTATATTTATGTCATCGTCTTGCTGAATATCCGGAAAATCTATTTTTGGCAGTAGCAGACATTATTAATTTTAAACAAGTGAATACTTCGAATCCCCTTTATGGAGAGTATAATTTCAGTTAACAGTAGTTAAAAAAGGAGTGGATTACTATGAAGTATCAACAAGCTTTAGAGCGCTATATTACAGCTACAAATTCCCATGATTTTAATAATGTAAAAGAAATTTTGCATCCGCAAGCAGTGTATTGGTTTACCGATAAAACATGTATAACCTTAGAAGAAATAGGAGCCTATTTCAATAATGCATGGGATTTGATAAAGGAAGAAGTTTATTCGGCTACCGATGTCCAGTGGCTTACGGTTGATGAAAGATCAGCTACCTGCATTTATACATACCACTATGAAGGCTATCATAACGGAAAATTTGTATCAGGTAGCGGAAGAGCAACAAATATTTTTACGGTCCTAAACAATGAATGGAAGTTAATCCACGAACATTTAAGTAGTTAAATTAATTTTACTGTTACTTGAATAAGTAATAATGAAATGATGAGTATTAGTAGTATTTTAGCTACTTTTATCGGGATTTTCGGTAGAATCAAAAGTCCGAGCTGAGAGCCGATAATAGAGCCTATTGCCATCGCTATTGCATACTCCCATTGAATAAAGCCAGTTTGGTAAAACACTATAAATGCCCCTGTACAGCTCCCGAAAATAAGTACACGTGTGAGCTGTACAGCCTTTATGTAGGTGTAATGGTAGCGTAAAAAATGTAGTATGCTGAAGGTGGAAGAGCCTGGTCCAAAGCCACCATCATAGATCGCTATTAAAAATGGCTGCCATAATTTATTGCTGTGTTTAGCATCATTTTCTTCTGAGTTAGCCGTCCATTCTTTATTCTTTATCGTTATTAATAAGGCAAAGACAAGTAGAATACATGCAATAATATTCATTGTTTTTTCTGAGATGGATACTGTTAGGAATGCTCCACAAACGCCTCCAGCAATGGCTACAGCAACATATTTCATGATAGATGCTAGACGAAGCTCTTTATGATAAAGAAGATAAAAGATGCTCGACAACGCTGCAATGCCCGAAGAAAATTTATTCGTAGCAATGCCTGTTTGAATAGGTATACCAATAAGCATCATAGCAGGGATCGTAATTAGCCCAGCACCTCCAGCAAGGGTACCTATAAATGCGGCAATAATTCCGATACTGATGAGCTTCAGTGAAAGTTTTGTATAAAAAAGCCCCATTACAATGGCAAGGGCCACAATCAAAATAAAAGATTTTTTCATAAGCGTCTCCTTTAACGTTGTTAGTTACAGGGTATTGCTACATTATTTATAAATCTAATATATTATTTTTAGTTTTTTATAAATAAAACTTATAAACGTATGATTGCTGATGGGTATTTTAAAAACCGTAGAAAAGATAAGATATTGATGTGATATATTTTGATAAATGAATTCTTTAGAGAATAATGAGAAGTAGTATGAACATTGAAGAATTATTTACCGATTGTGTCTTGGTCTGTGAAGAATCAAGCAAGGATGCATGTAGTGAATAATTGTACACCTTATCAGTCATTGATGGATGAAATAGCACATTTTCCTGAGATCCCAACGGCTATCGGTGTATGGCTTGTAACTGGAATACTTGAGTTAGCTGCATCTCAGAAATTAAGTAATTAGTTTATAGGATTTTGGCCGAAATTACAGATTTTCTACTAAAATGAGGCGAAGGAGCTGTTGAATTTGTATGACCATAAACATCAAATAATCTCGCATTATGAAAGATCAATCGTATTTGTAGAAAGTTTAGCAGACATAACTGAAGAACAATGGCGTACCCCTATAGAGCCAGGGAAATGGTCGGTTGCAGAGATAATTGGCCATCTTACACCGTGGGATGCATTTGTGTTAAATCAACGTTTACCGTTTCTTTTTACAAAGGAAAGCTTACCAAAAGGGCCAGATGTAGAAGAGATGAATACTAATGCAGCAAGGAATAGTCGTGCACAAAGTAAAGAAGAAACGATAGCCGATTTTATCCATCAGAGACGTCAACTAATTGATGCGCTTTATCAAATTGTGGATCAGCAATGGCAACAGTCCTTTACAATAGGCGCTTCTGAATTAACGCTTCACCGTTATTTTGCTAGTTTAGTAGAACATGATCTACATCATTTTTCACAAGTTCGAAAGTATTTAAGGATGTAGGGGTATAAAATGGACATCAAACATTTAATTGATTACTATGCACACGCGTCTGTAAAATTTACGGATGTTTTTACGAACGAAATGGAGCCAGGTCAAGTAGATAAAGGACGAACAACGGCTCCTGGGAAGTGTGGATTGGTTGTGCCGCTTGCTGGTAGTGCTATATTTAGCTTTAGTGGTACCCCTTATACAATGGTGCCGGGTATGGTCGTACATGCAGGACCACAAATGCCAATCGAAATTAAAGCTGCTGATGATAAGGGATGGGAATATGCAGTTGTTCATTATCAACTTTCTCCCGAAGAGGCAATTTTATATCCATTATCAACTCAGCACTTTTTAATCAATACAGGCTATCATACGAAAATAATTAATTATGTACAGCAGCTAATAGAAAGCCAAGCAATGCCAGGAAATATGTCAGTACTTAAAGCAAAGACGCTGTTTATGAATCTTTTGGAAGCCATTCTTATGTCTGCAAAAGTGAAGGTGCTCGATACGGCAAGTGATCAGATGGAACAAGCTTTAGAGTATATACATGAAAATTATGCTACGCAACTTTCTGTTTCGAAAATTGCTGAAGAATTTGGTGTAGAGCGTCGTAGGTTTGCCTATCTGTTTGAACAGCATACAGGGATGAATCCTAGCGTTTATTTAACGGAGTACCGCATTCGACGGTCGAAGGAGTTACTGAAATATGACGATTCTCCAGTAGCGGAAATAGCAGAATGTGTAGGTTATGTAGATTGCTTTTATTTCAGTCGAGTATTTAAAAAATGTACTGGAATGTCCCCAACAACATATCGAAAAACAATGCTTGAGGAAGCTAAATACTTATAAAAAGTTGTTTCTTGAAAAAAGAAGCGGCTTTTTTTTAGTCCGAAATCGGCAAAAGTCCATGTGGTTCGTGATATCGTCCATTCACAATGGGTTTTCTCTTTGTTAGGATAGTATCCGTAAATGATAATGAATATCAATTAAATTAATAAACACTATTGACTTATAAATGAAAATGATTATCATTATCAATATATTCGAGTTTCGTTAGGAGAGAATAGCTATGAATAAATACTTTAAAATGTGTGCACCTGCGCTATTAGCGCTATCTTTGGCAGCATGTGGAACAGATAAAGCAGAAGAGTCTTCTACATCTTCAAATAATGTAGCAGAAACTAGTGCAACAGAAAATCAAGCAAAAACACAAACGATTACATACTTAGGCGAAAAATATGAACTTGCAGCAAATGTTAAAAATATAGTAGCTGCAAGCTTAGAGTCTATGGAAGATGCAGCAATGCTCGGCATCAAGCCTGTTGGTGTGCTTGATATCGGAGGGAAAATTCCAGCTTATCTTGCGTCTGAATTAGAAGGTGCTGAGCTTGTTGGCAATAAAATGACACCGAATACTGAAGCCATTCTTAAACTTAATCCAGATGTTATTTTAGGTTCCTCAAAATACCCTGAGGAAATGGCTGAAAAGGTCAATAAAATTCAAACAATGATTCCGTATTCACATGTCTCTACAAATTGGAAAGAGAATTTAACATTACTTGCACAGCTTTCAGGCAAAGAAGATGAGGCTAAAAAAATTATTGCTGATTATGAAGCGAAGGTTGCTGATTCTCAAGTGAAATCTAAAGAGCAATTAGCGGACAAGCAAATTCTAGTGATTCGAGTACGTGGAGGCATCATGTATATCTATCCTGCTAGCGTTTACTTAAACCCTGTTCTATATGAAGATTTAGGGGCGCCGATACCAGAGGTTTTAAAAACTGCCAAGGCACAGGCTGAACTATCGCTTGAAACATTAGCAGAGGTTAATCCTGATGCTATTTTTCTTCAATTCGAGGAATCAGAAAATGCCGATGCACCAAAAGCATTAGAAGAGTTACAAAAGAATCCAATCTTTGCAAGCTTAAAAGCATCACAAAACAATCAGGTTTTCGTGAATGCCATTGAACCTTTAGCACAAGGTGGTACAGCATGGTCTAAGGTGAAATTCTTAGATATCGCAGCTGAAAAATTACTTAAATAAGTTTGAACAGGCTGGTAGTAGATGTGGTGGAGTCACCAGGCTATTACCAGCCTTTTATAAAGTAAGTTCAAATAGAAAAAGGTGTGGAAGTTGAAAAAAACAAACATGGTGGCATTTTCAATAGTAGCAGCTTCTCCAATTCTAATTGCGATTGTGGCATTAGTATCCGTTATGTACGGCACAAAAGACATTAGCGCAACAACGGTATGGCAGGCCATTACTGCATTCGACTCTTCAAATGTTGACCACCAAATTATACGAACTGGGCGTATTCCTAGAATTGCCGCAGTATTACTGGTGGGAGCATTTTTAGCAGTAGCGGGGGCAGTGATGCAAGGTATTACACGAAACTATTTAGCGTCCCCATCATTAATGGGCGTTAATGATGGTTCGGCATTTATGATTACGTTGGCAATCGTCTTTTTCCCGGGGCTTCCTAATTACCAAATGATTCTACTTTCAATGCTCGGTTCAGCATTAGGAGCTGGGATTGTCTTTGGTTTTGGCTCTTTAATTCGAAATGGTTTATCACCAGTAAGGCTCGCCATTATTGGGACGGTCATTGGTACGTTTCTAAGTAGTATTGCTACAGCCATTGCGATGTATTTCCAAGTATCACAAACGGTAAGTGTTTGGTACAACACAAAAGTACATATGGTGGATATGGATATGCTCATGCTAGCTATTCCATTTGGGCTAATTGGTTTAGTTCTTGCGTTATTATCAGCTAAGGCTATTACGATCACTTCATTAGGCGAAGATATCGCAATTGGACTTGGGCAAAAAACCAAAGCGGTGAAAATTATTAGTATGCTTGCGGTTGTGTGTTTAACAGGAACGGCAGTTGCACTTGTAGGAAAGATAGCCTTTGTAGGGTTAGTCATACCTCATATTACACGTTTCCTTGTTGGAGTCGATTACCGTTTTATCATTCCTTGTGCAGCTGCAATAGGTGCATTTTTCTTAGCGCTCTGTGATGTACTCAGTCGCTTTGTTAATTATCCATTCGAAACTCCAATCGGCGTATTAACGGCGTTGGTTGGTGTTCCATTCTTCTTATATTTAGTTCGTAAACACGGAGGTGAACAACGTGCGTAAAAAAACCTCCAGCGTATTCGTTATGACTGTTTCTATACTCATGCTATTTATTTTTGGCGCCAGCTATCTCCATCTTACAAATGGTGTCTTTGATATGTCGGTGATGGATGTCTTAAAAACATTGCTACGCATCGAGCCGAACCCGAAATTTGATCTAGTCATTTTTGAATTCCGTTTACCACGTATTGTTATAGCAGCATTAGTCGGTATTGGCTTAGGGATGGCGGGGGTTGTGCTACAAGGTATTACGCGTAATGGGCTAGCGGACCCTGGGATTTTAGGGATCAATGCTGGTGCCGGAGCAGCAGTGGTCATATTTATGTTTTTCTTTCAATTACGTCTCACATCTGCAGATATGAGTAGCTGGTTCTCCATTTTGATGATGCCGGTTTTTGGGTTTGTCGGTGGGGCGATGGCTGCTGTGTTAATTTTCTCGTTTGCTCTGAAAAATGGCCATTTAGATATGCAACGACTAATTTTAACAGGGATTGCAATTAATAGTGGCTTCGGGGCATTGTCATTATTTTTATCATTGAAAATGAATGCTCAGGATTTTGAAGGTGCTGCAGTTTGGATGGCAGGCTCTATTTATAATGCAAACTGGATTTTTGTTGTGACTATGCTACCGTGGCTTATTTTATTAGGCTTTTACGTTTACCGGAAATCATATTTGCTCGATTATTTTCAATTAGAAGAGGATAGTATTACTAGCTTAGGGATAGCGGTAGAAAAGGAGAAAATGAAGCTGTTATTGGCAAGCGTCGGTTTAGTCAGTGCTTGCGTATCGGTATCGGGTAGTATCGGTTTTATTGGATTAATGGCACCACATATTGCTAAACAGCTTGTTGGTATACAACATCGTTATGTCATGCCAGTAAGTGCATTGATAGGTGCGGGGTTGCTTATTGTAGCTGATTTTATAGGAAAAACAGTATTTGCGCCGTCTGAGCTGGCAGTCGGAATTGTTGTCTCAATTATCGGGATTCCGTATTTCTTATATTTACTAGTGAAATCGAAGGCATAGGAGGAAATCGTGTGCAAACGGCATTTAGAATGGAAAATTTGGCCTCTGGCTATGAGCAGGTTCGTGTGTTCGAAGGCTTGAATTTATCAATAGAAGAAGGAAAGGTTACGACTATTATTGGCCCTAATGGATGTGGAAAATCTACATTATTAAAAACGATTGGTCGTATATTAAAGAAGCAGCAGGGAACGGTCTATTTACAGGATCAAAACATGCAAAATTTATCGACGAAGGAAATCGCTAAAAAGCTAGCTATCCTATCACAGACACCTATTGCACCAGGTCAGTTAAAGGTTGAGGAGCTTATTGCTTATGGTCGTTATCCGCATCGTAATAATGTAAATCGCTTAACAAAGAAGGATGAGGAAATGATTGAATGGGCCTTAAATGTGACAAATACGACGGGGTACAGAAATCGAGAGCTTGCTCAGCTTTCTGGAGGTCAACGCCAACGTGTATGGCTGGCGATGGCTTTAGCCCAAGAAACGAATATTTTGTTATTGGACGAACCGACAACTTATTTAGATATGGCGCATCAGTTAGAGGTGCTAGAAATTGTAAAAAGCTTAAATGAGCGGCATCGTTGTACGATTGTTATGGTATTGCACGACATTAATCACGCTGCTCGATATTCGGATTATTTAATCGCAATGCGACAGGGGGCTGTTATGAAAACTGGAACACCTGAGGAAATTTTATGTGCAGAGGTTATGCGCAACGTCTTCAATATTAATGCACGTATTATGCAAGATCCAGTTACGAAAACACCAGTTTGTTATGGCTATGATGTTATGAAGGAGATTGACAAATGATTGAGGAGAAAATCGTGAAAGTACTTGATTATGTGACGCAACAAATTGAATCGAAGTTTACGGATTATACGTATACAGTAAAAATCTATGTACCGAATGGAGAAGTACCAGAAGGAGGTTTTCCAGTCTTATACGTATTAGATGGATCGTCTTATTTCCATCTTGTAAAGGAAGTGGTCCGCCTACAAAGTCGCAATGCACTTAAAACGGGTGTTTTGCCAACTATTGTTGTAGGTGTTGGGCACGATGCGGATATGCATGAACGGAGATTTTATGATTTTACAGGACAAGCCGAAACATATACGTATCCTGCAAGATTTAACGGTAAGGGCTATGAGAAACATGGGGGAGCAGAGAATTTTAGTACATTTTTAGAGGAGGAATTAAAGCCGAGTATTCAGGCTCAATTCCCTGTAAATATGCAGCAACAATCACTTTTTGGGCATTCGTTAGCAGGTTACTTTGTACTTTGGCAATTATTCCATCATCAATCAACCTTCCAACGTTATATAGCGATTAGCCCCTCTATCTGGTGGAATGAGCATGAACTATTCAGTTATGCCGCAACATTTATAAAAGAGCGACCATATGCTTATGAAAAATTATTTATCGGTGTGGGAGAACTTGAAACTTTTATGGTGGATGATGCGCAACAAATTGCGAATAAATTACAGAAAATCATGGATATATCCTTCTATGAAGCGTTGGAGGAAAATCATGCTTCAATCGTGCCAACTATTATGAGTAGAGCAATACGTTTTGTGAACAAAAAATAATTAGTAGTGACCGCATTATTTTATAGTAATGCGGTTTATTTGTGATTAAAAATACATTATAATGTATTTTTAATCACAAAGGGAGGGTTGACAGATGAACATTATTTTAGCACAAGTAGAGGATGCCTCAGTAATTCATAACGTTATGCTACAGGCCTTTAAAGAGTATGAACATGCAACACCACCATCAAGTGCATTAAGTGAAACGATTGCATCGATTGAACAGGCGATGAAAAATGGAGAGCATGCCTTCATCGGATATATTGATGAACAACCAGTTGCGATGGTGAGATTTACCCTTAGCACTCAAAAAATTTATTTTTTTAGATTATCTGTAATTCCAGGAAAGCAGGGACAAGGAGTGGCTAAGGCATTAATTGCCGAGCTTGAGCAATTCGCACGCATGAAAGGAAAAACAATTAGTGAATGTAAAGTACGTATGAGTGTACCAAGAAATATTGAGTTATATTCATCGTTGGGATATATTGTCACAAAAGAAAGTGAGGAAGAAAATCGTAACGGTTTCTCTCTTTCTGTAGCGACAATGGAAAAACAGCTTATGAATTAGGGGGAACTGCTCTTGAGGAAAAAACTTGGCTGTTTACATGCACACTATTCAAATATTGAATATATAGAACAGGCATTTCAAAATATCGAGAAGGTAGAGCTAGTCCATTTTGTGGATCCAGGTCTTATACAAAAAGTTTCAAAAGGGACTGGTGGATTATTCTTTAAGGTGAAAGAGCAACTTGAGTGGATGGAAAGTTGTGATATGGACGCCATCTTAATAACGTGTACGAATTATATTGCATTGTTAGAGGAAGAACAGCTAGAACTTTCTATTCCGATTATGAAAATTGATGAGCCTTTCTTTGAAATGTTATGTGAGGAAAATCAGCTTCAAACGATTCTCTTTACAAATCCTGAAACCGTAGAAGGTACGATGAACAGACTTCAGCAATATGCTTTACTACATGAAAAATCCATTCATGCTGAAGTTAAAGTTATCGACAACACGTTTGAGCTCATTATTCAGGGAAAAAAGGATGCATATAATAATGCTGTTGTACAAACTCTTCATGATGTAGCAGGGGGGCAGCGGCACATTTCAGTTGCGCAGCTTTCAATGGTTGAGGCTGCAAGGCAATTCGAAAAAGAGTCAACTTTAACGATTATCCATCCACTAAAGTCGTTAGTTAAATTTGTGATGAAATCTATAGAATAATAGTTCAAGCGTAACAATTTGTGCAATACATTCGTTTCATAGGAAATAACTATAACTTGTAGGGAGTGTAGTAATGAGGCGATGGGTACTTATGGTAACATTGTTGTTATTGTTGGTAGGCTGTACAATGAGCGAGAAAACGATTGCTCTACCAAATGATTTACCTGACTTTGTGCAAGAAAGTGACTTTAAATCAATTGATTGGGGCCAAAAGGCAGCTGAATTTGGAGAGAGAGGTATTATCGGTAATGCAAATAAATCAGGTGTTATTGGTGTCGATATGCCGAGTTTAAACACTCAAAAATGGATGTGGCATATTTGGGGAATTGAAGAAGGTCATGATACTAAGTTAACAATTGTCGGGTATCATAAAGATTCTAAAACAGTGCATCCTATTTTAGTAGATGGTTGGACTATAGGGCTTGGCGGACCTGTTAATGGTGCAGATGCTCATGCACCTTCAAGTGTAATAATCCCGAAGCCTGGAGAATGGGCAATTTTACTTTATACAAATGGGAGCTATTTTGATACGTTAATTTATGACGTTACTGAATAAAAAGTCCATATTCAACATAATGTGACCCTCGTTTTGTAAGCTGAAATTCTTACAAAATGAGGGTTTTACTTTAAAGAATGAATGTGAATAGCGTGAAAAATATAAAATTGGTAATATAAAAAGTAAGAAAATAGAAATGGAGGATAGCTACATGACCGATTTACGATATCCAATTGGACAATTTCAATTTCCGGAAGTAGTGACAGCGCAGCAAATAAAGGAATGGATAGAGGATATTCGTCTATTACCGACACATCTAGCAGAGGCACTTAACGGGGCAAGTGAACAAGCATTAACGAAATCTTACCGAGAAAATGGCTGGACGGTTACGCAGCTTGTCCACCATATTGCAGATAGTCATATGAATAGCTATATCCGTTTTAAGCTAGCTTTGACAGAGGATACTCCGACAATTAAACCTTATGACGAAGTGGAATGGGCACAGCTTCCGGATTCAGAAATGCCAGTTTCGGCATCTTATAAAGTGATTGATGGCTTGCATGCACGCTGGGTTTATTTGCTGGAAAGCTTAACAGCAGAGCAATTACAACGAGCATTTAACCATCCTGATTTAGGATTAATGACGCTTGAAAAAGCCGTAGCCTTATATGCTTGGCACGGGAAGCATCATCTTGCTCATATTCAAATTGCTTTGGCGAAATGAAAAATATATGTTAGAACGAAAAGTAGGTGATTTTCCGTTTAGGAGAAAATCACCTACTTTTGAAATTGTTTTTTCAAGAAATATCGTCTGTTATACGGATAATGATATTATATGGTAGCTTTAATCTAACTTACGAACATAATTTTTTACACAATATTAATTCCTGCACTTGCGTTACCAGTAACAGAAGCAACTATCCCTGAGGAAGTAATAGAGAACACCATTAATAAGCGATCACCAGCAGCTACTGGCACTGGTGCAACGTTTGCAGTACCAAATGTAATAGTACCTACTGCTATTGTTGACAGAGCTGGAGCTAAATCAACAAATGCTGTTGTAGGGCTGAAAACATTACTTCCCGCTACCGCGCGGTAAATTTGTGCTCTGACTGTTGCTGTTCCTGTAAGGGTTACAGCAACTGTTGCAGACAATGATGCAGAAATAGATGTAATAGTACCAGCACGTGGAACTGAAAAGGCTTCTGTTCCTGTAGCGGCTGTTAAATCTATATTTGTACCAGTAAGAGTCACCCCTGGAATAGACGTACCGAATCCTACCAGACTTACTGTACCGATCGCGCCACCAAGGACTGATGTTAAAACAACAGGAACTATTCCTGATGCGAATGGGATGATAGAGCCTGTTGCTGGTGGAGTCGTAATACATGCAGCCTCTATAGCTTCAAAAGGACCAAGTGCAGTACACTGATTATTTTGATTTGCGCAGCCGCTGCACGCTGAATTCATACAATTCATACACATTTTTACACCCCCTTTCTTCATTATTCTATTCAGCTAAGCTTATAGGGTGAGGGCAATTAACTCTATTGCAATTTTTATATGCGAAGATATTGATGATTCTTTAGAGATTGTTAATGGCAAGTATTCGTAATGAAATTGACGTCCGGCTAAATTGGTTAACTTATATCAATAGGTGTCTAAAACCTGCTGAAATAGGGGGACTCAGTCTAAGAATGGCACGTCCTGTAGCAATTTATCTGTTGCTGTCGCTACGTTACACTACGCTTTCGCACAAACAACATCTGTTGCTGTCGCTACGCTTTCGCACAAAAAAATTTACCAGGCTAAGCACAAAGCCGATTCCAGACGAATTATGCTCGGGCATAATTGATTTGAACAGAAAAAAAGTCCAATATGTATTTTCATACGTATTGGACGGATTTATCGTAAAATCTCCATAGACTCTGTACACCACAACTTTAAACTAACTCCATTTTCGAAAGAAATTGAAAAACAAAGAACCCTTATCTTTTTTCTGGCTTTCTTCAGAAGATTCTTCTTTTAGCTCGGGTTGCTTGTTTACTTCTTCAATTTGTGCTTGGGTTTCATATACTTCCCCTAATGTAGGTTCGAAAATTTTATCACATTCATCACTTTTTAAAATAGGTGATTTATGTGTGTCCTCTTGCTCGTTAACCACTTTAGCAGTTTCAAGAGTGGCAGTCTCATCAACCGTTTCAACCGCTTCAAGAATGACAGACTCATTAACATTTTTAGCTGTTTCAAGAATGACAGACTCATTAACGGTTTCAGCTGCTTCAAGAATGACAGATTCATTAACATTTTCAAATGCTTTATGATGATCAGCCTCATGTGTTATTTCAGAGTTCATTTCATCTATAGTGACAGCCGTATTTTTTTTTCTGTAATTCTCAGGAGTTGCGTCATCGTCAGGTGGTAAGGTAGGTTCATTCATATTAACTGGAATTTCCTGTGTACTCGTAGCGTGTTTAAAATGGAATGTGGATTCGGTTGAGGTATTTCTATATAAGCCGTTATATATTTGGCTTGGATAAGTATTTATTGATTGAAAGTATTGTTGATTAAAATGGCGTTCCTCGGGTACATCTCTTTGATTTCCGTTGTGAGTAGAAGGTTTACTATTATTTACATCTAATTGCGTATTTGTTGCTTTACCTGCCAGACTTTGTAGCATTTTATAAGATGGTTGTGTTGATGCAGTCGCTGATTGGCTTGCTGTTTCTGTAATGATCGAATCCCTTTGTGCTATGTTAGCGAAAAATTTAGATGTGTTTTCCGTTTTAGATGGAGTGGTAGTAGCTTCGGTATTTTCAATCGTGAGTAGTTTGTTTAATACCATTAGTATTTCTCGATTCATGTCCTCAATCGTTTGATTCAGGGAATCAATTTGTGCCGACAGAAGTTTTATCTGTTCCTCATAGCCTTTAATTTGTGGGTTTTCTTGCTTATCATCTATTGTTTCCGTTAGCTCTTCTAAAAGTGCCATTTGCGTTTTAATCTCATCAAAATCCATTTTCATAAATAAGTAATCTTCAAGTGGAGTTCCTATTTTTAATGAAGTTAACGTGTCTTTGTATGCTTCTACCTTTTGCTTCAATTTTTCAATGTCTTGAGTGGCGTACAATTTTGAATCTTCCATTGCATTTCACCCCTTTCAGTCCATTAATATTTTATTAAAAATATTTACTTTCTGTTACAAATATACCGGTCCTTTCGAATATTTTAGTTTCTCTTATATAAGAGAAGATGAAAGCAAAAACGTTACAAACTGGAGTATTTTAAATTCTTTCAGCTGCAGTCTTCCTCTATAGGTGGTGAGATGAATGCGGATTTAAGCTACTGTTCAACCAACACCGTGTTGCTGTCGCTTCGCTTTCACATGCTGGCCTAAGTACAAAGCTGATTCCGAGCACAATTGTGACGAAGCATAATTGATTAAAAATCAAAGTAAAAATATTTGTTAGCCCATACACTTATAGCTAAAAAACATATGATACAAACGAAAGATAAAAAATTTATGGAGGTGTCAAAAGGATGCTAGAGAATATGCCATCCCAGGCGCAGGAACTAATTTGTATCAACGTCGATAAGGTATTCGACTGGATTGTAAAGGAAATGTCGTTTGATTTTTCTCCAACTGGACCAATTACTTTTCCAGGAGTAACGGCAACTACTGATTTAACAGGCGCAGTAGCTACATGTAAGGTAGTTCCAGCAACAACTAATCCTATTGTTATCTTGAACCGTGAGAATCGACAATTCTCCATTGATGGTTCAACTGTTTGTCTTCAAAATTTAACTATTCAAAAGAACTTTATTCTTACAATAGTTGTTTGCTTACCAAACGGCACTATGTTCACAAGCAATACTATTCCGCTTTCTCGTTGCGAACAAGTTACATTATGTGCACCAACAGGGACAGATGTAGAAATTTTATTCACAGATTTAGATTGTTTCGTGTGTACAACAGGAACATTAACAGCAGGAGCAGGCACAATTACGTTTTCTGCATTAACAATTACAGTTTCAGTTTGCCAAAGTATTCAGTCTACATTCCCAGTAACTGTGGAATTCTTAGCGACTTTCTGCGAGCCAAGAGCAGAATTACCATTCGCATGTCCGGGTGTAGTTCGCCCACAACAGTGCCCTGCTATATTCCCACCTGTCGGTTAATAGTACTAACACATAGAAGAAAGTCATATTGTAAAGAGAGGTTAATCCTCTCTTTTTTTTTTATGAAAGGACGAAGTTGTCACATATTGAGTTTACTTTGATTAATTAAATACTATTAGTAAGGGGGTACTGATTATGATTACTCGCATCGATCGTGTTGAAGGAAAAATAAATGAACTAAAAGAACAAACGGATTTTTATGTTCATGAAATTAAAAAAACGGTTGAGAAGCTTATTATTCCGGATAGTGTCAACATCATTAGTTATTTCACATCCTCGTTCAATATTTCTTATCATCCTGATGAGGAAAGCTTATGCTTGGGCTCTTATCATATTCGCAATATAGGTAGTCAGCCTATAACAAATCCGTATCTATGTATAAAACTGCCTGAAGACTCTCCATTCTCTTTCTCTGGAAGGTATGTCTATGAACATTTTGCACCGAATTTAAAAGGAAACAGTAGCTGGGAGCGAATCAATGATCAATCAAGCAAGGAGGAATTCTGGCTTAGACCTATAGGGAAAACAACATTAGAGCCAAACGAAACACTTTCATTCCCTAACTTTCAAATCAAATGGGGTCATAATTTTTCTTATTCGGGAAGTATCATGGGTTTTACATATTGTGATCAGCTAAAAGATGGTGCTGTTGTCTTAAATCCTATTAATCTCAATGGAATTAGTCATACACAGGAGGATGAAAATGAGTGAGTCTGAAAATATAAATCAAAAAATAGATAATGTTGTCCATAAACTAATGAAGGAACAGCTTGCGAATCTACCTACCAAAAATAGTGTGGAAAATAATAGCTTCGCTTATCTTGAAAAAGGCACGTTGAATCTACTTCTTGCCTATTTACTATCTGGAGAAAAGAGCAAAGCTGAAGAAATTGACGATGAAGAATTAGAAATGAAGCTTATTAAGCAGCTTGATGAAATGTTAGAGGAGAGTAAGGAGCAATTTGAAGAGGTCATTCGTTTACTTAAAAGTTTGTCGTGATAGGAGGTGCAAGTGTGGATAATGATATTGTTAATAACAATGATCCTATTCAACTTCAGCAGATGATCATTTTTTTAAGAGCGGAATTAGCGAAATATAAAAATGAAGTTAAAAGGCTAAGAGATAGTGATTATTATTCACTAGTACTGAGACTAGAGCGAGAAAATGTTGAATTAACAAAGCAGAAAAAAGAGCTTTCGATGGAGGTTTTAAAGCAGAAGAGAGACCATGAAAGAAAAATGAAAACTTACTATGATGATATACAAGCAAGGGAAATCCAAAAGAAAAAACAACTTGCTTCTATAGAGGGTTTATTAAAAGAATTAGAAGAATTGCGTGTAGAAAATAAGCTAATGAAGGAAAAATTAAAATTCACTAAAGATGAATTACATTCTACAAATTTAGATGCTAAGTATGAGACTATAGTGGATGTCTTTGAAAATAAGTTAAATGATTTTACAAATGATATAAGCCAACAAATGAAGACTATCATTGAAGCCTTTGAAAGATCCCGTATAGAGCAAGCTAATTCAGAAGACCTTCATAAGCATTTGGCCAAAGAAATAGAAGGAAAAAGCAGAGAGATAGAAAAATTATCAGAAGAATTAGCGGATATGAAAAAACAAAACTTTTCACGAGGTGGGAAAACGATCTTGAATGCAGGGGTTCTTTCACACTTAGATACCCAAGTGAATAAGGTATTGGCTCAATCAATTGAATTTGAGAAGCAATTGAATCATAAGTTACGTTTGCTTGGTGAATTAGAGCATAAATTGAACGAGCTAACTTTAGAAATAAATGTTCATAAAACGAAATAAATTAATTTGGTGAGGGCTGTTTCGAAAGTAAAGAACTTTTGAAACAGCCATTTATGTTATGAGGGAATACAGGCAACTCTCTTCAAACGAAGGAAATTTTTTTCTGCATTGAATAACAAAGAAGATTTCGGCTAGGATTCCGAAATCTTCTTTTGAAATACATGATTATAATTCGTCGCATCCCGTAAAGCTTTTTCCTCAACTGGAATACGCACGGACAGCATGGTCACATTTAAAAGTGTAAAGCAAAATGCTGTGAAGTATGCTTGAAACATTAAAGGCAGTAGAATAATTTCTAAGCAAACAACGGCGTAATTAGGATGACGCATAAATGTGTAAGGACCTTTCCGTACCACTTTTGCATTAGGCAATATGAGTATTTTTGTGTTCCAAAAGGACCCTAACGACCGAATACACCAAATACGTAAAGCTTGAACGGCAATAAATAATAAGAACAATATCGGAAATAAAGGCGATACACTTTTGTGATTAGTAACTACTTCAATAATTAAAAATAGGAAAAAACCGACATGCAAAGAAACCATATATGGATAATGAGAGGAGCCAACTTCATATGCCCCTTGCGAAAGCATCCAATTTTCATTGCGTTTTGCAATGAAAACCTCTGTCAATCTTTGTAGAATGACTAGGATTAAAATAATGTAAACAATCATGCTACTCCCTCCATTTAAGTAATACAGCTTCTGCACAGAAGCCAGGGCCGAGAGCGACGAGCAAACCATTATCCTTTACTTGTCCTTCGTTTAACATAAATTGCTCTAATACATATAGCACCGTAGGAGACGACATATTTCCATGATATTTTAATATTTCCCGAGAAATGTCGGTTTTTTGGGGAGCTAGATAGAGAGTATCTTCATAAGCTGTTAACACTTTTTTACCGCCAGGATGTGCAATGAAATGATTGAGCTGTTCACTGTAAAGTTCATGTTCCAATAAAAATTGTTCAATGAATGGGCCGAGCCAATTGGTGATGATGGCAGGAATACTCTTCTGAAAAACGACATGTAGACCATTATTTTTAATATTCCACCCCATAACATTTTCTGAATCCGGCATCCACTTAGAGCCGGTTCCAATAATAGTAGGGATTGATTTTTTAACGTCGATATTCACTTCATCTCCACAGACGAGTATACATGCTGCCCCATCTGCAAAAAGAGAGGCACCGATTAAATTACTTTTTGAAAAATCATTTGGCTGAAAGGTTAGACTACAAAGCTCAACACAAACGACAAGAACTTTTGCTTCCGGATGGGCACGACAAAAATCATAGGCTCTACTAACACCGGCCGCACCACCAGCGCAGCCAAGCCCCCAAAGTGGAATACGCTTAAGCCTGTCTGAAAAAGGAAGTTGATTCATAACCCGTGCATCAATACTTGGTGTGGAAATGCCTGTGCTACTCACAAAAATAATGGCATCAATATCTTTAGGAGAAATCGGTGATTGTAAAAACGCTTCATTTTGTAAACAAGCTTGAATAACGTCAACGCTATATTGTGTAGCTAGCTCAATATATAAATTGTTACGTTCCTCAAAGGAATGATCAGTGCGATGCCATTCAGGTGGCACACAAAAATGACGTGTTGCAATACCACCATTCTCAAACACTTTTAAGTAGCGTTCTAATTTAGGGATTTTTGCATGAAATAGCTCCTTCGTTAGCTCCTCTGCATTAGTCTGTTGTAATGTGTACGGTGGCTTGTATGTACTGATCGAAATGATTTTTGACAATTCAACATCTCCTTTGCCAATAGTGGTCTTGTTTATTGTATGCAGGGAGGTGGGAGATAAATGCTTGTTAGATTACATTGGGCGCATCACTCGTGGATGACATTTGTTAAAACATATACTATGTAAGTAAGTCGGAACGGAAATCAACCATAAATTTTGGTGGTAGTCCTTATATTGACAGTTACTGAATATTTCGTTATATTGAAACTAACAAAATCGGAAGTAGGTGATGTGACATGATGAATAGAGCCGCTTTTAACGAACAGCAATTCGGTTTGTTCAATTTCACACGCCTAAAATATATTATTTGACCACGCATTGTAGATCACAATAGTGGTGATTTGTATATGCTCTTAAATGTGCCTGTGAAACCTTGTAACTGCCGAATTGCGCAGAGACAAGGTTTTTTATGTTTTTAACGATTGATGACAAATGATATGCACATTTAGGAGGAAGACGAATTGAATTTAACAACTTTAGGATTTTCAACATATTTTGAAGAGCAAATGATTGGATTTAAACGGGAGGCTAAGCTGGCGAATTGTGTACCGGCAAGGGTTACCTTAGAGCATAAGCATTCCTATCGTGTACTGGCTGAAGAAGGAGAGTGGCTGGCAACGATCGCTGGACATTACGCGTATACATCATTAGCGCGTGAGGATTTCCCGGCAGTTGGGGATTGGGTGCTAGTTGAGAAAATGCCGGGTGAGGACAAGGCGATTATTCATAAATTATTTACACGAAAATCAGTGTTTTCCCGCAAGGCAGCGGGGCTGGAAATACAAGAACAGATTGTAGCATCGAACGTGGATATCGTGCTTCTAGTGATGAGTTTAAATGCTGATTTTAATATTCGCCGTTTAGAACGTTATTTAGTAGCAGCGTGGGATTCGGGTGCGAAGCCAATCGTTGTTTTGACGAAGGCTGATCTCTGTGAAGATGTTTCAAGTAAGATAAGTGAGGTTGAGTCTGTAGCGTTCGGTGTGGATATTTTTGTGACTAGTGCTCTGTCAGGTGAGGGCTTAGAAGATATTCGTGCGCTATTTACAGAAGGTGTGACAGGAGCATTGCTCGGCTCTTCTGGTGCTGGGAAATCCACATTAACAAATGCTCTTAGTGGTGAGGAGCTTATGAAAGTTTCAGGTATTCGTGAAGATGATGCGAAGGGGCGCCATACAACCACACATCGAGAGTTAGTTCTATTGTCAGGCGGCGGCTGTTTAATTGATACGCCTGGAATGCGAGAGTTACAATTGTGGGATCAGAGTGATAGCCTATCCTCTAGTTTTCAAGATATAGAGGAACTTTCTGCAGCCTGTCGCTACAGGGATTGTAAACATCAGAAGGAGCCTCATTGTGCTGTACAGCAAGCCATTACAGATGGTGCGCTTGAACAAGGACGTCTCCAAAGTTACTTTAAATTGCAAAGGGAGCTTGCTTTTATCGAACGAAAAGCAAATGCACAAGCAAAATTAAATGAGCAACGCAAATCAAAGCAAATTGCGAAAGGAAGGAAAGGGAAAAAATCAAATTAAACGCAGCTTGGAATGAGGGTGAGCGAGATATCAGCGATATTGAAAGCTTTATCAGCGCAAATGACACTTTATCAGCGATTTTCAAAAGTTTATCAGCGATAATCACACTTTTATCAGCGATTTCATAGTCGGGGGACACACGCATGACAATCCAAAACATAAATCATTTATTATTTTCAGTCTCAAATTTAGAGGAATCCATCGCATTTTATGAACAGGTTTTTGATGCGAAATTATTAGTGAAAGGTAGAAGCACAGCCTATTTTGATGTAAATGGGCTGTGGCTTGCCCTTAATGTTGAAAAGGATATTCCTCGTAATGAAATACATCAATCCTATACACATATAGCGTTTTCGATTCAGGAGGACGATTTTGACAACATGTATGAGAAGCTAATCCAACTTAATGTCAATATCCTAGAAGGCAGACAAAGAGATGTACTAGATAAAAAATCAATCTATTTCACAGATCTAGACGGTCATAAATTCGAATTCCATACAGGAACTTTACAGGATCGATTGGATTATTATAAGAAGGAAAAAACGCATATGGAGTTTTTTGATTAAAATAGAAAAATGGGTGTCTCTATCTGTAAAAAGGAGGACATCTATTTTTTTTTGCAACGTGTTGAACAACTTAGAGAAAGAGATATACACTTTGTTATTTTAAACTTAGGAATAGATACCAGAACACCAACTGGTAAATTCTTTTTAACGGTAATGGCAGCCTTTATTGAACTAGATCGAGAAATGATTAAAGAGAAGCAACGTTCAGGAATTAAATTAGCCAAACAAAAGGGGAAATATCGAGGAAGGGTTAAAAAATATACAGAAAAGCATCAAGGTATGAATCATGCCATTGAATTACGTAAAACTACCAATAAAACTGTAAAGAAGATATGTGCAATTATAGGAATCAGCCAGGCGGCATTTTATCGTAGGCTAAAGGAAATGGAAAAAGATAATGGATAACAATTTTAATACATTTAATTATTTTGCAACCGATTTACTTCCTCATTCGACTTTTTTGTGTAACGGAGAGGAGAACCAAAATGGATCTAGCAAAATTAGTGAAAAAAGCAAAAAAAGGTGATGATGAAGCATTTGAACAACTGATTGGTTCTGTTCGACAAAAGCTGTACCGAACAGCCTATGCATATGTTAGAAATGAACAAGATGCTCTTGATGTCTATCAGGAAACAATTTATACAGCCTATATTTCCATAAAGACATTAAAAAAGCCTGAAAGTTTTTCGAGTTGGATTACAAAAATTCTAGTATTTAAATCCATTGATTTTATTCGTAAAGAGTCCCGCCATTTTACTACAGATAATGAGGAAATCTTTACTGAATTAATCGCTTCTGAAAATGTTGATTTTATCATGCATTCAATGGATTTATCAGAAGCCTTTAAATTCTTAAATCCTACTGTTAAGACCATTATTTTGTTGAGGTATTATCACGATCTGTCCATTAAGGAAATTGCCACCATCATGAATTATCCGGAGGGAACCGTGAAATCACACTTAAATCGAGCGAAAAAAGAGCTAAGACCCATTTTAAAGGAGGGCTATCTTTATGAATAAAGACAAATTCAATCGATCTTTCGACAACATTAATGTACCTGTTGAAAAGCTAATGGCAAGGGAGAAGACGGCTATTTTTCAAGCTAAGAAAAAAAGAAAAGTAGGAAGAACCATAAAACAGTCAATCTTGGTTGCATGTGGGTTATGTCTATCTTTGCTTGGTTCTGGATTTGTTTCAACAGGCATGGCGGAAGCCTTATCAAATATCCCCCTAATTGGTCCAATTTATAAAGATTTTAGAGACATTGCCTCAGAGAAAATTGAACACGATCAACTTACGACAGTAATTGATAAACAAGATAGTAAAAACGGCTTAACGATGACTGTAAAAGAAGCAGCTTATGATGGCAACCGGCTAATCGTAACAGTAGTTTACACAGGTCAAAAAGAACTTTCGATGAAGGAAGAAAAGGCCGGCTTTAGCTATATAACAATTAATGGACAACAAGAAATTAAACCAGCGATTGGTTCAACAGGTCAGGACGACTTAAACTCGAAAACAATAATTGAACATCATCAATTTACCTTCTCTCAATTTAATGAATTTGGCGATAACATTGAGATTGAGGTCCATGGAGATAACTTATTTGGCTATGAGGGCAAGTTGAAGGTGGCTTTCCCACTTGAAAAAATAAAAGGCGATGTGTTTGAGTTTTATCCAAAGGTTACAACTAAAACGGTAGATGAAGTTTATAAGTTAACAGCGGATAAAGTAACCTTTTCACCGCTATCAACCAGAATAGACCTAACGATTGATTACCCTGCTGAAATGGATAAAAACGATACTTGGCCATGGTTTGATTTCTCTGTAGTCGATGATAATGGTCAGGTATATGATAAACTGAAACTACAATCAGGCATGGCAGTTGGGAACTATGGTCATCATATGGTACTGACACTGCCTCCAATGGATACGATACCAAAATCATTTACACTCAAGCCAAGTCGACAAAATAGTGAAGGATATAGTGAAGAAATAAAGGCATTAGAATTAGTCGTTCCTTTAAATAAAAGTAAATAATGACCTCGTTTGCTTCGTTTACTCATATCGCGGAAGTACCTTAAGCTAACGAACACGCGATAGTTGAATAACGAGTTTAATTAAAAGTCGTCATGAAAGCTGGATTCCATAGCTATTGGAATCCGGCTTTTTCACATTAAATTTCCTTAACGTTGTAAATCTGCATTTTCCTGACCAATTAGATAGAAATGATAAATGGCCATTTTTTGAGTTTAAGGTAACTGATAGTGAAGGAGAGTTACACGAGAATATACAAATGGGTGCGACCAAGGATAATAGACATCATATTATTCTAGAGCTGCCTCCTATGGAGAAAATGCCGAAATCTTTTACACTTAAACCAGGTAAGACGAATGAGCAGTGTTATTGGGAGGAAATGAAGGAATTAGAAATGGTAGTACCCCTAGAGCCTTAAAAGTTATGATCCCCTTTAGTTTTAGGAACTGAAGGGAGCATAAAATTTTAATGGCATTAAAGAGAAACAATAAAAGAGTAGAAAGCGTTCATAACATTAGAAGGGGTGATTTTGTGAAAAAAGCTATTATTTTTGATATGGATGGTACTTTATTTCAAACAAACCTAATTTTAGAGCCAGCGTTATCGGCAACATTCGATGTTCTACGTGCAAAGGGTTTGTGGCAGGGAGAAACACCAATTGAGAAATACCGCGAAATTATGGGTGTTCCATTACCTGTTGTCTGGGAAACGTTATGTCCTATGTATACGCTAGAGATACGTGAAGAAAGTAATGCCTTATTCCATGTTAAGCTTATTGAACAAATACGTAATGGCCAGGGCGCATTGTATCCACATGCAGAGCAAACACTTGCTACTTTAGCAGAAAACTATGAGTTATTCATCGCGAGTAATGGACAAACAGAGTATTTACAAGCAATAGTAGAGACCTATCAATTACAGCGTTTTATCAAAGGTACATATAGTATTCAGTCTGTTTCGAGTGGTCATAAATCTGATTTAGTGAAGAAGGTCATCGAGGAAAATGCCATTCAACGTGGAGCAGTTGTAGGTGATCGTTCTTCGGATATTCGGGCAGCTCAAGATAATCAGTTGCTTTCAGTTGGTGTACGTTTCGACTTTGCGCAGGAAACAGAATTACAAAAAGCGGACATAGTGATTGATCGTTTAAAAGAATTACCTGGTTTAAAGCTAGGATAAAATTTTATCGACGACATTTTCTGATTATCACCCAACTTTTTCGTTTTATCGACATGCATTGCAATTCAACAGCAGAAAGAGTAAAATGGTGGAAATCTATAGTAAAAGCACTGATAAGGAAAAGTAAATTGGATAAGCATTATATAGAGAGCCTCTGTTGGTGGAAATGAGGTAAATGCCCCCTTTTGAAAATGACCTTTGAGCTTCGTACCGAAAGCAAATTTGCGAGTAGATTACGACGAGATGGGCACTCGTTACAACAGCGGCAGTATCTCTCATTGAAATTTGAAATGAGACGCACTGATGGAGGCAAATAGTGTGAGCTATTTGTAAATATAGGTGGTAACACGGGTATACTCGTCCTAATCAATTTTGATTAGGGCGTTTTTTTATACACTTTTTAGGTGTGCAGATGAGAGGGATATAGATTTTTATCGGCACGCCTTACACTTTTTAATTTTTTCGAGGGGAGCAACTTAGGATGACAATTATTATTGGAGGCGCGTGGCCATATGCAAATGGTTCTTTGCATTTAGGGCATGTCGCCGCATTATTACCAGGTGATATTTTGGCTAGATATTACCGACAAAAGGGCGAGAAGGTTTTATATGTTTCGGGAAGTGATTGTAATGGTACACCGATCTCCATTCGGGCTGCACAGGAAAATACGACAACGGAAGCAATTGCTAATCATTATCATGAAGAATTTTCAAGATGCTTCAATGATTTAGGATTTACCTATGATTTGTATACGCGAACAGATGCGCAGCACCATCATGAATCTGTTCAGACAATTTTTTTACAGCTGCTAGCGAATAATTTTTTATATAAAAAGAAAATTGAACAAGCATACTGTGAAACAGACAAGCAGTTTTTGCCTGACCGATTTGTAGAAGGGGTTTGTCCGAACTGTGGTGCGAAAGCGCGAGGTGACCAATGTGATAATTGCTCGACAATTTTAGATCCGCTCGATTTAATCGATAAACGCTGTAAAATTTGTGGGAATGAGCCAATAATCAGGGAGACAGAGCATTTTTATTTTGCTTTTAGTCAGTTTCAAGGGAGACTGGAGACTTATTTAGCAGAGGCGAAGGCAGAAAAACGCTGGCGAGACAATGCCTTAGGTTTAACAGAGCGTTACTTAGCAGAAGGTGTTCCGGACCGAGCTGTAACAAGGGATTTACCAAATGGAATAGATGTGCCAGTACCAGGTTTTGAAGGCAAAAAAATATATGTGTGGATTGAAGCTGTAGCAGGTTACTTAACAGCGAGTATTGAATGGGCGAAGCAGCATAATATAGCAATTGAAGATTTGTGGAATGAAGAAACGATTTCATATTACGTTCATGGTAAGGATAACATCCCGTTTCATACAGTGATATGGCCAGCTATTCTGATGGGGATAGGAGCAAAGGCCTTACCTACACATATTGTATCAAACGAATATTTGACATTAGAAAAACGAAAATTATCAACGAGCCAAAACTGGGCGGTATGGGTACCTTATATTTTGAGTCGATACGATGCCGATTCTCTTCGTTATTTTTTAACAATAAATGCGCCAGAAAATCGTGATACTGATTTCTCATGGCGAGAATTTATTTATAGTCATAATGGTGAATTACTCGGTGCTTATGGTAATTTTGTCAATCGTACATTGAAGTTTTTAGAGAAATCGTTTGCTAGCCAAGTACCCCATGCAGAGGTAGATGATACTATTCGAAAACGTACGATTCAGTTGTTTGGTGATGTCGGGATCCATATAGAAGCGGGTTATTTTAAACAAGCTTTAGAAGCTATTTTTGAATATATACGTGCGGCTAATCGATATTTTGACGAGCAGCAGCCGTGGCTACAAGTGAAAGACAAAGTGGAAGCTGGCAATCGGACACTAGCCACGTGTGTTTATATTATCGCTAATCTTGGACAACTGTTACATCCTTTTTTACCGTTTTCAGCTGAGAAGGTAAGAAAAATGTTAGGAATCAACGAAGTGAAGTGGCGTGAACAAGTGGACTTACCAACAAGTATTAGCGAGGTGACGCCACTGTTTGAGCGTCTTGATGTTGAATTAATTGAAGAGGAATATCGAAAGTTAGTAGAGGGCAGTCGATAGGAAAAATGAAAGCAGTATGACACTATTGGGCCATACTGCTTTCGACTATTTAGTTCATAACAGGCGTTAATTTAGCAACAACGATACTATTGATCGCATTAATATAAGCTAGCGCACTTGCTTTCAAAATATCTGTATCCGCAGCTTTGGCGATATATTTTTCACCGCCATGCTCAATTGTAATTTTTACTTTACCAAGCGCTTCTTTACCACGGGAAACACTATTGATATTATACTCTACAAGTTTTACATCTATATTTGTAATGTCTGCGATGGCTGAATAAAGGGCATCAATTGGGCCAGAGCCAACAGCGCTTGCTTTAAATATCTCGCCACCTTTACGTATTTTCACACTTGCTGAAGGGAAGCTTGCGTTGCTGACGACTTGTAAATCATCAAAGTCAAAGAATTGATCACTGTAATGAGTGGCATTAGCATTGTTCGCATCATGCTTTTCATAATAGCTTTCCACAATGACATATAAATCGTGATCGTAAACTTCTTTCTTTGCATCAGCAAGCTTTAAGAAGCCTTCGAAGATTCCTTCAAATTCATCCGTTGAAAGATTGGAAAATCCAAGTTTCTCAAGGGCATTTTTCACCGCATGACGCCCAGAGCGAGCTGTAAGGACTAACTCCATATCGTCAAGACCGACATCTTCTGGATGTACAATTTCATAGGCATCACGAGATTTAAGAAGGCCGTCTTGGTGAATACCAGAGGAATGGGCAAAAGCATTATCCCCAGTAATCGCTTTGTTTACTTGTACGTCTAAGCCCATGAAGCTTGAAACAAGACGAGACGTATTCATAATTTCTCTTGTGTTAATACGTGTCTCAGCATTGTAAACAGAGCTACGTGTTTTCAACGCCATGACGACTTCCTCTAATGCTGCATTTCCTGCGCGTTCGCCAATGCCGTTAATTGTACATTCTACTTTATCTGCACCGTTTTTAATCGCAGCTAGTGTGTTCGCAGTAGCCATACCCAGATCATTATGGCAATGAACACTCAACAAAACGCTATCGTTTAGGTTTTTCATACGCTCATTTAGTTTATAAATCATCGCTCCGAATTCTTCTGGTTCTGCAAAGCCGACTGTGTCAGGTACATTAATCATTGTTGCACCAGCTTTCATCACGGCTTCGATTGTTTTCCAAAGATACTCGAAATCAGAACGAGATGCATCTTCTGTTGAATATTGGACTTGTGGTAGAAGCGTTTTTGCATATTTTACTGCATCAACGCCAATTTGTAGAATCTGATCCTTGGATTTGCTAAATTTTTTCTCAACATGAATATCAGAAGTACCAAGCACCATATGAATCATCGGATTTTCAGCGTATTTTACAGCGTTATATACTGCATCAATATCTGATTGTACAGCACGTGCTAAAGCAGTAATCATAATATCACTTGTATGCCCGACTTTTTGTGCGACAGCTTTAACTGCATCAAAATCTCCTTGTGATGAAGCCGGGAAACCAGCCTCGATAATATCGACGCCTAATTTTTTGAGTTGCTGTGCAATCTCTACTTTTTCGTATAAATTCAGTTTTGCACCAGGCACTTGCTCGCCGTCACGTAAAGTTGTATCAAACACCCAAATTTTTCTTCCCATTTTCAAACACTCCTTTTGTTGTAGTTGTCAATATATTGATAGTGTCTCTGTTAGAGACATAATCCACACCTAGGCTAATAAACTTTTTGGAAACAAAAAAACTCGCCTCTATATAAAAATATAGAGACGAGTTATGCTCGCGGTACCACTCTAATTGACCTTCTCTTTACAGAAAAAGTCCCCTTATCGACAGCTATCACTGTCTATCCCGTTAACGGGGGAAACCGACGTCCCTTACTTGAAGTTCAGGGAGTGGCTCATGGACGAGTTCAAAATGTGTGCCTATCGGTTTGCACCAACCACCGACTCTCTACAAGTACACTGCATTTCTACTATTTCCAATCTTGGCCTACAATGTGTTGTTGAAAGCAATGATACTTGGATAACGGCTGAATGTCAACAATATTCTAAAAATTATTTTTTTTCTATCTATTTTAGTGGATCAATAATTTATAATGAAGTCAACCATTTGATAATAATAAAAAACTCTCTTGTTTTTGGCTAATATCTCAAATTTGGGGATGGTATTGTTAAAACGTATGCCATGTATCTAGGTTGATTGGAGTGGAGGCTGGGTGACTCCTTGGGGATCAGCGTCACAGATAAGACCCTGCAGCGAAGCGAAGCGGCTTATCGGACGCCCCCAGGAAAGCGCCCAGCCGGAACGGAAATCAACCCCACGTTATGATAATTAATTCCTTAATCCACTGTAAAACGCGAAACTTGCGTTTGTAATTCCTCGGCCATGTTTGATAGTGTGGCAGCGGAAGCGGCAACTTCCTCAATAGTCGCTAGTTGTTCCTCAGAAGCAGAAGCTACACTTTGCAGATTTGAAGAGGACATCTTTGCGATTGTTGCAATTTCATCGAAGGATGCATAAATTTGTTCTGCACTTGATGACATTTCCTCTGAAACTGTTGTTGCTTCTTGAATTTGCCCAGATACTTGTTCAATCAGTTCAACGATTTTTGAGAAGCCTTCCTCAGCTACTTTTACAACTTGCATACCCACTTGTACCTCTTGCGTACCAGTATCCATAACGGTTACGGCATGGTTTGTATTGTGTTGGATTTCTGAAATCAAAGTAGCAATTTGTTCAGCGGATTTCTTAGATTGCTCAGCTAATTTTTTCACTTCACCTGCAACTACTGCAAAGCCACGACCATGATCTCCTGCACGTGCTGCCTCAATTGCAGCATTAAGTGCTAGTAAATTTGTTTGCTCGGCGATATCCGTGATGAGACCAATAATATTTCCAATTTCAACAGAATGGTTTTCTAAATTTTTTACAACGCTAGCAGATTCTAAAACCGCTGAATTAATTGTGTCCATCTGTGTAATAACGCGGTGAAGCGATTCATTTCCTTTATTAGCCTCCGTATTTGTTTCTATAGCAAGCTCTGAAACGGCAGCTGTCGTCGCAGCCAATTGTTGAATGCCTTTCGTCATAGATTTCATAGCTATTGAGCTTTCAGTTGCATTTTTGCCTTGAGCCTCAGAGCCACTTGCAACTTCTTGTATAGAGGAAGTGATTTGTTCTGTCGCTTGGATGGTTTGCTCGGCACTTGCGGTTAATTCAGCAGCAGCCCCACTTACTTGCACGGTGTTATGACGTACATTTGAAATAAGGTCCTTTAAATTTACCGCCATTTGATTAAAGGCGAGTGCTAAATCACCTACTTCATCACGGTTTTTAATGTGAATTTGCTCAGTTGTTAAATCACCCTCAGCAATCTTTTTCGCAGTCTTTGCCATACCTTTGATAGGGCGGGAAATAAGGCTTCCCATGACCATGGCAATTATCAGACTAATGACAACAGCAAAGATGCCAAGAATAATCATTTGAAATTTAATGGATTGTATTTCTTTTGATGTAGCAGCGATTTTCCCTTTTATATATTCATCTTGGTAGTCAGCAAGATTAGCTACGCGTTGATCGAATTGTTTATTAATGAGGCGGCCTTGTGAGCCATCAAGCTTTTCATATTGCTCAGTTTCTCCTGCAGCTTTTAATGAAAACATTCGATCTGCGAACTTTTGTACATCTTGTTCACTTTTTTTGATTGCCTCTAATAATTCAATAGATTTTTGAGAATCGAATGATGCCATTAACTCATCATATTTCTTTTTAAATTCTTCACGTGACGCCGTATTACTTTGGAAATTTTGCTTGTCCCCAAGTAAAAGATAGCCTCTCATACTTACAAGTTCTTGTTTAGCAATTGCACGTAGCTCTTGAATATTCATAGATTTAGTTATTTGTTCCTCGAGTAACACACGATATGATTTGTTAACAGAATCAAGCTGTTTGAAATTTACGCCGATTATTCCAACTAACACTAAAATAACAATAAAAAAACCGAGTACTAACTTCTTATAAATCGTAAATCGCATAGTTGTCGTTCCTTTCGCAGTAATTTAGTAGAATTGTTACAAAAAAATGAAATATGTATATACCATTTATATCAGATTATATGAATTTTACAAAGTATTATGAGTATTTGAACTATATACATTAGGAATAATAAGGTAATTAGTTGTAGATTGCATGATAAAAAAAGTATAATAAATTGCTATTTTCCTGTATTTGAAAGTGGAAAATTACCTGCATATCTCAAACAATTGTGACAATTTGCATAAATTTGAAACTAATTGAACTGTAGTAACGTAAAATTATTAATAAAGGAATAAGCAAGGATGTGTGAAGATGTATAGACCTGTTTTAAAATTGCCAAAAACAAGATATGAAAAGGTTTGGGACTATATCGGCGGTGGGGTATTTGTACTGTCCATTCTTTATATTTTGGTTATGTGGGGCAAACTACCCGAGGAGATTCCAGTTCACTTTAATGGTGCAGGAGAAGTTAATCGCTGGGGTTCAAAAATAGAGGTACTCATCATGCCTTTTATCGGAATATTTCTATGGATTTTTCTGGGGGTTCTTGAAAGGGCTCCGCATATGCATAATTACCCAGTACGCTTAAATGAAAGTAATGTAGAGGCATTTTATTTAAATAGCCGAAAAATATTAAATGAAATAAAAAACCTCTGCCTCATTTTATTTGCAGCTATATCAATCCAAATGGTCCGTATTGCACTTGGTGGGGTAGAGAGTATTGGTTGGTGGTTCCTACCGATAGTGCTAATTGGAACAGCCATTCCGATTATTAAAGGAATAGTAGCGCGTACCAAAATAAAGTAGCTTATTTCAATATAAACTAAACGCTCGAGAATATTTGAGCGTTTTTTTTGTACGAAAATTTCACTAAATCAGCTATACTATCAAAACTAAGAGAAAATTGTATGGATAAGTAGAAGAGGTGTCAAAACTATGCAAAAGAAATTTAAACTTAAGGATGGACTATCCATTTGGATTCATAATCAACCAAAGGAGATGATACTAGAGGGAATATCGCAAATAGGCAATGCACCCCATGATCGAATCATTGCTTTTGTGTTTACTATTGATGAAATGGTTATGTATTTGCAAAATGTACTAAAGTTAAACATGCTTGTGGAGCAGGGTTATTTATTTTTTGTTTATCCGAA
The DNA here is from genome assembly GCF_023337835.1 of Lysinibacillus sp. Bpr_S20. Classification (NCBI taxonomy): domain Bacteria; kingdom Bacillati; phylum Bacillota; class Bacilli; order Caryophanales; family Bacillaceae; genus Lysinibacillus; species Lysinibacillus sp. Bpr_S20. The sequence continues at coordinate 130,903 of NZ_JALNLQ010000006.1, forward strand.
AAAAGGAAATAAAAAATATGAACAGTTTATTCATCGTGATGAAATTTTCCCAGCCATTCAAGTGGACGAAGAAAAATACATTGTTGGCAGTGATTATAAATTTGCAAGTCTTATGTCATTGGATGAGACTTTTTCTATAGTAAGCATAAAGAGAGATAGTAAGGGGCGTGGCAAGAAGAAAACAGCAAGTAGTCAATGCGTTAGTGACTATGAAGGCATGATTCCTCAGTTGTGTGATGCACTTGCTGAAAATCCGGATGACTTAACATTTTATAATGGATTAACACCGGGGTATCAAAAGGATTGGGCCCGTTATATCTATAGTGCGAAAAAGGAAGAGACGCAAGTTGCACGTTTAGAGGAGATGCGTGAAATTATTAGATTAGGCTACAAAACAAAGGAACTATACCGAAAAGCAAAGGCAGAAGGTAAAGCATAAACAACAACAAAGAGACTTTATTGATTTCTTTTAGTGATGCAATATTCATGGAAATTGGCGATCCTATGATTATGCTACACATTACGCAGCATTGTGAAAAAATTAGGGGTGTTTTTTAGTATGAAATTTAAGTTGATTGGAGTGTAGACTAGGCGACTCCTTGGGGATCAGCGATAGGGGAACGAAGGCTAAGAACATTACATCCTGTGATAACGCCTACGTGACCAACCTCGTGTTGGCCCAAGCGGCTCATCGGACGCCCCCAGGAAGCTCTGCTCTGCGCGAAAGCGAAGCGTCAGCGGCAATGTTTTATCTGTGCGAAAGCGAAGCGTCAGCAACAAATGTTTTCTGTAGCGAAAGCAAAGCGGCAGCTACAAATGTTTTCTGTAGCGAGAGCAAAGCGGCAGCTACAAAGCGCCTAATCGTAACGGAAATCAATTCTACGTTATGGAACGACCCTTCTATAACAGCAATAATACTATGTTGAAAAGGGGACAGAGTATGAAAAACACTTATATTGAGCAAGTAGATGAAAAATGGCAGGAGGGTTTTGCCAAACTTGTAGATGTAGTAGCAAGCAATTTGCCAGAGGGTTTTGAAGAAAGTATGATTTATGACATGATAAGCTACGTTGTCCCGTTATCTACTTATCCGAAGGGCTACCATGTTACACCGAATACTCCTTTACCCTTTATAAGCTTAGCTGCACAAAAACGTCATATTGCGGTTTATCATATGGGTATTTATGCAGATCAAGCATTACTCTCGTGGTTCCAGGAGGAATATGCGAAACGAGTACCGACAAAGCTTAACATGGGGAAAAGCTGTATTCGTTTTACAAATACTAAAAATATCCCATATGAATTAATTGGAGAGCTTGTTTCGAAAATGACACCAGCACAATGGATAATAAAATATGAAGGGGAGTTAAATAAATGAAAAGTGCCACTACATTTTTAATGTTTCAGGGACAAGCTAAAGAAGCTATTCAGCAATATCAACAATGGTTTCCGGAGTTACAGGTAGAAAGCTTAACTTATATGGAAAACTCACACCATGTTGCGATGGCTATTCTTCATTTAAAGGGTTTGAAAATGATGGTGAATGACAGTGTAATACAGCATAACTTTACATTTACACCGTCAACTTCTATTTTTGTGGAATGTGAGTCTGTAGAAGAAATCGATAGTCTTGTTACACAAATTTTAGAGGGTGGACAGGCGTTGATGCCACTTGATAATTATGGATTTTCTAAGAAATTTGCCTGGATTCAGGATCGCTTCGGTGTATCCTGGCAACTAACGTATAATTGACTATCAAAAGAAATATATATATAAATGGATTAAATAACGCCATTATCAGTAAAAAGGGGAATAGAATATGGCAGTAACTTTAGTAAGACATGATATAAAATATGCTGAAGCAATGCATGCACTGTCTTCCATGCCACAGGTTCGAGATGCACTAGGGCTACCTGCCGGTAAAGTGGAAGATACTATTAATTTTATTAAACGTGAATGTGTGGATGAAGAAGCTGGAAAGACAGTTCCTCGTGTTATTTTAGATGAGGAAGGACAACTTATTGGTGTGACGGCGTTAATGTTTATTGACCACAATAAAAAGAGCTGTCATATTGGTTCATGGCTAGGCTATGAATTTTGGGGAAAAGGCTATAATCTTCAATCAAAAATTGCAATTTTAGATATTGCATTCTTTGAGCTAGGGCTAGAACGTGTTTTTGCAGGAGCTAGAAAAGTTAATATTCGCTCACAAAAGGCACAGGAAAAGTTGCCTTTTATTAGACTAGGAGTTGAGACTGATTTTCCGCAGGAGCATTCGTGGCTAGAGGTTAAAGAAAAGCAGCCTTGTGTTTTAAATGTTTTTGAGCGTAAGGATTTTGTTCAATATCGTACATCCTTAAAGAAAGTGGAAGGTCAGAGGGAAGACTATTTACCACACTTATTATTAGCTGATGAAAGTGAAGAAGCTGTTCGAAAATATTTAAATGACGGTGAACTATATGAGATTAAATGTGGTGAGCAGTTAGCGGGTGTGGCTTTACTTCTTGCGCAGAATGATACGACAGTAGAGTTAAAAAATATTGCAATCGTACCGAAGTATCAAGGTAAAGGGCTTGGGAAGGAAGCACTAAAACATATAACAACAAATTGTCTATCTCAAGGCTATCAAACGATAATCGTCGGAACGGCAAATTCTAGTATTGATAATATTGCATTTTATCAAAAAGCAGGTTTTCGTATGGAAGCGATTGAAAAAGATTTTTTCAGTAATTATCCAGAGCCAATTTACGAAAATGGAATTCGCGCACTCGATATGATTTTCTTTTCAAAGGCATTGTAACATAATATAAACATAAAAATACCCGTCCAACTTGAGTTGTGCGGGTATTTTTATTCGCCAAGCAACAGTGCCATCAACTTTTCTTTCGAATGTAAAAAATCATCAAGCGTATAGCGATCTAAGACTGTTAAATAAGCTTGTAATGCTTCATACAAAACGCCTTTTAGCTGACATTCTGGCGCAATTTTGCATAAATTATTTTCTTTGTCAAAGCATTCGACAAGATGAAAATCCTCTTCTGTATGACGTACGATTTCGCCAATTGTAATAGTCTTTGGATCAATCGCTAGGCGAATTCCACCTCCACGTCCTCGAATCGTTTCAATATAGCCCAATAATCCAAGCTGGTGTGTCACCTTCATTAAATGGTTTTTCGATATATTATAAGCATTTGAAATTTCTTGGATAGTTGATAATTGGCCATCTTCCTTTGCACCCAAATATATGAGTGTTCGAAGGGAATAGTCTGTGTATAAAGTTAAGCGCATAAGAACACCCTACTTTCTATAGTTCAAAATAATTATAGCATTTTTACTTTAAAGTATTATAATTTCCAATGTTTTTTTAAAGATGTATTTAAAATACATTAATTATGTCCATTTTGTTAAAGATGTATTTAATATATTGCTTTTAAAAAAACAAAGCGCTATATTGTAATCACGAAAGGATGGTTAGCGATATGTTAAAACAAGAAACAGTACAAATTATTAAAGCAACAGTTCCGGTATTAGAAGTTCATGGAGTGGAGATTACTAAAACGTTTTACAAAAATCTGTTTGAAGCTCATCCAGAATTATTAAATATTTTTAACCATACAAATCAAGAAAAAGGTCGTCAACAAACAGCGTTAGCAAACACAGTTTATGCTGCTGCGGTTCATATTGAAAATTTAGAAGCTATTTTACCAGCGGTGATGTTAATTGCTCATAAACACCGTAGTCTAGGTATTTTACCTGAGCATTATCCAATTGTTGGAGAAAACTTATTAAAAGCGATTAAAGAAGTGCTTGGTGATGCAGCGACAGATGATATTATTAATGCTTGGGCTGAAGCATATGGCATAATTGCAGACATCTTCATTCGAGTAGAAGAAGAGCTATATCAAAAAGCTGAACGTAATGGTGGATGGCGCTTATTTAAACCATTAAAAGTGGCGAAAAAAGTAGTAGAAAGTGACCTTGTTACATCTATTTACTTTGAAAATGAAGATGGTTCAAATCTACCAGCTTATGAGCCAGGTCAATATATCAGTATCCGTGTAAAAGTGCCAGGCGAAGAATATTTAATGAATCGTCAATATACACTTTCACAAGCAAGTGCAGAAGACGGCTATCGCATTTCAGTGAAACGTGAAAGCGATCATACGCCAAATGGTAAAGTATCTAACTTTATTCACGATGTATTAGAAGTGGGAGATTTAGTAGATGTAAGTTCTCCAGCAGGACTATTTGTCTTAGAAGAAACTACTGCTCCGATTACATTTATCAGCGGTGGTATCGGTGTAACACCATTAAACAGTATGTTACAATCACTAAAAGATGATGCAACAAATGAAGTGAGCTTCATCCAGTGCGCACGCAATGAAAAAGTTGTAGCGTTTAGCGATGACATTCAAAAGAAATTAAATGTGCTACCAAATACAACATACACAGCATTATATTCGGATGAAAATAAGAAAATCTCAAAAGAATTATTAGCGGAAAAAGTAGCCGATAATGCAGATGTTTACGTATGTGGACCTGTTGGCTTTATGGAAGCTGTCATTGAAAATTTACATGAGATTGGCGTAAAAGACGAAAAAATTCATTATGAATTCTTTGGTCCAGCCATGAAATTAGTAAAATAAGATTTTCAAAATTATGGGTGACGTGCTTTTATTTAAAAGCACGTCATCTTTTTAATTTCATAAAGAATTAGTTTTTAAAATAATCTGGTCGATGAAATCCTTCGTAGGCTTTATTAGATTCAATAAATTTTTGAAAAGCTGCAGAATGATATGCTTCAATTAAATCCTTTACAAATTTTTTATCTTTATCCTCAGTACGAACTGCTAATAGGTTTTGGTATTCGAAGGTTGGGTTCTCTAATGCTAAGTTCGATGATAGTTTTCTTCCAGATGACAAAATAAAGTTACCATTTACAAGTGCAAAATCTACGTCAGGCAGTGAACGTGGCAATTGTGCTTGCTCCATTTCGACGAAATCAATAGTGTATACATATTTACTGATATCTTGTTTACTCACTGTAGTGGATGAATAACCTTCTTTTAGTTCAATCCATCCAAGATCGTCTAAGATTCGTAGAGCACGTGCAATATTATCTGGATCATTAGGAATTGCTACTGTATATTCTTTATTTTTCTCTAAACTGTTGATAGAATCAAAACGATCTGAATAGACCCCCATTGGTGCAGTAGGAACTTTAAGTATTTCTGTCAAATCTAAATGCTTCTCTTTTTTAAAGTTTTCCAAATAGGCCGTGTGCTGAAAAATATTAGCATCAATTGAGCCATCACCTAAAGCGATATTAGGCTGGACGATATTACTGAATTCAATTGTTTCAATTGTGTATCCTTTTTCTTTTAGTATCGGTGCAATGCCGTATTGAAATTGGTCGCTGTATGGACCGGGTGTAAAACCTATTTTAATTGTTATATTTGATGTATCTTGTGCAGTTCCGTTTGAATTACAAGCTGCTAACACTGATATCAATAGCATAGTACTTAAAAGGAAAAGAAATTGTTTCATTATTTTATCCTCCATTATCTAAAAAAGTAATATTGACACTGACTACTAAATATAAGCAATAAAAAAACGCGTAAACGACAATTGTTTACACGCCTCCGGTGATTCCGGTCAGTAATTATTTTAATACCAATTGGATTAGTGGGATTATAGCAAACGCTTTTTAAAAATCAATAAGTTTTTAACTTCTTTCAGTAAGTGTTTTGGTAGCGAAAGCGAAGAGACAGGTAACAGAAGTCTCCCACTTCTATAGGTGGAGAGATGAATGCGGCGGACTCAATTATGTCGAGGCATCATTGATTAATTGATTTTTTAAAATATACTTGACTTATCGGTTTTGTTTGGTTTAATATGTAAATTAATTTATATAATGTGGCGACTGAAAAAATCGGAGCTTTAGTTTTAGAACTGAAAGCTCCGATTTTGTTTTTAGCCTAAAAAATATTCATAGTGACCATAAAAATGGAGCTCTCATTGATGTCTTAAGCAAAGATTTGCGAAGGAGATTTGGTGGGAGTTTTTTGTGTTCATGAAAAGGAGTTGGAGATAATAAATGTCTTTTAGTGGAAGTTTGAAAGATGGAAGAAGTGTGTGGCTAGACGGAGTAAAAGTGGACGTAACAACTCATCCTGCTTTTACGGGAACATTAGTAACTATCACAAATTTATTAGCACTTCTAGATGATGAGAAGAAACAAAGCATTGCAGGCTTTAAAAGTCCGAAAAGTAATCGATTTGCTCATAGTGCATTTTATATTCCACGTAGTTATGAGGACTTAATAAAGCGTAAAAAAGCATTTGCTCTATGGTCGAATAAAACATATGGAGTGATGAGTCGTTTATCTGATTATGCTAATTCTCTAATTACCGGATACTATTTGGATCGTCATCAGTTTGCGCAATATGATGTTGGATTTGTTGAAAAAATAACGAAATATTATGAGTTAGCTAGAGATGAACGGCGAATTGTTACTACTGCAATTTTGGATCCTCAAATTGATCGTTCGAAACCAGCAGAAGAGCAAGATGAAGACGCATTATTGCATATTATACGGGAGACCGAGGAGGGGGTAGTTGTACGAGGGGCTAAAATGATTGCAACTGGTGCTCCGTATGCACATGATGTCATTGTTACCTCTCCGCAAAAATTATCATCAAATCAAATAGCACAAGCAAATATGTTTATTGTGCCATTAAATTTACCTGGGCTACAAATTGTTTGTCGAGAATCATTTGCTTCAAATAAAGAGCATCATAAATTAAGTTCAAGATTCGATGAAATGGACGCTGTTTTATTATTTGACGATGTTTTAATTCCGTGGGATAGGGTGCTTATTAAAGGTTCACCTGAGGGCGTGTTGAAAGCTCATCAGCATCAGCAAATCGATGCGCTAGCACAGCATCAAACGGTGGTTCGTTTACTATCAAAATTAGAATTTATTGCTGGAGTTACAACAGCAATAGCTCAATCAATTGGTGCAGATTACTTTCTACATGTTCAAGAAAAAATAGGGGAACTTTATACACAAATTGATAGTATTGAAGCTTTATTAATTTCATCAGAAAAAGAAGGGCTTCTAAATGAGCAGAATGTTTATTTGCCTAATATTACGCCACTACAAACAGCAAGAAATTTAGGTACCCATTTCTATGGCCGTGCTCTAGATATTTTAAAGCAGATTGGTGCAGGAGGCTTTATTCAATTATCGTCATTTCCAATTCCAGAAAACCATGAACTATACCCATTATTCTCTAAATACTATAAAGGGGCAAAGGTGGATGCACGAACAAAAGAAAAGTTATTTAGAATTGGGTGGGAGCTTATTGGCAGTCAACTCGGCTCACGTCATGATTTATACGAACGGTTTTATACAGGGGATCCAATTCGCGTTTATGCATTGCAGTATGAAACTTATGATAAGTCCTATTTAAAAAATAAGTTAAATCATTTTTTGAATAATTTAGTTGAAAGGGAGGTAAACGAAGATGAATACGCCGATTCCGTATTTGCAGAGGTTGAATAATGGGCGAACAGTTTGGTTAGATGGGGAGATTGTTAATAATTTAGAAAACCATAATGCCTTTAAAGGGATTGTTCAAACAATACAGCATTTATTAAATTTACAAACAGTGGAGCCGACAAAATCGATTTTAACGTATGAAACAGAAAAAGGTGCAAACGCCCATTTATCTTTTTTAGTTCCAACATCAATCAATGATTTGAAAAGGAAAAGTTTAGCTTATAAATGTTGGGTAGATGAAACATTTGGCGTAATGAGCCGTTTATCCGAATATTCTCGTTCGCAGTTAGTAGGTTGGTATGCAAGTAGACAACAATTAGATGTTTTGTCACCGGGCATTGCAACAAAGCTTGAAAAACTATACGAAGCGGCACGTGATTTAGATTTATTATCAACGGTAGCAGCACATGACCCGCAAAAAAACCGTTCAAAATCTGCTGAAGAGATAGAGCATGGGAAATTACGTGTAGTTACTAAAAATGAAGAAGGTATTTTTGTGAGTGGTGCTAAAACAATTGCTACAGCAGCACCATATGTGGATGAACTGCTCATAACTTCTTATCATAAGCGAGGATTAGAGGAAGCACCAATGGCAAATGTATTTTATGTTCCAACTTCAGCTCAAGGGCTACATATGGTATGTCGAGAATCGTTTGCTTCAACTGATACAAACAACCACCCTTTAAGCTCTCGTTTTGATGAAATGGATGCTGTCTTAATTTTTGATAATGTTCTAATCCCTTGGGATAGGGTGTTGGTAGCAGAAGATCCTGAATTAGCTTGGAAGCTACGAATTGAAACGGCATCATCTTTGTTAAGTCAGCATCAAACGGTTGTACGCCTGATTAGTAAATTAGAATCGGTCGTCTCAATTGGCAACGCACTAGCGGAAACAGCTGGAGCGACGGAGTTTTTACATGTGAAAGAGAAGTTGAGTGAGTTAATCATACAGTTAGAAACTATAAAGGGCTTATTAAATGCGGCTGAATATGAAGCTATCGAACACAATGGAATATATCTACCTAAACAACGATTTTTAACGACTGCCCGAAATTTAGGTACACGTTATTATCCACGTGCTTTGGAAATATTACAGCAAATTGGAGCAAGCGGATTACTGCAAGTGCCGTCTACTATTGAAGAAATCAATGGGCCAATAGGCGACAAGTTACAGGCGTATTATGGAGGTACACATACAAGTGCATTTGCAAGAACCAAATTTATTAAACTAGCTTGGGATTTAATAGGTAGTCAACTTGGAGCGCGTCACGAATTATATGAACGTTTTTATTCAGGTGATCCTGTTCGTACCTTTGCAGCGCAATATCAAAATTACAGTGAAAAGGAACGATTGTTAAAGCTAGTTGAAGAATTTAATTAGGTAAGGAGAGAGGACTATGAAACCACATTTTTATTGGTTTGCTCCTACAAATGGAGACGGCAGGTATTTAGGGTTAAAGCAGCCTGAAAGAGAGCCGACCTTTGAGTATTTAGTAGATATAGCTCAAACTGCAGAAAAAGCAGGATTTGAAGGGATTTTGATTCCAACAGGTATTCCTTATTTAGATTCTTGGCTTGTAGGGTCTGCGATCGTTCATCAGACAAAGCATATAAAACCGTTAATTGCATTTAGACCCGGCTTTGTTTCACCGACAGTTGCATCTAAAATGGCAGCAACTTTAGATCAATTTTCGAAGGGAAGAGTGTTGGTTAATGTTGTAACGGGCGGTTCAGAAAAAGAGCTAGCACAAGACGGCGACTATTTATCACACCAACAACGCTATGAACGTACAGATGAATTTTTAACTGTAGTGAAAGAAACATGGCGAGGAGAATCGTTTCATCATGATGGCGAGTTTTTTAATGTAACTGAAGGAAAGTTGATTCCTACTCTCTATCAAGAAAAAGGTATTCCTATTTATTTTGGAGGTTCTTCCGATGTGGCTAAGGAAATAGCTGCTAAAGCTGCAGATGTTTATTTACAATGGGGGGAGCCAATTGCGAGCATTCAGGAGCAAATTCAAGATGTTGAAAGACGAGCTAAAAAGTATAATCGTCAATTAGAGTACGGTATTCGAATTCATATAGTTGTACGGGATACAGAACAAGAGGCTTGGGATGCTGCTTATAACATTATTAGTAAAATTGAAAATCCTGTACAATCGAATCTTAATCGATATTATGAAACGGTAGATTCAGTGGCTCAAAAAAGAATGAATGTCCTTACTGCTGAAAACGAGCGATTTGATCAATACAGTTGGGCAGGTATCGGGAAAATTCGAAAAGGTGCAGGAACCGCCATTGTTGGTACACCGGAGCAAGTAAAAGCAGGGTTGCAAGCGTATATTGATATCGGCGTAAGGCACTTTATTTTATCAGGCTTCCCTCATAAAGAGGAAGCGGAAATTTTCGGAGAAAAGGTATTACCATTATTTGAAAAAATGGAGTGATCATTAAATGGAATTTGTTATTTGGGGCTCAAATTTAGCAGGTGGATTTTTACGTTCTAGGATAGAGCAAAATACAGAAGGAAGCTTTGAGTACAATAAAACATTGATAAAATTAGCTGAAAAGTTAGATATAAATGCTGTTTTATTTCCGATCCGATATATGGGTAATATTGGTGGTAATGATAGTGCTGAAGAAGGGCAGCTGGATGCCCTAACGATTGCGGCAGCGTTATTTGCTGAAACGAAAAATATTCACTTTATAGCAGCTGTTTTGCCTGGGTTCATCCATCCAGCAACTTTAGCCAAAATAGGTTCAACAATAGACGTCATTTCAAATGGGAGATTTCATATTAATTTAGTGAGTGGTTGGTTTAAAAAAGAGCAAGAAACCTTCGGTATTGAGTGGATCAACCATGAAGATCGGTATCGACGTTCAACAGAGTATTTAGAGGTATTGAAAGGTCTTTGGTCACAAGATAACTTTAGCTATGAGGGCGATTTCTATACAATAAAAAATGCTACGCTTACACCAAAACCAATTCAAAAGCCATATCCTTCAATTTATCAAGGTGGTAATTCAGAAGACGCTCAAGTTATGGCAGGCGTACACAGTGATGTTTATTTTATGAACGGAGCTCCGATTGTAGAGTTGCAAAAACAGATTGAAAATGTAACTGAGATTGCGAAAAGAAAGGGTCGGACGATAAAATTTGCTGTTAATGCATTTGTGATTGCCCGTAAAACTTCTGAAGAAGCGTTCCGAGAATTTCAATCTATTATTGACCATGCCGATGAAGAAGCGATCCTGCAGTTCCAGAATCGCAAAGAAACGTTAGGGATGTGGAAAAATGCCACTCAGTTAAGTGATTTTGTAGCTAATAATGAAGGTTTTCGTACTGGGTTAATCGGTAGTTATGATGAAGTAATTGCTAAATTACAAGAATTAAGTAGCATCGGTATTGAAAAGGTACTAATTACATTTAAAGAACCGTTAAAGGAATTACCGGAATTTCATAAACATGTTAGCACAAAACTAAATCACAGTATTTTTAACCATTAAAACATTGTAATTCTATAGGCAAAATACAAAATAGGGGGTGTTATAAAGCATACTTTTATTTGTGCAGAGCGTACAATTCCTTTGAAATTATACTGTGAAAAAAACGAAAACAATCTATAAGAAACCTTTACAAAGAAATTAAAAATTTACATGAGATTGATGTGAAGGGCAAAAAAATTCATTATGAATTCTTTAGTCCAGCAATACAGTCAGCAAAATAAAATAAATAAACATATGAGCCCTTGTTATAAGCAGCAGTTATCTGCACTTGTAGCAAGGTTTTTTTGTGTGCATAGGCACGAAAGAGTTATTAGATTTTTCGCAGTTTTAAAAAAGTAATTGAATTCTTAGTAAAACAAGTGGTAATATAACTTATAAGAATACTAGGGTATTGAAAGGGGAATTGTGGATGGTCCAAATGGTTATTACAGGACTTATTTGTGGAGCTTTACTTGGATTTGTTATGCAGCGTGGTCGTTTTTGCTTAACTGGTGGCTTCCGCGATATGTTTTTGACGAAGGATAATCGTATGTTTTACGCATTACTTATTGCAATAGCAATTCAAAGTGTGGGTGTATACACCTTAATTAGTCTAAAGGTATTTGAATTTAGTGCTGGTTCTTTACCAATCGTAGCCGTTATTGTAGGTTCATTTATTTTTGGAATTGGCATTATTTTCGCTGGTGGTTGTGCAACAGGCACTTGGTATCGGGCAGGAGAAGGTTTAATTGGTAGTTGGATTGCATTAGCTGGTTATATGCTCGTAGCGGCAATGATGAAGTCAGGTGTATTGTTGCCCTTAGATAAGGCTATGAAAGAAACGAGCGTAGAAACTAATTCTATTGCCGAGACAATTGGCGTAAACAACTGGTTGATTATAACGATTTTCGTAGTAATAGTTGCATGTATCATATACCGTGAGTTAAAGAAACCACGATTGAAAATCCCAGGGTTAAAGCCGAAAAAAACGGGATTAGCACATATTTTATTTGAAAAACGTTGGCATCCATTTATCACTGCAACAATTATAGGTGTGATTGCAACTTTAGCATGGCCATTAAGTGTTGCTACTGGGCGCATAGGCGGGCTAGGCGTTACAACACCATCTGCTAATATTTTGCAATTTTTAGTGACGGGGGAAATTAGCTTCATCAACTGGGGTGTTTTCCTAGTACTAGGAATTTTCTTAGGATCATTATTCGCAGCAAAAATGAGCGGCGAATTTAGATTCCGTATTCCAGATACAAAAACGGCGATTAACAGCTTATGTGGTGGACTTATGATGGGATTCGGAGCAGGTTTAGCGGGAGGTTGCTCGATTGGTAATGGCTTGGTGATGACAGCAATGATGACTTGGCAAGGGTGGATTTCATTAGGGTTTATGATTTTAGGTACATGGACAGCATCTTACTTTGTGTTTGTACGACCAAGTAAAAAAGCGAAGCAGGCTACGCACGTAGTAACAGCCTAAAAAAAGGAGTGTTTTCATATGAAAAAAACATTAGAAGTAATGGGGATGGTTTGTCCATTTCCTTTAGTAGAAGCAAAAGAAGCTATAAAAGATTTAAATTCAGGCGATGAATTAGAAGTGCAATTTGATTGCACACAAGGAACAGAATCCATTCCTCGGTGGGCTGCTGAAGAGGGGCACGAGGTAACAGAGTATGAACAAGTTGGCGAAGCTGCTTGGACCATTACTATTAAAAAGAAATAAGTCTTCAATATAACGAGAAATTCGATGATAGAATCGTCGAATTTCTCGTTTTTTTTTATAAAAGAGAGGTGAAGATTGGGATAAAACCAGAAATTAACGGGGATGAAATGTTGATATAAGGGGAATTAACAATGTAGCGATGTTTAACTTCTTTCCGATTTCCGACGCAATGATGTCGAGGTGTACTTGATTAAAAAAAGTTAGAGCTTCGATGTTGACATTATACCTAATGGGGTATAATATGAATCTCGTAAGCAAGTTCAATCAATCGTTTTGAAGGGAGGCGTGAATAGTATGGCTTACGGTACAAAAACAGCTAATCGAGTGAAACGAATAGAAGGTCAATTGCGTGGTGTTTTACGCATGATGGAAGAAGAAAAAAACTGTAAAGATGTGATTACACAGCTATCTGCCGTGCGTTCTGCGGTTGATCGAACTATTGGAGTGATTGTTAGTGAAAATTTATTAGAATGTGTAACGACTGCTGAAGGAGATGCTGAAAAAGTGAATACAGCTATCCAAGAAGCGATGGATTTAGTCGTGAAAAGCAGATAAATTTTATATACCCTTAATAGTATATGGAAGGAGGCTATGTTAATTGGGAACATGGATTTTGCTTGCTGTTGTAGTGGCATTTTTTATTTGGCGCATGAAACCGGCAAAAGGAGTACGAACAATCTCGACAGCGCAATTAAAAAACATCTTGAATGAAAAAGACAAAGTATTTGTTGATGTGCGAACACCAGCTGAATATAAAGGTCGTAACATTCCACAATTCAAAAATATCCCTCTTGGTTCAAGTTTCGATAAATTACCTAAAGATAAAGAGATAGTGGTCATTTGTCAAAGTGGGATGCGTAGTAGTCAAGCGTGTAAGCAATTAAAAAAACGAGGATTTGAGCGTGTGACAAATGTCCGCGGTGGCATGAGCGCGTATTAGGAGGAGAATAGCATGAAGGAAATTTCAGCTAAGGAAGTACAACAAGCTTTCGAGCAGGGTCAGTCATTGAATTTAATCGACGTGCGTGAAGTTGATGAAGTGGAAGTAGGGCATATTCCTGGCATTATTCATATTCCACTTGGTTTACTTGAATTTCGTATGCACGAACTAAATAAAGATGAATCATATATTATGGTTTGTCGATCAGGTGGTCGTAGTGGTAGTGCTACTCAGTTTTTGGAAAGCCAAGGCTTCGATGTTTCCAATATGGTTGGAGGCATGCTAGCTTGGGAAGGCGAAGTAAAGTAGCCTATAACTCTTGCTATATTTTTTTAGAAAAAATAATACCCATATAGGTATGAAGGGGGAAGTTATGAGTATTAAAGCAGATTTTCAGCTAGATGCTAAGGGGCTTTCTTGTCCTATGCCGATTGTTAAAACAAGAAAGGCAATTGCAGACTTAGTAGATGGCCAAATTTTAGAAGTATCAGCGACAGATAAAGGTTCAAAGGCGGATATTGCTGCATGGGCCGAATCTGTGGGGCATCAATATATTGGGACAGTGGAAGAAGGAAGTGTGCTGAAGCATTACATTCGTAAATGCTCAGACGACACGATGGATGAGCAAGCATTTGAGCAAATAATTGAGTTAGATGAGGCTATGAAGAGAGAAGGTCTCATTCTCGATGTTCGTGAGGAGGCAGAGTTTGCTTTTGGCCACATCGAGGGTGCGAAGTCTATCCCGATGGGTGAATTGGAAGCGCGTATTGGTGAGCTTGATAAAGAGCAAGAGATTTATGTCGTATGTCGGACAGGGAAGCGTAGTGATTTAGCTGCTCAAAAGCTTACGGCACATGGTTTTACAAAGGTATTTAACGTTTTGCCGGGGATGACTTCCTGGACAGGGAATTTAACAAAAAACATTTAGGAGGAATTTATTATGTCAAATAAAGTAGCGATAATTGCAAGTAACGGTGGTCTTTTCGATGCGTATAAGGTGTTCAATATTGCGACGGCAGCGGCCGCAACAGAGAAAGAAGTAGCGATCTTCTTTACATTCGAAGGGTTAAATTTAATTCATAAACAAGGAATGCATGCATTACCTATGCCTGCGGGCGCTGAGCATTTTGCAGAAGGGTTTGCTAAAGCTAATGTACCAGCAATTCCGCAATTAGTGGAGATGGCGCTGGAATTAGGTGTGAAAATGATCGCTTGTCAAATGACGATGGATGTAATGGGTTTAACGACAGATGATTTTATTGAAGGTGTCGAGGTTGGGGGAGCTGTAACGTTCTTAGAGTTTGCAAAAGATGCAGCACCGTCACTAACATTCTAATTAACATGAATGAGTCACTATATAGGCGGAGAGGACAATCCTTTCCGCTAAAAAAATCAACAAAATAATACCTTGGGGGGTAACGGAAGTGTCAGTTCTAAAATGGAGCGCAGCAGAAGTAGCGAAAAAAGTAATTAATAATGAAGAATTATTTATTTTAGATGTTCGAAATGCTGATGCATTCGAGGATTGGAAAATCGATGGTCATAAATTTGAATACCTTAATATTCCGTATTTTGAGCTATTAGATGGCGTTGAGGATATTTTACCGAAGATCCCAACCGATAAGGATGTGTTAGTCGTTTGTGCGAAAGAAGGATCATCGCTAATGGTAGCTGAGATGTTATCCGAAGCAGGTCGTACAGTGGCTTATTTAGCTGGTGGGATGAAAACGTGGAGTGAATATTTAGAACCGATTAAAGTTGGAGATTTAACAGGTGGTGGAGAGCTTTATCAATTTGTACGTTTAGGGAAAGGTTGCCTTTCTTATATGGTCATCTCTGAGGGTGAAGCAGCAATTATTGATGCTGTACGTTTTACGGACGCATTCACAAGCTTTGCGGAAGAGAAAAACGTAAACATTAAATATGTGTTCGATACACATTTGCATGCGGATCATATTTCTGGTGGCCGACATATAGCTGCTACTACTGGTGCGACGTATTATTTACCGCCGAAAGATGCAGAAGAGGTTGTGTTTGATTATACACCTTTACTTGATGGAACAACTGTACAAGTTGGTGCATCCAAAATTGACGTAGGAGCAATTTATTCGCCAGGTCATACAATTGGTTCAACGTCATTTGTTGTGGACAGCAAGTATTTATTGACTGGAGATATATTATTTATTGATTCAATTGGACGCCCTGATTTAGCGGGTCTTGCAGAAGACTGGGTTGGTGATTTACGCGAAACACTTTATAAACGATACAGAGAATTATCGAATGATCTAATTGTTTTACCAGCTCATTTTATGATCATTGATGAATTAAATGAAGATGGAACTGTAGCAAAACATCTTGGACAATTATTTGCGGAAAATCACGGTTTAAATATTAAGGATGAAGCAGAGTTCAGAAGCGTTGTGACAGAGCATTTGCCTCCACAGCCAAATGCATATCAAGATATTCGTCAAGTAAATATGGGTAAGATTACGCCAACGCAGGAAGAGCAAACAGAGATGGAAATTGGTCCGAATCGTTGTGCAGTTCGATAGAGTTGTCTATCCCGTACTCGTAAAAGTTCGGTGAATACTAATAATTCTTGGGGGATGAAGAAAACTCCCAATGGTAAGATGCAATAACTATACATGCTTACAGCGTGTTAATAGCGCGAAGCGAAGGCGCTCATCCTTCGTAAAGTGTAAAAAATACAGAACAGGCAAAATCGCTTACAACCTTTGCCGTTCCAAAGGAGAAAAAATATGAAATCAACTTTACAACTAGATGCAAAAGGTTTATCTTGTCCAATGCCTATAGTGAAAACGAAAAAAGCTATAGATACATTAGCTTCTGGGGAAATTTTAGAGGTTCAGGTAACAGATAAGGGAGCTTTAGCGGACATCCCTGCTTGGGCCAAAGCCGGTGGTCATATCATTTTAGACAAAGCTGAAGACGCTGGTGTTATTACGTTCTTTATTCAAAAAGCTTAAAACTGGTGAGGGTTGTTTGAAGGTAGAACAGCCCTCCTTTCATTTAACTTATTTTAGTGGGTGTCCGTACATCCAGTGAAATAGAGGAGCTCAGGCTAAGAACTTTATATCCTTAAAAGTAACGGAAAGAAGGAAAAGTATGGATGTAGCATGGATGATTACAATATTTTTAATTGGCTTTGTAGGTTCATTTGTATCAGGAATGCTAGGAATTGGCGGAGCCATTATAAAATATCCAATGTTATTATATATCCCACCTTTACTTGGTTTTGCAGCATTTTCCGCACATGAAGTATCAGGTATTAGTGCGGTTGAAGTGTTATTTGCCTCTATGGCTGGGGTATGGGCATATCGAAAAGGTGGTTATTTAAATAAATCACTGATTATATATATGGGTGCTGCCGTATTAGTAGGAAGTTTTGTTGGTAGTTTTGGCTCCAAATTTTTATCTGAAGTGGGCGTTAACATCGTGTATGGTGTATTAGCGTTAATTGCTGCAGTGATGATGTTTATTCCTAAGAAGCAGATTGACGACAAGCCTTTAGATGAGGTAACGTTCAATAAACCGATAGCGGCCATATTAGCGTTTATCGTTGGTATTGGATCGGGGATTGTTGGAGCGGCTGGTGGATTCTTGTTAGTACCTATTATGCTAGTCGTATTAGGTATCCCGACACGTATGACAATAGCTACAAGCCTCGCGATTACCTTTATATCCTCAATAGGCGGGACAGTCGGAAAATTGATGACGGGACAAGTTAATTACTATCCTGCAATCATTATGATTATAGCTAGTCTAATTGCTGCCCCATTAGGTGTAAAAGCGGGTAAAAATGTAAATACAAAAATTTTGCAAGTTATTTTAGCGGTTCTTATATTGGCGACCGCTATTAAAATTTGGATGACTATATTGTAGGAGGCATTAGTAGATGAAAATTGAGATTTTTTCGGACTTTACATGTCCTTTCTGCTATATTGGCAAACGGGAATTGGAACGTGCTATTAATTTAGCGGGTTATTCGGGAAAGGTAGAAATTGAATACAAAGCATACCAAATTGGTCCGGATACGCCTAAGAAAGATGCGCCAACTTTATATGAGGGTATGGTTGCGAAATTTAACGCTACATTAGAAGAAGTAAAGGAAATGACTAAGGGCATAGCGGTACGGGCCGAAGCGACTGGCTTACATTACAATTTTGAAGATATGAAAACGGCTCATACCGAAAAAGCTCATCGATTAGCAAAGTGGGTAAGACAGTTTGGTAAAGAGTCAATCTATACGGAAGAGCTTATGAGAGGTTACTTTACGGAAGGAAAAGACTTAAACGATGATATGTTCTTGTTAGAAGTCATTGAAAATTTAGGCTTAGATGTTGAAAAAGCAAAAGGTGTTCTGGCGTCAAACGACTTCAGTGAAGCTTTAGACAAAGATCGATATGACGCCCAACAACTAGGTGTACAAAGTGTGCCGTTCTTTGTGTTTGAAAATCGTTATGGTATTAAAGGTGCGGAGCCAAATGAGGTTTTTGTACGAACTTTACATCAAGCGGCAGAGATAGCGGGTATTCAGCCGGTTTTAAGGATGACGGGTGATGGTGAAGCTATTTGTGCTGATGGTGAATGTAAATTATAAGGGGGGAATGCCGAGTGCGATGCTGTGCTCGGCATTTTTATTTACGCGAAAGCCAAGTGTTGCAGTAGATGTTTTAGTAAAGTAGTAGCTAGCATTACGCTAAGGCAAAATTAATTAGGTCAGGAAATAGTACATACTGCAAGAGGTATTAAGTCTCGATTGATGTGTTATAGAACAAAAGAATTCATAATTTTATCCTCTAAATGGTTCTATTTACGCGAGGTGTGAGAAATTTCACATCGGAAAACATGCTATTTTGCTAAAATATAGGTGATTATACAAAGGGGGGTATTATAGATGAAACCTATAGTAGCGGGAGTAGCGGGAGTAGCGGGGACGGTGCTGTTAGCAGGTACACTTTTTGTAGGAGCAGCCATTAGCGACAAAATTTTAGGGGATGCAGAAAGCAAAGAAGCCGCTGAACAAACAAAAATACCGACAACAGCAGCTGCTCAGTCAGTTGTCTATGCGCCACCAAGTATTGAAGAAGTACCAGATGGGCCAATGAAGGAAGCAATATTATATGGTTATGAGCTTGTCAATAATACACATGTTGCTGCAGAAGAATATGTTGGGAATCAATTGTCTTGCACAAGCTGTCATGCAGGGGCAGGTTACGATGAGCAAGTATCGTCGTTAGTAGGCGTTATGGCGGATTATCCCCAATATATCGCGCGCTCTGGTGATATTGTAACGATTGAGGAGCGTATTAATGGATGTATGGTTCGCAGTATGAACGGTAAGAAATTCGACATGAATAGCAAAGAGCTAGAAGCGATGGTTTCGTACTTCGCCTATATTTCAGAAGGTGTACCGATCGGAGCAGAACGTGAATGGGTGGGTACAAGTACTATGAAGGACATTCCTATACCAGATGTTAAGAATGGTGAGGAAGTATATGCTCAGTCTTGTATCGCTTGTCACGCAGCTGATGGCTCAGGCAATGGTGCTAATACAGGCCCGGCATTGTGGGGTGAAAAATCATTCAATGATGGAGCGGGGATGGCAAGAATGTCTAAAATGGCTGGCTACATCAAACATAATATGCCAGTCGGTGCAGCGGGTACTTTGACAGATCAAGATGCCGCTGATTTAGCAGCCTTTATTTTATCGCAGGATCGACCTGAATGGGCAAATCATAATAAAGATTGGCCGAAAGGCGGAAGACCTAATGATATTATGAATAAAGAAAAACGGGAACAAGTTAAAAATAACACAATAGATTGGGAGAAAGTGCTTTCTACTAATTAATAGAAAAGGGATGCTGAAACTTACGGCATCTCTTTTGTGTTATTTATAATTATAGGCCGTGACAATTTTATCTCTGTTAGTTGTCGTATCTGTGAATTATTCATACAAGCAAATACCAAGGGAGGAACCATCGACATTAAAGACATTAGAGAAACTATTATCCTTTTTCAAACATGATAATCTCACCTGTTTATCGAGACACAACCAGCGACACCACTGATTGCTAAATATTTTTTACGCATGTGTAAGCACATCCTTTCCTTGTCATATACATATAGGGGTATATTGTGGATAAAATAAAGGTTTTTTTGTATTGGTGATAAATAAAATTGTGGATAACTATCAGTTTAATCAGGTGATATACCATGTTAGGTATTTTATCAACAAAAATGACTGAGTAAAAATCATTGTAAGTGGATAAATACTAAAAAAGTGAACAAATAGACGAAATTTTGGGGATAAACCTAGGCGTAAAAGAAATTAAGTACCCCGATTTGGTTATCACTAAAAGTAAAGAATGCAGTCGGAATGGAGATGAATTTCGCGTTAGGGTGATGAGCCTTAGATTTGTTATACTAGCAGTATTAGGAAATGGCATCGGAGGTGACGCTATTGATTTATTTGAAGTTTTTCATTCAAATCATTGTTGTATCAGGGCTTATTTATATTGTAAGTGGTCGATTAATTGGTTCAAATATAAATTTTATACGTAGGATTCTTTCTGTCGTTATTAGTGTGACGCTAACGTCCTTTGTTTACTGGTACACTTATTTACGTCATACAGATTTTTTGTACGAACCGGTGATGCAAACTGTGACAGAGGTCAGTACACTTATTTGGATTGGTTGCATGCTACTAATTTCGATGTTGCTCTATCTCGTTTTTGAGCTTTTCGATTCAAGTGGTATTAGGGCCAGGGATCGTCGTAATGGGCAAAAAAATTTTTTCATGCGCCTTCGAAGCTACTGGCGACAACAAAAGCGCTTGCGTCAGGTGTTAAAAATAGCTGTGACAAATGGCGTTGTTCAAACGATTAAATACGCAAGACAACGAGAAAATGAAAAAGAGCTTGCCGTTGCTTTAAGAGTAACTTTGGAGCAATGTGGTGGGATATTTATTAAATTTGGTCAGGTACTTTCTACTCGTAAGGAACTATTTTCGCCTATCTTTATTGCCGAGTTAGAGAAACTACAGGATAGTGTGAAGCCTTTACCGTCAGAGCAGGTAACACAAATATTAGAAAATTCACTTCCAAAGCCTATGAATGAAATATTTACAAGCTTTCAAATGGAGCCTATTGCAGCAGCATCCATTGGACAAGTACATAAGGCACGATTGAAAAATTTTGATGAAGTCGTGGTCAAGCTACTGCGTCCAGAAGTGAAGGGGATTATGCGAGACGATCTCGATATTTTAGAGGAATTTGCCAACTGGCTTTCAACTAAGTCTACATGGGCTGAATCACTTGGTTTTCGAGAGCTTGCTAAAGGATTTGCAGATGGGTTACGTGAGGAAACCCATTTAGATATTGAGGCTCGTAATACATTACAGGTGACGAATGCACTTGCCAAAAGCGATTATAAGGTGAGGATTCCTAAAATCTATATAGAATATTGTCAGGAAAATATTATTGTCATGGAATACGTACGAGGGAAAAGTGTTGCCAATGCTACGGCTGCATTTAACCAATTAGAGTGTGATCGTAAGCAGTTTGCACGGACTGTGTTATATTCCTTCTTTGAGCAGGCGCTTCTTTCAGGTATATTTCATGCAGATCCGCATCCGGGGAATATTCAAATTGATGAGATGGATGGCAAACCGATACTGCTGGATTTTGGAGCTGTTGGCCGTTTGGGGGCTACACAACAAGAGGGCTTAAAGCAATTTTTAATGGGAATTCAGCTAAATGATTCAAGTATTTTATATGACGGCCTAACATTAATGGTTGAAAATGCTGATCATGCAGAACGTGCAAAGATGGAGCAAGCTATAGATCAAATTCTCTTGAAAATCTCTTACGTTGATCGGATTCCAACAGAGGAATTAATACATGCGTTATTTACGGTTGTTCGTGATTTCGGTCTTGCTTTCTACCCTGCAGTAGCTTTAGCACTACGTTCCTTAGTAACATTAGATGGAACATTACGGGTGATTGACCCAAGTTTTGATATTTTTACAGAAGCGAAAGAATTTTCATCTGTCTATATGCGAGCATCCTTCCTGAAGCCATTTAAAGAACCAATGGCCGCAAAGGAACGTTTACAGGAAGAATTGTCAATGCTTATACCGACATTGCGCAAAATGCCAAGACGAATCGACCAACTTATTCAACGGGTAGAAAGTGGAAAAATTATTTTACATCACGATGTTTTTTCGGATGAGGATAATGCTCGTTTTATAACCAATCTATTTTCCCGTTTCGTCCTGCTGCTCGTTGGTATTACCTTTGGTATTATTTCGGTAGCACTTTTAGCCATCTCACAATTCATTCAGGATACGTATGCTGTTTACTTAAATACAGCTGCATACTTGGGGTTATTTTTATGTGCCATTCTCTTAGTACGGCTTTCTATCCAAGCGCTACGTTCTATGAAGCAATAGAAGTGCCACTAGCAGTGAAAATCAATCTTTGTTTATGGATATACATTATTTTTAGGTAGGGGACATGTTCCTTTACCTATTTTTATTGTGAAAACGTTCCTTAGAAATATTACAAAAATATTACAAAGAAGATAGTGGGTCTAATGGTAAAGCAGTTAAAAACGTTGTCGTGTAGAATAAAACGTAATTTTGTAGAATATATTAGAATTTACATGAATATTACAAGAATGTTTCGAGTTTTACTATACGATTAAAAAGGCGTGAAATAGTATAAAAGTTATGCTGATAGTGCTAAACTTTAAAAGGCTAATAAAATATAAGATAAATAAAAGAAATCGTTCCAATGATTACATTAAAATTCTAAGAACGAAATTGACTAGTGAAGGGAAAGAATAACGTGGGTAAGCGCAATAAATGGCGTAAGTCGATGGTGCTAGCATTAGCACTAGCTGGCGGCTTATTATTTAATACAGTTCAACCAACAGTAGTGCACGCAGAAGAAACATCTCAACAAATGATTGATAAGAAGGCTAAAATAGATAAAGAAGTTAAAAAGCTACAAGAAGAATTAACTAAACTAGAAAAAGAAATCGATGAAAAAGTAAAAGTATTTAACAAAGTACAGGCGGATATTAAAGAAGTTGATGCAAATATTGTAGATACTAAAAAACGTATTGAGCAACGTTCAGCGATTTTAAGTGATCGTATGGCTGCATACCAAGCTCAAGATACTACTGTAGGTGTTTATTTAAACGCTGTTCTTGAATCAAAAAGCTTTGCAGATTTAATGGACCGTGTCGTAGCGGTAAAAACATTAATGGATGCTGACCAAGAATTAGTTGATCAACAAGAAGCAGACAAGGCTGACTTAGAGAAACAAAAAACAACATTAAATGAAAAACAAAAAGAGCTTCAAAAGCAATTCCAAGAGCTTCAACAAAAGGAAAGCGAAATGGAAGTGAAAAAAGCTGAAAACGAAGCGAAATCTCTTGCATTAAAGGCACAAATTGCAACGAAACAAGAAGAAGAACGTTTAGAAGCAGAACGTAAAGCAGCAGAGGAAGAAGCAGCTCGTTTACGTGCACTTCAAGCAGCCACTCCAGTTGTACAAGCAACAAACAACAACGGTAACAACAATGCAAATAACAACGTGAACAATAATAGAAATACTAGCAACGCTAACAATAGTAGCAATAGTGGCAAAGAGAACAATGAAAAATCACCACAAGTAACTATTGGTTCTGGATCAGGCACTGCATCTTCAGGTGATGCTATTTCAACTGCGAAGCAATTCCTAGGTCGTAGCTATGTTTGGGGCGGAAGTAACCCATCGACAGGATTTGACTGTTCAGGTCTTGTACAATGGTCTTATAAACAAGCAGGCGTATCTTTACCACGTACAGCATCACAACAATATTTAGCAACACAACGTATTTCAGCAAGTGAGGCACGTGTAGGTGACCTAGTATTCTTCAGCTATGGTTCAGGTATCGCGCATGTAGGTATTTACTTAGGCAACAACACGATGATCGATGCTCAAAATAGAGGTGTTGTTATCGAATCACTTGATTGGTGGAAGCAATATTTAGTAGGCTTCGGTCGTATTTAATTTTTCAGCAAAAGAGATTTACTGAGCCCTACTATTATATAGACGATTTAAAA
The DNA here is from genome assembly GCF_023337835.1 of Lysinibacillus sp. Bpr_S20. Lineage (NCBI taxonomy): Bacteria > Bacillati > Bacillota > Bacilli > Caryophanales > Bacillaceae > Lysinibacillus > Lysinibacillus sp. Bpr_S20. The sequence continues at coordinate 154,766 of NZ_JALNLQ010000006.1, forward strand.
CACGAAAAGGTTATCTTTGTAAGTCATTTACAAAGATAACCTTTTTTTATTATTTGGAGTGTAGCCCGTAAAAGCTAACTGATAAATCACGCAAGGATAGGGCTATCCGATAAATTAGGCTCGACTACTCGACGAATAATGAGTAAAATAACATCTAGGATGAATAAATTTACATAAGTTGATATATTTACTACTATAGACATGGTTATTAAAAGGATTATGTGTTTTTCCCGTAACCGGAAATGATTTCTTGCATCTTGAACCTCATTTCTGATAATTTTGAAATATACAGTTATGAAGCTATCCTAAAAAATTAAATTATTTGAGACTTTAGTTTTGTAGCACTAAAGTAACAAATGATAGAAATTAAGATAACACTTGCAAGTTCACCATTTTTTACGTTCTGAAACAATAAAGGTAGGGATGAATCATGGAAAAAGAGATTTTGCAACTTTTTAGTAATTTAACAGAGCATGACCGAGATATTCAATATAAATCATACGAAGAATTAATGAAAATTATGCAGGAACCAGTTGACTGGACATATTCAGTTTGGGAACAACTTGTTCAGGCTCTTACATCTAAAAATGGACATGTCCGTGCAAGTGCTGCACAATTTTTATGCGCATTAGCAGCAAAAAGTGACCCTGAAGAAAGAGTGTTAGAGGATTTCTTAAAGATTTGGGCAATAACTTATGATGAAGAAACAGGAACGGCGAGGCATACTTTGCAGGCGATTTGGAGAATAGGTTTAGCAGGGCAGGTACAAAGAGATTTAGTCGTTTCATATTTGGCGAAAAGATTTCAAATATGCCTTGATGAAAAGCACCCGACATTGATACGTTATGATATTATTGTATCTTTTAAAAAGCTATTCGATGCAACGAATGACCCAAAATTACTAGAGATTGCACGACGTTTAATAGAAGAAGAGGAAGATGCAAAAAGCAAAATGAAGTATAAGAATGCCATCCGTTAAACGTTTGGAATGGCTATTTTTTGTACAGATTCTTTCGTTAAAAATTAAGCAATTCATTATATGTATCAAAACAAATACCAGCACGAGTATGGGAAATGTCTCTGAAGGCAATCAAAAATATTTGTGTGCATAAAGATACCTACATGATTTTATTCATCGTATTTGTTTATTCTAATTCCACAGCTATTTTTTCCTATCAATCTATGTTAAACTGCATAACAAGTGAATAATTCTTGCAGAATAAGGGTGCTGAACTATAGCATAATCGGGAATTCGGTGAAAATCCGGAGCTGTTTCCGCAACTGTAAGTACAGAAATCATAAAAATATGCCACTGTTGAACTATTTAATGGGAAGGCTTTTTATGACTCACGACGTGATTATAATGTAGTGAACTGTACAAGCCAGGAGACCGACCTTTGTTTGAACGTATAGATAACTCTTCGGAAGCTAGGAGAATATGCGGCAAATACATAGGCTTTGATGTGTCTACGCGACACTATTTTATGTTATTTTCGTTGTTTCCTTAGGAGTGGAAACAACGTTTTTTATGTGCACTTATTAATGCATCTGATGAGATTCACGGATGTTATAAGTAAGAGTTTTTCACGAGGGAAAGCGGGGACTTAGATTTGAAAAAAGATGCACGTTATTCTTGTTATCCATTTATGCGTGAACAGGCATCCACAGTAGATTTTGAAATTCGAACGGATAGCCTTACTACACATATTGGTGTCGCTTTGGCGGCGGTGAAAAAGGAAAATGTAAAAGTAGTATCAGATGATTTACTTACCATTTTGCCAATGGCTTACCATGTAAATGGCTCTGTCCGAGGTAAATTAGCAGTAACCGCAGATGATTTGACTTGGCTAAGTAATCGCTATGATTTCTATGTTAGTCATGTTAAGGATGAAATACAAAACTTTGTATTACCTCAAGGAACAGAGGCTGCTACTGCATTACATTTATGCCGCAGTGAAGCGAAAAAATCATATCGTGTTTTGCACAAAGTATCTGAAGAACGAGAAGTACCAGCTATTCTCTTTGATTACTTAGGATTACTGGCCAATGTCTTTTTTGTAATGGCTGTCTATATGAATCAGCATGCTGGTATTGCTGAAATACCGTTTATTAGTAAGTCATACCCGATGAAAAAGAAAAAGGAGAATCAATGAAATGAAGAAAATGTTAAAGCTGCAATGGCTTTCAGTATTGATGCTGGCACTTGTATTAGTTGGCTGTGGTACGAAAGAGGATACTAATAAAAAGACCGTTTCTAAAGAAGATCAACAAGTCGAGAAAACAAGTTATAAAGTTAAGGATGACCGTGGCGTAGAAGTAGAGTTTGCTGCAGTACCTAAAACTATTGTTTCGTTGCAACCGAGTAATACAGAAATTTTATTTGCTCTAGGCGTTGGCGATAAAATCGTTGGTGCAACAGAATTTGATACGTATCCAGAAGAAGCTCAAAAAATTGAGCGTGTTTCTGATTCCGTAAAATTCAATAGTGAGCGTATTTTAACGTTAAAGCCAGATGTAGTTATTGCCTATACAACTGGAAATGAAGAAACGTTAACGGCATTAAAAGGTCTCGAGGATGCAGGTATTAAAGTGTTTGCCATTCAATCAGCTACTTCATTTGATGATGTTTACGGTGATATCCAACAAATCGCAACGGTGATGGGAATCGAAAATAAAGGCGACAAATTAAATGAAGATATTAAAGCTAAAATTGCGGAAGTCCAAGCGAAAGTTAAAGATGTGAAAACGCCAAAAAATATTTACCTAGAAATTAGTCCGAAGCCAGACATATATACGGCTGGTTCTGGTACATTCCAACAAGAGATTTTAAATGCTGCGAATGTTAAAAACGTTTTTGATAACCTCCAAAGCTGGGCAAAGGTATCTGAGGAAGATGTTATTGCGAAAAACCCAGATGTTATATTAACAACAGTAAACTATGCGAAAGACCCAGCTGCAGAAATTCTTTCTCGTGATGGATGGAATACAATCACGGCTATTCAAAATAAAGCAGTTTACTATATAGATACTGATGTTTCCAACCGTCCAGGTCCACGTATTGGTGAAGCTGTTGAGTTAATAGCAAAAGCTGTATACCCTGAGTTATTTAAATAATTGATATTGAAAAATAGTATTTTGGAGCTGTCCTTTATCGAGGGCAGCTTTTTTTGCTGGATAATTTTCTGGTAGTGAGTGATTTACTATGAAGATTCTTTGGCCCTGCCCTGCTTTGAAGGAAAAGTGATCGGGTGGAGTGGGAAACTGCTCCGCTTTGCAGGAAAAGTGATCAGGTAGAGTGGGAAACTGCTCCGCTTTGCAGGAAAAGTGATCAGGTAGAGTGGGAAACTGCTCGGCTTTGAAGGAAAAGTGATCAGGTAGAGTGGGAAACTGCTCGGCTTTGAAGGAAAAGTGGTCGGGTAGAGTGGGAAACTGCTCGGCTTTGAAGGAAAAGTGATCAGGTAGAGTGGAAAACTGCTCGGCTTTGAAGGAAAAGTGATCAGGTAGAGTGAGAAACTGCTCGGCTTTGAAGGAAAAGTGATCGGGTGAAGCGTAGAAAAGTGATCACGGTCACCCCCTCCTCATCGCTCGAATTAGTGTATGACATTCCCTAGTGCGAAAATTGGTATTATATCGAATTGTTCTATAAAATAGAACTAAGTATGCTTGCTAATAGGAAGAGGTGCGGTGAGTGAAACAGTTTGATATGAAGATTATTCCGTTTGAGGCAGTTTATAATTTTCGTGATATGGGTGGTTATAAGTCGAGGGATGGGCGCGTAGTTAAGAATGGTTTGATTTATCGCTCAGCAGCACTTGGTAAAATGACGAAAGCGGATAAGGAGCTATTTGAAACACTAGGTGTGAAAACAATTTTTGATTATCGAGACAATCATGAGGCTCAAAATAATCCAAATCCGGTATTCACACAAGCTGAGTATATTCAAATTCCAGCGAAGGGAAATCATGCTTTTGAGATGCCTACAAACACTGGTGGAAAGGATTTTTATAAAGTTGTAAGCACAGAGATGTTCCGAGAATTTTATGCACAAATGCCTTTTAACAATGACTCATTTAAAAGGTTAATGGCAACGATTCAATATCCTGAAAACTTAGGCCTTGTTCATCATTGTGCGGTCGGGAAGGATCGAACAGGTATTGGTAGTGCACTTATTTTACTTGCTTTAGATGTACCTGAGGAAACGATAATGGAGGACTATTTAGATACAAACGTACATTTAAGTCCCTTAGTAGAACGAATGGCTCAGACCATTCAGCAAGATTATAACGATCGAGAATTACAGCAATTTTACGCATTGATGTCTGCCCGTGAGGACTATTTACAAGCGGCATTTGATGCAATGGACAACCGATATGGCTCTAAGATCGCTTTTTTAGAGCAAGAGTTTGACTTAACGATAGAAAAACGTAAGCAATTACAGGACTATTGCTTAAAATGATAAGAAGCCCTTTCACATAAAATTGTGAGAGGGATTTTTTTGCCGTATTATAGTAGCCTAAAGATCTATAGTAAGATACTATATATTTTTGTCATGTGTTAATCTGTACCGAAAGCGCAGCGTCAGGAACAAAACGTTCACCTTATAAGGACAAGTCCAATTCTGAGCTGCAGCGTTTAGAACGGGGCCGACGTGGCGGAAAGAAGTCAGAGCGACGAATGAACGGGTCGAAGCAGCTGATTGAAAAGGCAGGGTGACGGAAAGAGGTCCGTCAAAATTGGCAGCTTGCCGACTGACTGCCCGCAAAATCTTTATGAAGCGTATAGGAGAAGTGAAAAGTATTGGGAGATGCATTAAGAGAAAGTGATATAAAAGAAACAAATAAGTTAAGTTTATTCCATTTAACATGGCCTATATTTTTAGAAGTATTTTTATTTATGTTAATGGGACTAGCCGATACTTTTATGCTCAGTGCTTTATCAGATAATGCTGTATCAGGGGTTGGTGCGGCCAATCAATATATTCATATTGCAATTTTAATACTTGAGGTAGTGGGTAATGGTGCTTCCATTGTTGTATCTCAATATTTAGGTTCAAGGCGCTTTTTTGAGGCTGCGAAGATTTCCGCTTTAGCAGTAACGATGAATTTGGTCGTTGGATTACTGATGAGTATCTTATTTTTCTTCTTTTCAAGTCATTTAATGTCCATGATGAACTTGCAGGGAGAAGTGCTTAAATACGCTCAAAGCTATTTAATAATTATAGGAAGCTTTATTTTTTTACAGGCGATTATAAATGCGCTAGCCGCGATTATCCGTGTACATGGATGGACAAAGCAAACGATGTATGTATCACTAGGGATGAATGTGCTACACGTTATCTTAAATTACGGTTTAATCTTTGGTAACTTAGGAATGCCGGAGTTAGGTGTAAAAGGTGCGGCTATTTCCTCGGTTGTCAGTAGGGGATTAGCAGTTGTTGTGTTTTTCTGGCTGTTGTATCAAGTCATGGAAGTAAGAGTGAAGCTAGAATATTACTTCGAGTTTTCAAAGGAATATGTTCGAAAAATATTAAATATAGGTTTACCGTCAGCATTTGAGCAGGTACTTTATCAGTTCTGTCAGATTGTCTTCCTTTATTATGCAACCTATTTAGGCGCAGAAACACTGGCAGCAAGACAATATGCCATGAATATTTCGATGTTTACGTATTTATTTGCGATTGCAATCGGGACAGGCACAGCTATAATTATTGGGCGAAATGTTGGTGCTGGTAAGAAAGATCAAGCGTACCGTCAGCTTTGGATAAGTGTCCGTGCAGCTTTTGCCTTTACGATAACTATGGTTGCGGTTGTGACAATATTTCGTAAGCAACTTATGCACGTTTTTACTGATAATCCAGAGGTCATAGCTATCGGGGCATCTGTCCTAGCGTTAAGTATTTTACTTGAAACAGGGCGCACGATGAATATTGTCGTTATAAACTCGTTGCGTGCCTCAGGGGATGCAAGATTCCCAGTGAAAATTGGTTTCTTATCAATGGTATGTATGAGCCTCCCACTCGGGTACTTGTTTGTCTTCGTGTTGGATTGGGGGTTAGTAGGTATTTGGCTGGCGATTTCGGCAGATGAATGGATGCGGGCCATTATCGTATACTTTAGATGGAAAAGTCGTAAGTGGGAGCGTTTTGCACTTGTTTCACCTACAGAACAGAAGGAGGTAAATTAATGGGGGCACTTTCTAAAAGAGCTGCAGGGGCAGCCTTAATGACTAAAAATATGAAGATTTTTGCTTGTCCAATTTGTCAGGAGTCAATGGATGTTTTTGAGCAAGGTAGATTAGTTTGTTCCTCAAATCATTCTTTTGATATTGCCAAGCAGGGCTATGTCAATATGCTGACACATGGTGCTGTTTCGAAGTACAGTAAAGATCTCTTTGAATCTCGAAAAGCAGTTATCGATAGTGGTATCTATGATGTAGTAGAAGATAAAATCGGCGAGCTAATGGCTAATGCAGAAACCGTTCTAGATACAGGGTGTGGCGAGGGTTCGCATTTAGCCCGTATTATGGAGCATAAACAAGATAACTGTATTGGCATTGGTATTGATATAGCGAAGGAAGGCATACTTGCTGCAGCCCGACATTATCCAGAGCAAATTTGGTGTGTTGGTGATTTAGCGAAAAGCCCATTTGCCAAATCAAGCTTTGATGCTATATTAAATATTTTATCGCCTGCCAATTACGAAGAATTTAAACGTCTATTAACTCAGAATGGTTGTGTTATTAAGGTTGTACCTCAAAGCGGGTATCTACAGGAGCTTCGAGCGCAATTATATGCAGATTCTACTAAGGAGTCGTATTCGAATGAACAAATAGTTGCTCGCTTTAAAGAAAGCTTTGCTGAGGTTAGTGTGGAACGCATAACTTATACGGTACCGTTAGCTACAGAGCTTGTACCAGCATTGCTTGAAATGACACCGATGGGCTGGCATAAAAAAGAGGAAACCGATATCCAGTTAGAAGAAATTACGATTGATGTTGATATATTAGTGGGAAAGGTTTAATTATTTTACATGCAATTGCGATATACTGGTCTTTTCGATTACAATGAGAATAACTATTGAATAAGGTAGGAATGAAACAGTGTATAAATTTATAGCAAATGTTGTCAAAGTGATTTTGAAATTAACGGGTTCAAAAGCGCGTGTATATGAAGAGCAAAACTTACCGAAGGAAGGTGGGTTTATTATTGCATGTACACACACGGGCTATGTCGATATTTTAAATCTTGGTGTTGCAGTATATCCTCGAGAAATTCACTTTATGGCTAAAAAGCAATTGTTTGATATAAAAGGTCTTGGCTGGCTAATAGAGCGATTAAATGCTTTTCCGGTTGACCGTGAAAATCCGGGACCGAGCGTTATTAAGATTCCTTCGCAGTTATTGAAAGAAGGGAAAGTTGTTGGGATATTCCCTTCTGGTACGCGAAATGCGGAAGGTTCAGATTTAAAGCAAGGTGCAATTACGATAGCACAGTTAGCCAAAGTGCAAATTGTCCCGGCTGCTTACGTGGGTGCACGTAATGCTGGGGATGTCTTTAAACGTGGAAAAGGTTATTTAATTTATGGTGAGCCATTTTATGTAACGGGTAAAGGTAAAGAAGGGCGCGAGGAATTTACACATCGCCTTGAGCATGAGTTAGTAGCATTAACCGAAGATTTAGAGAAGCGAGTTGCAGCGGCAAAGAAATAAAGTGAAACATCATGCGTAGGACAACTCCTAGTGAGGAACACAAACAAAAGCTTTCACATCCTTTGAAGTAAGATTCTGTCAGTAGTATGTGAGACAACTAAGAAGCACTTAGAATCAAGTTGATTTTGAGTGCTTTGTTGTAGGAGGATATAAAATGATTCGAGTACTTTTTGTATGTTTGGGGAATATATGTCGATCACCAATGGCTGAAGCGGTCATGCGTGATTTAGTAGAAAGAGAGCATTTAAGTCATAAAGTCGAAGTAGATTCGGCAGCTACAAGCTCTTGGCATATTGGCGAACCTCCACACAGGGGAACACAAGATAAGCTAAAAGAGTATGGCATCTCAACAAAAGGGATGCAGGGCCGACAATTACAAAAGGCGGACTTTGAAAAATTTGATTACATTATTGGAATGGATGAAAGCAACATACGTAATATCCGAACGATGCTTGGCAATCCCAATTCTCCAAAGATTTTCCGCTTTTTAGATTTAACTGACCATAGAAAAGACGTACCTGATCCGTACTATACAGGAGATTTTCAGGAGACCTATGATCTAGTTTTAGAAGGGTGTCGGGCATTGTTAGAAAAAATCAAAGTAGAAAAACAATTGTAAAGTGGCTCAACTGAAACAATTTTTTTGATGATCACCATAACGTGTGGATGACATTTAGAACTGATGCTATGCAAATAAGTTGATTGGAGTGGAGGCTAGGCGACTCCTTGGGGATCAGCGGCTCATCGGACGCCCCCAGGAAGCTTTGCTCTGCGCGAAAGCGCAGCGTCAGCTACAAATGTTTTATCTGTGCGAAAGCAAAGCGACAGCAACAAATGTTTTCTGTAGCGAAAGCGCAGCGACAGCAACAAAGCGCCCAGCCGGAACGGAAATCAACCCCACATTATGGTGATGATCTGATTTTTTACTTTATTCTTCAAAAACCGACCTTAAACATTGGTATATCTAGCTTTGCAAGCATCATTTGTGTTATTATTTGCAGAGTAAAGATACGATACGTATTTCATTACCATTAACAGATGTGCAGCTGCGCATCTATGATTTTTATAAACTTCAACATTGAAAGAGAGTGGAAACTATGGGTCGTAAGTGGAACAATATTAAAGAAAAGAAAGCGTCTAAGGACCAAAGCACAAGCCGTATCAATGCAAAATTTGGCCGTGAAATTTATGTGGCAGCTAAATCAGGCGAGCCAGATCCAGAATCAAACCGTGCACTTAAAGTTGTTCTTGAGCGAGCAAAAACATACAGTGTTCCTAAACATATTATTGAAAAAGCAATTGATAAAGCGAAAGGCGGCGGCGATGAAAACTTCGACGAATTACGTTACGAAGGTTTTGGACCAGCCGGCACTATGCTAATTGTTGATGCCTTAACAAACAATGTGAATCGTACTGCTTCTGATGTACGTGCAGCGTTTGGTAAAAACAATGGGAATATGGGTGTCAGTGGATCTGTTGCCTACATGTTCGATTCAACAGCAGTTATCGGTTTAGAAGGTAAATCAGCAGATGAGGTTCTTGAAATCTTAATGGAAGCAGATATTGATGCTCGTGATATTTTAGAAGAAGATGAGGCTGTCATTATTTATGCAGAGCCAGACCAATTCTTTGCTGCACAAGAAGCACTTAAAGCTGCTGGTATTCAAGAATTTACAGTAGCAGAGCTTTCAATGCTTCCGCAAACAGAAGTAGCATTAACTGGTGACGACATTGCGAAATTTGAAAAACTAATTGATGCACTAGAAGATTTAGAGGATGTCCAAAACGTTTATCATAACGCAGATTTAGGCGAATAATATAAACATATGAAACCAGTAGCAAATTAAGCTACTGGTTTTTAACTTCTTGCAAAGCAGATTACGGACGCACTTATGCCGAGACATAAGTGCTTTGCGATAAAAATCAAAAAACTATTTTTCTATAAGGTATATCCTTGTAGAAAGATAGTTTTTTCTTCATGATTGAAATGTGTATAATAGCCTATTTCTAACGCCTTCAAAAAATTGCTAAGTGGAATGGAAATTAGGAAATAAAGTATATTTGGGTAAAAAGTCGAATAATTCATACATAAATTACGATTTACCCATTGTGAAAAATTTCAAATCATTACATAATATAGATTAATAGTCATGCGAACGAAGAGAAAAAAGGGGGGCTAAAGCATGAAGTTTACACGTTCGATACAGGGGAAATTAATTATTATTTCATTAGCGCTTTTAATTGTGCCTAGCTTAGTCATAGGTTTAGTAAGTTATGAAAAAGCAAAAAAAGGTATGGAGGATATTGGCAAACAAGTTATTAAAAATAGTGTTGAATCTTCTTTGCAATTAATTGAGCTTACGAATGAGAGTGTTAAGAGGGGCGACATTTCTTTAGAAGTCGCACAGGAGCGAGTGCGGGAGGCGTTTCTAGGACCAAAGGATAGTGAAGGAAAGAGGCCGATTAATTATCCTGGAGACTTAGGGGAGTATGGATACATATATGTTTTAGATGATAAAGGAACATTAACTACCCATCCGACTCGGGAAGGGGACAGCCTATGGAACGATCAAGATAGTAGTGGCAATTATTTTATTCGAGAAGTGACTGAAAAGGCACTTGCTGGTGGAGGGTATACACAATATGAGTTTGAGCTACCGGGTCAAGATGTATTAGCTGATAAAATAATTTATTCTGCAAAGGATCCTAATTGGGGATGGATCGTTGTGTCAGGTACATATATGCAAGACTTTAATAAAGAAGCTAATTCACTATTACTCGTTATTGGTATTACATTATTAGGCGCCATCATTATAGGTGCTGTAGTTGTCATCATGGTTTCAAGACACTTAGCTTTACCTGTTAAAAAGTTATCAAAACGTGTGCGAGAGGTAGCAAAGGGGAATTTAACTGTGGAAATTGAACATCTACAACGCACAGATGAGATCGGTCAATTAAATGAAGGCTTTAATGAAATGGTTGATCAACTGAAAACATTAATTACAGATGTAGAGGAAGCTATTGTAGAAATTCAGTCGACGTCGTTAAATTTAACATCTGTGGCAGAGGAAACTAACGCTTATGGAGATGCAATCGTAAAAGCGATAAATGAGGTCTCAGATGGTGCAGTAAAGCAAGCTTCAGATGCTGAGGATACGAATAAAACAACCATCGATTTCGCCCAGCAGATTGAAGGATTGCATGACAAAAATGAAGTAATGCTTGATGCATCTCGACATATGAAGCGAACAAATCAAGAGGGGCTTATAAATTTAAATGGCTTAAAAGAGAAATCACACGAGTCTTCAGAATTGATTAATAATGTGCATGCTGTATTTAATAGCTTAATTGTGAAAGTAAGGGAAATTGAGGGTATTGTCGGTACCATTACCGAAATTTCTGATCAGACGAATCTACTTGCATTGAATGCATCTATAGAGGCAGCTAGAGCTGGTGAGCATGGCAAGGGCTTTGCGGTTGTTGCAGAGGAGGTACGTAAGCTAGCAGATCAAACATCTGTAGCAACTGAGCTAGTGCATACAACCTTAAAGGGGATTGAAAGCGAAACGAATTTAGTGAACGATGAAATGAAGAAAACAAACGTTATTGTTCGTGAGCAAAATGATTCGGTTGCCGTAACAGAGGCATCATTTAAGGAAATAGAATTGTCCGTAGAGAAAATTATTTCAGTCATTGGGGAAATGACTGAGGGAGTAGAACACTTGAATAGCTCAAAGGATTATATTATGCGATCTATCGAAAGTATTGCGATGATTAGTGAGAAAAATGCTGCTGCATCAGAGGAAGTAACGGCATCTGTTGATGAACAACAACGTGCCATTCAGCTTGTTAGTGAATCTTCTAGTGATTTAACCGATGAAATAACGGCGTTACAGGAATCTATTAAGCGCTTTGTATTAAGATAATCAATCAGGATGTTTGTACAGTAATTCTAGTACAAGCATCCTTTTTCTTTACCTTACGTTAATAATTGGTAAAGGGGAGGTAAATCATGAAGAAATGGGTAACGAGGTTAGGGGTTATACTACTTGCTATGAGCTTTGTTGTTTATATTTGGCTCGGTGAGGAGATTAGACAAGGTGTCCAGCCAGCTGCAGATGGAACAGCTGCATACATGATTGTCCTGGGGGCAAAGGTAAAGCCGGGTGGAATTCCATCGCTTTCTTTGCAAAATAGATTAGAGGAGGCTGTAAAGTATTTAAAAAAGTATCCTCATGTAAAAGTAATTGTATCAGGTGGAAAAGGGGAAGACGAGGATCGTACTGAGGCTTCTGTAATGCTTAAATACCTACAGGACAATGGCATTGAGACTGATAGAATAGTAGTAGAAGACCAATCTACTTCGACTTATGAGAACTTATTATTTTCTAAAGAACTTTTACCTAAGGAAATGAAGAAAATTACGATTCTCTCTAATGATTTTCATTTAAAGCGTGCAAAATTTTTAGCTGAATCTTTAGGTTTTGAAGTAGATGTCGTTGCGGCAAAAACGCCAAAATCGGTGGAATTGAAGTTAACGCTACGGGAAAAGGCAGCATTATTAAAAACATATATATTTGGCTATTAATTTATTTCTTAATAATATAGATTTGGCATATAATAGAAACATAACGGGGTATATGACAGAAAGAGGGGATTTCTATGAAAACGTTTAAAGACTATGCGTACAGCCGTCCGAATATCGAGGCAATGAAGGAGCAACAATTATCTTTAATTGACCAATTTAAAAATGCACAAACGATGGACGAGCAAAGTGAAATAATTGAGAAATTAAACGAATTGAGTAATGACTATGCTACGATGGCGAACTTAGTGTACATTCGTGCTTCTATCGATACTAATGATGAGTTTTATCATGCAGAACGCGATTATTTTGACGAGGTTGGGCCAGAGTTGGAAGAGGTAACAACAGAATATTATAAAGCACTCATCGCTTCACCATTCCGTGAGCAGTTAGAAGAAAAATGGGGTCAGCAATTATTTGATTTAGCGACGTATCAAATTAAGGGCTTTTCACCTGTAGTCATTGATCTAATGCAAAAGGAGAACAAGCTTGTTTCAGAATATAATAAACTAGTTGCCTCAGCGCAAATTGACTTTAATGGTGAAACATTAACGCTTGCTCAGCTTGGCCCATATGCAGAGTCTACTGATCGTGAAATGCGTAAGGCAGCAACGGATGCACGTTTTGGCTTTTTTGCCGAGCATGAAGGGGAATTTGATCGACTATATGATGAACTTGTGAAGGTGCGTCATGAAATGTGCGTTAAATTAGGTTATAAAAACTATGTTGAGCTTGGTTATATTCGTATGAATCGCATTGATTATAATGCAGATATGGTAAAGAAATTCCGTGACCAAGTTCGTGATTTAATCGTACCGATTGCAACCAAATTATATGAACGTCAGGCAAAGCGTATTGGTATATCTGATTTTAAGTTCTATGATGAAGCATTCAACTTTGTAACAGGAAATGCTACACCAAAAGGCGATCCGGAATGGATTGTTGCGAACGGTAAAAAAATGTATGAAGAGTTATCACCAGAGACTGGTGAATTCTTCAACTTTATGATTGACCATGAATTAATGGACTTAGTGGCAAAGAAAGGAAAAGAGAGTGGTGGTTATTGTACGTTTATCGAAAACTATCATTCACCATTCATCTTCTCGAACTTTAATGGTACTTCCGGCGATATCGACGTGTTAACACATGAAGCAGGGCATGCTTTCCAAGTCTATTCAAGTCGGAACATTGGAATCCCGGAATATTTATGGCCAACATATGAATCTTGTGAAATTCATTCGATGAGTATGGAATTTTTCACATGGCCATGGATGGAGCTATTCTTTAAGGAAGATACAGAAAAATATAAATTCACACATTTAAGTAGTGGTTTATTATTCCTTCCTTACGGTGTTGCAGTGGATGAGTTCCAGCATGTAATCTATGAAAATCCGAATATGACACCAGCAGAGCGTAAAGCTGCGTGGAAAAAAATTGAGGAGACATATTTACCACACCGTGACTATGATCATAACAGCTATTTAGAAGCTGGCGGTATATGGCAACGTCAAGCTCATATTTATTCAAGTCCGTTCTATTATATCGATTACACATTAGCGCAAATTTGTGCATTCCAATTCTGGAAACGTTCGCGTGAAGAATTTGAAGCTGCCTGGAAGGACTATATTCATTTATGTGGTTTAGGGGGTTCAATGTCCTTTACGAAGCTTGTAAAAGAAGCAGGCTTAATTTCGCCATTTGAGGACGGTTGTGTTGAATCGGTTATTGGTGATATTGAAGATTACTTAAATTCAATAGAAGATACAAAATTATAAACTATTATATTCTATTACATTAGCGAAAATTTGCGACACTCCTGTGGAAGGCAAGCTGTGTGAGCCTCTTCAGATGCTTTAGCATTTGAGGGCTCAAGGGATTGCCTGTTGGAGGGTTGCGAATTTTTTTAGTTTCAAAAACTCTTTTATTTTGTCGATAGCTAATAGGATACTTGCGAAATGGTGAATATATAAGTAGTATTTTCAGTAACTGTGATAAAAGGAAGTGAAGAAAGTGACGAGGAAAGTTTGGTTTCAAGTAGGGGTAGGGATTTTACTTGCACTACTAGTTATTAAATATTTTATAGAGATTCATTGGATTTTTTCGCCGCTAGTGATTATTTTAAAGGCTATTTTTGTACCTTTATTGCTTGGCGGTGTGTTGTATTATGTTACGGAGCCGATTCAAAGGTTTTTAGAGAAGCGTAAATTTCCGAGATGGGCAAGTATATTAACGATAGTCATTGGACTAATAGCGCTTGTTGGTGGCTTTGGTTGGATTGTTGGTAATCCGATTGCCGTGCAGGTAAATAATTTAGTGAAAAATGTACCACAGATTAGTGCTGGTATTCAAGATGCAGCTGATTATGTGTTTAAAATGTTTAAAAACAAGGATAACTTCCCGCCACAGTTAAAAGATTTTATCGACAATATGGCAAATTCTACGCAGCATATTGCCGTTGTGGCAAGTAAGGGGCTAGTTTCATTTTTACAATCAGTTGTATCAGTATCTTTATTAGCTATTTTAATTCCATTTTTCTTTATTTTTATGTTGAAGGATCATGAAAAATTTGCACCATCGATTTATAAATATTTCAGTGGTGAACGTCGAGAATGGGTGAAAAAGACGTTAAGTGAAATTGACGATGTTTTACGTAGCTATATTCAAGGACAGCTGCAAATTAGTTTTTTACTAGCGCTCATTATGTATGTCGGGTATTTAATTATAGGTCTAGAATATTCGTTGCTACTCGTTATATTTGCTTTCTTTATGAATATGATTCCGTTTATTGGACCTTGGATCGCCTTTACACCAGCACTAATCGTGGCTGTTGTTCAGGATCCAGTGTTAGTCATATGGGTGTCAGTAGTCACACTCGTGGCACAGCAAATTGATAGTAACTTTATAACGCCTAATGTAATGGGGAAAAGTCTAGATATACATCCGTTAACAGTTATTACAGTTATTTTAGCAGCAGGTAATATTGCAGGCTTTATCGGTATTATCATTGCTGTACCATTTTATGCAGTATTGAAAGTGATCGCATCCAATATTTATGATGAACGTAATGTCATTAAGAAAAAGGCTACGAAGTCAGTTTAGGAGTCGAAAAAATGGAACAAGAAATTGTGAAAGTTTTTAATGAACAGCATGAACAGATTGGGACAGCAACGAGAGCAGAGGTACATCAAAAAGGACTATGGCATGAAACATTCCACTGTTGGCTTGTCAATGAGGACTATATTTATTTCCAAATCCGTAGTGCTCAAAAAAAGGACTACCCTGGCTTGCTCGACATTACAGCAGCGGGGCACCTATTAGCCATAGAGACAGTAGAATCGGGAATTCGTGAAGTGAAGGAAGAGTTAGGGCTCGATGTCGATGTACACGATGTTGTTAAAATGGGCATGACATCTTGTAGTATTGTTTCAGAAAACATGATTGACAATGAATTTTGTCATGTTTTTATTTATCCATTCAAACACGATTGGGAATCATTCGAACTGCAGTATGAGGAAGTGTCAGGGGTAGTTCGTGCAAAGCTTGACGAAGCAGAGGCATTCTTTTTAGGAGAAACAGCTACTTTGAATATTGAAGGCTATGAATATTTCCCTGATGGTCAACGGGTGAAAATTGTACGCCCGGTAAGTACAGCACAATTCGTCCCTTACCGTGAACTATACGTTGCACATGTTATACAGTTTGCAAAAGATAAAATATTTAATAAAACGTTATGAATTGTGGAGGGTGACTGAAAAGCACGCCATAAGAATTCAAAGATAAAATCCGCTTCGCTTTCTGTGGACAAGGTATGAGCCATATCGGTGTGCTCTTGCTTTTTCCACAGGGAGTTTTAAGCGGATTTTTTTACTTTATAGGGAAAATGATTAGGCTCTGATTTCTTGTCTCATCATCAATTTTGTTAAAGAGTATGTCATGTATATAAGTTGTGTCCTACCTTGAATGTTTTCTGTAGCGAAAGCGAAGCGTCAGCTACAAAGCGTCCAGTCGGAACGGAAATCAACTCTGCGTTATAGTGCTGTAATTTTCTAATTTGGGTCTCTCATCGTAATTTAGGGATGACATTTTGTTAAAACATATGCTACGCAAATAAGTTGATTGGAGTGGAGATTGGGCGACTCCTCGGGGATTAGCGATAGAGGAACGAAGGCTAAAAACATCACATCAATATAACGCCTGCTACGTTATATTGATGTGATTTTCTATTTTGGGTCTCTCGTCTTAATTTAGGGATGACATTTTGTTAAAACGTATGCTATGCGAATAAGTTGATTAGAGTGGAGACTGGGCGACTCCTTGGGGATTAGCGTCACAGATGAGACCCTGCAGCGAAGCGAAGCGGCTCATCGGACGCCCCCAGGAAAGCGCCCAGTCGGAACGGAAATCAATCCACACGTTATGGACATCAAACTTTACTTTTAGTACTATCTATTTTACTTCAATATAACAGGAAGAATAAGTTATACTAAAAGAGATATTGAATAGAAAAGGAGCATTTTTATATGCTAACATTTGAACAAAAGCAAGCAATCATCGACTCATTTCCTGAACTGACAAAGAAGGAAATTTCATTAAAACGCTTAAATTATCACTTTATGGATAGCCTTTACGAAAAGACCATTGTTGTGGAAAAGCTACACCCAAATGGCAACGGCTTCGTCTTTGTTGGTGATTTATTGCGCTATGAGGAAGAAGCAAATGATAAAGGTCTAGTCAATATTCGTGACTATGATGAACAACAACTTCGCGAAATTATTGAAGATGCCATTCAATATTTATCAGAAGAAGTAGAGGAGCAAGGGCCAATCGAAGAGATATGGCAAAATCGTGAGGGTGCTCAATTAATGCTAGC
Organism: Lysinibacillus sp. Bpr_S20; assembly: GCF_023337835.1. Taxonomy (NCBI): domain Bacteria; kingdom Bacillati; phylum Bacillota; class Bacilli; order Caryophanales; family Bacillaceae; genus Lysinibacillus; species Lysinibacillus sp. Bpr_S20. The sequence goes on from NZ_JALNLQ010000006.1 coordinate 171,928, forward strand.
CTTTGAACAACGTTCATGGAATGTTTATCATGGTGACAATTTAGAGGAAGCCTTTGGTACACATGATGCTGCGAAAGAATATTTACTTGAAGAAGGTTTTCGTAAAAAGAAATAAGTAATTCGGGGGATACTAACGAATGAATGGGAAAAAATTAGTGGGAATAGTTATTGTTGTTGTTCTAGCTGCTTGTTTATTTTCAGTATTTACGATCACAAAATTTTATAAAGATCATAAGGAACAGCCAAATAGTGAAAATCGAGAAATTAATAAGTCAAAGAGCTTGAATTTAATTTTGCCACAGGCTACAATTATCTCGAATTCAAGATAATTGAGAGGTGGACTGTCAATGCAGCACGTTTTTTACAAAGGAACAGATGAAACAAAACCAACTTTTTTACTGTTACATGGTACGGGTGGAAATGAACAAAGCTTAATTGGTCTTGCGAAGGAAATTGATGAGACAGCAAGCATTTTAAGTGTCCGTGGAAATGTACTCGAAAATGGTATGCCACGCTTTTTCCGTCGTTTAGCGGAAGGTGTTTTTGATATAGAGGATTTAATTTTCCGCACGAAGGAATTAAATGACTTTTTATTAGAGGCAGCACAGCAGTATGGCTTTGACCGTAATCGAGTGGTTGCTATCGGCTATTCTAATGGCGCGAATATTGCTGCTAGCCTATTATTCCATTATGAGGATGCTTTAGCAGGTGCAATACTGCATCATCCGATGGTACCTAGACGTGATATTAAATTGCCTACACTTTCTTCAATCCCTGTCTTTATCGGTGCTGGAACGAATGATCCAATGTGTACTGCTCAGGAATCTGAAGAATTAGAGGGGCTTTTAACGTCAGCTGGGGCCGATGTGACAACTGCATGGTTTAATTACGGTCATCAGCTAACAATGCCTGAGGTAGAAGCTGCAAAAGAATGGTACGAACGTATTTATTCAAAATAAGGGAAAATCCGCAACCTTTGAGTGAAGAGCTCACGGGAGGTTGCGGATTTTTTTATTTTTGCTTCTTCGCGAAGGGAAGCCACCAATTCCAGTCCCCAAAGAGCTTCATAAGACTTGGAACGAGCATGAGACGAATAATCGTTGCGTCAAGGGCGACTGCAATAGCGATACCAACCCCAATTTGCTTCACAGGCATCACATCTGTAAAAGCGAACGCCCCTGTTATTACAATCATAATAAGCGCTGCTGACGTAATGATACGACTTGTAGAGGTTAGACCATCAATCGTAGCACGTGTATTATCCGCGCCTTTTTGATATTCCTCTTGAATGCGTGATATTAAAAAGACTTCATAATCCATACTTAAGCCGAATACAAGACAAAATACAATTACCGGGATAATAAGGACAATGGTACCGGCTTCAATCCCAAAATGTCCGTATTGGAAAATATAGACGAGAATACCGAAAGCAGATGAAAGTCCAATGATATTCATAATAATCGCTTTCAGTGGAATTAAAATAGAGCGGAAAGCGAGCATTAAAATTAAGAAAGTAGAAATGATAATAACGGATACGGCCAAGACAATTTTATTGGCAATTTCATCGAAAATTTCTTGATTGAATTTCGCATGACCTCCGAGAGCAAAGTTGACACCTAAATCCTTATCTTTCCATGTTCGAGCGAATTGTTGAGCAGTACTTGATGAACCAGCTGCATCCAATGTAATTGGGATAAAGAGTTGTTTATCTTTAGAAAATGTATTTAGTATTGGTTTTAATTGTTCTGCCGCTTGAGGGATTTTCAAAGAAGCCGTCAGTTCCTCAGGGGACTTAATGTTAGCCGTCGTATAAATGGTTGATACATGACTCACTAAAGGGTCATCAAGTAATTGTTCTTGAATATTAAAAATAAGCTCTCTTGCCTTACGATCTTCCCAGCCTTCCTTACGTTCTGCTAATAAATATAAAGTTGAGGTATCACCAAGTCCAAACGTTTCGTCTAACTGATCATAAGCAGCACGAGCATCATATTTTGTCGGTAATGAATCCACTTGAGGAATGGTAAGTTTAATATCCTTCAATGGAATCATACCAATACCTAGTAAAAGTAATGCCACAATGACGATGGCAACTGGATGTTTCATGACAAAACCAGCAAAGCCACGCCAACGATTTGCTCCAGCAGGTTTTACACGTAAAACTCGCCATTTATCTAGGCGATCTCCTAATAGCATCATTGTAGCAGGTAGCAATGTTAAACCAGAAAGCACTGCAAGGAATACAACAATTGCGCCTCCTAGAGCGATATTGTGGAAAATTTCGACGTCAATGACAATCATGGCGCCTAAGCCGATCATGACACAAGCAGCAGAAAAGATGATAGAACGGCCAGCTGTCTGTATCGCCGTTTGAATTGCTTGTACAATGGATGTGTGGGCACGTTCTTCGCGATACCGGTTTATAAACAACAAGGCAAAATCAATGCTTAATGCAAGTCCAAGCATGGGCACGATATTTAACACAAAAATTGATAAATTTATATTACCGCTAAATAAAGTCAAAATTCCAAACGCAGTACCAACAGTAACAATGCCGATAATGATAGGTAAGATGGAGGCTACGACAGTACCGAAAGCAAGTAATAGCACTATGATAGCGATTGGTAAGCCTATTGCTTCCGCTGATGCTAAATCCTTTTGACTGGCTGTATTGATGTCTGCTGAAATAACAGGCCCGCCTGTAATGTTCACACCGTCATCCTCTATTAATGAGCGGATGTCTTTCACAACATCAGGTAGACCATCAACATTATTTTTAATATGAACCATTGCATAAGCTATACCATTCTTTTGTAAAGAAGCGTCATTAAGTGGTGACTGGACTGAATGAATCTCCTTAACTTTTTCTAATTTTTTTAATGTATCTTGAATTTTCTTATCGTCAGCTGGATTGAAGACGACCAAAATTGTATCGGAAGGCAAATCAAATGTTTTTGCAAGCTCATTTGTTACATAGGTGTGATCGCCTTTAACAAAAAAACCATCTCCGTGAAGCTTACTTGGGAGTTGTATGGCAAACATAGCCATGGTAATAAAAATGACGAACCATAAGGTTACGATAGCTTTTGCGTGGGTTGTAATAAAAGATGAAAAATTTTTCATAGTAGGTACTATCCTCCTTTTAAAGATAGTGTAAAGGATGTGGCACATTTTGTCGTGTGACAATGCAAAAACTCCTGTCCCAAATAAGGAACAGGAGTCTTAGTATGCGAAGTTAAAAGAATAACGATAATAAAAAGTAAATAATAGCTGCCATAACTGCAGATATTGGCATTGTAATAACCCAAGTAGTGACAATTTTACGGGCCATACCCCAGTTTACACCACGTACACGTTGTGCAGAGCCAACACCCATGATAGAGGAAGAAATAACGTGTGTTGTGGATACTGGTAGGTGAATTAATGTAGCACCGAAGATTACGGATGCAGATGCTAAATCTGCTGCAACTCCGTTTACAGGGCGAATTTTCATGATTTTACCGCCGACTGTTTTAATAATTTTATAGCCTCCGATAGAAGTACCAAGCCCCATTGCAGTTGCTGCTGCAGCTCGTACCCAGAATGGAATTTCATCTCCTGAATGCAAACCACCTGCGATTAACGCCATCGTCATAATTCCCATTGCTTTTTGGGCATCATTAGTACCGTGTGTAAAAGATTGAATGGCGGCAGTGAAAATTTGCATCGTCCGGAAACCTTTATTCGTACGATATAAATTTAAGTTTTTAAACCATAATTTAAACAGTGTCATCATAATAAAGCCAGCGCAAATCGCAAGGATTGGTGAAAGCACTAAGGCCATAATGATTTTAGTGAAACCGCCATAGTTTAGCACTCCGAAGCCAGCAGATGCAATTGCTGCACCAGCGATGGACCCAATCAGAGTGTGGGAAGAACTCGATGGAATACCAAAATACCATGTTAGTAAGTTCCAAATAATAGCGGAGATTAATGCTGCTAAAATAACGACTGAGCCTGTCGTGTCTCCTTCAAAGGCATTTAAAGAGAATGGATCGACAATGTCTTTTGTTAGAGCCTTTGCAACTCCAACGAAGGTAATCGCTCCGATAAAGTTCATCGTTGCAGCCATCATGATAGCTACACGGGGTTTCAATGCTCTAGTGGAAACTGAAGTTGCAATAGCATTTGCTGTATCATGGAAGCCATTGATAAAGTCAAATGTTAGGGCAAAGATAACGACCAGTACGGTTAATATAATGATTGTGTTCATTGTAAGTGCCCATCTCCTAATTACGCGTTACGCATGATAATTGTTTCCATAGTATTTGCAACGTTTTGACAATGATCAGCGATATCTTCAAGTTGTTCATATATATCTTTATATTTAATAAGTCGAATTGGATCTTTTTCATTTAAAAACAGTTGTTTAATGGACGAACGTTGAACTTCATCACATTCACGCTCGTAATCTTTAATAAGAATTGAGTGTGGGCGCATGCCAATTAGATTCTTTTTCTTTAACTCTTCTGTTGCTTTTACAATTTCATCAGCACTTTTTGAAATATAGCCTAAGAAAGTACGCATGGATTCATCAACCTCAGTTAGAGAGAACATTTCAAAATGAGCGATACAATGCTCCGTACCATCTAATACGTCGTCCATACGAATGGCAAATTCTAAAATGTCTTCGCGTTCGATAGGTGTCATAAATGATTTGTTTAGCATCACGATTAGTTCATGAATGAGCTTATCACCAGCTGTTTCGTAATTTTTCATCGTAATGCTAATCTCTTTTAGGTCAGCTACACTGTTAATACGAAAATCATTTGCGTAATGTACGGCCTCTCTCATATTTTCAGCAATTTTATGTAAAGCTATAAAGAAAGGGTCTTGTTTTTTTGAGTTAAGCATGTAAATCGAATCCTCCTGGATATAAATAAATTGGCCTCTAAACTTTACTATCATAACAAAATCTTTAATTTATCTACACAAAATTCTTCAATTCTACAGAAAACTTTACAATCCTGTAATATACAATTTGCTCACAAAATAATAATGGAACCTCTGTGTTTGTTTTTATTAATACAGAAAAATGCTTTAAATATAGGTTTTATAGAGATTTCTACTTTCTGTTTACTACAAAAGAATACTATGGAGACATAAAATTTTGAATAACTTATATGTCAGAATTGTAAAGGGAATGTAAAGGAATCATTTTGCGCATAGTTTTCCCTTTTCTTAAGAATATCTTCATTTTTATCCTTCAACTTTATTAAGAATTCTTTACTACAATGGAGAAAGAATGGCTCATCATCATAAGTTTAGGATGATATTTGTTAAAAACATATCCATATATGGAAGTTGATTGGAGTGGAGACTGGGCGACTCCTTGGGGATTAGCGTCACAGATGAGACCCTGGAGCGAGCAGCGCGAGTGAAGCGGCTCATCGGACGCCCCCAGTCGGAACGGAAATCAACCCACGTTATGGTGATGAATCTAGAGAATGTGAAAGGGGCGTTTATTTAACAATGATTCAAGTCGAAAATTTACAACATACATTTTTAATCGGAAAGAAAGGCAAGGAAAAGCATGTTCCAGTATTAAAAGGTGTCAACTTTGAGGTGAAAAAAGGAGAGATTGTCGCGATTGTAGGTAAAAGTGGCTCCGGTAAATCAACCTTATTACAAATATTAGCTGGATTTATGAAATCTGAACAAGGATCTATTAAGGTAAACGGAATGGAAACAGCGCATCTCACTGAAGCAGAAAGTGCAGCTTTTCGTTTACAACAGTTCGGATTTATCTTTCAAAACTTCCAACTGATGCCAGGCTTAACGGCGTTTGAAAACATTGAACTACCATTGAAGTTACAGGGTATCAGGAAAGCTATGCGTACTGAAAAAGTGAAAAAATTAATGGACAAGGTTGGTTTAACAGATGTAGCAGACCATTACCCAAATGAATTATCGGGTGGTCAGCAACAGCGTGTTAGTATTGCAAGAGCTCTAATTACAAATCCACCTATCTTGTTGGCAGATGAGCCGACAGGAAGTCTTGACTCGGAAACGGAGCAAGATATATTGCTGCTCATTCAAAGCCTAAACCGTGAGCTTGGTTTAACATTTGTCATTATCACGCACGACGAGGAAGTAGCAACAATAGCACATCGACGTTTTCGCATGTACGATGGGGAACTTGTAAAGGAGGAAGCATAGTATGTTATTTAAAGATCAACTAGATTTTGTTACACAGCATATAAAGAAAAATAAATTACGTGTGTTTATGACGGTGCTGGCCGCAACTATGGGCTGTGCATTTTTGATTGTCCTCGCATCAGTTGGGTTTGGGCTTCAGGATTCCATACGCAATGAAATATTATCGGATGAAAAAGTTACGAAAATTCAAGTGCATGGTAATGATCAATTTACAGAGGAACAAATCAATGAAATAAAAAATATAGAACATGTGGAAACAATACTTGAAACGATTACTGTTAATGCATCAGCCCATTCATTTTTTGAGGATCGTGATACAGACTCTGAATTATACGTTGCGAATATGCATAATTTTGAGCAAGTAAACGGCAAGCTTGAGAAAGGGAAGTATCCAACAAAGCCAAACGAAATTATTGTAGGTTATCATTTTGCTCAATCATTAGTAAATGATGCTGAGCGCAAAATTATTGAAGAAAAAAATAAAAAAGCTGAAGCGGAAGGCACTTTTTATAATGGTAGTGAGGAAGGTTATAAGGACTCATTAATTGGTAAAGAGATCGAGTTAGCATTAATGCCACGTATTGATGGGGCAAAAGAAACAAAGAAAACGAAATATACGATTGTCGGTGTGATGAAGAAGCCATCTTATGATTGGATGATTAATAATTCTATTTATATGGACACAGAGCAAAAGCCAATGCTAGCTACAACTTTAGCAGCAACAGATGTTAAAGAGGATGACATGTTTTATTCAGAGTTTAATATTTTTGCTGATAGCATGGAAAATGTAAAACCGATATTAGACAAACTAAAAGACAAAGGCTATAGTGTTTTTTCTGTAACGGAGCAATTGGATCAAATGAATGTATTTTTCCTAGTTTTAAAAATCGGTTTAATATTTGTAGGGACAATTGCTGTCTTGATCGCGTCGATTGGCATTTTCAATACTATGACGATGGCTGTTACAGAGCGTACTCGTGAAATTGGTGTTTTAAAGGCGATTGGAGCGAGTCCGAAACTTATTCAACGCTTGTTCTTAATGGAAAGTACGTTCATTGGTATTATTGGGACTTTGATAGCCGTGGCTATTTCTTATGTTATTAGCTTTGTAGCAAATGCTACATTGCCTTTAATTTTAGAAGCAGCAACAGGTGAAGATGCGTTTAGTAAAAATGACATTATATTTTCACTTATTCCTTGGCAGCTTGTTCTTATTGCATCAGCGATTAGTATTGGTGTAGCGATGATTTCAGGCTATCGTCCAGCACGAAAAGCCACAAAAATCGATGTTATTCAAGCATTACGACAAGAACTGTAATAGAAAGGGTGGTCCAGAAGTATTGGACCACCTTTTTAATTTGATTAAGCAAATTCAGAAATACCCGCGAAAGGAGGGTGAATACCCGCGCTATGCGATGAAATACCCGCGGAAGGAGAGCGAATACCCGCGCAACGCAATGAAATACCCGCGGAAGGAGGGCGAATACCCGCGCAACGCTCACAAATATCGCGGCATTTTATAGGTAAGCTTGTAACTCATTCGCTAAAAATGGCTTGGCATTTAGTAACTTTAAAAACGCATCATAGTTAGAGCGCTGTTCAGAGTTTGGTTTTTTTCCTGTTCGATAGGCTCGTATTAAAATGTTTTTTGGTGTGTTTTCCATATCTATAAACTCTAGCAATTGTGCCTCATAGCCAACAAGTGATAAAATTTCTGCTCTGATGGCATCTGTTGCGAGCGCTGCAAAACGTTCGCGTACGAGACCGTGTTGAAGCATGATATCAAGTGCTGGTGTGTTAAGCTGGCGATTTAGCTCATGCTGGCAACAAGGGACACTTAAAATAACACTTGCTCCCCATTTCACAGCGCGCGCTAATGCCATATCAGTGGCAACATCACAGGCGTGGAGAGTTACCACCATGTCCACGGCAGACTCATCATTATAATCATTAATATCTCCTACTAGAAATTCGAGTTGATCATAGCCTAAATCCTGTGCGATTTGTGAGCATTCCTCAATGACTTCCTTCTTTAAATCCAAACCAGTGACACGAATGTCTAAGCCTTTTTCGATTTTTAAATAATGGTACAAGGCGAATGTTAAATAGGATTTGCCTGAACCGAAATCTAAAATACGAACCTGACGATCCTTTGGTAAGTGGGTTAAAGCATCGTCAATAAATTCAATGAAACGGTTGATTTGCTTAAACTTATCGTATTTTTGTTTTTTTATTTTTCCTTCTTCTGTTTGTACCCCAAGACGAATTAAAAATGGGTAGGGCTTATCCTCAGCCAGTAAATAGTTCTTCTTGCGATTATGAGCTAAATTGACTTGCTTTGGCGTTGAGGATTTATCGGATTTCCACAGTACTTTGTTCTTTTTTGATAGCTGCACTTGTACTTTTTCATCAATGAAATCAACATGAGCTTGACGGTAATCGTTAAAAATTGCTTCTAGCTTCTCAGGGAAACTTTCTAATAGAACATTTTCGTGTTTTAAAATACGTTCAAATTGATATTCAACTTGTATATGGTAAGCATCCTTAAGTAATAAAGGTTTTAGCTTTATACGTTTTACTTCGTTTGATTTCATACGTGGTTGACTGATTGTAGCAGTAACGAGTTGTTGTTGTAAAATCCGCTCCATAAGCTGAGCTTTCATTTCTTCAAATGTCATACATTTCGCCTTCTTTATCGTGTTATAGATGGCACTAGTTTAACACACTTTATGAAGTCCGATGCTATTATAAATTTTAGACATCACTCTTTGAATAATTATAGGTTATCATGTATATTTGTGGTATTTTAATTATAGTGAATTTTTAATAAAAAGACTAAAGGGGAAATAAGGGGGAAAAATATGTCTGCAAACATGTATCAATTACTTGCGATTATTATTTACATGATCGCCATGCTAGGAATCGGTTGGTATGCTTTTGTGAAAACATCAAATTTAACGGATTACATGCTCGGTGGGCGTTCGCTAGGTCCTGCTGTTACAGCACTGAGCGCAGGGGCAGCAGATATGTCTGGTTGGCTGTTAATGGGTTTACCGGGTGCGATTTATTTAGCTGGACTTTCCAAGGCTTGGATCGCCATTGGTTTAACAATTGGTGCCTATTTGAATTGGCTATTAGTAGCACCGAGACTACGTGTCTATACACAAGTTTCTAATGACTCTATTACTATACCGAGTTATTTAGATAATCGTTTACGTGACAGCACAAAGCTAATTAGGATTGCTTCAGGTATTATTATTTTAATCTTCTTTACATTTTATGTTTCTTCAGGAATGGTTGCAGGAGGCAAATTTTTTGATAGTTCCTTTGGCTATGAATACCATACCGGCTTATTAATTGTATCTGCTGTTGTTGTGGCATATACATTGTTTGGGGGATTCTTAGCAGTTAGTTATACAGACTTTTTACAAGGTCTCATTATGTTTATAGCACTTATTGCTGTACCGTTATTTGGATTGTCTTTAACAGGTGGAATTGGAGATACGATAGCATCCATTAAAGCTGTAAATCCTGACCATCTGAACTTATTGTCTTCAAATGCAACTGCTGCAGTCATTATTTCATCACTTGCATGGGGGCTAGGTTATTTTGGACAACCGCATATAATCGTGCGCTTTATGGCTATTAGCTCAGTAAAAGAAACAAAGCAAGCTCGTCGCATCGGTATTGGCTGGATGATGTTGAGTTTATTCGGAGCGATTGGGACAGCTTTAGTAGGTGTGGCTTATTATGAGCAACATGCAGGTGAGCTAAAAGACGCTGAGACAGTATTTATTGTACTTGGTCAAATTTTATTCCACCCATTCATTGCAGGAATAATGCTAGCTGCCATTCTAGCCGCAGTAATGAGTACAATATCATCGCAATTAATTGTTACTTCGTCAGCACTTGTGGAAGATATTTATAAAGCTTTATTTAATAAAACAGCAGATGATAAGCATTATGTCTTTGTAGGCCGTGTCTCTGTTTTAGTTGTAGCTATTATCGCAGGGATTTTAGCATGGAATCCAGATAGTTCTATTCTAGACTTAGTGGGCTTTGCTTGGGCTGGCTTCGGTGCAGCGTTTGGTCCTGTCATATTGCTGTCCCTATATTGGAGAAAATTAACGAATTACGGAGCACTCAGTGGAATGGTAGCTGGTGCTGCAACTGCCTTTGCTTGGGGGAAAATAAAATTCTTAGCTGATACATTATACGAGATTGTTCCAGGCTTCATAGTATGCTTAATCGTTGCGGTTATTGTCAGTATTTTGACATATAAACCGAATAAAGATATTGAAGACGAGTTCAATCGTACTGAAGTATTGCTGAAAGAAGAACGTAGTAAATGAATGAAGTGCGCCTTTTACATAGAAGGCGCATTTTTTACGATATCTATGTTAAACGACACGAATTAGGACATTATATGGTAAGATGAAGAAAATTTGTCGTAGTAGCACCAAAGTGTCGGTGGGAGGTTTGTGGATGGATAGAATTAAAGAAGTAGATATATTGTTGGAAAAAGCTATTTTAGTTGGCGTAAATCTACGGAATGATCAGCATTTTGATTATTCAATGGAGGAGTTAAAGAATTTAGCTGAAGCTTTAAATGTAGAAGTCGTTGGCGTTGTCACACAAAATTTAGAGCGCATTACGCCATCTCATTATGTTGGTACTGGTAAAATTGAAGAAATAAAAAACTTTTATGACGAAGCACAAGCAAATTTAGTGATTTTTAATGATGAATTATCACCTTCGCAAATCCGTAATTTAGAGCGTGATTTAGAGACAAAGGTTATTGATAGAACGATGTTGATTTTAGATATTTTTGGACGTCGTGCTAAAACAAGTGAAGCACAGATGCAAGTTGAGTTAGCGCAATTGCAATATATGCTACCTCGTTTGGTTGGCTTGCATGCTTCTCTTAGTCGTCAAGGTGGCGGTACTGGTGGTGGCTTTAAAAACCGTGGTGCCGGTGAGACAAAGCTTGAGCTAGACCGTCGGAAAATTGAGGATCAAATTGCGAAAATAAAGAAGGACCTAGAGCATGTAAAGGAACAACGAGAGACGCAGCGTAAACAACGACGTAAAAATGCCGTCCCTGTCGTTTCCATTGTTGGCTATACGAACGCTGGTAAGTCAACGATTATGAATCAGCTACTTACGAAAATAGGGCAGGAAGATCATAAACAAGTGTTTGAGAAGGATATGCTTTTTGCCACACTTGAAACATCTGTCCGTCAAATAGAGTTACCTGATAAAAAGACATTTTTATTAACAGATACAGTTGGTTTTGTTAGCAAATTACCGCATCATCTAGTGAAGGCATTCCGCTCAACATTGGAAGAGGCTCGTGATGCCGACTTATTGCTTCATGTTGTAGATGTTTCCAATTCTGAGCACGGCTTTATGATGGACGTAACAAATGAAACGCTTAAAGCAGTTGGTGTTGAAGGGATTCCGACAATTTATGTGTATAATAAAGCGGATATAGCAAACGTTTCATATCCTGTTATTAGCGGTGATAATATTTGGATTTCAGCAAAGGAAGGGACTGGATTAGAGGAATTGTTGCAAATGATACGTCAGCATATTTTCTCTGATTATGTAACTTGTAAAATGCTTATTCCGTACGAACAAGGGAATATCGTCTCTTATTTAAATGAAAATGCCTCTGTCTATGAAACAGCGTATGAAGAACATGGTACGCTTTTAACAATAGAGGTAAAAGATTCGGATTACGCAAAATTCCAACAATATGTAATAAAATAATCAATCACATCATTGTTCTAAAAGCATGCTAGAAGCATTCCTTATTTCTAGCGTGCTTTTTTGTAATGGAAAAAGCGAATTTATATCGTTGTGAATGAAATTATAGATAAAGCTAGCTTATTTGTTAATAAAATAAATAATCTGACTATAAAATATTTTAGAATAATTTTATGGTGGTTTGTAATTTAGTTGATATCAAATAGTGAGAAAAGTTAGGAATATCAACAGGTTTGCTATAATTCTATAAAAATCATTCTGAATTTAAAGAAAAGGTGTAAAATTCCAACATTTTTTAAAACTCTTGAAAAAGTTTTTAAAACACTTTAGTATGATGAAATAAAGTTTTTATCTGTACTATTGGGTAATAATATTATTATTGAATAATGAAATCGGGAGAGGATATTTTTATGTCTACTAAAGATGAAATTGTAAAATCCGTCCCTCAAAATGGCTTTGTTGGACACCCTAAAGGGCTCTTTACATTATTTTTCACAGAATTTTGGGAACGATTCTCATACTACGGTATGCGAGCAATTCTGATTTTCTTTATGTACTATGAATTGCATGAAGGCGGCTTAGGCCTGGATCGTGGAACAGCGAACTCCATTATGGCTATCTACGGATCATTGGTTTACATGTCAGGGATTATCGGTGGTTGGATTGCTGACCGATTATTGGGCACACGTAGAACCATTTTTTATGGTGGCGTGTTCATAATGTTTGGGCATTTCCTGCTAGCGTTACCTGGTGGCGTAGGCATGTTGTTTGCTTCAATGTTCTTCATTGTCATTGGGACAGGTTTATTAAAACCGAACGTTTCAAGTATTGTCGGAGATATGTATGCTGATACAGATAGCCGTCGTGATGCAGGTTTTTCGATTTTCTATATGAGTATTAATATGGGATCATTCCTTGCACCATTAATTGTCGGAACAATTGGACAAAAGTATAATTTCCACCTAGGCTTCGGTATAGCAGGGTTAGGGATGTTTATTGGTTTAATTATTTTTAAATTAACAGGAAAAAAATATTTAGGCTTAGCAGGGTTACAGGTAAACAACCCGTTACTACCTGAAGAACGAAAAAAAGTCTTTACACGATTTGGAATTATAGCGCTACTTATTATTATTGCTGGGGCTATTGGTATCAAAACTGGCGTACTAACAATGAATGTTTTTGGTTTCATTATTACGACGCTAGGTATTGTAATTCCAACGGTGTTCTTTATTTATATGTATCGCAGTGAGAAAACAACAAAGGATGAGAAGTCTCGCGTACTCGCTTACATTCCATTGTTTTTATCGGCAGTAATGTTTTGGGCAATCCAAGAACAAGGGGCAACTATTTTAGCAACGTATGCAGATAGTCGTACACGATTGGATATTGGTAGTTTTCATATTCAATCTTCTTGGTTCCAATCGTTAAACCCTTTATTCGTCGTTACGATGGCTCCATTATTTGCTATGTTATGGATGAAATGGGGAGATAAGCAACCATCTACACCGCGTAAATTCGCTTATGCATTATTCTTTGCGGGATTATCATTCTTAGTGATGATGCTACCAGCGTATTTATCTGGTGGTACAGATTTAGTAAGTCCATGGTGGTTAGTAATATCATTCTTTTTAGTTGTAGTTGGGGAGTTATTATTATCGCCAGTAGGATTGTCAGTTACTACAAAATTGGCTCCGAAGGCTTTTGCTGCGCAAACGATGTCACTTTGGTTTTTAACAAGTGCAGCAGCGCAAGCAATCAACGCACAACTTGTAAAAGTCTATGAAGTTGTAAGCGAATTCACGTACTTCGGTTTCTTAGGCTCATTATCCATTGTTTTCGGGATAATAATATTAGTACTTTCGCCAATTATTTCAAAAGCTATGCGAGGTATTAATTAATCATCAAAAGATGCAAGAACAGTTATTCAACTAACTGTACTTGCATCTTTTTTTGTATGAAGAGATATTTTGTTGGTAGTCTGCTCATCATGTAACATGTGTTTAATTTGCTGAATACGGGACGTTTCTGTGTAGAAAAGTTTTTATTTTCCTTTATAATAATCTTAATAGTATGAAAATTAAAGGGGTTGGATGCTATGAAAGAAACTTTGAGTCGTTTGAGGCCAAGGTTAATGGAGATTTTCACGTATTTGCACACGCATCCAGAAATAAGCTGGCATGAGGTAGAAACAACGAATTATATTGTTGATTTACTTACACGTGAAGGTTTTTCACCAATACGCTTTAAAAACAGTACAGGACTTTATGTTGACGTAGGAAATGGTCATCCTAAAGTTGGCTTGCGTACGGACATTGATGCGCTATGGCAAGAAGTAGATGGTGAATTTCGTGCGAATCATTCCTGTGGTCATGACGGACATATGACGATGGCAATCGGTGCTCTATTACTTTTGAAAGAGCTTGCTCCATCATTTAACGGTACAATTCGTGTGATTTTTCAACCTGCTGAAGAAAAAGGAACAGGTGCTTTATCTGTTTTAAAAGAGGGAATCATTGATGATTTGGACTTTTTATTTGGTGTTCATGTAAGACCTGTCCATGAGCTTGAAGACGGTACATATTGTGCCGCGTTGCACCATGGGGCCTCTCGATTACTTGAGGGGGAAATTATTGGAGAAGATGCCCATGCAGCAAGACCACATCTCGGCGTGAACGCCATTGAAGTAGGAGCAACTATTATCGAAGATTTAAGAACGCTTCATACAGATCCAATGGTTCCTGTATCAATTAAGATGACAAAATTCCATGCAGGAGGAGAATCCGGCAATATTATTCCTGGAAGTGCATCGTTCACCATTGATATACGAGCGCAACGAAACGATGTAATGGATACACTTGCGCAAGGAGTAAAAAGGGTTATTGATTCTTCCAAGGTCTTGCATAAAGTGCAGATTGAATTACGTACTGTTGCCAATGTAGTAGCTGCTGAGGTAGACTCAACTGCTCAATATATTATGGAGCAGGCTATCGTGCAAGCTGCCGGATTGTCGAATTTAAGAAAGCCAGTTCATACACCTGGAGGTGAAGATTTCCATCACTATGCTGTTCAACGTCCACATTTAAAATCTACGATGCTAGGTCTCGGTTGTGGGGTAACACCAGGACTACATCATCCAAAGATGAGATTTAAACAGGCGAGGCTTGTAACAGGGGTTGAAATCCTGACAAGAGCGGTATTGTTAGCATTAGAGTCGGGGAATACAAAGGAGGGATCAGCATAATGTTAGAGAGAGTACGTATTCAAAAAATAATGGCACCTACAGAGATTGCAGAAGTACAAATTTTGAACGAACGTATTTGGGGAAGTCAGGCTATTCCCTCGCATCAATTGTTAGCAGCTGTACAAAATGGTGGTTTAGTTCTTGGGGCATATTTAGACGAAAAGCTGATTGGCTTTAATTACTGCTTTGTTGGGTATCGACATGGAAAAATGTATTTACTCTCGCACATGATTGGAGTGGAGAAAACATATCGTGAACAAGGTGTAGGTGAATTATTAAAGCATGCTCAACAGGAATATGCAAAAGAACATGGGTTTCAGCTTGTGATTTGGTTATTTGATCCGCTAGAAGCGTGTATGGCTAATTTATCATTTTTGAAGCTTAATGCCTTTAGTTTTCAGTATGAAAATAATTATTATGGTCCGCTTAAAGATGATTTTAACGATGGGCTACCTTCAGATCGAATTGTTGCAGAATGGTGGATTGAACAAGATAGAGTAGAAGATTCCTTAGATGAACTGGAAGAAGAAGCTGAAGAAATTGTACCGTGGTCTTTAACGGTAGATGGCTTACCCGTACTTGATATTGACGGTGAATTTCAGCGTGAACAAATATATTATAAGGACGCTTATTTATTGCCTATTCCTCAATATTTACAAAAGATGAAAATAGAGAGTCCTAAGCTTGCGGAGGACTGGCGTTATAAAATTCGTACTATTTTAGCGACATTGTTTGAACAAAATTATGCTATTGTTCGAATGCAAAAGAATAAGGAATATGTGCATAGCTATCTATTAGTCAGACGCTCCTTATTAGCTTTATAATAAGGCTAAGGAGTGAAATCTTGTGAAACTAGAACAGATTACAGTTAGACATATAAAAATGCCTATGAAAGCACCGTTTACAACGAGTTTTGGCACAATTGATGAAAAAGAACTTCTATTAATAGAAGCGATAGATCAATCGGGAACGAAAGGATGGGGAGAAGCTGTTGCCTTTGTAGCGCCTTGGTATACAGAGGAGACATTAAAAACAACATGGCATATGCTTGAAGACTTCTTAATCCCCATCTTGTTACATAAAGAGGTTGAGCATCCAGATGAGATCAGTGTTTTGTTTTCTTCAATTCGTCGTAATTGCATGGCGAAATCCTCTATTGAAGGAGCCGTATGGGATATTTATGCACAACAAACGAAACAATCACTTGCGAAAGCCTTAGGCGGAAATAAGGAGAAAATAGAGGTAGGTGTTAGCGTAGGTATTCAATCTTCTACAGAAGCATTAATTGATTTATTAAAAGGTCATGTAAAAAAAGGCTATAAACGAGTAAAAGTGAAAATTAAGCCTGGCCATGATGTAGAAGTTATTCGAGCTATTCGAGCTGAAATGCCGGACCTGCCATTGATGGTAGATGCTAATTCGGCATATTCATTGAACGATATGGATGTACTGCAGCAACTGGATGCATTTAATCTATTAATGATTGAGCAGCCATTAGCTGTAGATGATATTGTCGATCATGCTAAGCTGCAGCGAAAGTTAAAGACGCCTATTTGCTTAGATGAAAGTATTACCTCCTTTGAAGATGCTCGAAAAGCGATAGAACTTGGAAGTTGTGGTGTTATGAACATAAAAATAGGGCGTGTGGGCGGTTTAACAGAAGCTAGAAGAATTCATGATTTATGCAAGGAAAATAATATTCCTGTTTGGTGTGGTGGTATGTTAGAGGCAGGAATCGGACGAGCGCATAATATTGCATTAACGTCGCTCTCTAATTTTGTGTTGCCTGGGGATACTGCCGGCTCAAGTCATTATTGGTATGAGGACATCATTACACCTGAAGTAATTGTAGAAGATGGTTATATTCATGTGCCACAAAAGGCTGGAATTGGATATACACTTAATATGAAGGTAATTGATAAGTTAACAATCAGCACAAAGGTCTATCAATAATAGGTTCATCAACAATAGTTGAGGATGACTTTTGAGAAAATGTCTACGATGTAAATAAGTTGAATAATAGAATAAATAGGGAGAGAACTGATTGAAAAAAAGTTTGCAAATCGGTGGTGCCTATGTAGGAATTATCGTCGGTGCGGGATTTGCATCAGGACAGGAAATTGTACTATATTTTACGAGCTATGGCTTTCATGGAATTTACGGTGCACTTATTGCTACAGTTGGATTTGCTCTAGTAGGAATGTGCATTGCTCAAATTAGCTCAAGATTGCGTACGACATCGCACAAGGATTTAATTTATCAAATTTCTGGTAATACGGTTGTAGGCTTTGTCATGGATATTTTACTGTCGCTCTTCTTATTCGGTGTTGCAGTAATTATGTTTGCGGGAGCAGGTGCTACGCTTCATCAAATGTTTGGACTACCAGTTTGGCTTGGGAGCATTTGTATGATAGTACTTACTATAGCGACTGTGATGATGGATGTGAAGAGTATCATAAACGTTATTGCTATAGCTACACCCTATCTGCTAGCCATTGTCTCGATAATAGCGATCTATTCATTAGCAACGATGGATTTAACCTTTGTCGAACAAGCTGTTATTGCGCAGCAAGCACAAGTAAGTTCTAAAAGCTGGTGGGTTACTGCGTTACTGTATTTGTCTTTTAATATTGGGGTGTGTTTTTCACTTTTAACGGTTATGTGTGGAGCTATTCGCAATGAAAAAGTGGCAGGAATGGGAGGTATTATCGGTGGGATTTTGCTTGGAGCTTTAATTCTACTTATTAACCTGTCTCTTCTGGCAAAAATGAATGTCATCGTCGGCATAGATATACCCATGCTCGCTTTAGCAAATGAAATTCATCCTTTAATTGGTCTGCTGATGTCTTTTTCCTTATTAGGGATGATTTATAATACAGCGGTGGGGATGTTCTATTCATTTATGGTGAGATTTTTAAAACCTAATAAGGCTAGTTTTAAAGTAACTGCCGTATTTATCGGTGGTCTAGGCTTTTTAGCAAGTCTTGCTGGTTTTACGATGCTTGTAGCCAAGCTATATGCAGTGATGGGCTATGTCGGTTTTATATTAATCGTTTTAATTATTTTCACATGGCTTAAAGGCTTTCGTATAACGTAACTAAAGTAGTGATAGCCTCTAATGAATGTCGCGGCACAATTGATGTAATAAGGTGATTGAGAAAAAATTAGGTTTTTATTCTCAATTACCTTTTTATTTGTGTGAAAAATGGAGAGACATTGAACTTCGGAAGTAACTCTAAACATAGATATTTCGTTGATAATGCTCATTTTTAAGGATTTTCAAATAAAACGAGAATAATTCTCAATTGAAGGTTGACTGAGAATGAAAACGAGCTTATAATGAGAATCGTGAGTAATGATAATCATTTTCAATGAATGTTACGAGCAAAAAATGAATCTACCGGGGATTACAATGAAAAAAAGATATCTTTTAACAGCAACTGTTGTACTGTCTATAGTTTCACTATTTATCGGAGTAGTTGATATCAAACCGAGTGATCTATTAGACTTCGAATCAGAAAAAACTAGACTATTTTTTATTAGTCGTATACCGAGACTTGTAGCAATCTTGTTAGCAGGTGCAGGTATGAGTATTGCTGGTTTAATTATGCAAAGCTTAAGTAGGAATAAGTTCGTATCACCAACGACAGCAGGTACGTTAGATGCTACAAAATTGGGGATACTGATTTCGATGATGTTTTTCACGAATGTCACGTACTTTCAAAAAATTTCTTTCGCTTTCATATTTGCTTTAGCCGGCACATTATTATTTATGCAAATATTAAATCGAATAAAGTTTAAAGATGCGATCTTTATACCGCTTATTGGCTTAATGTTTGGGAATATCCTTTCATCCATTACAACGTTCTTTGCGTATAAGGCGGATATTATCCAAAACATTTCTGCATGGTTACAGGGAGATTTCTCATTAATGATGAAAGGTCGTTATGAGCTTTTATACATAAGTGTACCCGTGCTGATTTTAGCTTACATTTATGCGAATCGCTTCACAGTGGCAGGAATGGGTGAGGATTTTGCGAAAAATCTGGGTCTTTCCTATAAATTCATTGTGAATTTAGGTTTAGTGTTAGTAGCACTTATTTCGACGACAGTGGTGCTAACAGTTGGTGTGATACCGTTCCTTGGTTTAATCATTCCAAATATCATTTCGCTATTCAAAGGGGATAACCTTGCTAAGACATTGCCTCATACAGCATTACTAGGTATGTCGTTCTTATTATTCTGCGACATTATAGGGCGTGTCCTTATTTTCCCTTATGAAATTCCGATTAGTATGACTGTCGGTGTCATCGGAAGTGCGATCTTCCTAATTATGTTGTTTAGGGGGAAGGCATATGCGTAACCGTACAAAAATGTTGATTTTACTAGGTTTGGCAGTAGCATCTATTTTACTGTATGTATTTTATGAACTTAATGGTAACTACCATTATTCGTTCCCACGTCGCCTTACTAAAGTGGTAGCGATGTCGTTAACGGGGATTGCGATTGCTTATTCAACTGTAGTTTTCCAAACGATTACACATAACCGTATTTTAACGCCAAGTGTAATGGGACTTGATGCATTATATATGATGGTTCAAACATTTATTTTTTACTTCTTTGGCTCAATGTCGATATTCGTTATTAATGCGAAATACAATTTCTTGTTAGCTGTTGTAGCTATGATTCTCTTTGCATTAATTTTTTATCGTGTATTGTTCAAAGAAGGGAAACGTCCGATTTATTTCTTACTGCTTGTCGGTATGATTGTCGGAACGTTTTTAGGAAGTGTAACAACATTCTTCCAAGTATTGATAGACCCGAATGAATTTTTAAGCTTACAAAGTAAAATGTTTGCAAGCTTCAACAATGTCAATTCGGATTTAGTATGGCTTGCAGCTGTTGTCATCATCATTACCTTTATTTATGGTTGGCGTCATATAAACCAATTAGACGTAATGTCTCTTGGACGTGATACAGCAATTAACCTAGGGGTACCATATGATAAGCTTGTACAGCGCATGCTCATTGTTTCTTCGGTATTAATTGCCGTGTCTACGGCTCTTGTTGGGCCTATTACGTTCTTTGGCTTAATCGTGGCAAATTTATCGTATCAATTTTTCAAGACGTACAAGCACTCTGTGATCATCGCAGGTTCTTGTGTAATGAGTATTGTAGCTTTAGTCGGTGGACAGTGGATGGTCGAACGTATTTTTAATTTCGATACAACACTTAGCGTTATTATAAACTTCGTAGGTGGCGTGTACTTCATCTACTTATTATTGAAGGAAAGTAGGTCAGCAGGATGATCCAAGTAAAAGAAATCTCCAAGTTTTTTGGGAAAAAACCGGTCATTCAAGATGTCAGTGTCGACGTGGCACCAGGGAAAATTACGTCTTTTATCGGACCGAATGGTGCAGGTAAATCAACATTGCTTTCAATGGTAAGTCGTTTACTTAATGCAGATACTGGAGAAGTATTACTCGATAAGTCAGATGTGAAACGTTGGAAATCAGACGATTTTGCAAAGCGTGTATCAATTTTAAAACAGTCAAACTATATGAATGTACGCCTAACAATTCGTGAGCTTGTTTCATTTGGGCGCTTTCCTTATTCGAAAGGGAATTTAAAGCCTGAGGATGAGCTAAAGGTAGACGAAGCAATTCAATATATGAATTTAGAGGATATTCAGCACAGTTATTTGGATGAACTATCTGGTGGTCAACGTCAACGTGCATTTATCGCAATGGTTATTGCACAGGACACAGACTATATTTTACTAGATGAGCCGCTCAACAATTTGGATATGAAGCACTCTGTGCAGATTATGAAAATTTTGCGTAAGCTCGTTGATGAGCTAGGGAAAACTGTGGTCATCGTGTTGCATGATATTAACTTTGCATCAGTATACTCGGATCATATTGTCGCATTAAAAAATGGACGTGTGGTCAAAGATGGCCCAACAAATGACATCATCAACCCTGATGCGCTTAAGGAAATCTATGATATGGATATTCCTGTTCAAGAACAGAATGGTTGTCGCATTTGTGTGTATTTCAACTCGTGAAAATAACAATAGATGGTACTGCCGTCTAGACTATAAAAATAAATTTTAAAGGAGCAATTTTGCAATGAAAAATTGGAAACTACTTACTGTATTAATGGCGATGATGCTATTAGTATTAGCTGCTTGCGGTTCTAAGGACGAAGCGAAAAAAGAAGAGAAGGATTCTTCAACTGATAACAAGCCTGCTGAGGAGCAAAAAGAAGAAGCTACAGCTTATCCACTTACAATTCCTGCTATCAAAAACGGGGAAAATACATTTAAAGAAGTAACGCTTGATAAAGTTCCTGAAAATATTGTTGTATTTGACTATGGTTTCCTTGATACTTTAGATGCTCTAGGTGTTAAAGTTGCAGGTGTTCCACAAAAATCTGTTCCAAAATATTTAAGCAAATATACTGATTCATCTTACAAAAATGTTGGTGCTTTAAAAGAGCCTGATTTTGATGTAATCTCTAATATGAATCCAGATATTATTTTCATCTCTGGTCGTCAAGCATCAGCTTACGATGAGTTATCTAAAATTGCACCAACTGTATTTGTAGGTGTAGATGATAAAAACTTTATGGAATCATTCAAAGAAAAAACTGAATTAGCTGGTAAGATTTTTGGTAAAGAAAAGGAAGCAGCTGATGCATTTGCTGCATACGAAACAAAAGTAGAGGAAGTTAAAGCTAAAACAGCTTCAGCTAAAGAAAAAGCATTAATCGTTCTAGCTAATGAAGGTTCATTATCTGCATATGGTCCTGGTTCACGTTTCGGTGTGATCCATGATGTGTATGGTGTAAAAGCTGCTGATGAAAAAATTAAAGTTGATACACATGGCGACAATGTAAGCTTTGAATATGTACGTGACACAAACCCAGATGTTTTATTCGTAGTTGACCGTGATGCTGCTGTAAATCCAGAAGGTGAGTCTGGCACAAAAGCTGCAATTGAAAACGAAATCGTTGGGGCTACTAACGCTGCGAAAAACGGAAAAATCGTTTATTTAGATCCACAAGTTTGGTATTTATCTGGTGGCGGTTTAACTTCTGAAACTCAAAAAGTTGACGATGTTTTAAAGGTGTTTAAATAATATGTTTGTACAAATTAAACGTATTGTCGTTACGGAAGGTAATTCCGATAAAGTAGTAGAGCGTTTTGGCGCCAAGATAGATGGTCCAACATTGCTTGAAAAACAACCGGGCTTTATTGATAAACAGGTACTTGTCAAAAAAGTACGACGTGGTGATGAGGAAGTGCTAATTGTGGTTCGTTGGGAATCAGAAGAGGCATGGAAAAATTGGGAGAAGAGTCCTGAACATATCGCTGGTCATAAAGCAAATGCTGGTAAGCCGAAGCCTGACCACATTATCGAAAGCGGACAAGAAGTTTATTATGTAAAAGGTTAATCATTGAAGGTGTCTCAAAGATCATTTGAGACACCTTTTTTCTTATGAGTGGAAGATGAAGGATTCACATTATTCCTTAAAAGGAAGAAGGGAGAGGCACAAATCTATCATAGTGCCATACCCAATCGGTTTTTGTTTTTAGTGTTTAATGGTTGCTTTATTCCAAGCATTAAATGCCGTAGTAATATTGAGGGAAATACCATTTTCGTTAATGGAAACCCCGGAAAAAGTGGTAGTCGATCGTTTGAGTAAGTAATTTATGTCTTTTACAGCATTTCCGATAGATGAAGTGCTAGAGCAATTGCCTCTTGCATTTATAATGCTAAAGTTTGGTGACGTATAGATTATAGGTGAAGAGGTACTTGGACTTACTAAAGGCAATAAAGACTGACTTTCTTCAGAGACTCTTATAATTCCATATGGTTCAATAAAATTGTCTAGCTTTTGCTGAAAAGTTTCCTCAAATCCAGGGATATTGCAAATAAAATTTGAAAATGTTGATTTGCTTTTATACTCAGCTAAAGTTTCTTTATAAGCCTGTTGCTCGGCATCGATAATTAGTTGCTCAATATGTAGCTGTTCTTTCGAAGGTTTTTTTATGGTGATTTCTCCTTTAGACATAGAAATTGTACAGGAGAAATTAGCTGTAAGTATTAAAATGTTTTCTGCATTTACTTCATGTTTCATTTCAATCACTCCCAGTATGTCGAGAATTTCCTTGTAATAGATTTAATTACTTCCTATATAATTTGGCGCATCACGTAACGTAGGGGAATTTATGTCCAAGAAGTCGCGCAACCTTCTTTTCACTAAATGATATACGGTCACGTTTCTATTTCTTATTTTCAGCTATGAACTTTTCGACTTGAATTTATCTTAGCTTATTTAAGCGTATCATCAGTAAGGACGCCATTTCAATGGTGAATTTACGCCAAAAAAATGGCGTGCTTACTATAAATACCGCCATTTTTTGGCGGTATTATCGTTAAATAATTTAATGTAAAATATTCCCTTTCGATTTTGGTGTCTAGTATTATTTCCCATTAATCTGTATACTATTTAATAACATGTTTAGGGGGAGGAGAGGACTATTGCAGGAAATTGACCAACAAATTAATGAATCATTGGACATTCTAATTGAGAACGAGACATTAATAAGCCATGAATTACGGTCCATGCTTAAAGCTTTTAAGGAAGAAAAAAAGGCAGTTGGCTATTCGTTTGGCAAGCTATGTTATTGTCATTATGAAGCATTTGCAGATTGTTGGAATGAGGACATCTATAAAGTTGCCGCTGCTATTGAACTTTTAATTTTATCCTTTGATATTATCGATGACGTGCAGGATAAGGATTCAGATTACAGTTGGTGTAAAACACCTGAATTATCATTAAATGTTGCTTTAGCTATGCTAGTTATGGCTTCCAGAATTATACGTGAGACTTCCTTTGAACACAAAAGTATGGCTATTCAAATACTAGAAGATTATGCAATGCGCAGTATAAACGGTCAGCAACTAGATTTACTCAATACTTGTAGAGATGAGCAATCATATTTACAAATGATTGAACAAAAGTCGGGTTCTTTAACAGCGATGGGTTGCTTAATAGGTGAAGTACTTGCAAAGGGAGAGATATCTTCTGAGGTAGAGGAGTATGGGAAATATATAGGAATTATCCAACAAATTAAAAACGATATTCAAAGTTTAAAAACTTGGGGACCTAAAAATGATTTGCTAAATAAAAGATATTCATTGCCTATTATTTATCTTTTATCACAGAAAAATGATGTTTCAAAATCTGTTATCAACTATTATAATGATGATATAGTTGCATTTTTGGATAATAATGCTACTGAAAACGAGTTGACAAATGGTGGTGCAATACGTTATGCCATTACAATTAAAAATGTTTTCAAGTTAAAAGCATTCAATACTCTTGAAAATGTAGCTATAAATGAAGCAGGTAAAGATTACTTAAAAAAACTAATGAAATGAGGAAGATATGTATGATGAATGTAATTCAATATCTAGAAAAAAACCCAGACTTAGTTGCTCTATTAAAAGCAAAAAAAGCATCATTGATTGGAATTTCATCTTTAGAACAAAAAGCAATTTTAGATGCGTTTAGTAGTGAAGTAGAGTTGGAAAGTACAGCTTGGTTATAAAACCATTGGGTAGTAAGTTATTTTGGCCTGCTATAATGCTCTATTTAGTGATTGGTATGTATCTGAATTATGCGAATTATAGTAGGCCATTATTGGAAATTGAGGTGGAAGAAGAGAATGGTAAGTGGGGAGTAACGCAACCTTACTATAAAGAGTGGAAAGAGTGGGGAAGTATTTCACCATCTGATGTTATTTTAAGCGTAGATGATGTGTCAATGGATCATTTAAATCAATTGAAATATAAATCTACAATAGTAGCTGGTAATAAAATAACGATAATGAAGCCAAATGGAGAAATAGAAGATATACATATTAAGCATTTAGATATCCCTCACCAACTTTACTATATATTACTATTTCCAGCTTGTTATTATTTTTTAACTCTTTTCATTACTATATATCTACATTTTAATCAAAAAAGCACAAAGGCTGCTAACTTACTTATTTTTTTTATGTTAACTGTTTCATTGGCTTATGTAAGCAGTGGAGTATCTAGTAGAGTAAATGGAATAGGGATAATAGTAAATCGTAGTAGTATGGTATTGTGTTTAGTCCTATTATTACATTTTTTAAGAGAGTATTATTCGTTTGTAAAAATCAATTGGCTGTTTACAAACAATATCAAATTCTTCTATATATGCCCTGTAATCGCTTTTTCACTGGGCTGTATTATTACTTTCTATCCCGCTTCTTATTATTGTCTATCTGAAGCAGTGTTAGTCCTTTTCTTCATTCTCCTTATTATTATTCTTGGTATTTTATTACTAAGCTATTTCAAATATAAATCACCTCAGTTGAAAATATTGTTAAGTAGTATATTGATACCGTTTCTGCCATTTCTTTTTTTATATTCACTCCCTAAAATTTTTTTTGATACGTTTATTCTGTCAGGTGAAATCTGCTCTTTATTTTTATTGCTTATTCCTTTTAGCTTTATCTTTACACAGGTAGCAGAACGATTATTTGATATTGAATATCATATTACTAGATTACGTTATTATGTAATCTTTTCATTGATTTTTACTTTATGGTTTGTAGTTGGATTGTATTGGATTGCAGGAAAGTATTTAACTATATCCGTAATGACAGGTGTTTCTTTCTTTACTTTTACATCGTTAGTTGTTCTTTTTTACATAAAAGAGAAAGTCGATTATCGAAAACGAAAAATCTTATTTTCGACAAAAGGGGATTATATACATCAGCTATACACTGCTGTAGATAGGATTGGTAAAACGATTAAAATAGATGAGCTTTTAGAGAAGTTTGCTCAAGAGGTTTCTCTACATCTTGAGCTAGAGCATGTATTTGTATTAACCTATAACTATGACACAAATCAATTTACTTCAACGGTTGAGGGAAGACTTTCAATTAATCCAGCGTTAATAGAGGATTTAAAATTAGGAGAAATACGGAGAATTGACAAAGTCTACTTAGCCTTCCTCCATCAAGATGCTCATTATAAAAGAGCCTTAGTATTGGGACATAAAAATTCGATTCATTTAAAAGATGAAGAGCTTCTATGGCTTGAATTGCTCTTATTGTATGTAAACAATTTTATTGAAAATACAAAGATGGTAGAAGAGCTGTTAGAGGAACTAAAACATATGAGGCAAGCAGATGATAGTCAACTACCTTGGTTAAGCAAATTATTATGGTTAAGATTTGAAGAGGAAAAATATCAATTAGCTCAAGAATTACATGATACCAATTTGCAGGAGCAACTCCATATTGCCCGAGAGGTAGATGTTCTAGTCAATGCGAAAGATACAACTGATATTCAGCAAAAACTTGAGAAAATTCATCAGCAGATGATTATGTCTTTACATGATTTAAGAGCTTATTGTGAAAATTTAAAGCCCCCATTATTAGATACATTAGGGCTAAATGCTGCGTTAGAAAAATTAATTCGTAAAGTAATAGAAAGAGCTGGTTTTACATTAATTTATACGATAGATCGTCTTTATTTAGAGGATGAACGTATGAATTTAATGATTTATCGACTATTTCAAGAATTACTCAACAATGCTTTAAAACATTCCTATGCAACAACTGTTGAAATTCGTTTACAGGAAACGGACTATGGTTTTGAAATCATCTACAAGGATGATGGTGTAGGCTGTAAAATTGATGATATTATTGTCGGAGAATCGATGGGAATTCAAGGTATGCAAGAGCGTGTAAAAGCCTTTAACGGGCAGTTTTACATCGATTCACAGGTTAATGCAGGAATGTCTATTAGAATTACAGTAAAAGAAGGAAGTGATACACTTGATTACGATGCTCATAGTGGATGATCACCCTATTGTGTTAGAGGGGACGAAAAATTTATTTCAAGAAAATGAAGATATTATAGTTGATACAGAAAGTAACGCGACGCATGTCATCCAGAGAATTAAAAATAAACCATATGATATCTACTTAATTGATATAAATATGCCGTTAGAAAACGGTATTAATTTAGCACGTAACATTAAAGCTATCCAGTCAAATGCTTCAATTATTCTTTATACTGGTGATGATATTACTGATTATTATCCACTTATTTTAGAACGGAAAATAGAAGGGATTTTAGCTAAAACAGCATCTAAGGAACAAATTTTACGAACTGTTCGAGCCATTGCACATGGTGAAATTGTGTTACCTCAAAATTTCTTGGATTTTCTCGATAATAAATTTAAATTGCAGGATGCAAAACTCGATATTCACTTAAATGAAAAAGAAAAGAAAATTTTAAGACTCATTGCGGAAGGACATACGAATAAAGCGATTGCTATAGAATTAAATATTCCTCAACGAACAACCGAAAGATATTTAACTCAGCTATTTTCTTTGTTGAATGTAGATTCGCGAACAGAGGCTGTAAATCTTGCAGAAAGAATGAATTTACTATAGATTATCTATATGTTATACTTATTTCCGTTGGTATATTTTTCAATAAAAAGGGAGAGTTTAGGTGGTTTTGTGATTCCATATTTTGACTTAGTTAATTATAACTAAATTATAAATCTAAATACCTATCTTTTCGTTGTAACACCGCCAAAAAATGGCGGTGTTTTTTTATGTCCGCCAAATCACGCCAAAAATTAAGTCTAAGACCGCCAAAAAATTGGCGTAAATCCAACATTGAAATGTCGGTGTAAGTACTGGTACGCTTAAGATAATCGTGGTTAAGTAGATTTGCTATAGTAAGTAATACTATATAAGAGATTTCGTTTAAGATAAGAGCCTGACTATCTATGAATAAAGTAGAGATTGTAGATTTTTTTAAAGTTACTAGCTAGTCAACATACTTCACCATAAAACTTTATATAAAGGTAGGCGTGTATTTTGAAAGTAGAACTTGAAAATTTATTTTCTATAGATGAATCTAGTCGAGATCAAGTCATTAATGTGTATAATCGCCATGGTATTTTTATCGGTGCGCCTGAAATAAGAAAGAGAAAATTAAAGGCTTCGTTTAATCCTATTTTTACATTAAATGAAGATGTTACATATGAACATGTAGCAGCACTTTATAAATCATTGGAAAATGAATTAGGAATTGTTTCTATCGGAGAACGTTTTTATTTCGACTTTTCAGATAGTGAATATGAACAAGCCCAGTTGTTCACATTAAACTCAACAGGTAATTCACCTGATATGTTTATAGAGGATCGAGGAACTTTATTTTCTATCAGCACCCATTGCCAGCACTGCGGACTAATGGCAAAAGAGCAACTTTCACCATTAGTGATAGATACAACAGAAATGAAAGATCGACATCTAGTTCATGTGAGCGGATATTGGGTAGCTTCACAGGAATTAGTAACATTAATGAAGCAAGAGAATATTAAAGGCTATGAACTTTTAGAGGTTATTCATCAAGGACCAGAAGACGGGAAGCAAAAAGCTTTTCAAATTATACCGACACAAGTATTGCCAAAGAGTAGTACTGAAAGAGTTAAATTGTATTTTGCAACAGAACAGCCTCCATGCTGTTGTGGCTTAAGCGGGGTAATCAATGGTCCTGATATTTATAATCGCGAAGATTTAACCAATATAAAAAGTGACGTTTTTTTATCTGCAGAATGGAGCCATGATGGAAGTTACTTATATCGAAAGACTTTGTTCAGCAGAAAATTTAGAGAATTAATTATTAAAAATAATATATCTCGTGAGGTACGAGGAGAGAAGGATAAAAACTTCGGTCCGAAAGATTGGTTATTCGACCCAGTGTTATTAAAATAATTCTAATTGAAGATGAGGAAGTGTATATTTTGTTTAGAAAAATAATACCTATCATTGCCATCTTATTTATCGTTGCATTAGCTCTTTCAAATTATTTTAATAAACCAGAAGAGAAATCATTTGTTATACCCCAAGAAAGAGGGGGCATATTGGGTTAGATAAAGTTTTACCAATCGGGATTTACCTAACTTCTTTACTTGCATAAATTATGCGTCGATAAAAAGCAAATTCACCTCTAGCTGACTTAAATATGATATGATGTGAAACATAAAACGGCGTATAGTTTTGGGGTGAAGTAGTATATGAAAAAATGGGCTTATCCCTTAGCAATATTAACGGTCATTATCTTTTTTGTGTTACGAGTCACTTTTCAAAGTGAATTAATCAGTACTTTTGATACGAAAATGGCAGATTTATTGTTCGGGAATCGTTTAATAGAATTTTTCCACTATATAGGAGAACCGGCATTTGTAGTGTCTGTAGCTATCGTTTTAATAGTATATTTAGCGTGGAAGGTAAAAAATAACCGAGGAATATTATTTGTTTTGTTAACCATTGCAGGTGGGAATGTACTTAATCAATTATTGAAAAAATGGGTGCATCGAACAAGACCTGAGATCGAAGAACAATTAACATCGTTTAGCTTTCCTTCTGGACATGCTATGACCGGCATCTTGTATTTATTTACAATAGCCTATATTTTTTCAGAGAACAATAGCAAGGGTCGTAAGACATTGCTTTGGCTTGGGGCAATTGTTTTAACTGTACTTATTGGTTTGTCTCGAGTTGCTGGGGCCCGCCATTTCGCGTCAGATGTACTGGCTGGATGGAGCATGGGTTATTCGTGGTTTATCATTTGTGTTATTTGGTATGAACGTCGAAAGAGACTTTTTAAAGCGCTAAATAAATCATGAACTTGGAGGGGGCCATCTAATTGAAGATGGTTCCTTTTCTTATGTAGAAATAAGGGCGTCACTATGTGAACATAGCCCTTATTTCTGGCTCATCACACACGGTATGGTGATGAGCTTTATGTCTTTAATTGGTTCAATTATATTGAAACAACAGCCTTGTCTGCTTCCATAAGGTTTTTTATAATTTCTAAGCAATCATAGAAAGTTTCAAAGGGTTCATAAGGGAGATGAAGGTCTTGACAGCAATTTATAAGATGATCTCTCGCAAGTACTAAATCTGCCTGTTTTGCTGCTTCAAAATCAGAAAGTGAATCTCCAATCACAATTTTAAAATGATGGCTCTGTGAAACCTTTCGCATAACGCTTGGCTTGCAGCAACCACAACCCTGTGTCTCAAATTTTGTACATTCTTCATCACAGCCATTTGGAAAGACGAGCTTTATTTGCTGTCCGGAAAAATCAGCACTGTTACAATATATATCAGAAAATGGCCCGTATTTCTTTAAGATGGGCTCAATGAAAAAGTCGACACCCCCACTAACAATATAAAACGGAATATGGTGCTCTTGTGCGAAACGAACGAAATCACCAAAGCCTTCCCGTATAATGGCTGTATCCAATAAATATTGAATAACAGCATCTTTTTGTTTAGTCGATAATAGGCCAAACATTGCTGAAACGCCATCTTTAAAGGTCATAGTTTGTTCCATCATTGCCTTAGCAATTTTTTCAGATTCCTCTGGAACGAATTCAGTCATTAGTGAGACGATATTATCTGTTTCTGTTATAGTACCATCAAAATCACAGAAAATAATTGGTTTCAAGCTACTTCCCCCTTCAAGAAAAAACGTCTACTTTTGTAGTAGACGTCCAAATTTTACCTGTACACCGTATTCATCGGCTTTTGTTAAGATAATGTCGTGCTCTGGAAATTGATTTTTCATGGCATTTACGAAATCTTGCGCAATAGCAGTAGGGATGATAGAAATCAGTGTTGGTCCCGCCCCACTTAAAGCTGTTCCAAATGCCCCATTGGCCTTTGCTGCTGCATGAATTTCTGTATATTGTGGTATTAAATTAGCACGGAAAGGTTCATGGAATAAATCAGCTTCCATATAACGACCTGCCCGTTTAAAATCTTGAACCATTAATGATGCTGCTAG
The DNA here is from genome assembly GCF_023337835.1 of Lysinibacillus sp. Bpr_S20. Classification (NCBI taxonomy): domain Bacteria; kingdom Bacillati; phylum Bacillota; class Bacilli; order Caryophanales; family Bacillaceae; genus Lysinibacillus; species Lysinibacillus sp. Bpr_S20. The sequence continues at coordinate 203,062 of NZ_JALNLQ010000006.1, forward strand.
CATATTTGCGTTTGCAGAGGCCCTTACTGCATATGTACGGTCAAATTGTTCTGGTAAAACAGAACGGGATTCACTCGTTTTTAGTTCGACATCAGGCACAAACACAACAAAGGAAGCATCTAGATCATTGACATGACATGTATCAACTACTCCATTTTCATCCATCGAAGAAATTGTTAATCCCCCTAATACTGAGGCTGTTGCATTATCTGGATGTCCTTCGATTTGGGAGGACAAATTGAGTTTATCCTGTACAGTTAAACCTAGGTTACAGACTTGATTTGCTAGTTCAATTCCTGCAACGATGACCGCTGCACTGCTCCCCAAACCACGGGCTAATGGAAGCTCACTTGCCATTTCAACACGGCAGGCAGGTAGTTGCTTGCCATATTGATCCGCAATTTTTTTAGCAATTACGTATAGTAAGTGCTCTTCCAGCTCAAACTCTTTAGGACCATTATCATCGAGGTGGATAATTTCCCAACTATCCTGTAAAGACACGGTTAGCTTTAAGTAAAGGGCTAAGCCAAGCCCTATTGAATCAAAGCCAGGGCCAAGATTGGCTGTGCTCCCGGGAACCGTGATTTCCCACATATTACTCATAGTACGCCCTCGATATATGTTCGAATTTCTTCCTCATCGTTTTTAAGTGAGACAACATCTACAGTTGAGACATTCATGGCAGTATCAGGATCTTTCAATCCATTACCTGTGAAAATTGTTACAACTTTAGAGCCCTTTGCAATCTTGCCGTTTTCAACTGATTTAATAACGCCTGCTAATGAGGCAGCTGAGCCTGGTTCAACGAAAATTCCTTCAGTACCAGCAATTAATTTGTAAGCAGCCAAAATTTCTTCGTCTGTAACCGAATCAATGATTCCACCAGATTCATCGCGAGCTGCTTCTGCAAATTTCCAACTTGCAGGATTACCGATACGAATAGCTGTCGCCACTGTTTCAGGATTAGCAATAGGTTCACCTGTTACAATTGCTGCTGCACCTTCAGCCTCGAAGCCAAACATTTTTGGTAAACCAGAGCCTTTTGCTGCATCGTATTCTTTAAAGCCTTTCCAGTACGCAGTAATGTTACCTGCGTTACCAACTGGAATGCAAAGATAGTCTGGAGCTTTTCCTAAAGCATCTACAATTTCAAATGATGCTGTTTTTTGTCCCTCAATACGGAATGGATTCACGGAGTTTACAAGTGCTACTGGAGTTGTTTCGCTAACTTGACGAACAATATTTAATGCATCATCAAAATTACCGTCGATTTCGATAATCTTTGCACCGTACATTGTCGCTTGGGCTAGCTTTCCTAGGGCCACTTTTCCTTTAGGGATAACAACTATGGACTGGATTCCAGCACGTGTTGCATAAGCCGCGGCTGCAGCTGATGTGTTACCAGTTGAAGCGCAAATAACGCATTTGCTGCCATCTTCAATCGCTTTTGCAACGGCAAACACCATACCACGATCTTTAAATGAACCGGTTGGATTTGCGCCTTCAATTTTCCCATAGAGCTCAATGCCAAGTTTTTTAGATAGATTAACTAAATGTATAAGAGGCGTATTGCCTTCGTTTAAAGTTAGAGCGGGTGTATTTTCTGTTACGGGTAAAAATTGTTTATATTCTTCAATTAGGCCTTTCCACATAACGTTACAATCTCCTTTTGTTCTTATAGAAAGAACAGTTGTTTTTGTATAAAAGACATTTTAACGCAAATGACCCCATATTTTCAATAGCATTTCAGAAATTGTCGAAACAATTCGGTAATTTAAATTTCGCTTGTCACTTTCTTGAAACAACTGTATAGTAAATATGTAATGTAAAGTCAAGTGTAAAGACAGGTGATTAAGGTGACAATAAATACAGTAACAACAAATAAGTTTCAACAATCTATTTCTCGTAATAAGCTTTTGGGGGTAGCAGGAGTAGGCTGGCTTTTCGATGCAATGGACGTAGGGATATTATCTTTCGTAATTGCAGCATTAGCAGTCGATTGGGGATTAACGCCAAGTCAATCGGGCTGGATAGGTAGCATAAACTCCATTGGGATGGCTGTAGGAGCTCTTGTTTTCGGCGTGCTTGCCGATAAAGTGGGACGTAAGCAAATTTTTATGTGGACGCTTGTATTATTTTCGATTGCAAGTGGCTTGTCTGCATTTACCACTACATTAGCCGCTTTTATGACACTACGCTTTTTAGTAGGCATGGGACTAGGTGGAGAATTACCTGTCGCATCGACGTTAGTTTCTGAGAGTGTAGAAGCTAAAGAGCGTGGGCGAGTTGTTGTATTACTGGAAAGCTTCTGGGCGGCAGGTTGGTTAATCGCAGCATTGATTTCGTATTTTGTTATTCCATCATGGGGATGGCGTAGTGCATTGTTGTTAACCGCAATTCCAGCAATTTATGCAATTTATCTTCGCTGGCACTTACCAGATTCACCACAATTTGCAGTAAAGGCTGAGTCTAAGAAACGAAGTGTTAGGCAAAATATTAGAGAAGTATGGTCAAAAAAATATGCACGCTCGACACTTATGTTATGGGTGTTATGGTTTACAGTTGTTTTCTCATATTACGGTATGTTTTTATGGCTACCAAGTGTCATGGTTGGTAAGGGCTTTGATATGATTACGAGCTTTAAATATGTTCTCATTATGACGCTTGCGCAGCTACCGGGCTATTTTACCGCTGCATGGTTTATTGAAAAATTCGGGCGAAAATTTGTACTTGTTTCTTATTTAATTGGTACAGCTGTAAGTGCTTTCATTTTTGGTAATGCGGAAACAATAGTAGTACTATTAATATCTGGGATGTTTTTATCGTTCTTTAACTTAGGGGCATGGGGTGCACTTTATGCTTATACACCAGAGCAGTATCCAGCCATTATTCGTGGAACGGGTGCTGGAATGGCAGCAGCTGTTGGGCGCATCGGGGGTATTTTTGGACCTTTGTTAGTCGGCACTTTATTGACAGCGGGTTATGATATCGGCTTTATCTTTGCTATTTTCTGTGGAGCGATTATTATCGGTGTTGTTGGGGTAATATTCCTAGGTAAAGAAACGAAACAAATGGAATTAGATTAACAAAAATTAAAAATGTCTTGGATGAATGATAATCCAAGGCATTTTTCTAATTAATATACATAAAAATTAGAAATTATTAATTTTTATACAAATATTTTTAAAAATCTGTTAAAATCATTAATCAATAAGGTTCGTTGCTGTACATCATGTGGAAAAGTTGAGGAGCGTAGTTTAAGGACTCATTGGGAAATACAATGCTACTACGAGATTCTAGAGCGAGCCTCATCGAAAGCGTTAGTCGCAACGGAAATCAACCATCGAAATTAAAAATGGAACGATGTTATGTTTTTTATTTTGAACTATCGCATTAGCAAGTTAAAGCATTGAAGATTTTTCAGAAAAGTCATTGTATTCAGATTGTAATCGTGATACTGTATTTTTAACTTCTTTTAGCAGGTGTCCAAATACCCGCCTGAAATAGAGGAACTCGGTCTAACATAGCCGATTCCGGACGTAATTATGCCAAGGCATAATTGATCCGAATTAGAGTCAGTAGGAAACAATCGCCATTCGTGATAATTTCATTGAAAGAAAGGTTGTTAGAAATGAATATAAATGAAGAAATAGAAAGAAGATTTGTTAGGCTTTCGAAGGGGCAGCGTAAAGTTGCACAATTTGTTATGAATAACCCTACAGTTATAATTGGTAACGGAGCTGCAGAAGTTGGTAGACAGGCTAATGTTAGTGAATCAACAGTTATCCGTTTTTGTTATGCGCTGGATTTATCGGGCTATGTAGAGCTTCAAGACAAGGTTAGAAGTTATTTAATGACTCAAAATAATGGTGTGAGTATTCAACCTACATACTTTTCAAGTAAGCGGAATATCTCAAGTTTCGGTAAGGTGATGGAGCGTGATATTCAAAATATTCAAGCTACGATTGATTTGATTAACGATAATATGCTTCAAAAAAGCTCAAAATGGATGCATGAAGCGGAAAACGTTTATATTTTAGGTACCCGCCAAGCATCGTCCATTGCAAATTGGTTATCGTCTACAATGAAAACTTTACGTCCAAATGTAAAACAACTTCGCCCAGAATCCGACGATATTGTACAACAAATTAACAGTATGGGGGAGCAAACGACTTTAATAGTTTTTTCATGGGACAAGCATTCAAACGACATTCAAACGATTGTAGAAATTGCCAAGAAGAAAAAGGCTAAAATTATTGCTATCACTGGTTCGGCGTTGTCGTCTATTCGGGAATATGCAAGTGCGTTATTTACACTTGGTCTGAAAAAGCAATCTTCATTGGACGTTATTCCAGTATTGTTTTCGTTTTTACATGCGCTAATTGAGGAAATGGTCAGCCAGGATAAAGTACAATATGAAAAATATCAGCAATCATATGAGCAAGTAGAAAATAACTTGTTATTTTTAGACTCAGCAAGAGAAAAGCAAGTTTTCTAAAATTTGCATCGGGCAGAACACGTAAGATATTGATCTATAACATTAACATAAAAAGATGTCCAAATAAGTTTTAGACATCCTTGAAAAAGAAACTTATAAAATTTTACTTAAGCTATATTCGTTAATAAAGGTATCATTTAATTTAATGGCATTTTGTCGGATACCTTCCTGCTGAAAACCTAGTTTTTTAAACAAATTTAAAGCACTTTCATTATGCTCCATAACAGATGCTTCTAAGCGCGAAATATCCCGCTGTTTAGACCAGCGTTCAGCCGCCTTCAACAACTCTGAACCGATACCTTGTCGTTGATGCTCATCCTTAACAGCTATGCGGACTGATGCAACATGCTTAGTTTTAGAGTGTTTATATCCATGAATAACGGCATAACCAGCAAAAATGCCATTTAATATACAAAGTAAAATCGTACGGTTTTTTAATTGTTTCCAATAGCCTAAATCTTTACGAAGCTGTTGAACTGTAAGGTCTAATTCGTTTTTCATGTTGTACATGAAGTCCGTCTGTTGGAAAATTTCTTCTTGCAAATGAATAAATGATCTAGCATCTGATGCTTCAATTGCTCGAATTATGTATGCAGGTGGGTTTTCATCATTTTTAGAAATATTATTACTTGTAGTCTTAATTTGTGTGCGCGAGAAAGTTACTTTGGTACCAAGTTTAACATCAATGACATAGTAGCCTGCATTTGTCCATGACAAAAAGTGAGAGAGAGGGGGCTTTGTCTTTTTCCACCAGCTCCTATTCAAATAAGCTGCATTTGGTAAGGCTTGTCCCATGATATTTTCGAGTTCGCTAAAAGATAAAGTAATTTCTTGTTGTGTAGCTATATCAAAATAATTTGCTAAAGGAATATACTTTTTTTCCATCTTCTTTGTCATCGTAATCCCCATTTCCTGTATATCCTAGTATATATATAGACTACCTGATGATAGCATAAAATTATGGTTTCTTAAATATAAAAACACAACTATATATCTATTTATGGTAAATATTTTTAGCAAACTATACATTGTTATTATTAAATGTTAAAAATAGGGCGATTCAAGTAGATAAATATATTAAAAAACTTTGGGTTATTATCATAATGTTTGGTTGATTTCCATTTCGACTGGGCGTTTTCCTGGCGTTATGACCTCCAAGAAATCTTCACTCCATTCAACACTCATAATTTTCCAAGTTTTGTGATCTGCAAAAATTAGCTTCTTTAGTATAGGTAAAGGAGTACTATAAGAAGATACAGTTATTTTAGAATAGTAGATTTTAGTTATGAATTCGCATAGATCCTTTATAGATAAACTTTCAATTTATATATGTTTGATCATAAGGTATGATAAAATAAAATATAAATGTTATTGCTATTTAGGAGGAATAAATTCAATGAGTAAAGTTTTAGTTTTTGGTCATAAAAACCCAGATACAGACACAATTACATCTGCAATTGTATATGCATATTTAAAACAACAAATTGGCGTTGATGCTGAGGCGGTGCGCCTTGGAGAGGTAAATAACGAAACACAATTTGCTTTAGATAAATTTGGCTTCGAGGCACCTCGATTAATTTCATCAGTAGTTGGAGAAGCAGAAAAAGTAATTCTTGTAGACCACAATGAATTCCAGCAATCTGCTGATGGCATTGAAGAAGTACAAATTGCAGAAGTGATTGATCATCACCGTATTGCAAACTTCCAAACGGCTGATCCACTATACTACCGTGCAGAACCTGTAGGCTGTACGGCAACAATTTTAAACAAAATCTTTAAAGAACATGGCGTAGCAATTCCTGCAAACATTGCTGGATTAATGCTTTCTGCTATCGTTTCTGATACATTATTATTTAAATCTCCAACTTGCACAGAGCAAGATGTAAAAGCTGGGGAGGAACTAGCGAAAATTGCAGGTGTTGATGCTGCAGAATACGGATTAGCAATGCTTAAAGCAGGTGCTGACCTTTCAGATAAATCATTGGAAGATCTTTTATCATTAGATGCAAAAGAATTCCAGTTCGGTGAATATAAATCTGTAGTAGCTCAAGTAAACGCTGTTGATATTAACGACGTGCTTGGCCGCCAAGAGGAATTAGAAATTTTATTAAATAAAAATGTAGCGGAAAACGGCTTAGATTTATTCTTCTTTGTTGTAACAGATATTTTAAACAATGATTCAACAGCTGTTGCAATTGGACAAGTAGCGGAGGCTGCAGCAAAAGGATTTGGCGCAGAGCTAGTGAATAATCGCGTTCTTTTACCAGGTGTTGTATCTCGTAAAAAACAAATCGTTCCAGTTTTAACTGATGCATTAAAATAATGAAAAAGAGGTTGTCCTGAAAAAGGCAACCTCTTTTTTTAATCTAGTTTTAAAGGGTGGACAGCAGGACCTTCAAGAACTTCACCTTTGGCATTAAAGCGAGAGCCATGACAAGGGCAATCCCAAGTTTCATCGGCTTTATTCCATTTTGTTTTGCAGCCTAAATGCGTGCAAGTTGGTGTATTTGCATGTTTCACATAACCTGTCACGAACTCTTTGGCTACAAAGCCACCTACCTTTAGCATCTGCATAAACTGAGCTCCGAATTTTGTACGTGTTGGAGAATACAGAGGAATTGCACCATCCTCATTCCCTGCTCCTGTTATGAGGGATGATAGTATATCTCCCGCTACAAAAGAATTGGAAATCCCCCATTTTCGATAGCCTGTTGCAATGAAAACATTAGGCAAGGACGGTGTAATCCTGCCAACATACGGGACCATATCAGGTGTTTCAATGTCCTGCGCTGACCAGCGATAGATGGGCTCCTGATCGAAATGCGCCTTCATTTCATTTTGAATGGCCTCATAATAGGGCTCCGTATTAGTTGTTTCCCCTGCAATATGATTAGCTCCACCTAACACTAAATAATGCTCGTCATTAATGGTAGCAGTCCGAATTGAGCGAGTAGGATTATCTACGCATAGATATTGACCTTGTAGTGTATCAGTAATTTTGCTAGCAACCATATAGGAGCGACTGTTAGAAAGTTTAAAAAGATGTAGACCTCTAAAGGCTTCGATTGGATAATGTGTGCACAAAATAAGCTTGTTGTATTGAACCGACATATCATTTGCGGTATGTAAGCTATTCTGAGGTATGTTTAATTGTTGAACACGGGTATTCGTATAGAGTTTTGCGCCCATTGCTAATGCTTCTTTTACAAGGAAATTACAAACTTCTACAGGATGTATTTGTGCTTGCTGGGACATGTTAAGCGCTTTTGTAATCGGAAAGGGAAGCTCTGTGTCAGATGTTAAATTAGCCTTAATATTTAATACTTTATAGGCATTCCATTCTTTTAATAATTGGGCATAGCCTTCTTTTGTTTGGCAATAAAGCAATGAATCTACTTGCTGAATGCTTTTTTTAGGGAGTATCTGTAATGCTTTTTCAACAGCAATTTGGTTGAGCCGATAATAGAGGCGTGCCTCGTCTACAGTAAGTTTTTCAATAAGGTTGGCATAAACTAAGCTGTGTTGAGCGGTTAATTTTCCGGTTGAATTACCGGTCGTACCATGACCGATATGGGAATTTGCTTCAAGCAAGACTACATCTACACCTGATTTTGCTAAAATATAGGCTGTATATAGTCCTGTCAAGCCGCCACCAATAATACATACATCACAAGTTGTTGATGCAGGAAGAGATGGTAACGAGACAGGATCAATTGTTCCGAGCCAAAGAGATTGTGTCATACATAACCCTCACATTGTTTTTACGTTCAGTATGTAGATTGATTTGAAAATTTATGCAATGAAGCTAAAAAATTGCCTTCCAGTAATTATTATCGCTACAATGTAGCAAAAGGAGCGTGACTACTTATGAAAATTGAAATCTGGTCAGATTATGTATGTCCATTTTGTTATATTGGTAAAAAGCAACTAGAGCAGGCGATTCAGGATACAGGTTTTGCTGGGCAGGTGGAGCTCGTTTATAAAAGCTATCAACTTGACCCAACAACACCTGTGGATACAAATGTGTCCACGTATGAAGCATTGGCGAAAAAGTATGGAATGTCGCTAGAAAAAGCGAAGGAAATGACACAAGGTGTTGCTGCCCGCGCAAAAGAAGTTGGTCTAGAATATAACTTTGATCATTTAATGGAGGAAAATACATTAAAAGCGCATCGTCTAGTGAAATGGGCAGAACAACAAGGGGATGTTTCAAAGCTTGTTGAAGCGCTATTATATAATTATTTTATAGAAGCAAAGCGTATTGGCCAGGATGATGTATTAATCGATATTGCTGAGCAAGTAGGTCTGAATCGCGAAGAAGTTGCAAAGGTTCTTTCTAACGACGATTTTAAAGTAGATGTAGAGACTGACATACAAGAAGGGCTACAGCTTGGCGTAAGAGGGGTACCATTCTTTGTGTTAAATCGTAAGTATGGTATTTCTGGGGCACAACCTCAAGAAGTATTTGAAGAAACTTTACGTAAAGTTGCAGAGGAAGAGGGCTTACAACCAGGATTAAAGATGGCAGGCTCTGAAGATGGTGGGGTTTGTACCGACGATAGTTGTAAGTTTTAATTTTGTTGGAGAAAAGTTAAGAATATTGGACCTGATCTCTTTTGAAGCAAAGGTGATCAGATTGCTGATGGACCCGATCAGTATAACAACACTAACAAACTAACACATATGCTTTATTAGCTCATTACCAAAAGTAAGGGATGAGCTTTGTTAAAACGTATGCAAGTATGTAAGTTGGTTGGAGTGGAGACTGGGCGACTCCTTGGGGATTAGCGATAGGGGAACGAAGGCTAAGGGCATCACATCCTGTGATAACGCCTTCGTGACCAACATCCTGCTGTTGCTGCCGCTCCGCTTTCGCACAAACATAACCCTCTGCTGCCGCTCCGTTAACACTACGCTTTCGCGCAAAAAAACATCTGTTGGCCCAAGCGACTCAGCGGACGCCCCCAGGAAGCTCTGCGCGAAAGCGAAGCGCCAGCTACAAAGCGCCCAGTCGGAACGGAAATCATTTCTAAGTTATGATGTGATATATTTTAATGGAATCACCTGCATTTCAGTCAAAAGTCTGAGTATACGAACGTTGACTTTTCATACAAAGTTTTTTAATATACTTATATATCTTGAATTCGAGATAATAAACTTTGATTTTAAGGGAGAATTTATATAATGAATGTATTAGTAGTAAAAGCTAACAACCGTCCAGATGGTATTTCAACAAAAATGTATGACACATTTATGGAAAATGTACAAGGCGTAGATGTAACAACGTTTGACGTATTCGCAGAAGATATGCCTTATTTCGGTCAAGATCTTTTCAATGCTTTTGGTAAAGTTCAAAACGGTGAAGCGTTAACTGACGTTGAATCACGTCTTTTAGCAGCAAAACAAAAAGCTATGGATGCTTTAACTGCAGCTAATGTTGTTGTATTTGCTTTCCCACTTTGGAACTTAACAATCCCAGCGAAATTACAAACTTTCATCGACTATGTATTCCAAGCTGGTTATACATTTAAATATAATGAAAACGGTCAATTAGAAGGCTTAATGGGTGACAAAAAAGTAGTTATTTTAAATGCTCGCGGTGGTTACTACTCTACACCAGAAGCACAATCAATAGAAATGTCAGTTAATTATATCAAAAATGTTGTTGGTATGTTTGGTATGGAAATTATTGAAGAAGTGATCATTGAAGGTCATAACGCGTCTCAAGATAAAGCACAAGAAATTATTGCAAATGGCCTAGAAGCAGTTAAGAAAGTAGCTCAGTCTTTACAAACTGTAAATGCATAATAAAGTAGTATTTATTAAAAGTTCTCTCTAATTTGAGGGAACTTTTTTATTTTTTTCTATAGAGGTATGTAATGATCAGAGATCTGAAATATTGATATTATGCGCATATTTCCGATTTACATTTAATAACATCCCGTTATGTGAAATAGTTATGAAATAATATTCTATCATTTTACGGTAAAGTATTTTGTTATTCATTTAAAAATACATACAATTAGGACTATTCGTTCAGTTAATAAAAGATTTAGTATAATATAATAGAAAACGTAGGAAAATATTAGAATTATAAGGAGGGTGTTTCATGAATAAGAAATTAGTTACTAAATTCTTAGCGTTGTTACTAGTTCTATTCACAGTGTTACCATTTGGACTATCCGCAAATGCTGCATCAAGCGGTGTGACACGTGGGGATTACGTGAAAGAATTAGTAGAAAGCTTAAATGTAGAGCTAGGTGATGGCTCCAAAATTGCCTTCACAGACGTCTCTAAGGATTTAGCCCCGTATGTAGAAAAGGCAGTAGAATTGAAGCTTATTAAAGGTAAAACTGCCACATTGTTTGATCCAAATGATAAATTGACACGTCAACAAGCATTTGTCATTTCTGCTCGTGGATTAGTCAGTGAAAACGCTCCACTTTCTGTATTAGACAAGTTTAAAGATGCAAATCAAGTTGCAACAACACATAAGCAAGATTTAGCAAATGCTGTTGCTGCAAATATATTACAAGGTTTTGAGGATAACACAATTCGTCCTCGTGACTATGTAACAACTGAACAAATGCAAAGTATTATTAAACGCTTTGTAGCTGAATATAAATTACCAACATCTACAACTAATGTAGATCTTCAAATTTTAGGAACAACAGATATTCATACAAACCTTGCAAATTATAATTATTTCTTAGATAAAGAATCTGCTGACCTAGGTTTAGCAAACACTGCAACATTAATTGAACAAGCACGTACTGAGAACCCGAACACACTACTTTTTGATAATGGTGATTTAATTCAAGGAACGCCATTAGGCTCTTATAAAGCATCAGAAAATATTTTAAAGCCAGGAGAAGTTCATCCAGCTATTGCAGCACTTAATGCATTGAAATATGATGGTGGAACTTTAGGGAACCACGAGTTCAACTATGGTTTAGAGTTTTTAGGTGAAGTTTTAAATGATGCAAAATACCCTGTCGTAAATGCAAACACATACGACGCTAAAACAAAAAAGCGTATGTACACACCTTATGTAATTCTTGATAAAGAGGTTGTAGACAATACAGGTAAAAAGCACACACTTAAAGTTGGTGTTACAGGTATCGTACCTACTAAAATTGTTGAATGGGATGCTATCCATTTAGCAGGAAAAGTAGAAATGCAGGAACCGGTTGACGCAGTAAAAGAAATTGTACCAGAAATGCAAAAAGCAGGCGCAGATGTAATTGTAGTACTTTCACACTCTGGTATTGGTGAAGATACTTACGAAAAAGGTGCCGAAAATGTTGGATACCAAATCTCTGAGATTGAAGGGGTTGACGCTTTAATTACAGGTCACTCTCATTTAACTTTCCCAGGTGACTATAAAAACCTAAAAAACGTTGATCAAGAAAAAGGGACGATTAACGGTGTACCTACTGTAATGGCAGGAAGCTATGGCAGCTATCTTGGAGTCATTGATTTAAAACTAGAGCAACAAGGCTCTAAATGGGTTGTGGTGAATGGACAAGGTTCTCTTCGCTCTATCAAACAAGAAGGCTTACAACCTTCTAAAACAGTATTAAATGCAATTAAAGAAGCACATGAGGGTACGTTAAAGTATATTCGTCAGCCTGTTGGTGAGACTACTGCACCAATCCATAGTTATTTCTCAATGGTGCAAGATGATCCGTCTATTCAAATTGTGACACAAGCTCAAAAATGGTTTATTGAAAAAGAATTAAAAGGTACTGCTGATGAAAATACACCATTGCTTTCTGCTGGTGCTCCATTCAAAGCAGGCTCTCGTAACAACCCTACAGATTATACAAACATTCCTGTAGGTCCGCTTGCAATTAAAAATATGGCAGATATTTATGTTTACGATAATACGGTTGCAACGATTAAGGTAACAGGTGCACAAGCAATCGAATGGTTAGAAATGGCTGCTGGTATTTTTGCAACAATTGATCCGAATAAAACGGATGAACAAAATATTATTGATCAAGAAGCACGTTCTTACAATTTTGATGTGTTAGATGGCTTAACATATCAAATCGATGTAACATCACCAGCGAAATACGATAGTCGAGGTATTTTAGTAGACGAAAAAGCGAATCGTATTAAAAATGTGCAATACAACGGTAAAGCAATCGATCTAAACCAAGAATTTATCATCATTTCAAACAATTATCGCGTTGGTGGTTCTTATGGTGCCACGTTTAAAAATGCAGATGGCTCTAACATCACTAACTATGCTTATGAAAATCGCCAAGCTGTAATTGATTACGTTATTGAAAACAAAACAATTAATCCTGCTGCGGATAACAATTGGTCATTTGTACCGTTCCCAGCAAATACGAAAATTATTTACAATTCAGCTAAGGATGCACAGAAAGTTATTCCTGCAGGTAGTAATATCGAATATTTAGGAGATACTGAAGGCGGCTTTGGTAAATATTTAATTAAGTAATCATGAAATGTTAAAAAGGAGAGTGCGTTGTTAAACGCTGCTCTCCTTTTTGTGTCGCTCAAATGTATGATAACGTGTTCCTTGAAATGTTAATAAGCCATAGTCACCATCTGCAAGCTGTCCATAATTATGCCCATTCATTTTTAATTCTAGACGATCGCCACTTTGTACTTCGAACGTTACATAGTACGATGTATGGGCACTAGAGTTACCAGAACCTCCACTTGTATTCGAACGTTTTGTTACGACTTTAGCGGGTACTGTTAATAATGGTTCATTGTTGTTTTTCGACCATTGAAAGATACCTTTAATAATAGTAAATGCTATAATACCGAAGACGATAAAAAACATTATTGAAATAAAAGAATTTGCAAAAGAGAATTCATCAAACCCAACCATAAAAGTCCTCCAATCTACGAAATATTGTAATTGAAGTTGTTATATTTCAAAATCCACCATAACATCAATTACAACACTAATTAATACACCATCTGTTTTAGGAGAGTGTTATAAACTAAATTCAATCTGTGTCTTAGCATGAATCCATGTATCTTCTTGCGCCTATGGATTTACACTATTCCCTGCTAATTTCCTAATATATGTAGATGTAAATGAAATTTTTGGATAAATGTCCGCGTCAAAAAAATCAATAGATACAAGTTGCACATCACGATCAATGTTTTCCTAGCAACAGCGATTATGAATGATATTTCTGAAACCTCCATTTGTTCAATATCTGACACGGCTATTTCTGAAGTGTTCGATTCAAATACACCGTATATTTTGGAGGTCATCATATGTCGTACAGAAAAGCCAATAGTTGAATGACTATAATCAAACGTTACTTTGGAAAACCACCCTAAAACAGATCTTACACGAATGATAAAGTAAAAAATTCAGATATTCAATGAGTTTTTAGAAAAAATGGGGGAATATTACATTGGTACAAGTTTATTTTGTGAATCTTTCAATGAAAGTCAGGTTAGCTGAAATAATGTAATAATAGTATGTAATCTTTTCTTCTACAAAGGGTCAACAATAGAAGTTGTCATAATAATAAAATCATGTGCATCTATATAGAAGTAAGTGGCCATTTTCATTAAATATTAAGTTATCATGACTACTCTCTAATCGAGCAGCCGTGGTTAATTTTTTATGCCATCATAAGCTTTTATAAGATGTTGAATCAAAAGAAATACCAGGAATGAAAAAATACGTTAAAATTGTATTTAGTAATCAAATGAATAATCGTAAATAAATTACTTAAAGTAAATAAGTTACTCTAAATTTACTTTTTTTAAAATAATCGTTACAATAGAGTACATAAGAGGTGAAAAAAATGAGTGAGACAAATTTATGTCCTCGTTTAGCTAAAGCAATGGATTTAATCGGAAAACGCTGGACAGGGCTAATTTTATATCAATTATTAGACGGGCCACAGCGCTTTAATGAGATTGAATCTGCATTACCTGTGAGTGGTCGTTTATTATCCGAACGTTTAAAAGAGCTTGAAAAAGAAGGGCTTGTTGAACGAAAAGTATATTCAGAGGTACCAGTGCGTGTTGAGTATTCTTTAACGGAAAAAGGGCGGGCATTAGAGGGAGCAATCCACAATATCGAATCATGGGCAACAAACTGGCTTTAAAAGTATGTGGTCTATTTCGGAATTTTGATAAATGGATCGTCAACGGCCATATGTAATACTAATTTTCGTTAATATATTCATTATCTCTGTATGGGGAGTTTGTTAAGGTGAGATAAAAAATAACCTTCATTTTACTTGTCAAATTAGAGTTCTAAATCCATACTAGTGTATAGTAAGAAGGACGTTAGAAAGGAAATAGCTCTCATGACAAAAGAACAATGGGTGGCGGATTTAGCACAGAGCGTTAATCCAGCCAATATTAAGTTAGATGAATCATTACAGCAATATACTATGACAAAATTAGGCGGTAAAGCGGATGTTTTCGTTCTCGTTGAAACAGAGGAAGAGGCAGCAACAGTTATTCGCTATGCCCATAAGAATAATATACCTTTATTAATGTTAGGTAATGGATCGAATATGGTCGTTCGTGACGGCGGTCATCGAGGGATCGTTGTTACATTTTCATTTTTAGATGAGATTCGCATTAATGGAGACCATGTTTACGCGCAAAGTGGTGCCCTTATTAAGGATGTATCGAAACTGGCAGCGGCAGCATCATTAACAGGTTTCGAATTTGCATGTGGTATCCCTGGCTCAGTTGGTGGAGCTATGGCAATGAATGCAGGTGCATATGGCGGAGAAATTAAGGATATTATTATTTCTTCGAAAGTGTTAACAAAAGAAGGCGAAATGTTAATTTTATCGAAAGAAGATCTTGAACTCGGTTATCGTCAAAGTATCATTGCCAAGAAAGGGTATTATGTATTGTCATCCGAATTTCAATTAGCTAAAGGTGTGCAACAAGAAATAGATGCAAAAATTGCTGATTTAACGTTTCAGCGAGAATCTAAGCAGCCGTTAGAATTCCCATCTGCTGGGAGTGTTTTTAAGCGCCCACCAGGTCACTTTGCAGGCAAGCTTATTCAGGATAGTGGTTTACAAGGAAAAGGCGTAGGTGATGCAGAGGTATCAACGAAGCATGCAGGCTTTATTGTTAATAAAGGTAATGCAACGGCTACTGATTATATTGCAACAATTCAAATGGTACAACGAGTAGTTAAAGAAAAGTATGGCATCGATTTAGAAACAGAAGTAAAAATCGTTGGTGATGACTTATAAAATGCTACGCCCTTCGCTAATGGTGAAGGGCGTTTTTTGAGGAGTGAAACAGAGAATGAAGTTTATATCATGGAATGTTAATGGAATTCGTGCCTGCTTAGGTAAAGGGTTTTTAGATTTCTTTAATCAGGTAGATGCAGATTTTTTCTGTATTCAAGAAACAAAGTGTCAGGCAGAACAAGTGAAGATTTCACTTGAAGGATATGAGCAATATTGGAATTATGCACAGAAGAAAGGCTATTCAGGTACAGCCGTCTTTACAAAACATACCCCGCTTTCAGTACGTTATGGCGTTGGTGAGGATGAATCGCAGGAAGAGGGAAGAATTATTACACTAGAGTATGAAGATTTTTATTTAGTAAATGTTTATACTCCGAATTCACAGCGTGATTTAGCTAGATTACCTCTTCGTTTAGATTGGGAGAATCGATTAGCGCTATATTTAAAAGAGCTAGATTCCAAAAAACCTATAGTTTATTGTGGTGATTTAAACGTCGCACATATGGAAATTGATTTGAAAAATGCAAAATCGAATGTTGGTAATTCAGGTTTTACATATGAAGAACGTGCAAAAATGACAGAGCTATTGGCAAGTGGTTTTGTAGATTCATTCCGCTACAAGCATCCAGATGCAACAGATCACTATACATGGTGGTCTTATATGAATAAAGTACGCGAGCGTAATATTGGATGGCGTATTGACTACTTTATTGTTTCTGAGAGGCTAAAGAACAACATTAATGAAGCAAATATCCACTCACAAATTATGGGCAGTGATCATTGTCCAATCGAATTACAGCTTAATAATTAGTATCTATGAACAATAAAATGGTCAAGGAAACCTTTGCGAATATTATGGCACTTTAAATGAGGTGATTTCCGTTCCAGGCTACTCGCTTTACTGTGGGCGAGCGCCGAGCCGCTTCCTCCGCTTCGCTCCGTGCAGGGTCTCGCCTGTCTCGCTTTCCCACGGGAGTCGAGTAGCCTTCCACTCCAATCAACAATAGCGTAGAACTTTGAATTTTATTTTAAAAGTGAACGATATGGTTACTCATCATAATCAAACCAAACAGAGTGTACATCTGCCATTGCTGTCGCTTTATTAGCGCTATGCTTGGCACAGAGAAAACATTTTGCTAAAGTTTCCGTTTTGTCACTATAATTTAGAGTGATATGGTAAGAAATATATGCTAGTAAAGTGGTTGATTGGAGTGGAGGCTGGGCGACTCCTTGGGGATCAGCGTCACAAATGAGACCCTGGAGCGAGCAACGCGAGTGAAGCGGCTCATCGGACGCCCCTAGGAAAGCGCCCAGCCGCAACGGAAATCAACTACTCACTTTCACTTTGCCGAAGAGCCATATTTTAATTGATACAATAGTTTTTCAACAACGTAAAAGAGTCGTATTTTCTATAAGGAAATACGATTTTTTTATATACTGCAACGCAATTACCATTAAATTTCGAGTATTTAAAAGGATTTGACAAGTGGGTAGAAGAATATATTGCAAAAGAAGGGGGTTGGGATTGTGAGAAAGTTAACGTGGAAAAAATGGCTACTGGCTATAGTAGGATTTTTAGCTGTAGTAGCTCTTGTCGTATTTATCGGATTTACATGGTTTATGAATAAATCGAAACCAGTAATTGATGGAGAGCTTTCGGTGAATGTGCTAGAAAAGGATGTTACTGTCACAAGGGATGACAAAGGTATTCCTCATATTTTTGCTAAGACTGATGCAGACTTGTATCGTGCACAAGGCTATGTTCAAGCGCAAGATCGACTGTTTCAAATGGATTTAGCGCGAAGACAAGCTAGCGGTCGTTTGTCGGAAATAATCGGTGAGGCAACGATTGATACTGATAAATTTTTCCGAACATTTAGCCTGCGTGATGCTGCTGAACAATCATTATCTACTTACGATGCAGAAAGTAGGCAGGTGCTTGAGTGGTTTGCAGATGGCGTCAATGCTTTTATTGAGCAGGCAAAGAATAATAATACATTAAGCTATGAGTTTGCATTACTAGGATACGAACCAGAGGAGTGGTCGGTTGTAGACTCTCTTACTATTGGTAAATATATGGCTTATGACTTAGGGGGTAACTGGAATACGCTTGCGTTCCGTCATTGGGCTTTACAAAACTTTGACGAAGAAAAAGCTAAAGAATTATTTATAAAATATCCTGAAAACGCTTCATCTATAATAGAGGCAAATAAAGAAAACCCAGTAGCCGTGGCAGGGCGTTTTAATGCAGACCTTTTACCAAATGAATTTAACGGTAGTAATAACTGGGTTGTATCGGGGAAGAAAACAAAAAACGGTACGCCGATTTTAGCGGATGATCCGCATTTAGGGTTAAGCACACCATCCATTTGGTATCAAATGCATCTACAATCTCCTGAACAAAATGTTAGTGGTGTAATTTTTGCAGGTGTTCCAGGTATTATTTTAGGCCACAATGATAACGTTGCATGGGGGGTAACGAATGTTGGGCCCGATGTACAGGATCTATATATTGAAATACCAAACCCAGATGATCCCACACAGTTCCGCTATGATGGTAAGTGGGAGCAAGCAAAGGTACGTAATGAACCGATTAAGGTAAAGGATGGCGAAACGGTAGATTTTGAAGTCGTTGTTACACGTCACGGCCCAATCATGACAGATTTAGCTTTTAAAGATACTGAGCCGACAGCACAATTTTCGATGCAGTGGACGGCATTGCAACCAACGACAGAGCTACGTGCACTACTAGGCTTTAATAAAGCAACATCTTGGAATGAATTTGAAAAAGCATTAGAAGATTTTAAGGCACCAGCGCAAAACTTTGTCTTTGCATCAAAGGATGGAACGATTGCTTATAAAGCGAATGGTCAAATTCCCATTCGGAAAAAAGGAAACGGGCAATTACCAGTACCTGGTGATTCTAGTGACTATGGCTGGGAGGGCTTTATCCCGTGGGATAAGCTTCCGACAGTAGTAAACCCAGATGAAGGTTTTATAGCAACAGCAAATAATGAAGTCATTGGGGAAGAATATCCTTATCATATAACAGAATTCTGGGCACAGCCTTATCGTTTTGAACGGATTAAGGAAGTGTTAGAGGCGAATGATTCTTTAACAGTGGAAGACATGATGAATTTACAAATGGATCAGCACAACCTATATGCCCGTGAGTTTTTACCAGACTTATTAACGTCGATAAAAGCACAAGATCGGGATGGGAAATATAAAGATGTTATTAAATTATTAGAGAATTGGGATATGGTAGATGCAAAGGATTCTGGGGCACCATTAGTGTTCCATACATTAATGGTTAAGTTACAAGAAGTGTTATTTAAGGATCAGATGCCAGAAGATATGTATGAATTAATGTATGGTAAATTTAATATTACTGATCAGCTTTTACGTACAGCTTATGCAGGTAAGAAGAGCGTATGGATTGAGGAGCAGGGTGGAGTCGATAAAACAGTTTACAAGGCGTTAGAGCTCACAATCGCACAACTAGAAGACCAGTTCGGAAAAAACGTATCGAAATGGCAATGGGGTGATTTCCATCAACTTACCTTTGACCATACATTAGGTAAAGCTTCGCCAATTCTAGCAGCATATTTTAATGCGAAAAAAGTTCCTATTGGTGGTTCCAAGGTTACTGTTCAAGCTGCTGATAATGATTTAGCTGGAAATGTTAATC
This sequence comes from Lysinibacillus sp. Bpr_S20, assembly GCF_023337835.1. Lineage (NCBI taxonomy): Bacteria > Bacillati > Bacillota > Bacilli > Caryophanales > Bacillaceae > Lysinibacillus > Lysinibacillus sp. Bpr_S20. The sequence goes on from NZ_JALNLQ010000006.1 coordinate 222,485, forward strand.
ACGGAGCCTCATGGCGCTTTGTAGTAGATGCTGGAGATTTAAGCTCAGCCTATCATATCGTTGGCCCAGGTCAAAGTGGGCATGTAAAATCTGCTTGGTATCAAGATCAAGTAATGGATTGGGCTAACGGAGATTATCATCAAACGTTTGTAAGGAAAGAAGATATTAAAGGTAAAACTTTACGATTAAAAGCACGATAGGAAAATTTTATACACGTGAACAACTAAAATTCCTTTCTATTTTCATATAGAAAGGAGTTTTTTGTTTTAATAGATTTAAAACTATTTATTTACACACTTCGTTCTTCTAGTTGAAAGGGGGTAAGGAGATGTCAGATGATGAATTAATTATGGAGATTCAACAACATAATAGCAAAGCAGCTCTCGATACATTAATCAGGCGTTATTATCATGAAATATATTCCTTTATTTATCGTAGATTGCAAAGTCAAGAACTTGCCTATGACTTAACACAAGAAGTTTTTGTAAAGATGATCAAGTCTATCAAACTATACGAATATAGAAATCAATTTAGAAAATGGTTAATTACAATAGCTTTAAATCAGGTTAGAGACTATACACGCTCTAAAATAGCTCAAAATCGCAAGCAGGAAGAACAAATAGAGGAAGGTCGTATCATTGATGAAAAAAAGAATATTATTCAAATTTACGAAATAAAAGAACAATCTCAAGAAATCCAAAATGCATTAAGAATTTTACCGGAACAACAAAGCGAAGCGATTATTTTAAAGTACTATCACGGTTATAAATATGGAGAAATCGCACAAATAACCCAAACAAATGAAAATACTGTCAAATCACGTGTCACGCAAGGATTAAAAAAATTAGCAGGTATGGTAAGGAGGGAGTCTGAGGATGACATCGTTTAATGATGAAAATATGACAAAAGTTAAGAAAGATGTAGAAGTCAATTTAGATACATTCCCAGTTCCGACACCGAATGAGAAAAGAATAGAAGAAACAATTCAGTTTATAGGTACTTTACTTGATAAGGAAGATCAAGTTAAACAACCGTCTTTATTAAAAAAATTGAGAGTAGAGTGGACAGTCACAAATCGTCTTGTTATTTCATTACAATTTCTAATTTTACTGTTCGGTTTATGGATGGGTATACAAGCATCAATTGAGATGACAATTCAGGTGATCTTTTTATTATCACCTTTATCCATAGTTGTTTGTTTAACTGAATGCTTTAAAACGAAAACTTTTGGGATGAACGAGCTTGAATGGACTTTTAAATACGGAACAGGGCAATTATTTATTGTACGGCTGTTAATTGCATTAGGATTACATTTTATTGCTGTTGCACCAATCGTTTTCGTCAGTGGATTTTTATCCATCAAACATTTAGTTACATTGCTTATCGTATGGCTTATTCCAGCAATGCTAGTAGCTATTTTCCTACTAATCATTTCATTATATACACCTATTCATTGGAACAATGTTTATATTATAGGGCCTTTTTGGCTATTGCTTTCAATATTATTAATAGTGCAACAAAATTTATTACGATTATGGATTGAAATGGATATAACTATTCATCTTTGTGTTTTTGTTTTTCTATTAACCATAATGATGAAAGTAATTTGGAAATACAAGGAGGCATCAAGTCTTGAATGAACTATGTTTAAAATCCATCTATAAAAATTATAAAACAAAGCAAGTATTAGATAATATATCTATGATATTTAAACCGGGTGTCTATAGTTTTTTAGGAGCAAACGGCTCTGGTAAAACGACCTTAATGCGTATTATTTTAAATTTAATCAAGCCTACAAAAGGAGCTGTTTATTGGAATGGTCAACCTATTGAGTTATTAGGAGAGAGTTATCGTGATGCAATAGGATATGTACCACAGCATGTTCCATTTTATCCAAATATGAAGGTTTATGATTTTCTGATGTATATTGGCACATTAAAGGGCATCGCTAATCATGCTTTAAAGGAGAAAGTAGAGTACTGGCTAAAGCAAGTTAATTTATATGACGATCGCTATCAAAAGATAAAAAATTTATCTGGAGGAATGAAACAACGTGTAGGGATTGCGCAAGCGATGTTAAATGACCCCCAATTATTGATTTTGGATGAACCAACCGCTGGATTAGACCCTAAAGAAAGAATTAGATTTAGGTCTCTAATTGCTAATTTATCTGTAAATCGCATTATTCTTTATACTACACATATAGCTAGTGACCTAGAAGGCTTAACAGATTATGTGTGTATTTTAAACAATGGTTGTTTGGAGCAGTTAGATGAACCGGAGAATGTTCTTAAGAAATTAGCCAAACAAGTATGGGAAGTTGATATTTTACCCGAAGAGCTAATTTATATTGAAGAACAGTACAAAGTTGGAGCAATTGAAAAGCATGGTGGTCGAATTCGAGTACGCTTATATCACCATAAAAAGCCATTACCTCAAGCAGTTATGAAGGAACCGACATTAGAAGATTTATATTTATATTATTTTAGTGAGGGGCAATCAACGTGAAACAGCTTATTTGGTGGGAATGGAAATTACTTTGGCAGCAAAAACTCATTTATATTATGTTAGTGGCTATCCTATCTTTACTTTGGATTAGTAAAACATATTTTAATATGTCTATTGAAGAACTTAATGCATTTGAAGAAATTCAGAATCCAATAACAGAAAAGGATATCCAAGAAGCACGGGAAATTTTAGCTACTAAAGAATTCGAAATAGGCCCTGAAGTGAATGTCTTTTATAGAATAGATGAAGCACAGACGCTGATGGATAAGCAATCTACAATCATAAATCAATTGAAAGCACGACCTCAGACGTCCGCATTAGAAAAAGAAATTACGATGCGTGAGCAGGTAAATACTATGTATATAGAGAAGACAGAGTATCCAATATTTTTATCTGAATTTCTAGGCGGTGAAGGGTTAATAGCAATTGGAATATTATTAATAGTTGGATTGTATAATCTATTTGCTCGTGACCAACAGACGGGTATGATTCAATATACATTAACATCAAAATTTGGAAGATCCAAATTGGTGCAAGCAAAATTGGTAGTGACACTTCTTTACACAATGGTTATTTATATTGGAACAGTGATTTTTAGTGTGATTTTTAATATATATAGAACGGGTAGTCACGTAAACTATTGGATGTATATAGCAGAAGGTTTTAATTCTCCGATACAGTTTCATTCTAGTTTGTCTATGTCGCCATACACATTGACATTATTCGAGTTTCTGCTAATTCAGCTATTATTTCTACTTTTGGGAAGTATATGTTTTTCGATAATTTGTTTGTCAATCTCCTCTGTTGTAAAAGCTAGCTTTATAAGCTTTTTATTTTCAATGGCTATATTCTTTTTGCCATTTCTAATTGTAAATTTATTAAATTTGCTAGCGGAGAGAGGATGGATTGCTAAACTATTCATTTATACAATCCCATATATCATGCAAACAAAACGTTTATTCGAAGCATTTTATTATCTGCAAATAAGTAACAAAGTGATTCTAGCTCCTTTTATTGCCTTAGGACTGCTTTTAGTAATTATAATTAGCTCTATAGTATTTTTAAAAATATACAATAAGAAATGGCGATATATATGAGTTAGGCAATATCAACCTATTTTATTTAGAATGATTAAGATATTCTTTGTGGTTGCTTTAGATGAGGGTGGCTTCCGTTCAAGTCTACTCCAACCAAGCGTAGAGCTAACACTATTGCTACTCACAGTGATCAAACAGAAAAGACTTATAACAGTGAAGCGATTGCACACCTGTTGCTAATACTTCGCTTTCGCACAGACAAACCCATTTGTTGTTTTAATGACACTATAATCTTAGTTAGCAATAATTTTTCAAACAATATAAAAAATCGTATTTTCTAAAAAGGAAATACGATTTTTTTACTGCATCGCAAATAACAATCAATTATGCTGGGGCATCATTGATATAAAGACATTTTTTTAATTTGTGATATAAATCATTTACATTCAAATATTCGTTTGAATAAGATGGAATATTATGTTATAGTGAAAACAATCAAACGAACATTTGAATGAGGTGAGGAAATGCCAAAAGAAGTATGCGAGATAACACAAGTTCATGAAGAAGCGGTCATTAAGGTTCAACAACAAATGCCTGATCTATCAGGAGTAGCAAAGTTTTTAAAGGCATTATCTGATGAAACAAGACTTAAAATTGCGTATGCCTTAACGGTCGAAGATGAATTATGTGTTTGCGATGTTGCCTCCATTATCGGATCGTCAGTAGCAACAGCATCGCATCATTTACGATATTTAAAAGATAATAACTTAGCGAAGTCATATCGAAAAGGAAAGCAAATGTACTACTCTTTAGCTGATGAACATGTGTATCAAATTGTAACGGTTGCTTACGAACATGTGAAAGAGGGGATTGGAAATGGCAGCGACTCCAACTAAACAAGAATATAGGCTACAAAACTTATCCTGTGCTAGCTGTGCAGCAAAGTTTGAAAAAAACGTGAAAGCTATTCCAGAGGTTCGGGATGCACAAGTGAATTTTGGTGCTTCAAAAATAACAGTCGTGGGCAGCATTGATGTTGATCAACTTGAAGAAGCAGGTGCCTTCGATGGCATAAAGGTATCCCAATCAACTGCAAGAACAATTGAAAAATCAACACCTTTTTATCGGAAAACAGAAAATATTTTAGCGGGAATCTCTTTGTTATTCGTAGTACTCGGGTATGTGTTTGGAGCAATGCGTAGTGAAACGGATCCGCTAACTATTGGGATGTTTATTATCGCGATTTTAGTTGGTGGAATAGGAATTTTTAAAACTGGTTTCCGCAATTTAGCACGCTTTGAATTTGATATGAAGACGCTGATGACCATTGCGGTATTAGGTGCAGCCATTATAGGAGAATGGGAAGAAGCAGCGGTAGTTGTCTTTTTATTCGCAGTAAGTGAAGCACTTGAAGCGTATTCAATGGATAAGGCGCGACAATCCATTCGTCAGCTAATGGATATAGCTCCACCGACAGCCACGATAAAACGAGCACATGGGGAGCATTTCCACGAAATGGAGCTGCCGACTGAGGAGATAGAAATTGGTGACATTCTAATTGTTAAACCTGGTCAGAAGATTGCGATGGACGGAATTGTTATTAGTGGATTGTCGGCAGTGAATCAGGCGGCGATTACAGGTGAATCAATTCCGGTTAGTAAAACAATTGATGACGAAGTATTTGCCGGAACTTTAAATGAAGAAGGTGCCCTAGAGGTTCGTGTGACGAAGCGAGTAGAGGACACAACAATTGCAAAAATCATTCATCTTGTTGAAGAAGCACAGGCAGAAAAAGCACCTTCACAGCAGTTTGTGGATCGATTTGCGAAATATTACACGCCTGCAATTATGATTATTGCTTTACTTGTAGCGGTTATACCACCTTTATTTATAGGTGATTGGCAACATTGGATTTACCAAGGATTAGCTGTCCTTGTTGTAGGGTGTCCATGTGCATTAGTCGTTTCTACACCAGTGGCTATTGTAACAGCAATTGGGAATGCTGCTAGACAAGGCGTTCTTATTAAGGGCGGCATTCATTTAGAGCAACTTGGTCATATTGAAGCAATAGCATTTGATAAGACAGGTACACTTACAAAAGGTCAACCCGCTGTAACGGATGTTATTACAGCGCAGGAGATGTCTGAGGATTATGTTTTACAACTAGTAGCGGCCGTTGAAAAGCAATCACAGCATCCATTAGCTAAAGCTATTTTACAGGCATTACATGATAAAAATTTAACTGATCTAATACCAACAGACTTTCAATCCGTAACAGGCAAGGGTGCTTATGCGACGGTCGACGGTCAAACAATCTATGTGGGAAGCTTAAAATGGATTGCTACATTAACGACTGTTGATGAAATGATAAACAAACAGGTTAAAAAACTTCAACAACAGGGTAAAACAGTTGTAGCAGCTGTTAGTAATGATCAGTTTATTGGGATGATTGGCATTGCTGATCAATTGCGTCCAGAAAGTAACGATGTGTTAAATAAATTAAATGGTTTAAAAGTGAAGCATAAAGTGATGCTAACAGGTGATGCAGAACCAACTGCACAGGCAATTGCGACGTCTTTAAATATGACAGATGTGAGAGCAAGTTTATTACCAGCTGAAAAGCTAATGGCCATTAAAGATTTACGTGCACAGTTTGGTGCAGTGGCGATGGTAGGAGATGGTGTCAATGATGCACCGGCACTTGCCTCAGCCAATGTCGGCATTGCAATGGGAGGTGCTGGTACGGATGCAGCACTGGAAACTGCAGATATTGCATTAATGAGTGATGATTTAACGAAGCTTCCTTATACAATTGGTTTAAGTAGAAAAACATTACGCATCATTAAAGAGAACATTATATTTGCCCTAGCTCTAAAATTAGTTGCCCTATTACTCGTAATCCCAGGATGGCTAACATTGTGGATTGCAATCTTTGCAGATATGGGTGCTACATTACTAGTTGTGTTTAACTCATTACGATTAATCAAAACTAAGAAATGGTGAATAAGATATATTCAGGAGGAAGGGATTTATTCATTCTAAGGAGCTAGAGATAGTAGTTGATATAGGTGCTACTCGATTCTTGAAAAAAAGCTTTGTTAACGTTATTATGGTTTCAGGAATTAATGTAACAATTAAATATAAATGAGGCGAAGGTTTGAATATGTCAGATCCTATTTTAGTAAATGTTACAGAGGAAATTGTGCGTGGTTTAGTAAGTTTTCTACTACGAGGACCGGAATATCAAACATTTTGTAAATGTGAAATCTGTGAACTTGACACAGTGGCACTTACACTAAATGCATTGCCTAGCAAGTATGTTACATCTATGGAAGCCCGAGATGAAGCATTTAAAATGATGAATACTCCTGATAGTATCGAACAAATCAATAAAGAGATTATTCATGCATTACATGTGGTAAATAAGTATCCTCGACATAAGGAAGAGCCAACTTCTATATGAAGTTGGTTCTTCACGTTTTGAAAAACAAAATTGTCAATCAAATTAAGCTTTTTATTAATAAAGTATTTATTATGTCTCGTTTTATCATAATAAAAAAAATGCCAAAAAATACACGCTATGAAATGTGGTTGATTAGAGTTGAGACTGGACGCCCCCAGGAAGCTCTGCTCTGCGCGAAAGCGAAGCGGCAGCAGCAAATGTTTTCTGTAGCGAAAGCGAAGCGTCAGCTACAAATGTTTTATCTGCGCGAAAGCGAAGCGACAGCAGCAAATGTTTTCTGTAGCGAAAGCGAAGCGTCAGCTACAAATGTTTTATCTGCGCGAAAGCGAAGCGACAGCAGCAAATGTTTTCTGTAGCGAAAGCGAAGCGTCAGCTACAAATGTTTTATCTGTGCGAAAGCGAAGCGGCAGCAACAACAAAACGCCCAGTCGAAACGGAAATCAACCCCTCATTTTGCCGTGAAGCCTTACTCTTATTTAAAATGATACCTTAATTTCATCGGCACAAATTTTCCAACTAAAGGGGAGCCAACATATGAAGTTGGCTCTTTTTAGGTTGCGCACGTATTGTTTTTCTGGCATATGTATTTTCAGTTAACTTTTAAGGCAAGCTTGTAGTAAACTAGAGAGTAAGAAAAGGAAAGAGAGGGAATAAGATATGCCAACACCTAGTATGGAGGACCATATCGAACAAATATATTTATTAATCACTAATAAAGGATACGCTCGTGTGTCTGACATTGCTGAAGCATTATCTGTTCTTCCTTCTTCTGTTACAAAAATGGTTCAAAAATTAGATAAAGATGGTTATTTAGTTTATGAAAAATACCGTGGCCTTACATTGACGCCTAAAGGAGAAAAGCTAGGAAAACGTCTTGTACAGCGTCATGAACTTCTAGAGCAATTTTTGCGAATCATTGGTGTAGATGAAGAGCGAATTTACAATGATGTAGAAGGAATTGAACATCATTTAAGTTGGAATTCAATCGATCGAATTGCGGATCTTGTGCAGGTAATGGAAGAAAATCCGGACATCGCGAAAAAACTAGAGGCATTGAAAACACATCATAACTTTTAACTTCTTCAGCAGATATAGCATCAGCTAACAGAAGTTACAACCTCCGGCGGATAAGTTTTTTTGCCAAAATGATGGTAAGAGGGAAAGGAAGACAATATGAACGAATTAAAATCAGGTGAAGTTGTTACGTTAACTGTATTAGAGCAACAAGCATCGAAATGGATCTTAACAAATGGAGTTGACGAACTACCCTTAAATGCTTCAGAGGTAACAGAGCCACTTGCAGTAGGTGACCGCCTTGAAGTATTTTTATTTGTGGATCGTCGTGGCGATTTAGCGGCTACAACAGCTATACCATCGTTCGTGCAAGGGGAATATGGTTGGGCTCGAGTTCTAAGAGTAGTCGAGCGTGAAGGAGTTTTTGTAGATATCGGTACCTCACGCGAGGTCCTCATAAAAGCTGAAGATTTACCTGCGATAAACGAGCTTTGGCCAGCGCCAGGTGACCATTTATTTATGACATTACGCACAGATCGCAATGGTGATTTATTTGGACGTTTAGTCAATGAGGAAAAAATTTCCGAATTGTATGAAGGTGCATTTGAAGATATGCACAATAAAAACATTACGGCTCGTCCATATCGTTTATTACCTGTAGGAACATTTTTATTAGGCGTAGAGACTCCTTACCGTATCTTTGTTCATGAGTCAGAGCGAAATGCAGAACCTCGTCTTGGGCAAGACGTAGTTGTACGTATTATTGATGTAAAAGAAGATGGTTCAATGAATGGTTCACTTTTACCACGTAAGCATGAGCGTATTTCAGGTGATGCACAAAAGATTTTAAATTATCTACAAGAGGTAGGGGGCAGAATGCCATTTGGAGATAAGTCCTCACCTGATGAAGTTCAAGAGATGTTTAACATGAGTAAAGGTGCATTTAAACGAGCTTTAGGTACGCTTATGAAAGCTGGTAAAGTGAAACAGCAGGACGGTTGGACAGAGGAAATTTAGTGTAGAAAACATTCTTCTAACTAATATAGAGTGAACGAATTAAAAAAATGACGAGAGCTACTTGAAACCTTCTCGTCTTTTTTTCGTACTAATTAATGTTTAGTAATGGATTGGCAAACATTATTCAGGCCGATTGAGTTTTCTAACGAAAGGGGTCACACAATTTGAAAAAAACATGGATAAAAGTACTGACAGCGACTATGTTAGTATTTGGCATGATGGCACCAGCAACAGGTTTCGCAGCTGATAATACGCCACCTAAAGCAATCGATGAAAAACTAGGAGTTCCAATCGTCGTATACGGTGCAAACTTATCTGAGGCTGAAAAAGCGTCTGTTAAAGAGTCATTAAAAGTGAAAGAAGAGCCTGAAGTTGAAGAAATAACAGTTTCAGGTCAAGACTTAGTAAAATATATTAAAGATAGTAATTCAAGCTCTCGTATGTACTCTTCTGCCAAAATTACGCGTAAGAATGCAGGAGAGGGCTTAGTTATAGAAATTGTTACACCTTCAAATATTACACAGGTTACTTCTGAAATGTATGCAAATGCTATGTTAACTGCAGGTATTGAAGATGCGACAGTACAGGTTGCTGCGCCTAAAGCAGTAACAGGTCATTCAGCGCTTGTAGGAATATACAAAGCATACGAAGTAACAACAGGTGAAAAGCTTGATACTGATCGTACAGATGTTGCAAATGACGAACTATCTGTAGCAACTACTCTAACGCAATCTGCAGGTGTAGACGATGCGAAGGTTGCGGAATTACTAACAGAAATCAAAAAACAAATAGCAGAATCAAAACCAGCAACTCGAGAAGATGTTGAAAAGATTGTGCAAGAGCAATTAAACAAGCTTGAAATTAATTTAAGTGATAAAGATCGTCAATTGCTAGTTGATTTGATGAACAAAATTAGTAAACTAGACATTGATTTTAGTAAATGGTCTAAACAATTAGATGATATTAGTAGTACGATTAAAGAAAAATTTGGATCACTAATGGAAGATACAGGATTCTGGGCGAGTGTGAAAAATTTCTTTGTTAATCTAAAGGATACAATTGCATCATGGTTTAATTAATTCAAAGAATCTGCAACACTTTCTCCTAACTTACTAGAGGAAAGTGGGCAGATTCTTTTATTTTTTCTTGGCTGTTTTATTAAGCTACCGCCAGCTTTGTAAAAATGTAAAAAGCTATGTTACTATGAAAAAAAGGAGTGGTGAGAAATGGAATTTCAATTACAACAGCTAGCACAAAATAAGCTTGCTTTTGTCTATAAGCAAGACGGGGAAAAATTAGCGGAAATTACATGGCAGCAAAAGGGTCAAGTAATGGTAATGGATCACACATATGTTTCAGATAAGCTCCGTGGTCAAGGGGTAGCAAAAAAACTGTTAGATCATGCTGCAGCTTATGCACGTGAGAAAGGTTATAACATGCAAGCTGTTTGTTCGTATGTAGTAGCAGCATTTGAAAAATCTAATGCTTATGATGATGTCAAACAATAAAAGTAAGGCAATCTGCTTTTTAGATAAGCGGATTGCCTTTCAATTTTTACAAATCATCGACAATACTCCTTACAGTAAAATAACACTGTAAATTAGTGCTGTTAAGAGGGCTGCTCCACCTATTAACGAAGCCATATCTACCCAATCATATACTGAGTCTAGATTGTTCATAATAATCACTCTCCTGTTAGTAGTATTAATTCATTAATTCCCTTTGCTTGTCTTTTATAATCATAAATATTTACAAAAATATCGCGATTTACAAAAAATGTTTATGGCCATTAGTTTATGTCTCAGAAAAGATAGACTTAGTTTATAAATAGAGGCTAAGTGTTACTAGATGAATTCTCTATTTTATATATATGCTGTAACGTATATAAAAATTATGTTTAGTCCTCTGAAAATAGGGAAAAGATATATTGTAAAGCCGGTTTCTATAATTTTGGGAGGGATTTAAAATGGCAAAAAGTAAAGGAACAGGTGTTGTGATTGCAGGGTTAGCTTTAGCGGCATCTTATTTAAGTAAAAAAGAAAATCGTGAAAAAGCATTGAACATGTTCAATGATGCGAAATCTAAATTAGCATCTTATTTGAATACAACGAATATGGAGATGCATGAAAACATTTCAGAGCGTATAACTACTGAAGTAGCGACAGAAGCCGGAACATCTCCAACAAAGATAGCTTCCAATGAAATGGTTGCTGAAGGTGGAGGACATACAGGGATCAATTACTTCAATGGAGAAATTCAGGAACAAGATAAATAATTAATAAAACCTTCTCATTTTTACATGAGAAGGTCTTTTTAATAGTTGCTAATACTAATAATAAAGTTCCAAGCCCGCTGACAATACCTAGAGGGATATAGGCTTGTTAGCAGTCATAGAGTCTATTTAAAGTGAATTTTACCCCAAAAAGAACGCCTCATAAGGTTTTAAACCTATGAGGCGTTCCTAAATGATGAAAATTAAGCTTTAGCAACTTCTTTTTTCATTGTTTTGTTTTTAGCAAGATTTACGTGCCAAGAAAGTGCTTCCTCTAAAATATGAGGTGTTTGATGGCCGCCAGTTGCTTCTAGAGCACGGTTATAGTAATCCCAAAGTTGTTCTTTGTAATCTGGGTGTGCACAGTTCTCGATAATTAAAGGTACACGCTCTTGTGGTGCAAGACCACGTAAGTCAGCAATACCTTGCTCAGTTACGATTACATCAACATCATGTTCAGTGTGGTCTACGTGAGAAACCATTGGCACGATTGAAGAGATAGCGCCGCCTTTTGCGTATGATTTCGTAACGAAAATACCTAGACGTGCGTTACGTGCAAAGTCACCTGAACCACCGATACCGTTCATCATACGAGTACCAGATACGTGTGTTGAGTTTACGTTGCCATAGATATCTAATTCAAGAGCAGTGTTGATTGAGATTAGACCCAAACGACGGATAAGCTCTGGGTGGTTAGAAATTTCTTGTGGACGTAAGCAAATTTTATCAGCGTATTTCTCTAGATTGCCATATACTTTTTTCTGTAATTCTTCAGTCAGTGTAATTGAAGTAGCTGCTGCAAATTTAACTTTACCAGCATCAATTAAGTTGAATACAGCATCTTGAAGTACTTCAGAAGCAACAACTAAATCTTCAAATTCTGAATTTGCGAAGCCGTCAAGTACAGCGTTTGCAACAGAACCTACACCAGATTGTAATGGCATTAATTGTTTTGTTAAGCGACCAGCTTTAATTTCATCTCTGAAGAAGTCTAATAAAATGTTCGCCATTGTTTGTGTTTCTTCATCTGGTGGAACGATTAATGAAGGCGCATCTGGCTCTTCAGAAATAACGATCGCTTTAATTTTAGCTGGATCTACTTTAATACCGATGTCACCAATACGTTGCATAGCATCAGTCATTGGGATTGCTTCACGTTGACCTTGCTCACCTGGTACATAGATATCGTGGATACCTACTAAAGCTTCAGGATGAGAGATATTTAATTCGACAATAATATTTTCAGCGTAATCAGCGAAGATTGGTGAGTTACCTACAGAGTTTGTTGGGATAATGAACCCATCTTCTGTAATAGCAACAGCTTCAAGGATTAAATATTTGATTGGTCCGATAATTCCTTGACGAACTAATTCAGCGTTATGTGAAAGATGAGCGTCTACATAAAGGACATCACCAGTGTTAATTAAATTACGGATTGTTGCATCTCCTTGGAACGGCCCACGTTTGCGGATAACACCAGCGTCAGCTAAGTATTTATCTACTTCAGGTCCTAAAGAAGCTCCTGTATATACATCAATTTTGAATTTTTCGTTTTTAGCTCGCTCTACTAAAGCCATAGGAACAACTTTTGCGTCCCCCGCACGAGTGAATCCACTCATACCAACTACATCACCGTCAGAAATCAGTGCTGCAGCTTCTTCAGCAGTAACAATTTTACTTTCAAGTTCTTTTAAGCCTAGGCGTTTTTGAACAATTGCATCCATTAAAAAATCCTCCCCTAAAAAAGTTTGATGGAAACCGATTACAAAACTAGAAAAAACGTGTAAGAATTTTCTGTTTATTCAGTTGTAGTATGACTCCAACCATTTGAATAATACTATCACCAAATTGTCACAATTACTTTAGAAATAGCATTAAATTGAGTAAAACTAGGAAAAACGAGCATAAAAACGAATTTTCGACAGAGAAAACGTTTTAATGTAGAGGTGTATTATTTTTAGAGAATTTCCCTTTTGGAAATTCAACCATATAATGTGAGGTTGATTTCCGCTCCGGCTGAACGCTCTATCGCTGATCCTAGGGCTCGCTCTGACTCTACTCCAATCAACTTAATCACATGGGTAAATGTTTTAAAGCAGTGTTATCTCTAACTTTTGATGAAGTGCATGTAAATCAATAAAAAAGACAGCGAACATTTAGAATGCTCGCTGTACTTATAAAAGATTAGAAACCTAAAGAACGACGGAAGTAGCTTGCGTAGCGTTGGCTAACAGGAATACGAGTACCGTCTTTCATGATTAATAAAAACGTTGAATGTGAATCTGGTTGAATTTCATCAATGTAGTCAATGTTAACAATATAAGAGCGGTGACAACGTATAAATGAGTCAGGTGCTAAAAATAGCTCAAGATCACTTAGATTTAAGCGGTGATATCCTTCACGACTCATTGTTTTAACAAATGTTTTTCGGAGCTGTGTTTCAAGATAAATAACCTGATCATGCTTGATTGGGTACCAGCAGTCATCAATTTTGATGGTAATGTAGTTCGTTAAAAATGCGGATGGCTTTTGTGGGAAGATTGCAGTGATTGCACCCTTAGTTTCGCCTTCCTCCATTAAAGGAATACTCATGCCGTAGTAAGCTACTCCAAATACATCAGGCTCAATATAAGAGCTAATCTTTTGTCCGTAGTTTAACGCTTTATGAGCTGCAGAGCCTTCTTTAATCGGGTCACCTGGTTTGATTTTCAAATCAACTTTTTTGCTCGCTTGGTAGTACAAGTATTCGTTTGTATCGGAAATTGCAATGGAAGTATTCTCAGGGAAAAACTCCTTAATAATCTCCATAATTTCTTCTATTTGTTTTGGATCCACTATTAACACCTCGTCTAAACTTTTAAAAATAGTATTATCATCTATTTTACTACATATTCGTATAAATTATATAGAGAAGATTTCGGAATAAAAAAGAGAAATGTCGAATGATGAAATATAAAGATGCAAATTACATTACATAATTTGTAACAAATTTTAAATAATTACTAATTCATTTTGATAGGTATATGGTAAAATCTAAATGTAGGTAATTAAGTTTACGAGGTTTCTACTATGTGCATATGATAAATTAGAACTAGTGTAGGAGACAAAATGTGGTTGAAAGGAAATCGCAAAATATGGTAAAATTAACGGTATAGTCTATTTTTTTTTTGTAACTAGTGATTTAGTTGGGTTACTTTCAAGTTATATTCAATTATATAATTGTGAAATATGACTCAATTCTTACAATTAGTAAGGAAATACTATTTTCTTATATGAAATAGATTTTTGTCAGAAAATGTAAAAGCAATGCGTGCAATCTGAGGAAAGATGGGGAAGATTATGCAACTACATCAACATTCTATGTCAGAAACGATATCCAAAAGATACTTTCAAGAAATCGATAGTATTAACCAATACATCGGTATAGAGGAATTTTTTAATATTGAGTCGAAATTAATATTTGAGATCTATCATTTAGAATCTACAAAGGCTAAGAAATCTTTGCATGAATTAATTGATATTCTTTCAATACGTTTTGGCAAACAAGTCATTAAAATTGTTCGAAGTTATTTTTCTGTTTTGTCGTCAATTGTTGCTCGTAAACTGCTAGACAATCAAGTTCCTTCGAAGAAAGCATTTGCTTTTAACATTGCTTGTCATGATATGATTGAAAATCAAATGAAAGACGCTGAATTTTTACAATTCGCTGATGATTTAATTGATTTCTTTGTTTATTTTATCGCAGATCGTAAGCAACCGACTTTCCGTCACCAGACAGTTAATAAAGTAATTATGTTTATAAATGATGAATTGGAAAATGACTTAACAGTGGAAAGCATCGCAAATAACTTCCATATTAGTACTAGTCACTTATCGCGTATTTTTAGAGAACATGTTGGTATTACATTAGTTGAATATCTAAATGTTCGTCGGGTAGAAGAATCACAGTACTACCTTAGACACACTAATAAAAGTATTACTTCTATTTCAGATCAATTCCATTTCTGTAACCAAAGCTATTTTACCCGCATCTTTAAAAAATATACTGGGGTAACGCCCAAACATTTCCGAGACGAGCTACATCATGAGTTTTATCGTTTTGAGATGACGGAATCAGAGCTGCAAAACGTTTAACTTATTTCAGCGGGTGTGCAAATATCCGCTGAAAAATAAGAACAACTTTGTACAAGAACAAAGCTGTTTCTGAACGTAATTATGCTGAGGCATAATTGAGTGACAAAAGTACACTTAGTATAAGATTAATCAATAGATGCGGACGTATTAGCGATGCTAAAGCTCGTATCTTTTTTTATGATGGAATTAGTAGCACTTGCTATTTGATAAAAATAGACCCAATAATGTATACTTCATTTTAGTTGATAAATTATAGTAGGTGGAAAAATGAAAAATTTGAAGCTATTTTCAATGCTTGGACTTGTCGTTTTTGTTCTTAGTGGCTGTCAAGCTGTGCAAAACAAAGAAGGTTTTTTCTATAGTATCTTTGTAAAACCAATGGAATTTTTACTGGAATTTTTCGGTAATACAATGTTTTCAGGTAGCTATGGTTTAGCAATCATCGCTATTACGGTTCTTATTCGTTTAATTTTAATGCCGATTATGTTAAAAAATTATCGTTCGCAACAAAAGATGAAAATGAAAATGGATGCGTTTAAGCCTGAAATGGAAGCCGTTCAGAAAAAGATGAAAGAAGCAAAGACGAAAGAAGAGCAAATGCAGTATCAACAAGAAATGATGGCATTATATCAAAAACATGGTATCAATCCACTCAATATGGGCTGTTTACCAATGTTAATTCAAATGCCAATTATCATGGGTCTTTATTTCTCCATTTTATATTCTACAGATGTGAAAGCGCATGAGTTTTTATGGTTTAGCTTAGGTTCACCTGATATCGCTATGACAGTTGTAGCTGGTCTTGTTTATTTAGTTCAGGCACGTGTATCTTTATGGACGGTACCAGAGCAACAAAAAGCACAAATGAAAATGTTTATTTATATTTCACCAATTATGATTGTCTTTATCTCGATGTCATCTATGGCAGCTCTACCACTTTACTGGTCAGTCAGCGGTGCATTGTTGATTATTCAAACATATATCGGTCGAAAATTCTATTCGGAGCATCCGGAAAAAGTGTAAATTCATACAATAATTTATGTCGAGGCGCCTATGTAGCCTCGATTTTTTTAGGAGGACAGCAAGATGAACATAAAGTGGGTATCATCTATTCTAGTCGCGGTTTTAAGTATTGCGGCAATCGTATTTATTATCATGGGTAATTTTAATTTTGCGGTATTGGCAATGACGATTATGTTTGCCGTATCGAATGGTTTTAGAGCAAAAAGCTTTAAGGAGCAAGGTTATATAAAAGAGGCGAAATGGATGAAGTACATGGCAATCTTTTTCTCAATTGCTTCTATAGTTGTGTTTATTATTGTTCTCACAGACTAACAAGCTAGTGATCAATTATGCCTCGGCATAATAGCGTCCGGAATCGACTTTGTGTTTAGGCCTGTGTGCGAAAGCGCAGCGACTGGTACAGGTGTTTGGAAACCCGCTGAAAGAAGTTTAAAAATCATTGGTGAAAACTTACACCCTAAATTGTGAACAGTGATAAAATGAGACTATACCAATATAGTAAAAACTAGTATCGGTACTTATTGAAGGATTGTTCTTTCTGTAATCGATTTAATTCTTCGACAGAGGAGCCAACTATGTAGTGCCAGATAACTTTAAAAGGGGTAAAAAATAGTGAAAAAGAAACGTTTACCACTCATCCTTGGTGCTTTAATTTCAGTGGCGCTTATTGCAGCTATTTTTGTAGTTTATAACTATAAAAATAAACAGGTAAGTAATGCATCAGATGAACATGAACAACAAACAGCAGAACCAACTAAAAAAGAATCACCTGAAAAAGAAGAGCCGAAAAAAACAGTGGATCATCCTGTGAAGCCAGAGCAAAAGACAGATGCAAATGGCTATATACCAAATCAAACATTACCAACTGAGCCAACATATATTAATGGTATTTTATTAGCGAATAAAATATATCCGCTACCATCTACCTTTGCGCCTGAAGAAAATCCTGAGGCACGCCAAGCGCTAAACAAAATGTTTGCTGTAGCAAAACAAGACGGTTTTGATTTAGTAGCCTTTAGCGGCTATCGATCTTTTGAATACCAAACAACATTATATAATAACTATGCTAAACGTGATGGACAAGCTGCGGCTGATCGCTATAGTGCTCGACCAGGTTATTCAGAGCATCAAACAGGTCTAGCCTTTGATATAGGGGAGAAAGGTAAAGATAATTTATGGCTAACTGAAGAATTCGGTGAAACACCAGCAGGACAATGGTTATTTACACACGCCCAAGACTATGGTTTTATTTTACGATTCCCCAAAAATAAAGAAGACATCACAGGTTATATGTATGAGTCATGGCATTACCGTTATGTTGGTGTAGACATAGCAAAAGATATTAAAAAACAAAATATAACGCTAGAAGAATATTTAGGTGTGAAATAAAAAGGGAAGAGAGTTGTTCGTCATGATGAACTAGCTCTCTTCCTTTCTCTGTATTCTACAAAATAGGTGTTAATAAACGTGAAATTGATTCCTTAAATTTAATCAGTGTAGAACGATTTTTGTACATTTCCCATGTTAATTCAGTACAATCAAAAATATCCTTTTCAAATAGCTCAGCAAGTCGATGTGAAATCGTTGAGTCATAAATAAAGGCATTTACTTCAAAATTTAAACTGAAACTTCGTACGTCAAGGTTTGCAGTTCCGACTGTAGATGCTTCATCGTCAATAATAATTGCTTTAGCGTGAATAAAGCCTTTCTCATAAATATAAACTTTTGCTCCTGCACGCAATAATTGTCCTACGTATGAGTATGTAGCCCAATAAACAAACATATGATCAGGCTTATTTGGAATCATGATCCTCACATCAATGCCTGAAAGCGTCGCAATTTTAATCGCATCTAAAAAACTAACATCTGGTATGAAATATGGCGTTTGGATATAGATATATTTTTTCGCCATATTAATAAGCTTTAAATAACCAATTTTAATTTGTTCCCAGTCAGAGTCAGGTCCGCTTGACACGATTTGTAAGCCTACATCGCCTTTTTTCGGGATAGCAGGGAAGTAACGGTCTGAATAACCCATTTTCTGATGTTCGCAAGCTTGATTCCAATCAAGTAAAAAGCGTGTTTGTAATGGATGTACGGCACTACCTTCAATACGTAAATGTGTATCTCTCCAATAGCCGAACTTCTTTTGTAGACCAAGGTATTCATCGCCGACATTAAAGCCACCGATATAACCAATACGGCCATCAATCACAACAATTTTTCGGTGATTTCTAAAATTTAGACGGGGGTTTATAAGTGGTAAAGTGGATGGGAAAAATACTTCAATTTCACCACCTGCATGAAGCAATTCCTTGAAATGACGTTTCTTAACGTTACGTGAGCCCATTTCATCATATAAAATACGTACCTTAACCCCTTGTTTTGCTTTTTTAATAAGTTTAGTAACAATGCGTGTTCCTAAGTCGTCTAGACGGAAAATATAATATTGAATGTGAATATGATCTTTTGCTGCCTCTATATCTTTTAGAAGCTGCTCAAATTTATCTGCACCATCATCAAAAATATCAATGTGGTTGTCTTGTGTTAGTACGGCATTATTTGTTTTAAGATGCATATAAATCATTTCTTTATACTGTTCCGCATTTTCTATACGAAACTCGAACGTATCGTCTCGGATTGCTTCTGTCTGATAGCTAATGAGGTTATCGATACCAATATCTTTGCGTCCTTCCCAACGGAATAAATGTTTTCTCCTTAATTGTCGTCCGAATAGCAAGTATAAAATAAACCCACCTAATGGAATGAAAAATAGTACGAGAATCCATGCCCATGTAGAAGTGGCATCTTTACGCTCTAAAAAAATTATGACCATTGCTGCTAAAATATTTACAAACATAATTAATGGCACTAGATATCCAACATCTGTAAAAACACTCATTCCTACACCTGCCTTTACTATATTTTCGCAATATATCTAGTATAGCTTACTTTATATGTGGAAAGAAGATAAGAAATTTGTCTTAAGCATGGAAAAGGATTACCTCCAAAACTAAAACGAGGTAATCCAACATCAATTTCGCTTTGTTACATTTATCGAATGAAGATAAAGATTAATAATGCTCCCATTGAAACAAAATATCAGAGAAATCCCTTTGAAGAAGCTTTTCACGGTTAATAAAAAATTTCCCAACTCCACTATCTGCCCACATAATACCAATTTCATCATTAGAGTCGATTTGGAGTAATAATACATCATATCGTTTAAGGAGCTGCGATTCGTGACGGATATCCTCCTCTAAAAAATAGGGATAACCACCAATTTTAGCTCCTGCCCCTAAGAAGTGTTGGAGATAAATCTCCAGTAAATCAACATCTTCTGTTGAAGGAATTAAATTTGGTAAATAAGATACGGCGCGATAATCTAAAGCAGAAACAGGTTCTTGTATCGGTTGAAATTGCAATGCTAACTCTTGATGAATAGGGAACCGATCATCTACTGTTTGTGCTAAAAACTCCTGTTTAGGCATTGTCGCCTCATCATTTACGGTAGGATAAAATCGTATTTTATAAAATTGCTGGAAAATATCCTCGTGATAATGATCAGCATTTACGAAAATATTAGACGAAATAAAAAATTGCAGCATCCCCTGAGATGGGAAATCCTTTAATGGTGGCATTTCTGCAAAGTTAATTTGAGCTAACAGCCGCATAGGCTCACCTGTAATATCTTTCGGATAAGTTTGGTAATAGGGTAAATAAGGTTCTCCAGCAAATTTACTTTCTGTTACTGTAGTTGAACGTGTATATGGCGTGATAATCATTGCTGAACGTAGTGAATCTTCGATGTCAAATCGAAATGATTCTAGCTCTTTTGGAAGTAAAAGATTTGTTGTTTTGTTCATATAGAGCCCTCCAGTATTTCGCTTTAAGGAGTCTAATATCCCTTGATGTGATCTATATTCTTTCATTTACTATTAAGGTACGGCTTTTTATCAACAAATTATTCAAGTCGTAAAGATTTATTTGATGCTTTAAAAATAAATAGTAAAGTTATTGAAACGACGGCTATTGCTGATGAAGTATAATAGCCCAAACTAGATTGCATTGTAAATAGCCATGTGAAGAATAGCGGTCCTAGAATGCGACCTAGGTTATCCATTGAATAGGAAAGACCTGCAGCAGTCCCATATTGTCCACCAGATTCTTTAGTTGAAAGGGATACGACACATGTTCTCGCAAGTGCATTTCCCGCTGTAAAAACACAAAGGGCAAAGCCTGCCATCAATAAGTTAGCTGTTAAAGTAAATAACAGCATACCTATAGCTGTGACAATTTGTGCACCTATTAACCAAGTCGTCTCGCTGCCGTTTTTAATACGTCTAACCACACCACCTTGAATAGCTGCATCTACAAATCCACTAAACATAAACAAATAACCAATTTGTAATGGTGTAATTTGAATTCGATCAATTTGAAATAGCTGGAACGTTGCTTCTACTCCTGCCAGCATAAAAGTGACTAAAAATGAGAACATAAATAAATAGCGCACACGATACTGTAGCATTTTGATTGCACCCTTTGGCACAATAGCGCGTTTATTCGTATCTTTTCGTTTTGTAGGTTCTTTTAAAACGAAACTTGCATAAATAAATAATAGTGCAATTAGTGTTGCAGAAGCGACAAATGGTAGTTGCAGGCTATAGTGTCCGAGCATGCCTCCAATTGCAGGTCCGAAAATAAAACCGAGCCCGATGGACATGCCCATGAAGCCCATATACTTATTACGATCCTCCTCACTCGACATATCTCCTACAAAGCCTGTCACAGCCGTGTATAGTGCACCCGAAAATAGACCACCCACAACACGTGAGAAGTACAACATGGCTAAATTATTTATAAATAAGGAGAAAATAACAAAGCTTAAGCTAAAACCAACTAGGCCTATTAATATAAGTTGCTTACGACCTACCTTATCGGATAGCATCCCCCAAAATGGCGCAGTGAAAAAACTTGCAAGCGAATATACTGTAAGTAGGCCGCCTACGTGTATATCACGCCAATTTTGTTGAACTACAACCTCGGGTAAGACAGGTATTATAATTCCAAATCCTAGGTAGACAAGGAATTGAACAGACATTAGTAATAAAATTGCCCTTTTCATACAGTACCCTGCTTTCATACGATATTTTAGTATGTATATTCTACCTCTCTTGTTATTGTTATTACAAGAAGACGGAAGATAAAACAGCATAAGTGCTCGTTGTTCATTACTAAAAGTAGGGAATGACATTTGATAAAAGTTTGCCAAGGTATATTGTTTAGGGCGGAGGCTGGACGATTTCTAACAGTAATAGAGAAACGAGGCTGAAAACGATGTATAAAAAAAGGCGGACTGTTAATAATGGGATTAGGTCGATACGGCTTTAAAGTAACTAAAAGGACTCATTCCATTTTTAATTTTTGTATCGATTGTCGCATAGAGTATTAAATTATCTCTGGGGTATACTACTAGAGGGTATATCGATATTAAGAGTGGTAAAAAGGTTTATAAGGATGACATTTAAGGTTGATTGGTGTACTGGGTGACTCCTTGGGGATCAGCGTCACAGATGAGACCCTGCAGCGAAGCGGCAGCTACAAAGCGCGCAGTAGGAACGCAAATCCACTCGCTTTGAATATAAGTTGGTAAATAGTTAAGAAGAGGAAAAATTTACATTGTAACAAAAATGAAAAATTTTAAAGCAGCGTTAAATGGTATGATAGATATAACTCGTCAGACATCATACGCATGAAAAAAATGAAACTTTTTTGGTAATTAAACGTTATATAAATTCGAGGAAAGATTGAGGTGGAATGTATGAAAAAAGAAGTAGATTTGAAAAAGATTGTTTCGAATTTATCTAAGTTGGGTGTAACAGCCACTGTAACAAAGTCTCGACTTGAACTTTTAAAAGTGCTCACACCACCAACGCAAACTCCGCAAGTTCAAGCTTAACTCGTTTTACAAATAAAAATGGGTAGTCTCGTAATTGAGACTACCCATTTTTTATATCCATAATTAATCATCATCGTGAGTTGTAAACATGTACGTCCGATAGTGGAAACGCATACTGAAAACAAGACCAAGTGCTAGCGAGTTCCCCATCAATGAACTTCCTCCATAACTGATAAACGGTAGGGGGATACCAGTAATAGGTAAAAGTTGGATAGTCATACCGATATTTTCAAGTACGTGGAATGTAATCATTGCAATAATCCCGGCACATACATAAGTTGAGTATGGATCCTTTAATAATAGTGTAGTTTTTGTTAAATGATAGATTAATAAAAAGAAAATACAAATAACGATACTAGCGCCAATAAAACCCCATTCTTCTCCGATTACTGTGAAAATAAAGTCGGTATGATTTTCGGCAACGTAAACTTCACGACCGCGGAAACCTTTTCCGAAAATTTCACCTGAACCAATAGCATTTAAGGACGTAATTAAATGGTATCCTTCACTAGAAGAATATGAATATGGATCTAACCAAGAATAGATTCGCGCAAACTGATACGATTTAAAGCCAAATGATTTCTCTAAAAAACTCTGCATATAGAGTGCCATCCATAAAAGAGAACCACCTACTATAGCACCACCTAAAAAAGTTGGTACAATAATTTTCCATGATACACCTGCTACAATGACAATAGCAGCTGTAATGGCAAAGAATACTAATGCTGAACCGAGGTCAGGCTGCTTCATAATAAGAGCTAAAGGTAGTAACAGTGTAGCACCGATTTTTCCTAGCAATATAAAGTCCGTTTTTATGGATCTAAAAGAATGAACTTCGTTGTGCTTACTAATAAGACGAGCAAGTGCTAGAATGTAAAAAGTTTTCATAAACTCAGAGGGTTGAATATTCCCTAGCGGTGTTTTAAACCAACTTTTTGCACCATTAATACGTTCACCGATTTGTCCTGGTCCTTCTGGCATGAAGATAAGCAGTACTAATAGGACGATTCCAGCACCGTACATATACCAAGACATTTTTTTATATTGATCAGGTTCAAAAAACATAACTATTCCAATAATGACCGAGCAAATGACGTACCATCGCAATTGTAAAGGAACATAGTTAATGCCATACTGACCTGATGTTTGCGCCGACGCAATGGCTAACAAACTTATGACTAGGAAGGTTAAGAGTATAAAAGCGAGCGTCCAGTCAAAACGATTCGCGAAATTTCGTTTATTTTCCATACAAGCCACCTAAATTAATATAGTATCTCTTCATGAGTAAAATTGATTCAAATTAATTCCAATTCAATATGCTACCAAATATATTTAAAAGGACTCTCCTCCATAGGTCAAGAAGTAAATTTCGATGCCGATGAAAGGGTATTAACGAGGAGGCTTGATGTTTTTCTTTCAGTTTAGATTCCTCGCACATATTTGAAAAAAATGAATAGAATTATATTTTTAAAAATTTGTTCATTCCGAGTGGTTAAAAACAGATGTGCAATAGCATCTTTATCATTCATATTATACCGTAAAAAACATTTTTACGCCTGTGAATATTGTTATGACGATTATTAGCTTAAAATGTTTCAAAAATTCATGTTTAGTTTTATAATGTAGTGAAGAATGGGGTGATGGTTGTGGCTAAAAAATTGAAGTCAGCTGAAGATTTTATGTATCATATTTATGTTCATATGAATGATGTCGATAAATTTGTTATTTTTAGCGGGCTTAAATTCTCGCAATTTGTGGCTGCGCTTGAACCACTGCATCACTTACTGTTATTGAAACATTCCTATGAAGATGGTTCCTTTAATATGCATACACAGTTTGATTATATACCAGAAGAGGAAGTAACGCAGTTTGTCAAGAAAGCTACTGAATCCAAAGAATTGTGTTGGATAGACTTTATGGATGAGAAGAGGCTAGACCAACTAACACCGATGGAACAAGGAGAATTGCTTTATATAAGTCATAAAAAGGAACCGATTACTTCACCATTTTTTAATAAATTGCAAAATCGATTTGTCTATTACTCTTCAGATTTAGAAAAAATGACTAAAATTTATTTCCGTCATTTAAGTGATTCCGATTTACTGATTGCGAATGTTTTGAACAGTTTTATTCGCGAAAAGGAACGGAGCACTGGTTTTTGGCGACGGAAAGTGAAAACGAGTATCCCATCTATTTCACCAGAATTTTTACGTGCTTATCGTTCCTTTGCTAAAGATGGAGCACTGTTATCACTGTATCGAATCGAGAAGCCTAAAGAAGCTTACGGTATCGAAATTCGCAATCTGTCAGAGTATTCTTTTCCTGACGAAGTATGGGATGATTTAAATACAATTTTGAAAACTGAGCACGATGAATTGATTTATATTATTTAACTTGCAGGCTAAGTACAAAGCTATTCCTGATGCAATTATGCCTAGGCATAATTGATCTATTCATTTGTACGTAGAATGACTATACATTAAATCTCACCGTCAAAATTACGGTGAGATTTTTATCGTCATTCAGTAATTGTGTTACGAAAGTAATAAATGTTTTCTATAGTAACAGTGACAATTACGCCAAGAAGAAATTGATGTCATTTGTCAAGACGTTTCGTGATAAACTAATAGTACTCAAGAAGTATGTGGAGGGCACAAAAATGAAAAAAAGAATCGGTTTATTATACGGTGGAAAGTCAGCAGAGCATGAGGTGTCATTATCGACAGCACGTGCAGTCACTGAAGCTTTGAATTTCGAGGAGTATGAAGTATATCCGATTTTCATTACACTTGATGGAGAATGGCGCAGCGGTGATCGACTAAATAAACCTGCGAGTACAATTGAAGAGTTACAATTTGGTGATGATACCACTATTTTAGAAAATAATATTACGGATTTTTTAATTGATAAGGATGGTAATTCTGTACAATTCGATGTAATTTTCCCATTACTTCATGGTACTAATGGTGAAGATGGAACTGTTCAAGGTTTACTTGAAGTTCTTAATTTACCGTATGTAGGTAATGGTGTGTTAGCATCAGCAACTGGTATGGATAAAGTAATCATGAAGCAATTATTTGAAATTGCTGGCTTACCGCAAGTACCGTATACTTACTTCATTCGTAGCGAATGGGCTAATGAACGGGAGGCGATCCTTGCTCGTTGTGAAGAAAAATTAGGTTGGCCGATGTTTGTGAAACCTGCTAACTTGGGATCTAGTGTCGGAATTAGCAAGGCAACAAATCGCGATGAATTAGTGAAGGCCATCGAAATAGCCTTACAGTATGATCGTAAAATTGTCATTGAGGAAGGTATTGTGGCTCGTGAAATTGAACTAGCTGTACTAGGAAATGACTTACCGGAAGTTTCTGTACCTGGTGAAATTAAACCAGTAACTGAGTTCTATGATTATGACTCTAAATATAAAGATGGTACAACAGCCCTTATTATTCCAGCAGAGCTTCCTGTGGACACGGTATCAAGCTTACAGGAGTTAGCAAAGCGTGCGTTTAAAGCTATTGATGGAAGCGGTTTAGTTCGTGCGGACTTTTTTGTGACGGCCGATAACAGCATTTATATTAACGAAGTGAATACAATGCCAGGTTTTACACCAGTCAGCATGTATCCTCTTTTATGGCAGCATACAAATGTAAGCTACCCAGAGCTTATTAATCGTCTGATTACACTAGCAATTGAGCGTTTTGAAGAAAAACAACAGCTTCACTATAAAAAAGACTGAGTGTGATTATTGTGAAAAAAACATTAAAGCAGTTAGCTACATGGTTAAATGATGATGTGCCAGCTTTTGGTGATACAGTCGTATCAGGAATTTCGATTGATACACGTACAATTCAACAAGGGGACCTATTTGTACCGTTTCGTGGTGAGAAGGCCAATGGACATAAATTTGTTCTGCAGGCCTTTGAAAAAGGAGCAGGTGCTTCTCTATGGCAGAAAGATGAACCAAATCCACCACAAGGTGTACCATTGCTCTTTGTAGATGATCCAGAATTGGCGCTGCAGCAAATGGCGCGTGCCTATCGCAGTGAACATAAAGCAAAGTTTATTGGTATTACTGGTTC
Organism: Lysinibacillus sp. Bpr_S20; assembly: GCF_023337835.1. Taxonomy (NCBI): domain Bacteria; kingdom Bacillati; phylum Bacillota; class Bacilli; order Caryophanales; family Bacillaceae; genus Lysinibacillus; species Lysinibacillus sp. Bpr_S20. The sequence continues at coordinate 248,994 of NZ_JALNLQ010000006.1, forward strand.
AAATGGTAAAACATCGACGAAAGATATTTTAGCAGGAACGTTAACACCATTTTTTAAAGTACAAAAGACAATTGGGAATTTTAATAATGAACTAGGCTTACCTATTACGGTTTTACAGCTAGATGAAGATACTGATGTTGCTGTACTTGAAATGGGGATGAGTGGTTTTGGCGAAATAGAATTTTTAACGAAACTTGCTCGTCCACATATGACGGTGATTACAAACATTGGCGAGGCTCATATGCAAGATTTAGGCTCACGTGCGGGAATCGCTAAAGCCAAGTTTGAAATAATTCAAGGAATGCAGCCAGACGGAGTGCTATTTTATGATGGAGACGAACCGCTACTTCAAGAGCTAGTTGCGAAAGAGCATCAGTTAAATGCAGTGGCATTTGGCTTAGAGCAGGGCAATCTATTGTATGCAAACAGTATTGAAGCAACTGCTGAGGGAAGTAGTTTCTCTACACATGGTGTGATTGAAGGAGATTTCTTTATTTCCGTTCTAGGGAAGCATCAGGTTAAAAATACATTAGTTGCTATGTTAATTTCTCAAAAGCTAGGTTTAAACGATGACCAAATTCGTGCATCCTTAAAACAAGTAGCTCTTACGGATATGCGCATGCAACAAGTGAATGGATCAAATAGGGCTTTGTTTATAAATGATGCCTACAATGCTGCACCAACCTCTGTAAAGGCGGCTATTCAATTTATAGCTTCGACAACGATTCGCCCAGAAAAATGGCTTGTGTTAGGTGATATGCTGGAGCTAGGACCAAATGAAAAGGATTTCCATGAAGATTTATCGAAGTATATTCATGCAGAAGAAATCGCTTATGTTTGTTTGTTTGGCCCACGAATGGCTTATTTGAATGAAGTCTTAAAAGAGCGTTTTGATGAAGAGCATTTGCTATATGTAGAGGATGATTATACGCCAATTATCGAAAAACTACAGCAAGCTAACGAGGAGTCTATCGTTTTACTAAAAGGCTCTCGTGGTATGAAATTAGAAACAATCTTACGTGCATTCACGTCATAAAATGAAACAAGGAATCGGTGGGATACTCTCTCACCGATTCTTTAAATTCTTAATTTAAATGAGTTAACATTTAGAGGTGAAAATAATGTCAGTAGGCGTGTTATGTATACATGGATTTTCAGGCGGACCTTATGAAATAGAACCTTTTACTACCTATTTACGTACGCATACGAATTGGCTGATTGAAGAACCTACTTTGTCGGGGCATGGGGAGGAATTACAAATGCGTGGTTTCACCGCAAAGCATTGGTTAATGGATGCCGAGCTCGCTTTCCGTGGTCTGGCTAAAAAAGTAGATGAAGTAATAGTAGTTGGGTTTTCAATGGGTGGTATTATAGCGCTTTATTTAGCCAAACGTTATAAAGTGAAAAAGCTTGTATTACTAAGCGCTGCTGCCAAGTATGTGAGTCCGAAGCAACTGGTCAAAGACTTTAAAGTGCTTGCTACTGAAGCGTATCACCGTAATCTGTCTAATAATGAGTTGTATATACGTTATCGACATAAGTTTAATCATGTGCCATTATCGTCAACGATAGAATTCATGAAGCTTGTTCGAATGGTGGAGCCGTATTATAAAGATATTAAAATTCCGGTGTATATTGTACAAGGGAAATTAGACGGAATAGTGCCCTATCACACGGCTCAATTTTTATATGATCAAGTAACCTCAAACGATAAAACTTTGTATATTTCTGATAATGGGAAGCATCATATATGTTATGGTGAAGATTGCTCTGAGTGGTTTTCTTACGTTTTGTCGTTTTTAAAGAGTGCGTAAAGTAGTCAGATAATTACGACTCATGCGTTATCGTTGCATACGTTTTAATCCCATGTTAGACTAGTGTAAGCAATGGATACATTTTGTGCGAAGACTCTTCATATTTGATTGAAGAGTACTTTTTTTTGAACACAACGGTTTTATTCTAAAGTGAATAATTACGACAGAATCAAACCGCTCGGTAAAGACCGGGCTTTCCTTTTCATATAAGAGAGCTCTATGTGACCATCATATAGAGAAAAATTTTAAGTAACGGAAACGTTCCAAAACACAGGCTCGAATTTGCCGACAACTTCATCTGAAAATGTAACCATTTGTCAACTTAAAAGGAAAAAAAGGAGATTGAGAAGTTTGACAAATTTTTCAGAATTAAATATTAGCGAATCTACATTACGCTCTGTAAAGCGTATGGGATTTGAAGAAGCAACACCAATCCAAGAAGGTACTATTCGTTTTGCAATTGAAGGCCGTGATGTATTAGGTCAAGCGCAAACAGGTACAGGTAAAACTGCCGCTTTCGGGATTCCACTTATCGAAAAAATTGATCCAAAAAACCCTAATATCCAAGCATTAGTAATTGCTCCAACTCGTGAATTAGCTATTCAAGTTTCTGAAGAGCTTTATAAAATTGGTTATGACAAACGTGTAAAATTATTATCTGTTTATGGTGGTCAGGAAATCGGCCGTCAAATTCGTGCACTGAAAAATAGACCACAAATTATCGTGGGTACGCCTGGCCGAATTATAGATCATATCAATCGTCGTACTTTAAAATTAGAAGACGTTCAAACATTAGTACTTGATGAAGCAGATGAAATGTTAAACATGGGCTTTATCGATGATATTAATTCCATCTTAGAAAACGTTCCAACTGAACGTCAAACATTACTGTTCTCAGCAACAATGCCACCAGCAATTCGTAAAATTGCAGAAACATTCATGCGTGATCCAGAAATCGTAAAAATTAAAGCTAAAGAATTAACAGTTGATAACATCGATCAATATTTTGTGAAGTCTGCTGAACGTGAAAAATTCGACATTTTATCTCGTTTATTAAACGTTCACCAACCAGAACTTGCTATCATCTTTGGACGTACAAAACGCCGCGTAGATGAGCTTGCACAAGCGTTATCAATTCGTGGTTACCTTGCTGAAGGAATCCATGGTGATTTAAGCCAAGCGAAACGTATTTCTGTGTTACGACAATTTAAAGAAAATAAAATTGATATTCTTGTGGCAACAGATGTAGCTGCTCGTGGGCTTGATATTTCTGGTGTAACACATGTTTATAACTTCGATATTCCTCAAGATCCTGAATCTTATGTTCACCGTATTGGTCGTACAGGCCGTGCAGGTAAATCAGGTCTTGCGGTAACATTTGTAACACCTCGTGAAATGGGTTACTTACGTATTGTAGAAGAAACAACGAAAAAACGTATGACACCACTTCGCCCACCAACAAATGACGAAGCTTTAGTAGGTCAACAACGTCTAGCTGTGGAAACACTAGAAGGTCTAATTGCGAACAATAATTTAGGTGATTATCGTACACTTGCGACAGAATTACTTGAAAATCATGATGCAATCGATGTTGTAGCTGCTGCAATTCGTTCATTAACAAAAGAGCCAGATGATACTCCAGTAACAATTACTGAAGAACGTCCATTACCAATGCGTCGTGAGCGTTCTGGCAATCGTGGCGGAGATCGTGGACGCGGCGGCAACCGTAACTTTAACGGACGTCGAGATGGCGGACGTGGCGGAGATCGTCGAGAGGGCGGACGCCGTGATGGAGGTCGCCGTGAAGGTGGACAAGGTCGTTCACGCGCACCACGTCGTCACGAAGACTAATTTTAACTTCATCAAATTGATTAAACCTTACAGTCCAAGTGGCTGTAAGGTTTTTTACGTCTTTCAGCAGGGGTCACTCAGATGAAACTACAACCTAGGTGAGATGAATGTCATGTCCTATGGCAAATTTTCTGTGCGAAAGCTACAATTACCTCAGGAAGAAATTGATATAATTTGAAACAAAAAGATAACTAATTCCGTATACGTAGTTAAAGAAAGAGAGGGAAAGATTTTGAGAGCAGAACCAATGCATAAAATTTCGAGGAAAGGGTTAACCGTGTGGCGTTTATATGGTGTATTGCAAACCTTATTACTGTTGATTGTAGCGGCGTTTGCATGCTACGGTACTTATTATTTTGAATGGCCATCATTTATTTATTTCATTGCAGTTGCTGTAGTCATACTTAGTGCTGTCCTTTCTACTTATCTATTTCCAAAGATAAGATGGGAACGCTGGCGTTATGAAGTGCGTGATAATGAGATTGAGGTGCAACATGGTTTGTTTGTTGTTAAACGTACGCTCATTCCAATGGTACGCGTACAGCATGTTGATACGACGCAAGGGCCAATATTAAAAAAATATGGTTTAGGTAATATTTCAATATCTACAGCGGCAACTGTACATACAATTCCTGCACTTGTGATGGACGAAGCTGATGGACTTCGAGCACGTATTTCGGAATTAGCAAGGGTGGCGGAAGATGATGTCTAAGGAAATAAACCGTTTACACCCGATCTCGGCTATTATTACAAGTGCAAAAGCATTAAAAAGTTTGATTTTCCCGTTAGTTGTTATTATTTTCTCTAATGGTTTTCACATCTCCTTTAATTTCCATAGTGATAATTTTTGGCGAACGACTTTCTTATTCGGTATTTGGGGAGTGGGGGCTTTACTTGCACTTGTTAGTGGGATTGTTAAATGGCGCACCTTTGTATATTGGTTTGAAGATGGAGAATTGCGTGTAAAGTACGGTTTGTTCGTTAAAAAGAAGCGTTATATCCCATTTGACCGAATTCAGAGCTTAAATTACAATGAAGGTATTTTTCACCGATTGTTGGGCTTAGTAAAGGTTCAGGTTGAAACTGCGGGAAGTAAGGATAGAAAGCCTGAGGTTGAGTTAACGGCTATACGTAAGGCGGCGGCAGATGTCATCGAGCAGGAAATGCGTCGTGCAAAGAACCAAGTAACAGAACCGATGAATGATGAACAGTCGGAAATAGAGGAAGTATTAGTTCCAACTATTTATCATATGTCGATACGTGATTTGTTTATATTGGCTATAACTTCAGGTGGAATTGGGGTCGTTCTGTCCGGTATAGCAGCAATTGTCTCTCAGTTTTCGGATATAATACCGTATGAAGAAATATTTAATGAGTTAGCTGTCTTTGCGAAATTTGGTGCATTGTTAGTTGCACTAGCAGTGATAGTCAGTCTAATTGTGGCGTGGTTTGTGTCATTTGTTATCACACTAATCAATTATTATGAATATACAGTCCGAATTGAAGATGAAAAGCTTATTATTACAAAAGGGCTAATTGAGAAAAAACGAATTACTTTACCGTTAAATAGAATTCAGGCGATTCGTATTGTAGAGAATCCAGTGCGTCAATTATTTGGCTTTGCAACAGTTGTTGTTGAGAGTGCAGGAGGAAATGGTGGAGAAGGAAATGATAAAAAAATTACTCTGTTCCCACTTATTCAGACGCAAGAATGTTTGGAAACACTTGAGCAACTGTTTCCAGATATAAATTGGCGACCGGAATTTATCAATTCACCAAAACGTGCTCGTCCATTTTTTTACCGAATTGATTTTGTTTGGCTCATCCCTATAATAGGTGCATGTAGTTATTTCTTTTATCCATATGGGTTGCTTTCGTTATTATTCATTCCATTAACGATAGTAATTGGTATTTGGCAACATAAAACAGCTGGCTATATGATTGATGGAAAGCAATTAACAATGAAATATCGTGTATTCAGTCGTATTACACTTTTTATGGAGAAAAAACGTATACAATCTATTGGGACTACCCAAACGTATTTCCAAAAAAGAAAGAATGTTATGACTGTAAAAGCAACGGTAATGTCAGGCATGACTGGTATAACAGGGAATGTACCGAGCTTAGAGCAGCAAGATGCTGAAACAATATTATCTTGGTATGAACATTAAATGAAAGAACTTGGCTAATCCTCACAATTAATAGGGGATTAGCCTTTATTTAATGCCTCCGGCGGATGTCACGGAATGATGCCGAGGCATCATTGATGTGTAAGTGAATTTATTGGCATTGACGGATCGTTCAAGAGATACTTGTGAGAATGGATATCTTTCGTGGATGATGTGAAAACGGTAGAGGATACAGAGCGATTTGTAAGAGATGCGATGCAACAATATGCAGATAATAATGGCCTACAGGTAGGGATCTATTATGAGGGGAAGCTTGCGGGAGTAATTGGCTAACATCAAGTGAGGGACGTGTAAGAAATCGAAGTATGGTCGCGCTTTGAAATAACGAATTGCCTATCACTCTAGCATAAAAATAATAGAAGCAATCCACAATATAGCTTGAGGATTGCTTCTATTGTACCAATTACTTACCCGCCATCTTTTGTTTACGCCAGCTTAAAATTCTTTTTGGATGTAAGTAAACGAGTCCAAGAAGGAATCCTGCTACTAATCCGCCTAAGTGAGCATAGATATTAACATTTGGCTGTAGGAAAGTCATAATAACACTGATAACGATGATTGGCAAAATAAGTTTACGAAGCATAGGCATTGTTCGACGCGTATAGTAAACAAGCGCTCCGAAAGCACCGAAAATTCCAAATATAGCCCCGCTTGCACCAAGACTAACATAACTACTATCATTAAGAAGATAGGTTGCCATGTTGCCTACAATACCTGACAGTAAATAAATTGTAATAAATCGTGCCTTGCCAGCAATTTTTTCAAGCTCCGGTCCGAATAAATACAATGAAAACATATTAAAGAAAACATGCAAAAAGCCAGAATGTAAAAACATTGCAGATAAAACACGCCACCATTCACCGGCTTGTATAAGGAAGTTCGCTTGAACTCCGTAATTCAACACATTTTCTCCTACTCCAGGTAAAATAGATATTACATAAACAATTAAATTAAGCGCTATTAATGTTGAAACAATCGGATAATACTTTGTATATTGCTTAAAATTTTCTGTTCTACTAAACATAACTCCACCTCAATTTACAATCATTATACATGGCTTTATAGAAATAGGAAAAGGGGAAGTTTAAATGATTAAAGGAATTGGTCTCGACATCGTAGAAATTGACCGTATTGCTAAAGCGATGCGGAGAACATATAAATTTAAAGATCGTATTTTAACTGAAAAGGAAAAAGTTTTGTTTGATGCACATTCAGAAACTCGTAAAATAGAATTTTTAGCCGGACGATTCGCTTCAAAGGAAGCATTCTCGAAGGCATTAGGGACGGGTATTGGTGAAGAATGTAAGCTTCATGATATTGAAGTTTTAAGAGGGGAAGCAGGGAATCCTGTTTTATACTTCAAAGGAGAGCTTGTAAATGGATTCGTAAGTATCACACACTCTAAGGAATACGCAGCAGCACAAGTAATATTATTACAATAATGATAAACACAGCTTTCGCCATATATACATTTAGATAAATTGATTGGAGTGGAAACTGATCGCCCCGAAAAAGTGCCTATTCGGAGTAGGAATGCCACCGCATGTTAGGGTGTTGAGTTAAATGCCTCGGCTATACGTGCGTCTGGAAGTTAAGTGAAAATAAATTTCTGAGTGAAGATAAATATATTGCCCATGTTCAAATGACATAACTGACAAATACGGTTCATATATTGTCGTAGTGGATTTGAAAGAAGGAAAGGGTGAAAGCGTGGGCAACCGTATAGTTAAGTGGCTCGTCTTATTTTGTACGATATTACTTTTATCGGCATGTGGTACAGACTCACAGGAAAAAGTGTTAAAGAAAGTTAATGGGAAATGGGCAGAGGCAAATGGTTATGAGTTAAATGCTACGATGGAGATTAAATCTGGTGGAGATCCAAAAAAATATGATGTAACAGTTTGGCATACGAAACCTGATTTCTATCGAGTAGAAGTAGTTGAAAGTGGGAAAGATGTTTCACAAATGATAGTGCGAAATGCAGATGGAGTTTTTGTCGTTACACCTACATTAAACAAAATGTATAAATTCCAAAGTGATTGGCCAAAGAAAAATAGTCAAGCCTATTTAATAGGTGCACTAGCAGAAGATTTAGCTCAAGATAAAAATTTAGTCATGAAAGAGGAGGACAAAGCATATATATTTGAAGCGGCTACTAGAAATAGCTATAAAAATAGTATGCCTCATCAAGTTATAACAGTTGATAAAAAAACGATGCTCCCAACTTCTGTAGTGATTATGAATGATGTAAAAGAAGAACAAATTCGTATTACATTTAAAAATATAAAATTAGGTGTTCAACACGCGGCTAAAGAGTATGCAGTTGAGCAATTTACAGAATCGGATGAAACAAAAGGTGAACAAGCTACACCATCAGAAAAAGGAAACAAAGATAAAAAAGACAACAAAGACGGTAAGGAGAGCAACAATAACCCGAATGGAAATGAAGAGAAACAGGCAGTAAGTGCAGAAGCCGAAAATAAAGAGTTCCAAACTCACTACCCTGTTGTTAATATAGAAAATACTAAGATGGTGGAAGAGAAAGTCATGCAAGAGGGTGGAATGGACCGTGTCATCTTAACATTTGATGGTGACAAACCATTTACGGTCATGCAACAACCAGTTACGAAAGAGGCTGCTATGCTGCCAGTATCGTCTCCTGGTGATCCGGTAGATTTAGGGTTTACGATTGGTGCTATTACCGATACATCTATTAGTTGGGAACAGGATGGCGTCGAATTCTTTGTTGCCTCTAGTAAATTGACTCGTGAAGAAATGGTGCAAGTAGCCACTTCTATGACGATAGGTAGTATGAAATAATTTTTCTAGCTACAGCTTTCTATATGGAAGGCTGTAGCTTGTTAAGTAAATTAGTACAGTTTTGATGAAAATTAACACTGTTTAGAAGTCGTTAAGTCATATATGATAAAAGTTATGTAGAAAATTAGTCTGAAATAGAACAACTTATGTAAAAACAGTAGAGAAAAGGCGATTTATTCGATACATAATGTTTTAATAAAAAATAAAGAGGGTATTCTAATGAAGACACAGCAATATTTTAGACCAACGAAAGCAGTTATAGACTTACAAGCAATTCAACAAAATGTAAAAAATTTAAAGAAGCTACTTCGACCTCATGTTCAAATTATAGCTGTCGTAAAGGCAAATGCATACGGTCACGGAGATGTAGCCGTTGCAAAAGCAGCGCTTGAGGCAGGTGCAACAATGCTTGCCGTGGCAACGCCCGATGAAGCATTACATATTCGAGCACATTTTGACGAACCAGACATACTAATATTGGGTGCCTCTCCAGTTTCATTTGCACCATATGCTGCTCAGCAACGTATTATTCTTACTGCATTTGAAAGTGAGTGGGTACAGCAAGCGGCTCCGTTGATAGCTAATGAAGCAAATTCTTTACGGCTACATATTAAAGTAGATAGCGGAATGGGCAGAATTGGTGTTCGTTCAGAACAAGAATTATTAGATCTATATCAAACAATACAAAATACAGTTAATGTGGAGCTTGATGGGATATTTACACATTTTGCGACTGCAGATGAAGAGGATACTTCATACTTTGATAGACAGGTACAATTGTTTGAGAAATTTGTATCTGCCTTACCTGAAAAACCTAGACTTGTTCATGCTTCAAACACGGCAACATCTTTAGTAAAAGATGCGCATTTACAATTTGATGCGGTTAGATATGGTATATCGATGTATGGATTAGCACCATCTTCTTACGTAGAAGGTATTTTACCATTTCCGTTACAGCCGGCGTTCTCGCTTGAGAGTGAGCTAGTTCATGTGAAACAGTTACAAGCGGGTGATTCAGTAGGCTATGGAGCTACTTTTGTGGCCTCATCGGATATGTGGATAGGAACGATACCAGTAGGCTACGCTGATGGAGTAATTCGCAAATTAGGTGGACAAGAAGTGCTAATTGATGGCCAAAGAATGCCGATTGTTGGACGAATTTGTATGGACCAATGTATGGTTGCCTTGCCAAAAGCATATGCTATAGGGGAGAAGGTAACACTCATTGGCCGTCAAGGACAGGATGCTATTTCTATGAATGAATGGGCAGCAAAGCTTGAAACCATTAACTATGAAGTACCATGCATTATTACAGCGAGAGTTCCTAGAGTATACATGTAATCTTTAAGCTGTATCCTAACAGAAGTAATTTTAAATAATTTTGTATAGGCGGTTTAAATTTGGACAAATGAATACTATACTAAAGCACTAAACAACTTGGTGAATAACTAACTACAGAAGAACATGTTAGCTTACCAAGAAGCTGAGTCATCCATAATTTGTGACAAATTGCAAGATGAATGAATCGGCATATACCTTCGACAACCTACATATTTTTACAACTTGGACTTTAAATTGTCAGATATTTTGTCATTTCATGTCTTTTCAACAATATCTTTCAATGGTAGAATGGGTAGTAATGAAAAGTGGATGGTTCCGTTGGAGGTGCTTGCTGTGTATGAGAAAAAGTTAAGAGAAGCTACAATTGCTGTTCAGGATAGTCTATTTCTACAAACAAAGGAAGTAATTGAGAGTGAATCTATTGCGCGTATTTTGTCGCGCAAAGTTTTAATGCAGGAGCAACCAAATCAAATACGGGAAGCTATGATGAAAGGATATGTTGAAATGTCTCATATTAATCTGAGTATTGCAAGTGAATGCTTGCATGCAGAATATGAAGCACAACATACGGTGGAGCGTCTCGTTAGCGGGGGATGACACTTTGAATGTAAAACGTGGTGACGTTTTTTTTGCAGATTTATCACCGGTAGTTGGGTCCGAACAAGGGGGCACTAGGCCGGTGCTGATTATTCAAAATGATATTGGCAATCGATTTAGTCCGACTGTCATCATCGCAGCTATCACTGCACAGATTCAAAAGGCAAAATTACCGACGCACGTTGAAATTAATGCTGAAAAGTATGGTTTTGAACGTGATTCGGTTATTCTGCTCGAGCAGGTGCGGACGATTGATAAGTCAAGATTGACAGATCGTATAACGCAACTTGACCATGCATTGATGGAGAAAGTGGATGGTGCATTGATGATTAGTTTAGGGCTTGTTAAATTTTGATATACATATATGTATAGTGGCATCGAGATGAATTTTCATCTCGATGCTTTTTTATTTTCATTTAGTGAAATGTAAGCGTAGTGCTAACGTAGCGGCAGCAACAACCAAGTCTATTTGTAAAATTACGCCAAGGCAAAATTGAATCTCTGTATTACCATAAATTGAAATCACTATTCAAAAATGGTATTAATATATTAAAGATATAAAATTACAATAGATTTTTGAAAAAAATAAAGAATTTTATCTTTTTCGACAATAACTTGGTCTATATGAAACGCTAAAAATTATAAGGTGAAATTGATGGAGATTTACAATATAGTTTTTCATTAAGTAGGTTGGAAAAGTGTAGGAGTATATCTCTTAAAGAATTGGAGGGGCAACAGTGACCATTAAGTCTTCGGTTGAAATTATTACTGAGTGGGATATAGTAGCAGCAAGACAACTGGGGCGTGACGAAGCGAAGGCGCTTGGATTTGACACTGTTGATCAAGCACGAATCACTACAGCTATAAGTGAACTAGCCCGAAATATATATTTATATGCAAGGATAGGTGTCATAGAAATTGAAAAAGTAGAAACGGACACTGAGAAGAAAATAATTGTTATTGCAACGGATCAAGGCCCAGGAATAGAAGACATTCGAAAAGTGATGGAGGATGGCTATTCCACATCAGGAGGGCTTGGTGCGGGTTTACCAGGCGTTAATCGATTGATGGACAGTATGGTTATTCAGTCGGTTATTGGAGAAGGAACAACGATAAGAGCTGAAAAATGGCTACGTTAGGATGTGGAATTGTTGGACCGATTAGAATCTCAATATAAAAAGATTTTGTCAGATTATATGGTAGATCAAACTGAAAAAAATTTATATATTGCTCAAAACTTCACTCGTCAGTTAATCCAAAAGAATATATCTCCAGAGGATGTTGTCAGTATTCATAAAAATGCAGTTGAGCAACTTTTTCCAAGTAGAATGAGTGAAGAACAGTTTGCATATGATTTTCTTATTGAAGTTATGGTGCATTATGGCATGGCTCATAGAGAGCACCAAAGCTTATTGCAAAAACAGGCAGAGTATGAAATGGAAATGATAGTTGCTACAAACATTCAGAAAACATTACTTAAAACAGACGTACCACAACTTTCAAATGTTGATATAGGAATGATATCTATTCCAATCCGGAAGATGAATGGAGATTACGTTCACTTTCTATATAATCGAGATGATTATTTAAGTGTAGCTGTGACAGATGTGGTAGGTAAAGGTGTTCCAGCTGCATTATGTATGTCTGTGGTAAAATATGGTTTAGAAGCATTGGAATATGCATCGAAAGATCCTTCATATGTATTAGAGGTCATTAATCGAGTGATTGAAAAGAGTGTAGATGACAGTATGTTTGTTTCTATGTTTTACGGTTGCTTGGATATGCAAAAGAGTATTTTTTCTTATGCTTCTGCAGGTCACGAACCTGCTCTCCATTATAGTGCTAAACATAATAAATTTTTTCCTTTAGAATCGACAGGATTATTACTAGGGGTGTTGTCAGAAACAAAATTTTCGTACAACGAAATTTCTTTGGAAGAAAACGATATTGTCATTATGATGACGGATGGTGTTACTGAATTTAGAGCTCATGATGAAATGAATTCACGAGAAGTCATTACATCATTAATATTGGAAAATAAACACTTATCAGCTCAACAATTATGTAATCTTCTTTATAAGCAAATTGAAAAAATACAGGATTTTAAACTATCAGATGATTTCACAGTTGTAATTATAAAAAAATAGGGTTTCAATCTTTGCAATTAAGGGAATAGAAAAATAGTCTAACAAATATGGTGGAGGTATGCTGTATGGATATGGCGATACACTTTAAAGAACTTGATAATAAACTATATGGATTTGTTGAGGGCGAAATAGATACTTATACTGCTTCACGTCTTAGAGAAGAATTAGAGGCAGTAAAAATTACTGAAGGAAAAGAAATAGTGCTTAATCTATCGAAGGTTAATTATATGGATAGTACAGGGTTAGGTATTTTTGTAGCCTTTTATAAAAGGACGTTACGTGAAGAGGGTAAAGTTAAACTTGTCGGTTTATCGGATAGATTACAAAGATTGTTTGAAATTACTGGTTTAAGCGATTTAATGGATATTGAAACTGATAAAAAGGTGGAATTACGAAAATGAAGGAATTTGATTATATTGAGATAAGAGTTCCTGCAAAACCGCAATTTGTCAGTGTGATTCGATTGACGGTTTCTGGCTTAGCTAGTCGCGTTGGGTTTAATTATGATGATATAGAAGATTTAAAAATTGCAGCAAGCGAAGCGGTAACGAACGTTGTGCATCATGCATATAAGGATGAAGAAGAAGGCGAGATCGTCATTGGCTGCGCTTTATATGAAAATAAACTAGAAATGATGATTGCAGATTACGGCAATAGTTTTAATTTTGAGGAGATAAAGTCGAAAATTGGTCCGTATCATCCTGAAGAGAGTATTGCGGGGCTACGCGAAGGTGGTTTAGGGCTGTATTTAATGGAAACTTTGATGGATGAGGTGATGATAAATAACGATGGTGGCGTAACTGTTTTCATGACAAAGTATGTCGCTAGAGAGCAGGTGGAAAACAATGTCGAAAGAATTACTACCTAAATCTTCGGCCAAGGAAGATATACTAAGGTGGATTGCATTGTACCAATCAACAGAGGACGATGAAGCACAAACAAATTTAGTAATGCATTATCGATATTTAGTTGAATCCATTGCGCGCAAATATTCGAATGGTAAATCTCATTATGAGGATATTACTCAAGTAGGTATGCTAGGATTGCTAGGTGCTATAAGACGTTTTAATCCTGAAGTTGGTCGAAGCTTTGAAGCATTTGCAGTACCAACGATTGTTGGGGAAATTAAACGGTTTTTACGTGATAAAACCTGGGATGTTCATGTACCAAGACGGATAAAAGAATTAGGTCCGCGAATTAAAACAACAGTAGAAGCGTTGACAATTGAGTTGCAGCGCTCTCCGTCTATTAAGGAAATCGCGGATCGATTAGAAGTGGAAGAAGAAGAAGTTTTAGAGGCTATGGAGATGAGCCGTAGTTACCATGCTCTTTCTATGGATCATTCCATAGAGTCAGATTCTGACGGTAGTACAGTAACTTTATTTGATATTATGGGTAAAGAAGATGACGGTTTTGAAATGACCAATAAAAGAATGATTGTTTCTGATGCTATGAAGTCTTTAGATGAGAGAGAAAGAGAAATTATTCAGCTTACATATTTAGAGCAACTCACACAAAAAGAAGTTGGGGAACGATTAGGCATTTCTCAAATGCATGTATCAAGAATACAAAGGAAAGCAATCAAAAAATTACAGGAATCTATCTTAGTCAGTGATAATGTTTCGCTCTGAGCGAGGGGCTTTGTATAGTATGCTTCAAGACGTTAAAGCGTTATACGACGAAGGGTGAGGCAAAACAGCCCCTTCTTTAATAAATAGTTTACTCTCCATTCAGAGTAGACTATTTTTTTGCAATTTTAGTAAAGTGTAATGGTAAAATGAAAAGAAAAAAGGTAGTGATGATGTGGAACAAAAGCAAATTTTACAGCTCATTGCAAAGGATGTAGCTATTAAGCCAGGTCAAGCCGATGCTGTTATTAAATTATTAGAAGAAGGGAACACCGTGCCATTCATAGCACGTTATCGAAAAGAAGCTACTGGATCCCTTGATGAGGTACAGATTAAAGCTGTAGAGGATCGTTATCACTACATACAGCAACTTGAACAACGTAAAGAAGAGGTTATACGATTAATTCACGAACAAGATAAACTAACACCTGAATTAGAACAAGCTATTCAAGCAGCAACTGTTTTGCAGCGTGTAGAGGATTTATATCGACCTTATAAACAAAAACGCCGAACAAAGGCGACTATAGCAAAAGAAAAAGGATTAGAACCTCTTGCGGATCTTCTATTAGAGTATCGTAGTGATGATTTAGAACAATTAGCAATGGCTTTCGTAGATGAGGAGCATGTTGCCAATATTGAGGATGCGTTAGCTGGGGCTCGAGATATTTTAGCAGAGCGCTTTGCTGATGAAGCGGCAATCCGTGAAAAAATTCGTACGTATTCATGGAAAGATGGAGTACTCACAACAAGTGTCAAGAATGCAGAGGCGGACGAAAAAAATGTTTTCGAAATGTATTACGAATATGAAGAGCCGGTAAATCGTATTGTCCCACACCGTATTTTAGCTGTAAATCGTGGCGAGAAAGAAGACATCTTAAAAGTGGCAATCCAAGTGCCAATCGATCGAGTATTAATGATTATGTGGAAGGAATGGATTCCCGCTACAGGTTCTTCACCGGCAATTGCCGAAGTAAAGCTAGCGATAGAGGATTCGTACAAGCGTTTAATTCAGCCTTCTATAGAACGCGAGTTGCGAAATGAACTGACAGAAAAAGCAGAGGCACAGGCAATCCACATTTTCTCTGAAAATTTACGTAATCTTTTACTACAGCCTCCAATGAAAGGGAAATATGTATTGGGTGTTGATCCCGCGTACCGTACAGGTTGTAAGTTAGCTGTTGTAGATGAAACTGGGAAAATGCTAGAGGTTACAGCCATTTATCCACATCCGCCAAAGCCAGATGTAGCAAAATCAAAAGCCGTTGTGAAAGAGATTTTAGCAAAATACCCAATTACTATAATAGCTATTGGTAATGGCACTGCCTCACGCGAAACAGAACAATTTATAGCGGATGTATTGAATGAGCTTAAAACTGATACGGCCTATGTTATTGTCAATGAAGCAGGGGCATCTGTTTATTCAGCTTCTGAAATTGCCCGTGCAGAGTTTCCTGATTTACAGGTAGAACAGCGTAGTGCGGTTTCTATTGCACGTCGCTTGCAGGATCCATTGTCGGAGCTAGTAAAAATTGAGCCGAAAGCAGTTGGAGTAGGTCAGTATCAGCATGATGTCTCTCAAAAAAAATTGACGGAGTCCTTAACATTTATAGTAGAGACAGCTGTTAACCAAGTTGGTGTTGATGTTAATACAGCCTCAGCTTCGCTATTGCAATACGTTTCTGGATTATCTAAAACGGTTGCGGAGAATATTGTGAAGGCTCGAGAGGAAAATGGACAATTTACTACTCGTGCTCAGCTAAAGAAAATCCCACGACTTGGTGCCAAAACGTATGAACAAGCAATTGGGTTCTTACGTGTACCCGGAGCCAAAAATGCATTTGACACTACGGGCATTCACCCTGAAAGCTATAGTGTAGCCGAGCAGATTTTAGAGGTAGCACAAATTGATAAAAAAGAGCTTGGGACGCAGAAGGCAGAGGAAGCCATTGCAAAATTAGATGTAGAAAAATTAGGTGAAGTTTTAGATGTTGGAGTTGTCACAATACAGGATATTGTGGATACATTAATGAAACCAAGTCGCGATCCACGTGATGCATTCCCTCAGCCTTTGTTGAAAACCGATGTATTAAAAATGGAGGATTTACAAGTTGGGATGGAATTGCAAGGTACGGTGAGAAACGTAGTTGATTTCGGAGCATTTGTAGATATTGGCGTGAAGCAGGATGGGCTTGTGCATATTTCGAAATTACAAAAAAGACGTATTAAACATCCATTAGAGGTTGTTGCTCTCGGTGACATTGTGACAGTTTGGGTAGAACAAATAGATGTTAATAAAGGGCGCATTTCATTAACAATGCTACAACCCAAAGATCAAACGATCGAAGCAAAATAAACGGGGGACTTCATCTCGCTGATTATTAATCTTCGAAGTGATACGAGCGACGGAAAGAACCCCCGAAGTAACGGAAAGAATCGCTAAGGCGACAGAAAGAAATTCCAAAGCAACGAAAAAAAAACCGAAGTAATGGAAAGAACTTTCACGAATCCCTTTTCGGGTGGTTTGTAAACTGCCGTACTTCCCTGGTGCTAATTCAAGGTAGGCGTCTTGCACCTTCAGTACAGAAAAATTACTGTCTATTAATGCAGGATAAATTTATACCACACTGTTCATACTATGCAGTGTGGTATTCTTATTGTTAGAGGTGATACGATATGAACAATGAGGAACTACAAAATCTTGTTAATCGAATATCATTAGAGAGTTTCTTGAAGCCATTTATGCATCGAGCATATTTTAATCCAAGGCTGCGTTCAACAGGTGGACGTTATCTTTTGCAATCGCACAATATTGAAGTTAATCCAAAAGCTTATGAATTGTATGGTATTAGCGAAATAGAAGGTATAGTTCGACACGAATTATGTCATTATCATTTACATTTGGAAGGCAAGGGATATCAGCATCGAGACAAAGATTTTCGAGAGTTATTAGTAAAAGTAAATGCTCCTCGTTTTTGCTCAGTATTGCAAATCCCTAAAACATCTAGAAAAAAACAACGTCGACTTTATACATATACATGTGTAAAATGCCAACAATTATATGTAAGGAAAATTAAGATGAATGTGGAGAGATACTGTTGTAGCAAGTGTTTAGGGCGTTTAACATTAGTGGAATAAAAAAATAATAAAAAAGGGTTGACGTTCGTTATAGATGTCTATATAATAGTAAAAGTCGACAAGATAACGACGACAAAATATGAATTATTCCGAAGTAGCTCAGTTGGTAGTAGCACCTGACTGTTAATCAGGTTGTCGCAGGTTCGAGTCCTGCCTTCGGAGCCATGGCCCCTTGGTCAAGTGGTTAAGACACCGCCCTTTCACGGCGGTAACACGGGTTCGAATCCCGTAGGGGTCATTTCATTAGTTTAATTCATAAAAATATAGTAATATTGGTCCCGTGGTGTAGCGGTTAACATGCCTGCCTGTCACGCAGGAGATCGCCGGTTCGATCCCGGTCGGGACCGCCACTTATTGGGGTATAGCCAAGCGGTAAGGCAACGGATTTTGATTCCGTCATGCCTAGGTTCGAATCCTAGTACCCCAGCCATTCATTTCTTAATTTGAGCCATTAGCTCAGTTGGTAGAGCATCTGACTTTTAATCAGAGGGTCGAAGGTTCGAGTCCTTCATGGCTCATCTTTTTAAGGAAAAAGGTTGACTTTTTGGATTATCGTAGTATAATAAGAAAGTTCCTAATTGAATGCGGTCGTGGCGGAACGGCAGACGCGCTAGGTTGAGGGCCTAGTGGGGGCAACCCCGTGGAGGTTCAAGTCCTCTCGGCCGCACCAAGTCGATTTATGAATATATATAATATGCGCCCGTAGCTCAATTGGATAGAGCGTCTGACTACGGATCAGAAGGTTATGGGTTCGACTCCTGTCGGGCGCGCCATTTTAAAAAAATATTATTTCTTTGCGGGTGTAGTTTAATGGTAAAACCTCAGCCTTCCAAGCTGATGTCGTGAGTTCGATTCTCATCACCCGCTCCAAAAAACTTATTGACATTCGTATTTTTATATAGTATGATGTAGAAGTTGTCGCTTGAAAGCGACCTTATGAACCTTGAAAACTGAACAAGCAAAACGTAATCAATAAAGTTTTTAGTAGCTAACCTTGAGTTAGTGAACAAAACACAATTTTGGACATCAAACATGATGCCAGCAAAACAATTTGAGCTAATCAAATTTCTTTTTATGGAGAGTTTGATCCTG